>NZ_JBFAGG010000012.1:0-314699 GCF_040653595.1 Sphaerisporangium sp. NPDC051011 | reverse complement strand
TAAGCTTTCCAGCGCCGATGGTACTGCACCGGGGACGGTGTGGGAGAGTAGGACACCGCCGGACAATCTTTGTTATGCAGGAGGGCCACCCGAGGTTTCGGGTGGCCTTCCTGCGTTATAGGCGCCTTTCGTATGCGGGTCTCTCGTCTCCTGTACCGAGTCGTGGGTTGCGTTTGCAGGGTGTCGTCAGCCGCCTGGAGCAACCCGGGTTTCTGTGTGGCATGAACCTTCAGCGGCGGACGGGGTTCTCGGGGACGTGGCGGGCCGCAGGGAAAGGACAGGCGCGTAGAGAGAACTTTGCGCGGAGGACCGGTGGGCTTGGGTGGCTTGCTAGGCTGGTGGTGCTGGCCACCCCATGGCGGGTGGCCATCGTCGCGTAAGGCGCCGAGGGCGAGCAGCGACAGAGCGCGAACGGGCCTGTGGCTCGCGGCCGGACGGACCGTCCCCTCTCCACACGGTCGGCGGCGCGATGGACGAACGCGATCATGATGCACGTGGTCTGCGAATGACTAAGGACAGAAGTGAACAGAGACAACGGACGTGAGGACTCGGGCCGTCCCGACGACGGCGGATACCGCTCGGGCGAGCGCTCTGGCGGGTTCCGTGGCGACCGCTCCGAGCGAGGCAGGGACGGCCGCTCGTTCGAGCGTGACCGCGGTGGACCGCGCCGGGAAGGACGTCCAGGGGACGGTCCGCGCTACGGTGAGCGCCGCGAGGGGCGTCCGGCCGGCTCCTACGGGTCCCGCGACCGTGACTCTCGGGGAGGTCGCCCGTTCCAGCGCGAGGGGGGCGGCGATCGGCCGTTCGACCGTGAGGGCCGCGGAGGCCGGGGGTTCGGCCGAGACAGCGGTGGGGACCGTCCCGGCCGTTTCTCTGATCGCGACGGCCGTCCCTCCGAGCGCGGCGAGCGCGGTGGTTACGGCGGCGAACGTCCCTATAACCGTGATGACCGTGATCGCGGCTCCGGCCGTGGTTCGTACGGCTCGCGGGAGGACCGTCCCTATCGTGAAGGAGGCCGTCCCGAGTCGCGTTACGGGGACCGGCGGGAAGGCGGCCAGGGGGACGGCTACGGGCGGCCCCAACGTGACGACCGTGGCGGGCGGCCCAACCGCTCCGATGACCGCGGTGGTTACCACCGTTCTGATGATCGCGGCGGCAGGCCCTACCAGTCCGACCGGGGTGAGCGCGGCGGCAGGCCCTTCCAGAGAGACGACCGCAGAGGCGCCTCGGGCCCACGCCCGTTCAGCCGTGAGGGACGCGGCGAGGGCGAGGGTCGGCGTCCGTACAACCGCGATGAACGTGGTGACCGTGACAGCCGTCCGTCGTACCGCGATGACCGCGGGGCTTCCGGTGAGCGCCGCTACGGCCGCGACGACCGTGGTTTCGCCGGTGGCGGCCGCCCGTCGGGCAGAGACGATCGGTACGGCCGTGAGAGCCGTTCGTTCGACCGAGGGAGCCAGGGCGGTGGAGGAGATCGCTTCTCCGGCCGTGGCGACCGGGGTCCTCGTCCGTTCGACCGCGATGATCGTCCGGGACGCGGCGGCCGCTCTTTCGAGCGCGACGATCGCCGGGGCGGGGAATCGCGTCCCCCCTTCAACCGTGAAGGCCGCGAAGGCCGTGAAGGCCGGCCGGATCGTGACGACCGGGGCGGCTTCGGCGAGCGTCCCCCGTACCGGCGTGACGATCGGCCGTACGGCCGGGACGATCGCGATGGGCGTTCGTTCGGGCGTGACGATCGGCGTGGCGCGGGACCGCGTCCGTTCAGCCGTGAGGGCCGTGAGGGCCGTGAGGCTCGGGACGACCGTGGGCCGCGCGGCGGGCGGACGTTCGAGGGAGATCGCGGGCGGTCGTCGGGGCACCGGGACAGGGATGAGCGGGGCTCCGGTGAGTTCCGTGCCGGGACCGGGCAGTCCGAGGGCGGCGGCACCCGTGCGCGGTACGGCCGTGAGCGTGGCCGGCCCTTCGATCGTGAGACCCCGCGTGCGGCGCGGGAGGAGCAGGCCCCCATTCCCGAGCTCGCGCCCGACATCACGCCTGACGAGCTGGACAAGGAGATCCGGGACGAGCTGCGCGCTCTCCCGAACGACCTCGCGGACAAGATCGCCAGTCACCTGGTGGCCGCAGAGCGCGCGTTGGGTGACGATGATCCGGCACTGGCCTACGAGCACGCGAAGGTCGCGCGCAGATTCGCGGCCCGCATCGGGGTCGTGCGTGAGGCGGTCGGCCTGGCGGCATACCGCGCCGGCCAGTACGCGGAGGCCCTCAGCGATCTACGGGCGGCGCGTCGGCTGACCGGCTCGGACGAGTTCCTGCCCATCATGGCCGACTGCGAGCGCGGCCTCGGCCGTCCGGAGCGTGCCCTCGACCTGGTGCGTTCTCCCGAGGCTGAGCGTCTCGACCGGGCCGGGCGCATCGAGCTCGCGATCGTCGAGTCCGGGGCCCGGCGTGACCTCGGGCAGCACGACGCCGCCGTGATCACGCTGCAGCGCCTGCCGGAGCTGCGCGTCCAGGAGCCTCGCCCGTGGTCGGCGCGCCTGACGTTCGCCTACGCGGACGCGCTCGCGCAGGCGGGTCACGTGGAGGCCGCCACCGACTGGTTCGAGCGCGCGATGGCGTTCGACGAGGACGGTGAGACGGACGCCGCCGAGCGCTACGCGGAGCTGACCGGCGCGGTGATCGAGGACGTCGAGGAACTCGAGGACGACGAGTCGTTCGATGACTTCGACGACGCGGAAGGCGATGTCGACGACGAGGCCGGGGAGGACCTGGACGACGTCATCGACGCCGATGACGACCTCGATGACGATGAGGACGACCGTGCTGGCGTGGCCGCCGAGGCGATCCTGGTCGAAGACGCCGCCGAAGACGACGCCGAGGACATCGACGAGAACGCGAACGCCACCGCCGCGGTGACGCGGGAGCCTGTCGCCGAGCGCGGAGCGCCCGGGGAAGAACCCGCTGCCGCCGGAGCCTCGTCCGAGGGCGCGGCCGTCGCCGAGGACGTCGATGACGAGGACGACGACATCGAGGGTGACATCTTGGGGCCCACCGGCGGGCGCGTGCGGCTGGAGCCGGGGATGGCTCCGGCGTTCATCGAGCCCGACTTCGGCGACGTGAACGCCGCGCACTCGGGCGACGACCTCGATGACCATGACGAACCCATGGAGAAGCCGGACAAGTCCGACAAGCGCAAGGCCTAGGCGCGCGAGGGGAGTTGGTGGGCGCCGCCTAGCGTGAAGGCGCGCGGCGCCCGCCAGACATGGTTCCCACCCCGCATCGTTCCTATGCATGCTCATGGAAATTCGAGCCCGGCCTCCGCGTTTAAGCGGTGGCCGGGCTGGACGGGTTCAGGTGGACTCCGGCTTGGCGAGATCGAGCCAGTGCATGATGCCCGCCACATTCGAGGGCGCGCCGCTGAGCAACTCGAAATGCTCCGCCGTCTGCTCGTCGCCTGAGGTCAGGGCGGCATAGCGTTCGCGCGTCCTGTCCCGGACCATCGCGACCGCGTGATCGAGGTCCATGCCCGCCGTGTGCGCCTGCTTGGTCAGATCCACCCATATGCGCAGTTCCTCGGCCGACCGCTCCAGCGTGGCGGCGACGCCGGTCACCGGTCCGTAATGGCTGAACAGCAGCCGCTGGGGACGCAGATCGCCGAACAGCGCGACGGAGCGGAGCGCGGTCTCGAGGTCGAAGTCGGGCGGCGGGGTGGCGGGGCGCAGGTCGCCGCTCTCGGGAAGGTAGACGCCCGCCGCGTCGCCGACGTAGAGGTCGCCGGTGGCGGAGTCGAGCAGGCCCACGTGGTGCTTGGCGTGGCCCGGGGAGTAGTGGCCCCCCAGGACGCGGCCGCCGCCGAGGTCGATGGAGCCGGTGTCGCCGAGGGTCCTGATGCGTGTGGCATCGGTCGGGGCGAGCGAGCCGAAGAGCGTGTCCAACTGGTCGCCCCACACCATGCGGGCGCTGGCCATGAGACGTGACGGGTCCGTCAGGTGCCGCGCTCCCTTCTCGTGGACGACGATCTCGGCGGCCGGGTAGTACCCGGCGATGTCGCCGACGCCTCCGGCGTGGTCCAGGTGGATGTGGGTGACCACGACCGTGGCGAGATCGTCCGGGCCCACACCGAGAGAAGTGAGGGCGTCGCGGACCACCGGCGCCGATGTGGAGGTTCCCGTCTCCACCAGGCAGGGGCGGTCGCCGAGGATCAGGTAGCCGGCCGTGATCCCGGTGTATCCCGCCATCCGCGTGTCGATCTCGTAGACGTCACCGCCGAGCGGTGTCACGTTGTCCACAGATCACTCCCTTGCAGGCCGGCGGGTCGGTGCGGGTTCGCTGACGAGCGTAGGGCACATCCGGGACGCGATGTGACCCTGGTTCGCCCTGCTCGCCCGCCGCCTGGGGGAAATAACGGGCCTTTTCGTCGCCGCCCATCCGCGTCATACCCGAGAGCGCCGATCTGTATATATCCGTAATGGCAGTGCCCGGATCGGTGCGCTGCCGGTCTCGCCGCCGCTTCCTTCGACCTCGGCCGGCGCGGGGGCCGTGTCTGGCGCGCGCGAAGTTATCCACAGAATGACGCTCGGCCCCTCGTTCCGCCGTCCCCGACCCCAAGAATGGGCCCCGATCGAGCGATTCGAGTGATCGAGGGGGATCCGATGGAAGAGCATGTGGTGCACCGCAACGAGGTCATGCTGGTCGGGCGCGTGTCCAGGGCGCCCGTCTGCAAGGAACTGCCCAGCGGTGACCGGGTGACGAGCTGGGGTCTCGCCGTCCGGCGTCCGCCCGGTCATCCCAGCAACAAGAAGTCCGACGGCATCGCCTGCGTGGCCTTCGGATCCGAGGTGGCGGCCGTCGTGACGCAGTTCGGCGTGGACGACGTGGTCAGCGTGGAGGGAGCCCTCCACCACCGGTTCTGGAACCAGCCGGAGGGTGGGTCGAGCACCTACGAGGTCGAGGTGCACCGAGTACGAAGGCTTTCTGATTCGATTAGCGAATCGTAGTTATGTCGTGGCGTGCTGTTACCAGCACGCCCGGCGCCCAGGCGACGTCGGGCACCCTCCCCGGTCAGGCCGTGCACGCCTGACCGGTCAGCGTCCGGAGGGACGTGCTCAACGGGCCGGCGGCTCCAGTTGCCGGCACCCTCACACGCCGCCACGGCCGCTCCGTAGAGGAAGGCCGCGGCGGCATGGGAGAGCGTGCGGGCCGGTCGCCGAACCGGCCGTCAGCCGGTCGCGAAGGTGCGGAGGATCAACCCGGTGCGGGGCTTGGGGCCGAACGAGGTGGACTTGCGCGGCACGCGTTCGCCCCCCGCCGCGATGGCGTACACGTCCTCCACGGACAGGGACGGCACGATCACGGCTGTGCCCGACTCGCGGCGAGCCATCCGGACGGCGAGCAGGGGGTCGTGGTGGACGATGCGCACGGTCCGCTCGTCGTCGCGCAGTCCCCAGACCTTCGGCAGGAGGAACTCCGACAAGATCGAGGTGGTGAGCGACTTCCATCGGGCCGTCCGCGACCCCGGCATCGCGTGGTCGAGCTGGACCGGGTCCGGGTCGGTGAGCAGATGGCTCGGGCCGTTGCCCGCCAGGACGAAGGCCGGTCCCCGGGCCGCGGCGAGTGCGGCGAGGGCGTCCTCCACGTGGGCGTGCTCGTGCACCTGCCAGGCCCCCTTGGCGCGCGCCGCCGCCTCGGCCAGGGGAAGCCCGGGGATGACGCGGTGGATGGCCTTGAGGTGCGGGGGGTAGGCCGTCGAGTCGACCAGAAGCGCGAGGCCGTAGTCCCAGGGCCCGGGACCGCGCCCTTCGGCGCGGTACTCGCGCTGGAGCGCCAGGTATGTGGCGTACCGATGGTGGCCGTCGGCGATCAGAGCCTGGTGGTCGTGCAGCCCGGCCGCCACGGTGTCCAGTTCGGCCGGGTCGGTCAGGGCCCACAGGCGATGGACGATGTCGTCGTCGGTGCGGACGTCGACCAGAGGCGGCCGGGTGGAGGCCACGTCGTCGATGAGCGGCGCGAGGGCGCCCTTACCGTCGTAGAGGAGGAAGATGGGTTCGAGATTGCTCTCGGTCGTCCGCATGAGCGCGAGCCGGTCCGCGACCGTGCCGGGCATGACGTTCTCGTGCGGGAGGACGATGCCGTCCTCCGGGGCCGAGAGGGCGAGGTCGCCGATGAGACCCCGCACCACGAGACCGGGGGCGCTCTGTTCGTACACGTAGACGGCGGGGAGGTCGTCCGCGGCCAGGACGCCGGATTCCAGCCACGTGTGCAAGGTGTCGCGGGCCTCGCCGTAACGCCGCTGGTCGGTGCCGGGAAGGATCAGTCGCACGACATTGTTGGAGTGGACGTCAAGAAGGGGCTGCACGTCTTCCCGCGGGATGAGGTCGTACGGTGGGGAGGTGACTGCGGCCAAATCGTCGACGGCGAATCGCACGCCGCGAAATGGGCGTAGTACCAGTCCGTCCGGTGACGGCAGTTCAGGAATCGCCATACCGGGCATGGTGCCATAAGGCCCTCGGCCACTCAGAGACAGCCCCGACATCGTTGCGTTGACCGGCTCGTCGGAAAGCCGGAATCACAGGTCACCTGAAGGAGGCTTCGAGGAAATGACGCAGGGACGAGGCCAGCCTGAATCCCCCGACTACGAGCCGAGTGCTCCTGCGGGTGATGTCTACGAGTGGTTTCAGCGCGGAGTAAAGCTGTTGAAGGACGGCAGCCCGGCCGCGGCGGCGGCCATCCTGGCCCGGGCGGCCGATGCCGAGCCCGATTCCCGCAGCATCAGGGAGGCGCTCGCCCGGGCGCAATTCAATTCGCGGCGCTACGAAGACGCCGCCGACAGTTTCCGCTGGATCGTCTCGGCCAACCCCACCGAGGACTACGCGTACTTCGGCCTGGGCATGGCTTTGTGGCGCACCGGCGACATGGAGGCGGCCCAGGAACCCCTGGCCATCGCGGTGGCCATGCGCCCTGATTCCCGCGACTATGTGTCGGCCCTCAAACAGGTAAGGGCCACCCTCCGAGCGAGAGAGACCTGACACGTCTGCGGCGCGGTGCCGTAGCCGGAGGGGGGCGGTGGTGGAGGCCGGGGATCGGTTCAGTGGGGGGTGGGTCTTGGGATTCTTGGATCGGACATAGTAGGGGCATGGACTCCGTGTTGATCGACTCTTACGACACCCTGTTGCTCGATCTCGACGGGGTCGTGTATCTGGGACGACAGGCTGTGCCGGGTGCGCCGGAGGCGCTCGTCCAGGCTCGTGACGCCGGGGTGCGGTTGGCCTATGTCACCAACAACGCCTCGCGCACTCCGGCCGCCATCGCCGAACACCTGGCTCATCTGGGCGCGCCCGCCACCCCCGACGACGTGGTGACCTCGGCGCAGGCGGCCGCGCGGCTGATCGCGGAGCGGGTGCCCCCGGGCTCGCCGGTGCTGGTGGTCGGGGGGATGGGGCTGCGCTCGGCCGTACGGGCGCGGGGGCTTCGCCCGGTGACGACGGCCGCCGAGGAACCGGTGGCGGTCGCCCAGGGCATCTCACCCGATCTTTCCTATGGTCTGCTCTGTGAGGGCACGCTGGCCGTACGGCAGGGGGCGTGGTTCGTCGCGGCCAACGCGGACACGACCATGCCCACCAACCGGGGGGTGCTGCCGGGCAACGGGGCGATGACCCGTGTGATCGCCACCGCGACCGGCGTCGCGCCCGTGGTGGCGGGCAAGCCCGAGCCTCCCCTGCATCGGGAGTCGATGCTGCGTACCGGCGCGGAGCGCCCGTTGATCGTGGGGGACCGGCTGGACACCGACATCGAGGCCGCCACGCGCGCGGGCGTCGACAGCCTGCTCGTGCTGACGGGCGTTACCGGTCCGATGGACCTGCTGACGGCACCGCCCGAGCACCGCCCCACGCACATCGCGGCCGACCTGTCCGCCCTCCACCTGCCGCCCGCGCCGGTCGCCCAGGAGGGGGACGCGTGGACCCGCGCGGGCTGGACGGCCGGTTGGGAGGGAGATCGCCTGCGGCTGACAGGGGTGGGTGATCCGGTGGACGGCCTTCGTGCGGCGTGTGCCGCCGCCTGGGCCCGCGCGACCGGCGGGCCAGTGGAGGAGGACAGTCTCAAACAGGTTGTCGAGGCCCTGGACCTCTAGCCGCCTCTAGCCGGCCGACAAGAGGGCCCGGGGCGTCAACGGGGTTCAGTCCCCGGGGGTTAGAGGAGTTTTCGGAGGCGGAGGAGGTCGCCGAGGCTGGCGTCGATCTTCACGCGTCCCCCGAACAGGGCCCGCCCCATGTCGAGCTCGCCGTTCACCAGCGAGAGCAGGTCGTCGCTGGAGATGCGGATGCGCACCTCGGCGGGCCGCCCGTCCGGCGGGGGCACGTCGGTGAACGGTTCGAGCCCGTCCTGGTGGATCCTGCCGTAGAAGGTCACGTCCAGGTCGGTGATGCGGCAGCTCAGACTCCTGTTGACGACGTGCTTGGTACGGGTCTCGTCGTCCAGCTCGCCGAACTGCTCGGTGAGCTTGTCCAGCGCCGCCCGGCACTCATCGACGGTCGCCATGCGTCCTACCCCTTCTCATGCGCCGAAGCTCCTGACCTACGGAAGGTAGCGTTTCACTTGAGTACTACGCGAAATTCGGCTCGCGGGAGCGGCCTGGGAAGAGAAGTGCATCGCACGAGTCGTGGCTTCCGATACGGTCAGGGTCTGACGGCTGTGACACAGGCGGTCGTCCGCCTGCGCGTTGAGCACACCATCATGGACCGGAATCCGCGCCGCGACCAAGAGCGACACCGGGAATGGAGGGTGTCCGGCAGTGGGATTTGCCCGGGGTTCGCGTGACCGGGCGCGGGCGCGGCGCCCGGGGGCCGCGAGGACGGCGGCAGGGCGCGGTGCCGGGCGGTGGGACGATGATGCGGGTGGGTGGAAAGACGGATGACGGAGACCGGCGAGTCCCGGACGGGCAGCGGCGAGGCGCGGGTGGCGGCCGCCCTGACCAGGCTGGGCGCCCTCGGCGATCTTCCCGCGGGGGAGCACGTCGCGGTGTTCGAGGAAGTGCTCGGGGGGCTGGAGGCGATCCTGGCCTCGGTGGACGAGGCGTCCGCCGTACCTGGGAACGGGAACGGGCATCAGTGAGGGCGGCGGCACCGGCCGGCCCCACCATGTACGACATGAACCACATGAACCACAGGGCCGCGTGGCGGCACGGGCGTGCGCGGTGAGCCGTCGCACCCGGCTGGACAGCGAGCTCGTACGCAGGGGCCTGGCCCGTTCCCGTGAGCACGCCGCCGATCTGATCACCGGGGGCCGGGTGACCGTGGGCGGCCGTACGGCGGCCAAGCCCGCCACACAGGTCGACACCGCCTCGGCGATCGTGGTGGCCGAGGCGGCGCAGGGCGCCGACTACGTCTCGCGGGGCGCCCACAAGCTGCTCGGCGCCCTGGACGCGTTCGGCCCGGCGGGGCTGGCCGTTGTCGGCCGCCGCTGCCTGGACGCGGGCGCCTCGACCGGAGGTTTCACGGACGTGCTGCTCCGTTCGGGCGTGGCGCACGTGCTGGCGGTCGACGTCGGGTACGGTCAGCTCGCATGGTCGCTGCGCACGGACGATCGCGTCACGGTGATGGAGCGGGTCAACGTCCGCGATCTCACGCCCGAGATGGTGGGCGAGGCGCCGTCCCTGGTGGTAGGCGATTTGTCGTTCATCTCGCTGCGCCTGGTGCTGCCGGCCCTGGCCGCCTGCGCGGCGCCCGAGGCCGACTTCGTCATGCTGGTGAAGCCGCAGTTCGAGGTGGGCAAAGAACGTGTGGGGGCGGGTGGTGTCGTGCGCGATCCGGTGCTGCGGGCGGGCGCCGTGCGCGATGTCGCGGCGGCGGCGTCCGCGCTGTCCCTTGAGGTGCGCGGCGTGACGGCCAGCCCGCTGCCCGGTCCGTCGGGCAACGTCGAGTACCTCATCTGGCTCGGGAGAGGTCCCGGGCCCGCGCCGGTGGCCGATCTCGACGCCGTGATCGAGCGCGCCGTCGCGGAAGGTCCCCAGTAGTGCGCGGAGTGCCCGCCGGACGAGCGGAGTCGAGCATGGATGCCGTCAAGCGTACGGTGCTGATCACGGCCCACACCGGGCGCGAGCCGGCGGTCGAGAGCGCGCGGCGGGTGATCCAGCGCTTCCTGGAGGCGGGCTTCACGGTCCGCGTCATGGAGCCGGAGGCCGAGGAGATCGCCGCCCCCGGGGTGGACGTCGTGCCCGCGCGTCCCACGGCGGCCGAGGACGCCGAGGTGCTGATGGTGCTGGGCGGGGACGGAACCCTGCTGCGTGCGGCCGAGCTGGCCCGCCCCGCCGGTACGCCTCTGCTGGGCGTCAACCTCGGCCACGTCGGATTCCTGGCCGAGGCCGAGATGGCCGACCTCGCCGAGGCGGTGGACCGCGTCGTGGCGCGCCGCTACACGGTCGAGGAGCGGATGACCGTCGAGGTCAACGTCCGGGCCAACGGCGAGGTGCTGGCCTCGACGTGGGCGCTGAACGAGGCGAGCGTCGAGAAGCGCGACCGCATGCTGGAGGTGGTGGCCGAGATCGACGGACACCCGTTGTCGCGCTGGGGCTGCGACGGGGTGATATGCGCCACTCCCACGGGTTCGACGGCCTATGCCTTCTCGGCCGGAGGCCCGGTGGTCTGGCCGGAGGTCGAGGCCCTGCTGCTGGTGCCCAACAGCGCCCACGCCCTGTTCGCCCGCCCGCTGGTGGTCTCGCCCAATTCGGTCATCGCGCTGGAGATCCTTCCGGGGACGACGGGCGCGGTGTTGTGGTGCGACGGCCGCCGCCGGTTCGACCTGCCGCCGGGCGTGCGGGTGGAGGTGCGGCGGGCCGGGCTGCCCGTCCGGCTGGCGCGGCTGCACGATGTGGACACCACCGGGGCGCCGTTCACCGACAGGCTGGTGGCCAAGTTCGACCTGCCCGTACAGGGCTGGCGGGGCCGGGTCCGCCCGTAGTACCCGGGCGGCGCCGCGACACTCCAGGACGCGCGAGCCCGGCTCCCGGTCCGTGTGGGGTTTACGCCCTGGTCGCGCCCATGTGCGGGGGTAGTCATCGAAAACCTTGGCGATTTCCGCGTAGGATCGGCTCCGCACGGAGAGGTGACCGAGCCATGCCCGACACGGTCCGGCGAGGTGCCCGATCGGGAGGCGGCGCGGCGATACGGCGGGAGGGACCCAGTGCGGCCACGGGTCGATGAGGTCCGGATCAAAGGGCTCGGCGTGATCGATGAAGCTGTCCTGAAGCTCTCGTCGGGTCTCACCGTCGTCACGGGCGAGACGGGCGCGGGAAAGACGATGGTCGTGACCGGGCTCGGGCTCCTGTTCGGCGGCAGGGCCGACCCCGCGCGCGTCCGGCCGGGCGCCGACCGCGCGTCGGTGGAGGGCACGCTGGTCGTCGAGTCCGGCGGCCGGGTGGCCCAGCAGGTCGAGGACCTGGGCGGCACGGTCGAGGACGGCGAGCTGATCATCGCGCGCACGGTCTCGACGGAGGGCCGTTCGCGGGCGTGGCTGGGCGGCCGTTCGGTGCCGGTCGGCACGCTGACCTACCTCGCCGAGGATCTCGTGGCCGTCCACGGCCAGATGGACCAGCAGCGGCTGCTCCAGCCGGGCCGCCAGCGCGCGGCCCTGGACCGCTACGCGGGCGAGGAGCTGGTCAAGCCGCTGCGTGCCTACACCCAGGCGTACAAACGGCACAAAGACGTCACTGGGGTCCTCGACGAGCTGACCACCCGCGCCCGCGAGCGCGAGCAGGAGGCCGACCGGCTGCGCTTCGGCCTGGAGGAGATCGAGAAGGTCGATCCCAAGGCCGGCGAGGAGGTCGAGTTCAAGCAGGAGGAAGAGCGGCTGGCGCACGCCGACTCGCTGAAGAGCGCGGCCGTCACCGCCCACACCGCCCTGCTCGGCGACCCCATGGCGAGCACCCAGGGCGCCCAGGACGCCATCTCGCTGCTCGGGAACGCCCGCGCGGCGGTGGAGGCCGTGCGCGGGTTCGACGACGCGCTGGCGGGTATCGGCGACCGGCTGGCCGAGGCCGGCTATCTGGTCTCGGACGTCGCCACCGAGCTCGCCGCCTACGCCGAGTCGGTCGACGCCGACCCGGCCAGGCTGGCGGCCGTGCAGGAGCGCCGCGCGCTGCTGACGGGCCTGCTGCGGAAGTACGGCGAGGACACCGCCGCCGTCCTGGCGTGGGCCGCGAACGCCGCCGCCCGGGTCTCCGAGCTGGAGGGCGACGACGACCGCATCGCCGAGCTCACCCGCGAGCGCGAGGAGCTCACCGCCCGCCTTACTGAGCTGGCGGACGACCTGACCCGCATCCGCACCGCGGCGGCCGAGCGCTTCGGCGCGGCCGTCACCGCCGAGCTGGCCGCGCTCGCCATGCCGCACGCCCGTGTGGTCGTGGTGGTCACGCCGAGCGGCCAGTTCGGCACCGAGGGCGCCGACGAGATCGAGCTGCGCATGATGTCCCATCCGGGGGCTCCTGCGCTGCCGCTCAACAAGGGGGCCTCCGGCGGTGAGCTCAGCCGGGTGATGCTGGCCATCGAGGTCGTGTTCGCCGGCGCCGATCCGGTGCCGACCTTCGTGTTCGACGAGGTCGACGCCGGGGTGGGCGGCAAGGCGGCCGTAGAGATCGGCCGCCGCCTGGCCCGCCTGGCCCGCACGGCTCAGGTGATCGTGGTGACCCACCTTCCGCAGGTCGCGGCGTTCGCCGACCAGCATCTGGTCGTCGAGAAGGCCGGGGACGGCCGTGTCGTGCGCAGCGGCGTGACGGCGCTGGACCACGAGGCCCGTGCGCGCGAGCTGTCGCGCATGCTGGCCGGCCTGGAGGACTCCGAGCTGGGTCGCGCGCACGCCGAGGAACTGCTGTCGATCGCCGCCGCCGACAAGGTGGCGGACTGACGAAGACGGCCGGACCCGCCCGTTTCGCCGGGTATGCGATGACTCACCGCGGGCAGGGAGATCGGGTGATCGCGGGGCGGATGCCCGCGATCCGGGGGCAGTGACAAATCTGACACGCCGTGAAGCGAGCCCATCTTGGTCTCAAGCTCTGGCAGGATGGTTCGTGATGAAGGTGCCGACCTTGAGGGTTCAGGGCCTCCGCCGCAGGAAGGCGTCAGACCTTCCCGGGGTGACGGCAGTGGCGAGGATCGATCGGCGGACCAAGACACTGACCAAGCGTCTGCGGCCGGGGGAGATCGCGATTGTCGATCACGTCGACGTCGACCGGGTGAGCGCGGAGGCTCTTGTCGCGTGCGGAGCTTCGGCCGTGGTGAACATCGCCGCCAGCATCAGCGGGCGCTATCCGAACCTCGGACCGCAGATCCTGCTCAACGCCGGGGTCGCGCTGATCGACAACGCCACGCCCGACCTGTTCGACCGGGTGCGCGACGGCGACGTCGTGCGTGTCCATGAGGGCGAGGTCTACCTGGAGGACGAGCTCGTCGGCAAGGGCGAGCCGGTCACCGCCGAGAGCGTGAGCGCGGCGATGACCGAGGCGCGGGCGGGCCTGTCGATCCAGATCGAAGACTTCGCCATGAACACCATGGAGTACATCCGCCGCGAGCGGGACCTTCTCATCGACGGCGTGGGCGTCCCCGACATCCGCACCACCATGGAGGGCCGTCACGTCCTGGTCGTGGTGCGCGGGTACCACTACAAGGAGGACATCGCCACCCTCCGCCCCTACATCCGCGAGTACCGCCCCGTCCTGATCGGTGTGGACGGCGGGGCCGACGCCCTGATCGAGGCCGGCTACCTGCCCGACCTCATCGTGGGCGACTTCGACTCGGTGTCCGAGCGCGCGCTGTGCTGCGGCGCCGAGCTGGTCGTGCACGCCTACCGTGACGGGCGCGCCCCCGGGCTGGAGCGGGTGCAGCAGCTCGGTCAGCAGGCCGTCGTCTTCCCCGCGACCGGTACGAGCGAGGACATCGCGATGCTCCTCGCCGACGACAAGGGCGCCAGCCTGATCGTCGCGGTCGGCACGCACGGTACCCTGATCGAGTTCCTGGACAAGGGCCGGTCCGGCATGGCCAGCACTTTTCTCACCCGGTTGCGCGTCGGGGGCAAGCTGGTGGAGGCCAAGGGCGTCAGCAGGCTCTACCGCAGCCGCATCTCGATCGGCTCGCTGCTGCTGCTGGTGGCCACCGCCGTCGTCACCATGAGCGTGGTGCTGTGGTTCTCTCCGATGGGCAAGGTCTGGCTGAACGGGCTTCGTGACGCCTGGAACGGTTTCGTCTTCTGGTTGGTCGGGCTCTTCTCGTGATCGATTTCCGCTATCACATCGTCTCCATCGTCGCGATCTTCCTCGCGCTGGCCATCGGCATCGTGCTGGGCAGCACCGTGCTGAACGCGCCGCTCGTCGCCTCGACGGAGAAGGTCACCGCGCAGCTCCGCGGCACCAACGCCGAGCTGTACGACCAGATCGCCCAGGCGCAGACGCGCGGCGGCGCCAGCGACGCCTTCATCGCCGAGCGGCTGCCCCAGCTCGTGCAGGGCACGCTCGCCGGCGAGCGCGTCGTGATCGTCGAGGCCCCGGGCGCCGACTCCAAGCTGCGCGAGCCGGTCCAGCAGGTGCTCACCGCGGCCGGCGCCGTGGTCAGCGGCCGGGTCACGATCACCGAGAAGTACCTCACCGCCGACCCGTCGCCCGCCGTCGACCAGCTCGTCACGGCCAGGCCCACCCCGCTGACGTTCTCCGCCGACGCCACCCCCTACGACAAGGCCGCGGCGGTGCTGGCGAGCGCCGTCGTGACGTCCGACAAGACGCTGGCGGGCAAGGACGACCCCACGGCCACGAGCGTGCTCGACGGCTTCGAGAAGGGCGGCATGCTCGCGCTGGACGGCGACCCGGGCAAGCGGGCCACGCTCGCGCTGGTCATGGCGCCCGCCGCCCCGTACGAGGGCAAGGACGCCGAAGCGCAGACCGCCGCCATCGTCGCCCTGGCCACCGGGCTGGACCAGGCGAGCGAGGGCGTGGTCGTGGCCGGGGTGGTCCCGGTCTCCACGGCCGCCGGCGTCGTGGCCGCGGTGCGCGCGAACGGGGACGCCTCCGGGAAGGTCTCCACGGTCGACAACGCCGATATGGCCTTCGGCCGGGCCGCGGTGGTCTACGCTCTGCGGGAGCAGGTGGCCGGGGACGCCGGGCAGTACGGCCTGGGTTCGGACGCCGTGGCGGCCGACCCGTCCCCAGCGGCCCCCCTGACCCCCACGCCCACCTCCTCGGAGGGCGCGGGCGGCTGATCTGCCCTGACGACCACGCGTCCCGGCGCGCGCCGGGTGCTCCTGACGAAGAGGGATCCGCTGTGGCCCAACGCTCCTGGCTCGGTGCCCTGGCCGGTGCCGCCCTCGGCGCCGTCGCCGCCCGCGCCGCCTACACCGCGTTCACCCGCCGCCCGCCGATCGGCGACGAGAAGACCTGGACGCGCACCAACCACCGCGGCGAGCCGATCACACTGCTCGAAGGCCCGGCGTTCGTGGCGGGCGCGGGGGCCGCAGCCGCCCTGGTCCCGGGCCTGCCCGGGCGGGTCCGCGCCGCCGCCGTCCTCGCCGGGGCGAGCGCCGGGGGGCTCGGCGCCTACGACGACCTGCGCGGGTCGGGCGCGTCCAAGGGCTTCAAGGGGCACCTGACCGCGCTGGCCCGGGGCGAGGTGACCAGCGGGGCGGTGAAGATCCTCGGCATCGGCGCCGCCGGCCTCGCCGCCGCCGCCCTGCTGCCGCGTGCTCCCAAGGGGGCGGCGCGGCTCGCCGACACGCTGATCGACGGCGCGCTCATCGCCGGGGCGGCCAACCTCGCCAACCTGTTCGACCTGCGCCCCGGCCGCGCCATCAAGGTGGGGCTGCTGGCCGGAGGCCCGCTGGTCGCGGCGTCGCTGGCCAAGGACGCCCCGGCGGGCGCCGCGCTGGCCGCCGTGCCGCTCGGCGCGGGCATCGCCCTGCTTCCCGAGGACCTCGGCGAGCGCGCCATGCTCGGCGACGCGGGCGCGAACGCCCTCGGCGCGCTGCTCGGCGTCGCCGCCGCCTCCTCGCTCGGCCGTCCCGCTCGGCTGGCGGCGCTCGGCGTGGTGGCCGGGCTGACCGCGGCCTCCGAGAAGGTCAGCTTCACCAAGGTGATCGCCGGGAACCCCGTGCTGAACCGCCTCGACATGCTGGGCCGCCGTCCCAGATGATCAAACGGGTGGGCCAGGGGGTCGCGGCGGCCGCGGTGGTGATCGGGGTCGTCACGATCCTCGCGCGCGTGGTCGGCTTCGGCAAGCAGCTCGTCCTGGCCCGCACCGTCGGCACCAACTGCCTGAGCACGGCCTACTTCACGGCCAACCAGGTGCCGAACATCGTCTTCGAGATCGTCGTGGGCGGCGCGCTCGCCGGCATGGTCGTCCCCGTGATCGCCGGCGCGTCGTCCCGCGGCGGCCACGGCGCGGAGCGGACGCCCGAGGCGCGTGCCGAGGCGGGGCGGATCACCTCCGCCCTGCTGACGTGGGTGCTGCTGCTCCTGGTGCCGCTGGCCGTGCTCACGGTGCTGGCCGCGGGCCCGGTCATGGGGCTTTTCGCTGGAAATGTCCCCCGCTGCAGCGACTCAGTGGCCCTCACGGCCGTCGCCACCCGCATGCTCGTGGTGTTCGCCCCGCAGATCCCGCTGTACGGCATCGCGGTCGTTCTGTACGGGGTGCTCCAGGCCTACCGCCGTTTCGTCGGCCCGGCCGTGGCGCCGCTGGTGTCCAGCCTGGTGGTCATCGCCGCCTACCTCGCGTACACGCCGCTGGCCGGGACCGCCGCCGCCGACCCGTTGGACGTGCCCCTGTCCGCCGAGCTGGCCCTGTCCGCCGGCACGACCCTCGGCGTCCTGGCCCTGGTGGTCACCGTGATCGGGCCGGCGTCCCGGCTCGGCCTGCCGCTGCGGCCCACGCTGCGCTTCCCCGAGGGCGTCGCGGCCCAGGTGCGCCGTCTGGCCCTCGCGGGCCTCAGCGCCCTGGTCGCCCAGCAGGTCGCCATGGCGATGGTGGTGTGGCTGGCCAACAGCCAGGTCGGCGGCGGAGGGCTTCCGGGCTACAACTACGCCTGGGCCATCTACCAGGTGCCGTACGCCGTGCTGGCCGTGCCCATCGCCACCAGCGCGTTCCCCGCCCTGTCCGCGCGCGCCGCGGATCCGGAGGGCTTCGCCGCGCTGTCCGCGCGCACCACGCGCGCCGTGCTCCTGGTGTCGGGGCTCGCGGCGGGGGCGCTGGCGGCGGTGGCCGCGCCGGTGGCCGCGGTGTTCGTGGAGGGCATGGGCGGCGAGATCGCCCCCGTCGAGCTCGCTCGGGCCATCGCGCTGTTCGCCCCCGGCCTGGTCGGGTACGGGCTGCTCGCCCACCTCGGCCGCGTGCTGTACGCGTCCGGCGGGGGCAGGGCCGCCGCCGGGGGGACGGTGGCCGGATGGGTGGTCGTCATGGCGGCGCAGACCGTCTTCGTGTTCGCGTTCCCCCGTGAGTGGAAGCTTGGCGGGCTGGCGCTCGGCAGCGCGGTCGGGATGACGGCCGGGGGCGCTCTGCTGCTCGCGGCCGTCGCCCGCGCCCGGGGCGGCGGGGCGCTGGCGGGTGTGCCGCGCGCGGCGCTGGCGGCCGTGCTGGGCGGGGGAGCCGGTTTCGTCGCGGGTCAATGGGTCGCCGCGGGCGTCGCCGTCCACGGGCCGGCCGCGAACGCGGGCGTGGCCGTGCTGGCCGGTGCCGTCGCGGTGGCGGTGGCCCTGGCGGTCGCGGCCGTGATCGACCGGCGCGACCTCGCCTCGCTGCTCGCGCGGCGCCGGGGTCCTGGGGACGGAGCGCCGCCGGCGGCGCCGGACGGGCCGCCGCGAGACCCAGTCCCGGCACGGGCGGGGGACGAGGTCGTGGACACCGGCACGAGCGCGGACACGGGCGTCGACACGGATGGGGGCTCACCGTCGCGGGCCGTCCGGCAAGGTGCGGACGCGGGCGCGGCCGGTGGCCGTGGGCATGAGAGGGGCGATGGGCATGGCTGACGAGCGTGGTGACGAGCAGGGCGATGGGCATGGTGTCGGGCAGGGCGATGGGCAGGGCTGAGGCGGCGTTGCGCGTGCTGCTGGTGCTCGGGACGAGCGCGGGCGGGGTCGGGCGGCACGTGCGCATGCTCGCCGAAGGGCTGCGCGCCGAGGGGGACCAGGTCGTCGTGGCCGGTCCCGCGAGCACCGACCGGGCGTTCGGCTTCTCCGGACTCGCCCGGTTCGCCGAGGTGCCGATCTCCGATCGGCCGCGTCCCGCGAGCGACCTGCGCGCCGTCCGGCGGCTGCGGGCGCTGGCGGCGGGGGCGGACGTCGTGCACGCCCACGGGCTGCGCGCCGGAGCCCTGGCGGCGCTGGCGCCGGCCGGGCGGCGTGCCGGGCTGGTGGTCACCCTGCACAACGCGCTGACCGCTTCGGGGATGATCGGCGCGATGTACGGCGTGCTGGAGCGCGTCGTCGCGAGACGGGCGGACGAGGTGCTGGTCGTCTCGCCCGACCTGGGGGAGCGCATGGCCGCCCTCGGCGCGCGGCGCGTCGCGCCCGCCGTGGTTCCGGCGCCGCCCCTCGGCCCGCCGGTCCGGACGCCCGCCGAGGTCCGCGCCGAGCTCGGCGCGGGGGAGCACCCGATCCTGCTCACCATCGCCCGCCTGGCCCAGCAGAAGGGGCTGGAGACCCTGCTGGACGCCGCCCGAGGTCCGTACGCCGGGCCGGTCCCGCTGTTCGCGGTCGCCGGGGAGGGGCCTCTGCGGGGGGTGCTCCAGGCGCGGATCGACGCCGAAGGTCTGCCGGTACGGCTGCTCGGCGACCGCGCCGACGTCGCCGACCTGCTGCGGGCGGCGGACGCGCTGGTCCTGCCGAGCAGATGGGAGGGGCAGCCGCTGAACGTGCAGGAGGCCCTGCGGGCCGGGCGGCCGATCATCGCGACGGCGGTCGGGGGGGTGCCCGGCATGGTCGGGGACGCCGCCCTGCTGGTGCCGGCCGGTGACGCGGCTGCGCTGCGGCGGGCCGCCGAGGCATTGCTCGCCGATCCGGGGCTGGCCGCGCGCCTGTCGGCCGCCGCGGCGGCGCGTCCGCTGCCCGACCGGGACGCCGCCGTCCGCGCCGTCCGGGAGAGGTACGGGGCGCTGCGGGGCGGGCGGGGGTGATCGGGGCCGCACGGGCGGTTCCCGGCGACTTCACTCAATACGGGTGAAGTACTGATTCTGTGAGATCCATCTCCGGGGGCGCCGCGGAGGACGTAGGGGCGCGTTCTCGGGGCGCGAGCCTGTGACCTGCGTCATCACGGCCGCGGGAGTGGCCCTGTGCGTGATCAGGCGCCGTCGGGGCGCAGACGCCGTGCCCATGATCGCGCGGCGCGCTCATGGGCTGATTAGGTAGGGCTTATGTGCTCGCCTATACTCCTCGGCGAGGGGGGGAGTATCCCTTCGCGACAGCCTCGTCATCACGGTGTGCCCCCATGGGCCGACCCGGGGCTGCCGGTCCGAGGCGTCGCCGCCACGGGCGGGAGAGACCTCCGGCACTTTGACGCGGGCCGGAGGTTTTGTGTTGGACGTTTCCGTGTGGGCGTGGGCCGCCGTCATCGGCGGGCTCCTGGTGGTTCTCGCCATCGACCTCTGGATCGTGGACCGCGGCGAGCCGCGGGAATTCTCCTTGCGCCAGGCGGGTTTCTGGGTCGGTTTCTACGTCGGCCTGGCGGCGTTGTTCGGCATCGGGCTGTTCGTCGTGGAGGGCGCGGACAAGGCCGGAGAATTCTTCGCCGGCTACATCACCGAGTACAGCCTGAGCGTGGACAATCTGTTCGTCTTCTACATCATCATGGGCCGTTTCGCCGTGCCGCGGATCTACCAGCACAAGGTGCTGCTGGTCGGCGTGCTGCTGGCCCTGGTGATGCGCGGGTTCTTCATCCTCGTCGGGGCCGCCGCGCTCGAGCGCTTCAGCTGGCTCTTCTACGTCTTCGGCGCCTTCCTCATCTACACGGCGGTCAACCTGCTGCGCGGCCACGACGAGGAGGAGTTCAAGGAGAACCTCCTGCTGCGCTGGGTGCGCCGCGTCTTCCCGACCACAGACGGCTTCGTGGGGTCCAAGGCCATCACCAAGGTGGACGGCCGCCGCATGGTGACGCCCATGCTGATCGTCATGGTGGCCATCGGCACCACCGACCTGCTCTTCGCGCTGGACTCGATTCCGGCCATCTTCGGCCTCACCACGGACGCCTTCATCGTCTTCACCGCCAACGCGTTCGCGCTGATGGGACTGCGTCAGCTCTACTTCCTGCTGGGCGGCCTTCTCCAGCGGTTGGTGTACATCAGCTACGGTCTGTCGTTCATTCTGGGCTTCATCGGGGTTAAGCTCATCCTCGAGGCATTGCACGCCGGTGGCGTCGACTGGGCGCCCGAGGTCCCGATCTGGGTCTCCCTCTCGGTGATCGGCGGCACGATGGTCATCACCACCGTGGCAAGCCTGATCAAGGCCCGGCTGGACAGGAAGCGGTCCGGCGAGCCGACGGCGCCCGCGAAGGTGTCTCAAGGGTAGCGAAACGGTGCATGACCCGATTTGCTTGTCCCATATCGCTATGCGGGAGCCGCGAGCTGGGTAGCATTCGGCGATAAAGTCACAATCCGGTCTCTGGCCGCAATCATCACAAAGGTTCCCTGTGTCCAACGATTCGCCCAACCACGGCCGTCGCCGCGTGCGGCTGGCCCGTGGCGTTTCCCCCTGGCTGGCCCCCACCGCCACGGCCGCCGTCGTGTCGGCGGCGCTGGCCCGGCGGTCCCGCCCGTGGGTGCTCGCGGCGGCTCCGCTGGCCGCCCTGACGGGCGCCATGCTGTGGTTCTTCCGCGATCCCGAGCGCGACCTCGGTCCCGGACTGGTGCTGAGCCCCGCCGACGGTGTGGTGCAGAGCGTCGACCCCCAGCCGGACGGCCGTACCCGCGTGGCGATCTTCATGAGCCCGCTGAACGTCCACGTGAACCGCGCGCCGCTCGACGGCACGGTGACCTCCGTCCAGCACGTGGCGGGCGGGTTCCGCCCGGCCTTCAACAAGGACAGCGACCAGAACGAGCGGGTCGTCTGGCACTTCGCCACGGCCCTCGGTGACATCGAGCTGTGGCAGATCGCCGGAGCCGTGGCCCGCCGCATCGTGCCGTACGTGGGCATGGGCGCCAAGGTCTCGCGCGGCGAGCGGATCGGCCTGATCCGCTTCGGGTCGCGGGTGGACATCTACCTTCCTGAAGGGATTGCCCCCGCGGTCAGCGTGGGGCAGCGGACGACGGCGGGAGTGACTCGCATTGACCATGGCTGACGCCGGATGGTCCATGGACGACCTGGGCGAGGACGAAGAGCCGCGAGGGCCGGTCGGGAAGGCGTTCCGGCTGTCCGCCGCCGACTCGCTGTCCATCGGCAACGCGGTCTGCGGGTTCCTGGCGGTCTGCGTGCTGGCGTGGTCGGCGATCACCCAGCTCCAGCAGTCGAAGGGCGAGTTCCACCCCGATCCGCGCTATTTCGCCACGGCGGTGGTGCTGCTGCTGATCGGCGCCACCTGTGACCTGTTCGACGGGCTCGTCGCACGGCGGTTCCGCGCCTCGGCCATGGGCGCCGAGCTGGACAACCTCGCCGACGTGATCAGCTTCGGGTTCGCCCCCGCCTTCATGGTGGTGGCCTGGGCGGGTTTCTCCCACAAGCTTCCGCTGTGGCTGGTGCTGTGCGCCGCGGTGTCCGTGCTGGTCGCGGGCGTCGTCCGGCTGGCGCGGTTCGCCTGCGTGAAGACCAAGAGCGGCGACTTCATGGGCCTGCCCATCCCGATGGGGGCCATGACCGTGGTATCCATCGTGCTGCTCTTCCAGCCGTCCTACCCGACGGTTATCGGCGTCTTCGCCGTGGCCTGGCTCATGGTCAGCCGCATCGAGTACCCCAAGCCCAAGGGCAACCTGGCGGCGGTCGTGCTGGCGTGGATCATGGTCAACGTCACCTGCCTGATCATCTGGGCGGCCGACCTCGCCGGCGGTGACATCTTGATCCAGATCGGCGCCTGCATGCAGATCGCGCTGGTGTCGGCGATCCCGCTGCGCGTCCTGATGTTCAAGCGCGAGCAGCGCAAGGAGCGCAAGGTCGCCGCGGGCGTGCGCTAGTCCCTCCGTACTCTGGCTGATCAAGGCCTCGAACGGCCCGGCGCCTTCCTTCACGGGTGCCGGGCCGTTCGCGTCTCAGGGGCGGGAGGGCTACCAGCCCCGGGCGCGCCACTCGGGCAGCGCGGGCCGCTCGGTCCCGAGCGTGGTGTCCTTGCCGTGACCCGGGTACACCCAGGTCGCGTCGGGCAGTCGGTCGAAGACGCGCTCCACCACGTCGGTGTAAAGCTGGTCGAACCGGGCGGGGTCCCCCTGGGTGTTGCCGACCCCGCCGGGGAACAGCGAGTCGCCCGTGAACAGATGCCCGTCCTGGTAGAGCAGGGCGATCGAGCCGGGCGTGTGCCCGCGCAGGTGGATCACCTCGATGGTCACCACGCCCACGCTGACGCGGGCGCCGTGCTCCACCGGGCGGGTCACCGGCACCGGCAGTTCGGGGGCGTCCAGCGGGTGGGCGACGATCTCGGCGCCGGTCTCCTTGGCGACCTCGGCCAGGGCCATCCAGTGGTCCTGGTGCCGATGGGTGGTGATGATCTTGCTGATCGGACGGTCGCCGATGAGCTCGAGCAGGCGGGGCGCGTCGTTGGCGGCGTCGATCAGCACGCCGTCACCGGTCTCGCGGCACCGCAGCAGGTACGCGTTGTTACCGAAGTCCCCGACCTCGATCTTGCTGATCGTCAGGCCGGGCAGGTCACGCACGTCGGCGGGGCCGCCGGCCGTCACGTCACCGGTGTACGTCATGGATACTCCTCAGGAGGCGTCGGCGGGAGGCCGAGCGGCGCGGACTTCGTCAGCCACTTCGGCGCCGCCGGCGGGCTCTCCGCCAGCCTAAGCCCCGTGAAATCCAGGCCCGCCGCCCGAGGGCCGCCGTCCAGGCGTCCCGTCGCCCAGGCCAGGACGATCGGGGCGTCCCCGCGCAGCTCCGGACCCTCGCCGAGGCCGGTCCAGCTGCGCCCGCCCGCGTGGATCGCGCTGATCCGGCTCTCGGCGCGCGGCCAGGTCGCCACCGTGTCGTGCAGCTCCCGCAGGACGAACGCGGGCGGCAGATCGGCCCAGGCGTAGCCGGCGCCGAGGTCGACGTGGTGGAGCTCAACCTCCCGGAGCCTGCGGACCAGCGCGTACCAGGCGGGGTGGCCGTCGCCGGTCATGCCGGTCACGGTCGCGCGCCAGGCCTGCGGGGGCGTGTCCCGGACGGCCACGTCCAGCCGGGCCGCGCTCGCGGCCAGGTCGGCGTGCTGCTCGGCGGCGGCCCTTCCGGCGCCTTCGGCGATCTGGGCCTCCCGGGCCTCCAGCGTTGGGTACTGTGGGGTGAACACGCCCGTCTTGGCCCAGGTCAGCAAGTTGACATGGCTGTCCGCGTTGCGCGCGACGTGGGTGAGCACGTGGCCGCGCGTCCAGCCCGGAAGCAGGGAGGGGGCCGTGACGTCCCGATCGGGCATCGCGGCCGCGGTCGCGAGCAACCGCTTCGTGGCGGCGTCGAGTTCGGTCCCAAGGTCGTCCAGAACGGTCATGAACACCATCATCGCGTCAGACCCTCACGGCCGCGCGTACGCCGGGGTCACGCCTCCTCGCGGGGGCGTTTCCGGACCGGAAGAAAACTGTCGGACCCCGTCGTTAGAGTGGCGGCGACTAGTCAGAGGTGGCCCTAGCTCGGCTGCCGTGGATCATGAACGGACATGAGAGATCTGCTGTGGCCGACCGCTTGATCGTTCGTGGCGCCCGCGAACACAACCTTAAAGACGTCTCGCTCGACCTCCCGCGAGACGCTCTGATCGTCTTCACCGGGCTGTCCGGCTCGGGTAAGTCCAGCCTGGCCTTCGACACCATCTTCGCCGAGGGCCAGCGCCGGTACGTCGAGTCGCTCTCGGCGTACGCCAGGCAGTTCCTCGGGCAGATGGACAAGCCCGACGTCGACTTCATCGAGGGCCTGTCGCCGGCCGTCTCGATCGACCAGAAGTCCACCTCGCGCAACCCGCGGTCCACCGTCGGCACGATCACCGAGGTCTACGACTACCTGCGCCTTCTGTGGGCGCGCATCGGCAAGCCCCACTGCCCGGCGTGCGGCCGTCCCATCGCCCGGCAGACCCCGCAGCAGATCGTCGACCGCGTCCTTGAGCTGCCCGAGGGCACCCGCTTCCAGGTCATGGCCCCGGTGATCCGCGGACGCAAGGGCGAGTACGCCGAGCTGTTCCGCGAGCTCCAGACCAAGGGCTTCGCGCGGGCCAGGGTCGACGGCACCGTCGTCAGGCTCGAAGAGCCGCCCACTCTGAAAAAGTACGAAAAGCACGACATCGAGGTCATCGTCGACCGTCTCTCGGTGAAAGAGAGCGCTCGCCGCCGGCTCACCGACTCGGTCGAGACCGCGCTCCAGCTCTCCGGCGGCACGATCACCCTCGACTTCGTCGACCTCGCCGAGGACGACCCCGGCCGCGAGCGCTTCTACTCCGAGCACCTCTACTGCCCCTACGACGACCTGTCCTTCGAGGAGCTCGAGCCCCGGTCCTTCTCCTTCAACTCGCCGTTCGGCGCCTGCCCCGACTGCACGGGACTCGGCACCCGCATGGAGGTCGACCCCGAGCTCGTCGTCCCCGACCCCGAGAAGTCCCTCGGCGACGGCGCCATCTCCCCGTGGGCCGGCGGCCACACCAGCGACTACTTCATCCGCCTGGTCGAGGCGCTCGGGCACGCACTGGGCTTCGACCTCGACACGCCGTGGGAGCGGTTGTCCAAGCAGGCGCAGAAGGCGCTGCTGCGTGGCCACGACGAGCAGGTCCACGTCCGCTACAGCAACCGGTACGGCCGGCAGCGCTCCTACTACACGACGTTCGAGGGCGTCATCCCGTGGGTGCAGCGGCGGCACGCCGAGGCCGAGAGCGACTCCAGCCGTGAGCGCTTCGAGGGCTTCATGCGGGAGATCCCCTGTCCCACCTGCAGGGGAGCCCGACTCAAGCCGGTCTCGCTGGCGGTGACGGTCAGCGACCGCTCGATCGCCGAGGTGTCGTCCCTGTCGATCGGCGAGTGCGCGAAGTTCCTCGGCGACCTCACGCTGTCCGAGCGCGACATGCACATCGCCGAGCGGGTCGTCAAAGAGATCAACGCCCGGCTCGGCTTCCTGCTCGACGTCGGCCTCGACTACCTCACCCTCAACCGCGCGGCCGGGACGCTCGCCGGTGGCGAGGCACAGCGCATCCGCCTGGCCACGCAGATCGGCTCGGGCCTCGTCGGCGTCCTGTACGTCCTGGACGAGCCGTCCATCGGCCTGCACCAGCGCGACAACCAGAGGCTGCTCGACACGCTGATCCGCCTGCGCGACATGGGCAACACCCTCATCGTCGTCGAGCACGACGAGGACACCATCGCCGCCGCCGACTGGGTGGTCGACATCGGCCCCGGCGCAGGCGAGCACGGCGGCCAGGTCGTCGTCTCCGGCACCGTCCAGGACCTGCTCGCCAGTGAGGACTCGCTGACCGGCGCCTACCTTGCCGGGCGCAGGAGCATCCAGGTGCCCGTGGCGCGGCGCAAGCGCGACCTCAAGCGCAAGCTCACCGTCAAGGGCGCGCGCGAGCACAACCTCAAGGGGGTCGACGTCGACTTCCCGCTCGGCGTGTTCACCGCGGTCACGGGCGTGTCGGGCTCGGGCAAGTCGACGCTGGTCAACGACATCCTCTACAGCGCCCTGGCCAAGGAGCTCAACGGCGCCAAGACCGTCCCCGGCCGGCACTCCCGCGTGACCGGCACCGACCTGGTCGACAAGGTGGTCCACGTCGACCAGAGCCCGATCGGCCGTACGCCGAGGTCCAACCCGGCGACCTACACCGGGGTGTTCGACCACGTCCGCAAGCTGTTCGCGCAGACCACCGAGGCGAAGGTCCGCGGCTACCTTCCCGGCCGGTTCAGCTTCAACGTCAAGGGCGGCCGCTGCGAGGCCTGCGCGGGCGACGGCACCATCAAGATCGAGATGAACTTCCTCCCGGACGTCTACGTCCCCTGCGAGGTCTGCCACGGTGCCCGGTACAACCGGGAGACGCTGGAGGTCCACTACAAGGGCAAGACGATCTCCGAGGTCCTCGACATGCCGATCGAGGAGGCCCTGGAGTTCTTCGACGCGATCCCGGCGATCAAGCGCCACCTGCAGACGCTCAACGAGGTCGGCCTCGGGTACGTCCGGCTCGGGCAGCCCGCCACCACGCTGTCGGGCGGCGAGGCCCAGCGGGTCAAGCTATCCTCCGAGCTCCAGCGCCGCTCCACCGGCCGCACGGTGTACGTCCTGGACGAGCCCACCACCGGCCTTCACTTCGAGGACATCCGCAAGCTGCTCGGCGTGCTCGGCCGCCTGGTCGACGGCGGGAACACGGTGATCGTCATCGAGCACAACCTCGACGTCATCAAGACCGCCGACTGGCTGATCGACATGGGCCCCGAGGGCGGGTCGCGGGGCGGCCAGGTGCTCGCCACCGGCACCCCCGAGCAGGTCGCGCGCGTCGAAGAGAGCCACACCGGCCGCTTCCTCAGCAAGATCCTCGGGGGCTGACCGCGCGCCCGGGTGCCGGGGGCGCGGGCCCGGTGCCGGCCTGCGTCCGTGCCCGGCCGCGCACCCGCCCCCGGAGCCGCCCGACGGAGTCGCTCGACGTGACGTCGTGGCGCCGGGCGGCCGGGTCGGGCGCCGTCTCCGTCCAGATCGGCGACGGGCGACGGCCGGTCACGGCCGGCTCGTCCCTCTTCTCTGTTGCGGGTATTTGCCATAATGTTGGTAGGAATGCCGGGGAATCTCTCAACCCGTTCCCGCAGTAGGACGATCGATCCTGGAGGCCCCACTTATGACCGCCGCCGCCGACACTCCCGCACAGCAGGCTCCCGCCTACGCCACCCCCGCGGACGTCCAGGTCCACGGCCCGTACGGACCCGGCCGCCTCGACGCCGCCCCCAAGGGCGTCCACGCGCTCTACCCTTTCCATGGGCGGATCACCGCCGACGGCTCCAGCGGCTACCCGGCTTCACCCGGCCGCTACCACATCTACAGCGCCTGGCACTGCCCCTGGGCGCACCGCTCGGCCATCGTCCGCAAGCTCGCGGGTCTCGAGGACGTGGTGTCGCTGTCCTACGTCGACGACGAGCGCGACGCCCGCGGCTGGGCCTTCCGTGAGCGGCGCGGCGCCGACCCCGTGAACGGCTTCACGCTGCTCGCGCAGGCGTACGAGGCGACCGAGCCCGGCTTCACCGGCCACATCTCGGTCCCCACCCTCTGGGATCGCGAGAGCGGCCGGATCGTCAGCAACCACTTCCCCGACATCACCCTTGACCTCGCCACCCAGTTCGAGGAGTGGGCCGACCCCTCCGTCCGCCTCTACCCCGCCGAGTCGCGGGCCGAGATCGACGAGCTCAACGCGGAGATCCTGCGCGACGTCAACACCGCGGCCCCCAGAGTGGCGGGGGCGTCCACGCAGGAGGAGTACGAGAGGCTTCGCGGCGAGACCGTGGCCGCCCTTGAACGCCTCGACGAGCGCCTCGCCGGTCGCCGTTTCCTCGTCGGCGACGCCATCACCGAGGCCGACGTCCGGCTCTGGGTCACCCTGGCCCGTTTCGACCTCGCCGACAACCCCGGCGCCCGTATCAGCGAGCGCCGGCTCACCGACTTCACGCACCTGTGGTCCTACGCCCGGGATCTCTACCAGCGCCCCGCCTTCCGTGACACCACCGACTTCTCCACGTACCGGCATACCGCCTTCACGCCCGCGGAGGGCGTCAAGCGCTTCGACCTGGCGCCGCTCCAGGGGGGCTGGGACTCCCCTCACGGCCGCGAGCGCCTCACCGGTTGACAGGGGGAAGCCGTGCATCATAGGCCCTTGCGGTGCCTGGTGGCGGCATGGGGGACGTTTGACTCGCGCGTTACGCGTAATTGTTCATACTTCCTGAGTTGCTTCTGGCCCATGCTGAACCAACCCGCGGCGGGAGCCGTAGCAGGGGTAAGAGATCTCTAGGAAGGCGATCATGACGGATACGGAAACCACACGGCGTGCGATGATCCTCGGTGCGGGCGGCGCGGGCCTCGGCGTGGTGCTCACCGCGTGCAGCGGCTACGACTCCTCGGCCACGGTGGGCGGCGGCTCGTCGTCGGACCCGGCTCCCGCCTCCTCGTCGGCGGGCGACGCCCCGGCCGGCGCAGACTCCGCCGGGGGAGCGGGCGGCCTGGCGAAGACCAGTGACATCCCCAAGGGCGGCGGCAAGGTCTTCAAGGACCAGAACGTTGTGATCACCCAGCCCAACGACGGCGAGTTCAAGGCGTTCAGTGCCATCTGCACCCACCAGGGCTGCCCGGTCAACGCCGTGTCCGGCGGCACCATCAACTGTCCTTGCCATGGCAGCAAGTTCAGCATCTCGGACGGTTCGGTGACCGCCGGCCCGGCGAAGCAGCCGCTCGAAGAGAAGCAGCTCAAGGTCGACGGCGACTCGATCAGTCTCGCGTGACGTCGTGGCCGTGAACTAGCCGCCAGTGGCTCGGTCGCCGGGCGGGGGTGAAGGGGGCGATGCCCTTCACCCTCGCCCGTAGTCATGTCCGGGACCGAATTTCACCGGATATTTGCTGCCATATACCTTGATATCCGTATTGCGAGGTCTAACGGCGGTGTTCACCGCCTCCGGGATCGCTCCTTCCAAGGCCCCGGTCACGCGGCCTATCCGGCCGGCTTCGGAGGAAGCGGGCGTCCGTGCCCGGGGCGTGTTCCGGCCGGGGGCGGTGGCCTTGATGGTGGTGCCGTCTCCTCCGTGGACGTGGCGGCGCCGGTGATCCTCCCGTCCGGCCTCCGGACCCCCGGGTGGCGTCCGATCGCCTTATTCTGTCGGCGGGTCCGGATAGGCTTTGAGGTGTGGTGAGACCCGCGAACAGCCCCTTGAGTTTCCGGCCCGAGCCCGGGTCGATCCCCGACTGCCCGGGGGTCTACCGGTACAGGGACGCCAATGGCCGGGTCATCTATGTCGGCAAGGCCAAAAGCCTGCGCCAGCGGCTGAACTCCTACTTCGCCGACTTCGCGAGCCTGCATCCGCGCACCCAGACGATGCTCACCACCGCCGCCGGCGTCGACTGGACGGTCGTCGGCACGGAGGTCGAGGCCCTCCAGCTCGAATATTCCTGGATCAAGGAGTTCGACCCCCGATTCAACGTCAAATACCGCGACGACAAGTCCTATCCCTTCCTCGCCGTCACCATGGGGGAGGACTACCCGCGGGTTCAGGTGATGCGCGGCGCCAAGCGCAAGGGCACCCGCTATTTCGGTCCCTATTCCCACGCCTGGGCGATCCGCGAGACCGTCGACCTGCTGCTGCGCGTGTTCCCGGTGCGCACCTGCTCGGCCGGGGTGTTCAAACGCGCCGGCCAGATCGGCCGCCCCTGCCTTCTCGGCTACATCGACAAGTGCTCGGCCCCGTGCGTCGGTCGCGTCAGCGAGGAGGAACACCGCCGCCTCGCCGAGGACTTCTGCGACTTCATGGCGGGCAACACCGGCCGGTTCATCAAGCGGCTGGAGCGCGAGATGCGCGAGGCCGCGTCCGCCGAGGAGTTCGAGCGGGCAGCCCGGCTGCGCGACGACATCCAGGCGCTGCAGCGGGCGCTGGAGAAGCAGGCCGTGGTGCTCGGCGAGGGCACCGACTGCGACGTCGTCGCGCTCGCCGAAGACCCGCTGGAGGCCGCCGTCCAGGTCTTCTACGTGCGCGGCGGCCGCATCCGGGGCCAGCGCGGCTGGGTGGTCGACAAGGTCGAGGAGGCCGCGCCCGGCGAGCTCGTCGAGAACTTCCTGCTCCAGATGTACGGCGAGGCCGCGCCCGAGGCGGTGCCGCGGGAGGTCCTCGTGCCCGCCCTCCCGCCGGAGGCCGACGCGGTGGCCGAGCTCCTCGGCGAGCAGCGCGGCTCCCGGGTCGAGGTGCGGGTTCCCCGGCGTGGCGACAAGAAGACGCTCATGGAGACCGTCGAGCGCAACGCCAAGGAGTCCCTGGCCCAGCACAAACTGCGCAGGGCGAGCGACCTCACCACCCGCAGCCGCGCCCTCCAGGAGATCGCCGACGCGCTCGACCTCGACCAGGCGCCCCTGCGCATCGAGTGCTACGACGTGTCCCACCTGCAGGGTGACGACGTCGTCGCCTCGATGGTCGTGTTCGAGGACGGCCTCGCGCGCAAGAGCGAGTACCGCCGCTTCGCGATCCGCGGCACGGCCGGCCAGGGCGACGTCGCCTCGATCTACGAGGTCATCTCCCGGCGGTTCAAGCGCCACCTGGAGGAGCGCTCCTCCGTCGGCGAGCTCGACCCCGAGCCGATCGACCCCGAGACCGGCAGGCCGCGCAAGTTCGCCTATCCGCCCAACCTGGTCGTGGTCGACGGCGGCCCGGCTCAGGTGGCGGCGGCCCAGCGGGCGCTCGACGAGCTCGGCGTCGACGACGTCGCCGTCAGCGGGCTGGCCAAGCGGCTGGAGGAGGTCTGGCTTCCCGGCGACGACCAGCCGGTCATCCTGCCCCGCAGCAGCGAAGGCCTTTATCTTCTCCAGAGGGTGCGCGATGAGGCCCACCGATTCGCCATCACCTACCATCGATCCAAACGCGCGAAGTCGCTCAAAGAGAGTGCTCTGGACGAGATTCGCGGGCTCGGCGCGGCGCGCAAGCAGGCTCTGCTGAAGCGCTTCGGATCCGTCAAGCGGTTACGCGGGGCCACGGTCGACGAGATCCGCGAGGTTCCCGGCATCGGCCTGTCCACGGCCGAGGCGATCGTTGCGGCGCTGAAGGGGGAGGGCACGTGAACGAGCACACGAACCGGCACGACGACGACCACGGCACCGGGCCGTCGGCGCCGGGCGCGACGCCCGCGCCGCCGCACGGCGCCCGGGGCGTTCCGGCGTCGCCGGAGGCCGGCCAGGACGTCGTCCCGCTGCCGGGCGACCGGCCGGACGTCGGCGTGCCGCCGGCCTCCGCGGAGGGCTCCGGAACGGCGTACGGCGGTCATGGCGCGGTCCACCCGCCGGGGGAGCGGCGCGCGGCGGGGGACACCGCGTTCGTCATCGTGACCGGAATGTCCGGGGCCGGGCGCAGTACGGCGGCCAAGGCCCTGGAAGACCTCGGCTGGTTCGTCATCGACAACCTGCCGCCGGGCATGCTGTTCGCCATGGCCGAGGAGGCCGGGCGGGTCAAGCTCGCCACCGACAAGGTCGCCGCCGTCGTGGACGTGCGCAGCCTGGCGTTCACCACCGACCTCAACTCCGCCATCGAGGAACTCGAGGCGCGCGGCGTCGCCGTCCGGGTGGTGTTCCTGGAGGCCGGCGACGAAGGGCTCGTCCGCCGCTTCGAGAACGTCCGGCGTCCCCACCCGCTCCAGGGGGAGGGCCGACTGGTCGACGGCATCGCCCGCGAGCGCGGCATCCTGCGGGAGGTCCGCGCCAACGCCGACCTGGTCATCGACACGTCCTCGCTCAACGTGCACGAGCTGCGCGGGAAGATCATCTCGTTCTTCGGTGGCGAGGACCGCCCCGGCCTGCGGGTCAACGTGGTGTCCTTCGGCTTCAAGTACGGCCTGCCGGTCGACGCCGACCTGGTGGTCGACTGCCGTTTCCTGCCGAACCCCCACTGGGTGCCCGAGCTGCGCGCGATGAACGGCCTCGACACCCCCGTGCGCGACTACGTTCTCAGCCAGCCGGGCGCCAAGGAGTTCCTGGACGCCTACGAGGAGGTGCTGGGTGTCGTGGCCGCCGGATACGTCCGCGAGGGCAAGGGGTATGCCACCCTCGCCGTGGGCTGCACGGGTGGCAAGCACCGCAGCGTGGCCATGTCCGAGCAGATCGGCGCCCGGTTGCGCGAGCGCGGCATGGAAGTGCAGGTGAGCCATCGGGATGTGGGCCGCGAGTGAGCGACGAGAGCGGGGCGTCGCCGGGCACGTCCCAGGGTGAGGCCCTGGGCGGGCGCCCCGTCGATGACGCCGGGGAAGAGGGCGGCGAAGGTCCCCTCTGTCCGCCGTTCCCGCGCGCCCGCGCCCGTTGGCACGCTCTACTGCCCGCCGGGTCGATCCCCGTCGGGGCGCCCGGGCCGAGCGGGCTCTCCCCTGGTGCCGCGGTTTCCTCCGATGCGGCCGTTTCCCGCGGCCGTGCCGTCGCCTGGGGGCCTGTCGTTTCTCGCGGTGCCGCTGTCGCGTGGGGCCCGCCGTTTCTCGTCGCGCCGCCGTCGCCTGGGGGCGCGGCGTTGGCCGTGGCACGGCCTTTCCTGCTTCTCGCGGCGCTGCCGTCGCCTGGGGGCCTGCCGTCGCCGGTGGCGCGGGCTTTTCCGCCGGCCCCGCGCGTGACGCCGGGCAGGGCGTCGCCGGTGCGGGGGCCTCACGGGGGCGGCCGTCGGGTCCCGATGAGGGCGGGATGGCGGGCGCTGGGGGCGCCGGAGGGTCGGGCCCGGTGGCGGGCGGTGAGGGTGAGGGGTGGCCTCGGCGGGGCCGTCGCTCGGAACCGAGAGGAGATCGCGTGGGCCAGGGCGCCAAGGTGGTCGCGTTCGGCGGTGGGCACGGCCTGTACGCCTCTCTGTCGGCCCTGCGCAGGGTGACGAGCGAGCTGACGGCCGTGGTGACGGTCGCCGACGACGGGGGCTCCAGCGGCCGTCTGAGGCGCGAACTCGGCGTGCTCCCGCCCGGCGACCTGCGCATGGCGCTCGCGGCGCTGTGCGGGGACGACGACTGGGGCCAGACCTGGAGCAAGGTCGTCCAGCACCGCTTCCGCAGCGAGGGCGAGTTACACGGGCACGCGGTCGGTAATCTGCTGATCGTGGCGCTGTGGGAGCTGCTCGGCGATCCCGTGGCGGGCCTCGACTGGGTGGGGCGCCTGCTCGGGGCGCACGGCCGGGTGCTGCCGATGGCGTCGGTGCCGATCGACATCGAGGCCGAGGTCGAGCTGGACGGCCGGGTGACGGTCGTCCGCGGCCAGGTGGCCTGCGCGCTGACCCCGGGCAACGTCCAGGCGATCTCCCTGGTGCCCGCGGACCCGCCCGCCTGCCCCGAGGCCGTTGAGGCGGTGGCGGAGGCCGACTGGGTGGTGTTCGGCCCCGGCTCGTGGTTCACCAGCGTGATGCCGCACTTCAAGGTGCCCCGGCTCGCCGAGGCGCTGCACGGCACCTCCGCCCGCAGGGTGGTCGCGCTCAACCTCGCCCCGCAGCCCGGCGAGACCGACGGCTTCTCGGCGGGCAAACACCTGCAGGTGTTGCGCGAGCACGCCCCCGACCTGACCGTCGACGTCGTGCTGGCCGACCACCGGGCCGCCGGGGACCGCGACGAACTGGAGAAGGCCGCCGACGCCCTCGGCGCGCGGCTGGTGCTGGCCGACGTCGCCGCCTCCGACGGCTCGCCGAGACATGATGCACGACGGCTTGCCTTGGTCCTGGACGAGATTTTCCGTGGGAAGCGTTGATCCTGGTCAGCGCGCCCACGGGGTGCGAGAGACTTGCCGGGGGCCGATGGAGCCGCGTCGCCTGCCCGCCACCCACGCGTGGCGCGACGAGGCGGCTCCGACCAGAAGACGGGTCTGTATGGGGGAGGACACACGCACATGGCCATGACGGGTGTGGTGAAGGACGAGCTGAGCCGGCTCGCGGTGCTCAAGCCTTGCTGCCGCAAGGCCGAGGTGTCGACGCTGCTGCGGTTCGCGAGCGGGCTTCACCTGGTGGGCGGGCGCATCGTCATCGAGGCCGAGCTCGACACCAATGTCACCGCCCGGCGTCTGATCAAGGACATCGGCGAGGTTTTCGGGCACAAGGCCGAGGTCCTGGTGCTGGCGCCCGCCGGGCTGCGCAAGGGCTCGCGGTACGTCGTGCGGGTGTACCGCGACGGTGAGGCGCTGGCCCGCCAGACCGGCTTGATCGACAACCATGGCCGGCCGGTGCGCGGCCTGCCGCGGCAGGTGGTGTCGGGGGCGACGTGTGACGCCGAGGCGGCCTGGCGCGGCGCGTTCCTGGCCCACGGCTCCCTGACCGAGCCCGGCCGCTCGATGTCACTGGAGGTCACCTGCCCGGGCCCGGAGGCCGCGCTCGCGCTCGTCGGCTCCGCCCGGCGGCTCAAGATCCACGCCAAGGCGCGGGAGGTGCGCGGCGTCGACCGGGTGGTGGTGAGGGACGGCGACGCGATCAGCGCGCTGCTGACCCGCCTCGGCGCCCACGACAGCGTGCTGGCCTGGGAGGAACGCCGCATGCGCCGCGAGGTGCGCGCCACCGCCCACCGCCTGGCCAACTTCGACGACGCCAACCTGCGCAGGTCGGCCCGCGCCGCGGTGGCCGCGGGCGCGCGGGTGCAGCGGGCGCTGGAGATCCTCGGCGACGACGCCCCCGAGCACCTGGTGGTCGCCGGCCGGCTGCGCGTCGAGCACAAGCAGGCGTCCCTGGAGGAGCTCGGCCAGATCGCCGACCCGCCGCTGACCAAGGACGCCATCGCCGGCCGTATCCGCCGCCTGCTGGCGATGGCCGACAAACGGGCCTCCGACCTGGGCATCGCCAGCACGGACGCCAACCTGACCGCCGACATGCTCGCCCCCTGATCCGGACCGCCGCGACGGGGTCGGCCGCCGGCCGGCTGCGGACGGTGTGGCGCGACACGCCGCCGGGTCCTGAGGGACGGCAGGGACCTGGGGGAATCCGGCAGCGGTCCGAGCCCGCGCGCGGGGACCGCTCCCACGGGAGGTTCCGGGCGCGGGCGTTCGGGTGGGGATCACGGCCTTCGGGTGGCCTCGATGTGAGGCGCGGCGGCGTGGCGGAGAATTTTGATCAGGGCTTTGACCAGGGGAGACGCTATCCTTACCAAGGCCGGTGCGTGAAGGGTGGAGCCCGGTGGTCTACACCAATTGGCACCCGGTAGGGTTATCTGAGGTTTCAGCCCGCCACGACGCCGGCATGAGCCGGCGTACGACGTTCGAGGAGATCTGTTTCCGTGAGCATCCGCGTAGGCATCAACGGCTTCGGCCGTATCGGCCGCAACTTCTGGCGTGCCGTGGCGGCCAGCGGCAAGGACATCGAGGTCGTCGCCGTCAACGACCTGACCGACAACGCCACCCTCGCCCACCTGCTGAAGTACGACAGCATCCTGGGCCGCCTGCCGTACGAGGTCAAGAGCTCGGCCGATGACCTCACGGTCGACGGCAAGGCCATCAAGGTGTTCGCCGAGCGCGACCCCGCCAAGCTGCCGTGGGGCGACCTGGGTGTCGACGTCGTCCTTGAGTCCACGGGCCTGTTCACCGATGCCGCCAAGGCCAGGGTGCACGCCGAGAACGGCGCCAAGAAGGTCATCATTTCCGCGCCCGCCAAGGGTGAGGACATCACCATCGTGATGGGCGTCAACCACGACAAGTACGACGCGGCGTCGCACACGATCATCTCCAACGCCTCCTGCACCACCAACTGCCTGGCCCCCATGGCGAAGGTCATCAACGACACCTTCGGCATCGAAAAGGGCCTGATGACGACCATCCACGCCTACACCCAGGACCAGAACCTCCAGGACGGCCCGCACAAGGACCTGCGCCGCGCCCGTGCCGCCGCGCTGAACATCGTGCCGACCTCCACCGGCGCCGCCAAGGCCATCGGCCTGGTCCTGCCGGAGCTCAAGGGCAAGCTGGACGGTTTCGCGCTGCGCGTGCCGATCCCGACCGGCTCGGCCACCGACCTGACCGTCGAGGTCGCCCGCGAGACCACCGTCGAGGAGGTCAACGCGGCGCTGAAGGCCGCCGCCGAGGGCCCGCTGCGCGGCATCCTCAGCTACACCGCCGACGAGATCGTCTCCAGCGACATCGTCACCGACCCGGCGTCCTGCATCTTCGACTCCGGCCTGACCAAGGTCATCGGCAATCAGGTCAAGGTCGTCGGCTGGTACGACAACGAGTGGGGCTACTCCAACCGCCTCGGCGACCTCATCGAGCTGGTGGGTTCCCAGCTCTGATGCGGACCATCGACTCGCTTGACGTGAAGGGCCGGCGCGTCCTGGTGCGCGCCGACCTCAACGTCCCCCTCGACGGGGACACCATCACCGACGACGGCCGCATCCGCGCCTCGGTCCCGACGATCTCGTCGCTGGCCGGGCGCGGGGGGCGCGTCATCGTCTGCGCCCACCTCGGCCGTCCCAAGGGCAAGGTGGCGCCGGAGTTCTCCCTGGCCCCGGTGGCCGCCCGCCTGGGCGAGCTGCTCGGCGCCCCGGTGAAGTTCGCCTCCGACGTCGTCGGGGAATCGGCGCGCGAGATCGCCGAGGGCCTGGCCGACGGCGAGGTCGCGCTGCTGGAGAACCTGCGCTTCGAGGCGGGCGAGGAGTCCAAGGACGACGAGGCGCGCGGCGCGTTCGCCGGCAAGCTGGCCGCCCTCGCCGAGCTGTACGTCGGCGACGGGTTCGGCGCGGTCCACCGCAAGCACGCCAGCGTCTACGACGTGCCGAAGCTGCTCCCGCACGCCGCGGGCGGGCTGATCGTGGCCGAGGTCGAGGTCCTCAAGAAGCTCACCGAGGACACCGCGCGGCCGTACGCCGTGGTGCTCGGCGGCGCGAAGGTCTCCGACAAGCTCGGCGTGATCGCCAACCTGCTCGCCAAGGTCGACCGCCTGATCATCGGCGGCGGCATGGCGTACACCTTCCTCAAGGCCCAGGGCCACGAGGTCGGCAAGTCCCTGCTGCAGGAGGACCAGCTCGACAAGGTCCGGGGCTTCATCGCCGAGGCCGAGAAGCGCGGCGTCGAGCTCGTCCTGCCGGTGGACGTCCTCGCGGCGACCGAGTTCGCCCCGGACGCCGAGCACGAGGCGGTCGCGTCGACGGCGATCCCGTCCGACCGCGAGGGGCTCGACATCGGCCCGAAGACGCGCGAGCTGTTCGCCTCCAAGCTGTCCGACGCCGCGACGGTGTTCTGGAACGGCCCGATGGGCGTGTTCGAGTTCGACGCGTTCTCCGGCGGCACGCGCGCCGTGGCCGAGGCGCTGATCGCCGCGGGCGCGTTCACCGTCGTCGGTGGTGGCGACTCCGCCGCCGCCGTGCGTAAGCTCGGTCTCCCCGAGGACGGCTTCTCCCACATCTCCACCGGTGGCGGGGCCAGCCTGGAATACCTCGAGGGCAAGACCCTGCCCGGACTCGCCGCGCTGGAGGACTGAGCGACATATGAGCACCGCCCGCAAGCCGCTCATGGCCGGTAACTGGAAGATGAACCTCAACCACCTCGAGGCCATCGCGCACGTCCAGAAGCTGGCGTTCTCGCTGACCGACAAGGACTTCGACCGCGCCGAGGTGGCGGTGCTGCCGCCGTTCATCGATCTGCGCAGCGTGCAGACCCTGGTGGACGGCGACAAGCTCCGCATCGTCTACGGCGCGCAGGATCTGTCGGTCCATGACAGCGGGGCCTACACCGGGGAGATCTCCGGTTCGATGCTCGCCAAGCTCGGCTGCACGTTCGTGCTGGCCGGCCACTCCGAGCGGCGCGAGTACCACGGCGAGGACGACCACGTCGTCAACACCAAGGTGCAGGCGGCCTACCGTCACTCGCTCACGCCCATCCTGTGCGTGGGCGAGGGCCTGGCCATCCGCCAGGCCGGCGGTCACGTCGCCTACTGCCTGTCCCAGCTCGACATCGCACTGAACGGTGTCAAGACCGACCAGGCCAAGTCGCTCGTCATCGCCTACGAGCCGGTCTGGGCGATCGGCACCGGCGAGGTCGCCACGCCTGAAGACGCTCAGGAGGTCTGCGCGGCGATCCGCGTGCGACTCGCCGAGCTGTACGACGGTGAGGTGGCCGCCGCCATCCGTATCCTTTACGGTGGGTCGGTCAAGTCCGGCAACATCGCCGGCATCATGGCGCAGGCCGATGTCGACGGGGCCCTGGTCGGTGGCGCGAGCCTCGACCCGGCCGAGTTCGCCAAGATATGCCGATTTGGCGAATTGTCGGGCTAAGCTGAGCTGTTTCGGAGGTGCGAGTTGACATTACGACGTACCCTCGAAGAGATACTTTGAATCGTCACCCGGCGAAGGTCGGGCAGGTCAGGTCGCGCTACGGCGCACGTAACAGGGAACAGGTCACCGGTGACTATTGGCATCTCGATCGCCCTCATCCTGTCGAGCGCTCTCATGGTGCTGCTCGTACTGCTCCACAAGGGCAAGGGCGGAGGCCTCTCGGACCTCTTCGGAGGCGGGTTCACGTCGTCGTTCGGCGGGTCTTCGGTGGTGGAGCGGAACCTCGACCGCCTCACGATCATCACCGGCACGGTCTGGTTCGTGTGCATCATCGCGCTGGGCCTGATCCTCAAACCGTAAGCCGCCCGCCCGGGTCCGGGCCTGACAGTGATTCTTTCCCCCGCTTCAGGGCGGGGGCGATCTAGCGAGGAGTTCTTCCGTGGGTAGTGGCAACGCGATCCGTGGTAGCCGTGTCGGCGCGGGCCCGATGGGCGAGGCCGAGCGTGGCGAGGCGGCCCCTCGAGTGCGGGTCTCGTTCTGGTGCGCCAACATGCACGAGACGCGGCCGAGTTTCGCCAGCGACGCCGCCGTCCCTGAGTACTGGGACTGCCCGCGGTGCGGTCTCCCGGCCGGTCAGGACGAGTCTGCCCCGCCCGCGCCTCCGCGAAACGAGCCGTACAAGACTCACCTGGCCTACGTGAAGGAGCGGCGCAGCGACACCGACGGCGCCGCGATCCTCGCCGAGGCCCTGGAGCGGCTGCGCAGCAACAACCGCACCCTCTGGTAGACCTCGCGCCCGGCGAGCCGGGCAAGGTGTGAACGGAAGGCCCCCGCGGACGTCGCGGGGGCCTTCCGCGCCCTTGGGAGACGCGGGGAGCCGGTCAGGCGGGACGCTCGTAGACCGCCTCGCCGTCCACGAATGTCATGGCGACCCGGGTGGTCCAGATGTCCTTGGGGTCCAGCGCGTACGGGTCGCGGTCGAGCACGACCAGGTCGGCGCGCATGCCCTCGGCGATGACACCCGCCTCGTCGTCGTGGTTGATCCGGGCCGAGCCCGCCGTGTACGCCGCCATGACCGTGGCGAGGTCGAGGCTCTGCCGGGGGAGGAACGGCGTCTGGGCGGTGGGGTAGTCCGCGTGCACCGATCCTCCGGGTTCGGTGCGGTTGACCGCCACGTGCATGGCCTGGATCGGATCGGCGGAGGAGACCGGCCAGTCGCTGCCCGCGCACAGCCGGGCGCCGGTGTTCACCAGGTCGGCGAACGGGTACTGCCAGCCGGAGCGCTCCTCGCCGAGGAACGGGATGCACAGCTCGTCCATCTGCATGTGGTGGGTGGCCCACAGGGGCTGCAGGTTGGCGGTGACCTCCTGCCGGGCGAAGCGCGGGATGTCGGACGGCTCGATGATCTGCACGTGCGCGATGTGGTGGCGGTTGGCCGGGTCCGTCCCCTCCAGCGCGTTCAGGGCCTCGCGCACGGCGCGCTCGCCGATGGCGTGGAAGTGCACCTGGAACCCGCGCCGGTCCAGCTCGGCGACGTAGCCCCTCAGCAGTTCCGGGTCGACGTACGACAGGCCGCGCTGGTCGGGGCCGCAGTTGCAGTACGGCTCGATCACGGCGGCGGTGAAGTTCTCCGGGATCCCGTCCTGCATGATCTTCACCGAGCGGGCGTGGAAGCGGCCCGTGGACTTGGCGCGGCGCTCGGCCATCTCCTCGATCTGCTCGGCGCCCCGGGTGCGGTCCCACCACAGCGCGCCGACGACGCGCGCCTTCAGCCGCCCGGACGCGGCGGCGGAGATGTAGGCCGGGTACTGGTCGTCGGAGCCCGCGTACGAGCCGACGATCGCGTCCTGCCAGCCGGTGACGCCGAGCGAGAACAGGTGGGACTGGGCGTCCATCAGCGCCGCGTCGATGTCGCTCTCGGTGGGGCGCGGGGTGAGCAGACCGACCAGGTCCATGGCGCCCTCGTGCAGGACGCCGCTCGGGGTGCCGTCGGCGTCGCGCTCGATGCGGCCGTCGGCGGGGTCGGGGGTCTCGGCAGTGATCCCGGCGATCTCCAGGGCGCGGGTGTTCACCCAGGCGGCGTGGTGGTCGCGCTGGATGAGGTAGACGGGCCTGTCCACGAAGTCGATCTGCGTGCGGTGGGGGAGCCCGCCGGGGAAGGCGGACATGTCCCAGCCTCCGCCGTCGATCCACTTGTGGTCCGGGTGCGCGTCCGCGTAGGCGGCGATCTTCTCCAGGTAGGCGGGTAGACCGTAGACCGCGGAGATGTCGCACTTGGCCCGTTCGAGCCCGGCCTGCACCGGGTGGATGTGGGCGTCGACGAACCCGGGGGTGAGCAGCCTGCCGCCGAGGTCCACCGTCTCGTGCCCGGGACGCGCCTGCCGCCGGACCTCGTTCTCGTCGCCGACGGCGGCGATCCGCCCGTCGCGGACGAGCGCCGCCTCGGCGAAGCTCGGGGTGGAGTGGCCGGCGGAGCGGGTGGCCCGGGTGAACACGGGGCCGCCGCGGAAGAGCAGATCGGTCATCGAAGAATCCGGGGCCACCGCGGGGCGGGTACCCCTCCTCCTGCCTGTGGTCGGGATGGTCGGGTGATGCGACTACGTCGCCTTATCCTGCTATATCCGTCGCAAGACCGCAGCATGGCCACGGAGAACCTCGGCGATTCGCGGCGTATCCCATGGAAACGCCTGTTCGGCAACAAACTACGTAAACGAAACGGCGGGCTCATCCATGTGTAGCAGTCTTGTAACAGTCCGGCGGCACTCTGGTATCCGGACACCAGGGGGTTTTGAATGGGCTTTTTGCGGATCCGCACCACCGTGGACGAGCGGCCGGGCCGGCTGGCCTCCCTCACCGCCGCGCTCGCGGCCAAAGGCGGCAACATCCTCGGGCTGAGCGTGCAGCCCGACACCGACGGCACCGTCGACGAGTTCATCGCCGACATCCCCGCCTCCGCCGAGACCGTGCGGGAGGCGCTGGAGGCGGCCGGCGGGCGTCGTGTGCAGGTCGTCCCCGCGACGGCCCACGAGCTCACCGACGAGCCCACGCGCGTGCTGCTGCTCGCCTCCCGCCTGCGCGCCGCGCCGTGGCGGCTGCCGGAGGTGCTGGCCGACCTGCTGCGGGCCGACGACGCGCGCTGGGTGTACGGCGCGGACCTGTCCGACCTGCCGGACCCGACGCTGCTGACCGTCCCCGTGGCGCCGCGCCGGGCGATCCGCCTGCGCCGCATCGGCCTGCCGTTCACGCTCACCGAGTCCGCCCGCGCGGCGGCCCTCGTCCGCCTGGCGCAGCCGCCCGCCGAGACGATGCCCGCCGAGCGCCCCGTGACGCTCAGCGACGGCATCGAGGTGCGGGTGCGCCCGCTGACCCACCTGTACCGCGAGGCCGTCCGCGACCTGCACGACCGCTGCTCGCCCGACTCACGCCGTTTCCGGTACTTCACCTCCATGCCGTCGCTGCCGCCGCGCATGTTCGACCGGCTCTGCGACCGCGACCGCGGCCACTCGCTGGTCGCCGGGTACGACGGCCAGGTCGTCGCCATGGCCAACCTGCTGTTCAGCCCCGACCCGGGCATCGCGGAGATGGCCTTCCTGGTCGAGGACCGCTGGCAGGGGCGCGGCCTCGGCTCCACGCTGGCCCGCATGCTGCTGCAGGAGGCCCGCGACCTCGGGTTCGCGGAGGTCAAGGCCACCCTGCTCTCGGACAACGCGCGCATGCGCCGCCTGCTGCTCTCCCTCGGCGCCACCCTGGCCTATACCGAGGACCCGGGCGTGCTGGAGGCGCGGATCGCCGCGGGCGCGACGGTGCCGTTGCCCGGGCCCCTTCCCCGCCCGTCCTGAGCCTCCGGCCGCGTCAGTCGCGGCCGTAGATCACGCGGCCGGGTAGCCGGTCGCCGGCGACGCGCAGCCACGTGCGCAGGCACGCGAGGATCTCGCCGCTGCGCGCGTCTCCGGCGCGGTAGGCGATGTCCCGGTTGCCCGTGTAGTCGCGCAGGTCTGCGTACGGCCGGATCTCCAGCACCTTGACCTCGGTGTCCACCCCGGCGTCCCGCGCCCGCCGGACGTGGTCCTCCAGCAGGCGCCGGGAGCGGTCGGCCACGCCTCCCCACCAGCTTCGCGGATGGGCGGGCGGGCGGTGGACGAGCGAGCAGATCGCCTCGTCCACCAGCCGGTGCGCCCGCAGCGCGGCGGGGGACGCCTCACCGGCGGCGGCCACGGTGGTGGCCATGGTGGCCAGCCGCCGCGTCAGCTCGGTCCGGTAGGCGCTCCACGTCCGCGGGTCGTCCAGCGGGTGCAGCCCCGACGTGCGCAGCCCCTCCAGCGCGTGGCACGTGGCCGGGTCGACCTGGGAGATCCGCACGACCCGCGTGGCCAGCACGGCGAGCCCGTCCCCGACGCCGCCGCCCGGCGCCCGGGCGATGGACGGGTCCGCCGGGCACTCCGGCGTCTCCCTGATGCCCGGCGTGGCCAGGGCGGGCGCCGGCTCGACCAGCACGCGGTGCTCGGGCCCGGGCAGCTCCAGCCACGTCGCGGCCCCCGCGCCGGACAGGTGCACGTCGCGGACCGCGCACGCCCGGACGCGCCAGTCGTCGGCGACCGCCGGGTCCAGCCGCAGGCACGCCGTCCACAGCGCCCGCCAGGTGTCGACGTCCGCCTGCTTGGCCACCGTCGACCGGCCGAGGTGGTCCGCCACCCGGGGGTCGGCCATGAACGCGCGGGCCAGCTCGCCGAGGGGAGTGATGCCCGGGTCCGCCATGTGCCGCCGCGCGGGCGCCGCGGGCGGCGAGGGGGACGGGGACCGCGCCGCCGGCGGGCCGGACAGCAGCGTGGTGAGCTCCTCCGCGAGGGCGGCGCAGGCCGCGCGGGCCGGGTCCTCGGGGGAGGCGGACCGCACGCCCGACACCAGCGCGGCGTGCGTCCCGGTCAGTACCGCCCGGGCCAGCGTCGCCAGGGCCGAGTCCGGGGTGTCGAGCACCGCGCGCAGGTGCTCCTCCAGCCGGCCGCCGGCGTCCGCCATCAGTGCACTCCGGCGAACGGGTCGTAGGCCTCGCGGTAGTCCAGGTCGCCGGAGAACATGTGCGCGCGGTACACCGTGCCCGGTACGTTCTCGACCTCCCGCAGGCCGGAGGCGGTCCGGAACGGCGGGTCGCCCCGGTGCACGCGCAGGTGACCGCGTTCGTCCAGGCTCACGGTGAACCGCGGGGACACACCGGGGACGTCCCGGCCCGTGACCTGGTCCAGCGACACGGTCGCGATCAGCGTGTCCCCGGACGGATCGGGTGCGCCGTCCATCGGGGCCGCCGCGTGCGGGCGCAGGTAGAACCGCCAGCCGTACGGCGCGGGCGGGGGCAGCTCGGTGAACACGCCGCGGAAGACCGTCGCGTCCGGCCCGGACTCGGTGACGAACGAGCTGGTGAACAGCCCGTCGGCGTCGCCCAGGTCGAACAGGGGCCTGCCCACGCCGTCCGTCATGCTGCCCGGGATGCCGGGATTGACGACGATCGAGGCGGGCGTGCCCAGGAACCCGTGCTCGGAGGGCATGTCGAGGGAGGCGTGCCGCCCGGACCCGACGGCGTAGTGCGGCGCGTCGCCCCGGCACAGCAGGACGTGCATGTCCATGTCGGTGTCGGCCTCGATCATCGCGCGGATCTCGGTGCGCCAGACCTCCTCGGAGTAGGAGAAGCCCGGCTCGGGGTTGGCCTGCAGGTAGTCGGCGACGCGGAAGAACGTCCAGTACACCGGCTCGCTCGTGCTCTTCTGCCGGTACACCTGGAAGCTCTCGGTCAGGCCGATCCACCGGTCGTTGCGGATGATGAGCTGCCCGTCGCCGCCCAGCAGGGGCAGGCGGTCGCCGGAGGCGAACAGGTGGGTGGTGCCCGCGCTGCCGCTTCCGGTCTGGCCGCCCGCGGTGAAGGTGCCGCGCAGGAAGAAGAACAGGTTCTCCACGTCGATCTGCAGCCACACCGCGCCGCGCCGCAGGTGGTCCTCCACCTCGCGAGGGTCGGGGTGGATCTCCTGCCGCAGGCTCTCGGCCCAGCACGAGCCGATGGACGCGGCGTGCTTGGCGTACTCGTCCTCGATCCAGACGCTGCTCGGATCCCACTTGATCTGCCGCCGCTCGTCGGGCTGCCGTTCCGAGAAGGCGGTGATCAGCTCCTCCCTGACCAGGTTCATCCGCGAGCTGCGCCCGGTGAAGATGACCCGGTCCAGCGTGGCGTCGTGCCGTTCGGTGAGCTGGCCGCGCACCAGGTCGGCGGCCAGGCGCATGATGTCGGCGAGCACCGGGCGGATCAGCGCGGCGAAGTCCTCGTGCTGGAGTTCCTCCTCGGGGTCGCCGGTCGCGACGTACCCGAGCGCGCTCATGATCTGGTCGACGTCCTCGCGGGGAAGCGGGTACGGCCGCTCGCCGCCGAGGGCGATCTTCGCGGTCTCGGCCAGGTCCCACAGCAGGTCGAACGCCTGCCGCGCCTGCTCGGCCTCGGCGCCGTCCTTGTCCTTCCACTGCGTCGGCACCAGGAGCTGGACGTTCTCACGGGCCGTCTCGCGCGTGCCGGGCTTGGGGCTCAGCATGGCCTTCAGCAGCGACCCGGGGACGTACCGGCCGGAGGAGTCCTTGAAGCGGTCGTCGAAGACGCCGATCACCTTGCGTGGATCCGGCCCGTGCCCCGCGGGCCCGTTCCCGCCGGAGATCCTGATGATGCGCTCGGCGATCACCGCCTTCAGCCAGTTGAAGACGAGGAGCGTGAGGTAGTCGCCGCCGCGCTGCGTCTCTCCCGTGGTGCCGAGCAGCCAGGGCGTGAGCCGGTAGTAGCGGCCGTAGTGCGGGTCGCCGTCCGCCCCCGCCGCCGGGGTGCGGTCGGCGAGCTCCAGCCTCAGCAGCGCGATGTCGGTCGTCCCGCCGCCGATGTCGACGATCAGGACGTGCTGCTCCCACTCGGCCCGGTTCGCGTTCTCGCGCGGCGGCAGCACCGGCCGGCTGCGCGCGGCGAACGCCTCGACGCTCAGGTCGAAGACGCCGCCGAACTCCCGCATCAGGAAGAACATGGCCGCGCCGACGGCCTCGTCGAAGCGGGTGATGACCCGGCCGACGCCGCCCGCCTCCACCATCTTGTGCAGCGCCTGCCGCACCCGCGGCGGCGACATCGTCGGGTAGGTGACCAGGACGTTGTTCACCTCGCCCGGCGCGAAGCCCTCGCTGTTGCGGCGCCGGGCGAGGTAGCCGTCGGTGCGCCTGAGCATGTCGCCGAGGACGCCCGCGATGAGGTCCTCGACGGCGAACTCGTCGCCGGGCCCGGTGCGCGCGTCCGGCCGGCCCAGCCGCTGCTTGAGCCCGCGGTGCTCGCGCCTGGCGTCCTGGTCGGCGTCGTCCCCCTCGGACGGCGGCAGCATGGAGACGGTCAGCGGACGCCTGCGGACGACGTAGGCGGCGCTTCTCAGCTCGTTGGCGCGCGTGGACGGGTCCAGCTCGACGCGGAACAGGCGCAGGCTGTCCAGGGGCGGCTCGCGGAAGGCCGCGTCGTAGGCGTCGCTGAGGCGGTTGGTGAGGACGCGGCGCAGGTGGGGCGAGCACAGCGGCCGCGAGCGTTCGAGCTCCAGGATGAGCCTGTCGCCGATCGTCACGTCGGTGTCCGAGCGCAGCAGGGCCACCAGGCGCTCGGCCGACGGCGTCGCGGCGCCGTCCATGCCGGGACGTAGCAGGCGTTCGGCGAGCTTCTGCACGAAGCCGCCCCATTCCGTGCTCAGGGCCGGGTTGCCGCCGCCCAGGTCGCTCTGCAGCAGCGACGCCAGCTCGCCCGCCAGCCGGCGCTGCTGCTGGGGGGAGAACAGCATCCAGTCCCTGCGGCCGATGTCGTACAGCGTCGCCGTCGAGCTGGAGGTGCCGAAGTCCAGCGCGACCAGGCCCGGGTGCGGCTGCCGGACGCGCCGGCGGGTCGCCTCCCGATCCTCCGGTTCGGGGCGGGGACCGGGGAACTCGTGGGCGCGCGTGTCCCCGTCCCGGGCCGGCGGAGGGGCGTCCTGGACGGGCGCGTGGACGTCCTGGACGGGTGCCCGCGCCGCCTGGGCGTCCACGGGCGGGGGCGGAGCCTCCCAGGTCCGAGGGCGGGTGAACGGCTGCGTCACCGGCTCCACGTCGTCCACCCACGCCTCCGGTTCCGGTCGCCCGTCCTGTCGCGGCGGGCGGTCGGAGGTGGTGTGGTCCCGGGAGAACTCGCTCCAGTCCGACCAACGGCCTGACCGGTCACCGGCGTCCGGACGTTCCTCACGCATGCGCGCCCTCCCTGCCCTCGCCCGACTCGCGTTCCGCAATGATCTCCGAGAGCTTGTCCGGCCAGACGAGGCGGGAGCCGATCTCGGCCAGCCGCCGGTCCAGCACGCGGCACGCGCGCGTCTGCAGCGCCGCCAGGTGCTGGCCCACGTGCCCGGACGCGGCCTCGCCCAGATCGCGCCGGAGCCGGAAGACCTGGATCATGTCGCAGTACTCCCGCTTGCCACGCCGCGGCGAGCCCGGATGCCAGGCCAGCGACCGCGCCGGGTCGAACGGGAACGAGGCGTCCAGGTCCCGCGCCTCGGGCGGGCTCACCGACGCCAGCCGTCCCTCCACGCGCGTGACCAGCGCCTTCTCGCCGAGCAGCCAGTCGAGGGACTGGAAGAGCGCGAGCACGTACTGCGCCGCCGGGTCGCGCCGCGCCTCCTCGGCGGCCAGCGCGCGCAGGGGCTCGTCCAGCACATCCTCCACGACCAGCCGTTCCTCGGCGAACACGCGCCGCCAGCCTCCGACCCAGTCGGTCACCGCCCGGGTCAGCCGCTCGCCGACGCTGCCGTACAGGGAACGGCAGGTGTCCTGGTACGGCTCCAGGAAGTCCCGCACGTTGACCGGCGCGGTGGGCAGAGGGATGAGCGGCTCGTCGTCCTCGTCATCGAAGTCGTCGAAGTCGCCTAAATCGCCGAAATCGTCGTCGGGGCCGCCGCCCGGGACGTCGCGGACGACGATCATGCCGTTGTCCACGGAGCCGAGCAGGACCAGCCAGAGCGGCCACTCGGCGACGCCGTTCGCCGCGTCCTGGCGGATCCGGTCGAACAGGGACGGCGCGCCGTCGGGGCGGTGGCGCGGGTCGCCGAGGGTTCCCCACAGCTCGGCGCGCATGTCACTGACGTGGTTGGACAGGGACGACACCGCGGCGCGCAGCCGGGCGGCCGTCTCGCGCTCGGTGACCTCCAGCGGGCCGAGGCGCGCCTGGATCTTCTCCAGCTCGCGCTCGTGCTCGGCGAGCGTCGCGACGTCCCGGCCGAGCCCGCGGACGTGCAGGTCCAGGCCGCGGCCCCGGGCGTGGGCGAACAGCTTGGCCTTGAGACGGGCGATCCCGCCGTCCTCGGTGAAGGCCCGCAGCGCCGCGCCGGCCTCGCCCGGAGGGAAGCCGACCCGCGCCCAGCCGGCGGCCTTCTCGCGGGCCTCGTCCACCTCCTTGCGCAGGGCGAGCTTGGCGACGACGTCCTTGGCCCACTGCTCGGTCAGGCCGTCCTCGGCGGCCCGCGCGAGCGAGACCAGGGAGGAGATGACCAGGACGCGGTCGTCCCTGCCGGGCGGCAGCAGCTCTCTGGCGGCGGTGAAGACGCCCCGGATGTCGCCGGCGGCGTCGAACAGCTGCTGTTCGGTCGGCGGCGAGGGCAGCAGGGACGTGCGCTCGTCGTCGGCGAGCAGGCGCCAGGGCAGCCCTTGCAGGCCGTCGAACTTGCCGGCCGCCGCGAACAGGCAGTCCTCGAAGTCCTCGGGCAGGCGGCCGGAATGGTAGATGAGGTTGTTGAGCGTGAGCCGCTCGGCGGTGCGGGCGCGGTCGGCGCTGAACATCACCAGGGCCACCGTCACGGCGCCGATCTCCAGCGTCGTCAGGAACTCGTGCCGGGCCCAGTCCTCGCCGCCGCCCCGGCCGGGCACGTCGACGAACTCGATCTCGGCGCCGTGCAGCTCGGCGAGGTTCCACGTGGCGACCGGGACCGCCACCTCCAGCACCAGGCGGCGCACCATGGCGCGGCGCACGCCGATCGCGGCCGTGGCCGTACGGGGGCCGTCCCTGCCCTCCGCCTGGGTGAGCAGTTCCGTCAAGGCCGCCTGGTCGAGATCTTCGGCGGTGCCGGGGGAGACGGCCGCCAGGGCGTCCCGCAGCTTGCCGACCTCGGCGAGCAGGGCGGGCAGAGAGCTGTTCGGGCGGGCGGCCGACTGCTCGCTCAGGAACGTCTGGAGCGCGGGCAGCGACCGCGGCTCGTGCGGCAGCGTCCGGAGCAGGACGGACTCGTCCTTGGGCACATTGGCCTGGTCGGCCGCCTCGGCGGCGTGGTTGAGGAGCTGGGTGATGTAGGCGGACAGCTCCGCGTCGCTCAGGTACTCGGCCCGGGCGCCGGTGATCTCGGCGACGTCCCCGTCGCTCTGCGTCAGCCGGAGCACGGCCACGTTGGCGGTCGTCGCCTGATTGTGCACGGGGAGCAGGAGCGGGTTGCCGAGGACGGTGCCGAGGAGGAGGGATTTGCCGACGGAGAACCCGCCGAATAACCCAATTCTTACCCGTTTGTCCGAGTTTTCGATAATCTTGCCGGCCAGTTTCTCGGCCGCGAGCCGGAGCGCGTCCAGTTCCGGGTGGGCCGGGACCCGCCCCAGCCGCAGGAGCGCCTCCTCGGCGAAAATTCGCAGCTCAGGAAGGTCTCCGCCGTGCGTCTCAGGCATGGGTCATCGGCGCCTTCCTGGTCTCCCGGCTATGTGTGACGGCACAGAGCACCCCAAATGGTTCGGTGCGTCGGGAACAGGCGCGACCGGTTCCCGTGCCGTGCGCACCGGGATTTCCAGCCCCACCCTTTCCCCTCCGATGATAGATCGCGTCGTGACTTGGACCGTTTCATAACCTATGTGGTCCGAGGTGTACGCGCGCTTCCCGCACGAGCCGCCCCGTGCGCCGGGCGGTGGGCGTTTTCAGGAGGAAATTCCTTTTCGGTTCATCGGGGGCAGATGTGCGCACCGTCTGTCCAGGTCGGTTCGACGGTGCGCACGCCTGCGGGTTCGTACGGAACGGACGGGGGATCAGGAAGTTCTGGTGAGGGGGAGGCCGGTGAGGAGGTGGTCACGCAGGGCGGGGCCACGGATGCCGATCTCGGGGAGGTCGTCGGGACCCGGGGCTCCGGTGATCAGCAGTTCGGGGACCAGGAGGCTGCTGAGCGGGGCATCGGGCGCCGGGTCGACGAGACCGCCGATGGGGGCGGTGGGGAGGTCGAGGTAGGCGGGGGCGAGAGTCCTGCCGTGCAGGGTGCCGGCGACCAGGTCGGGGCAGAACTCGTTCCAGAAGATCGTCACGGTGGTGCGCAGGTCGCCGTGGAGCATCACCAGCTTCTCGGTCATGTCGCCGACGAAGGTCTCCGCCGTCACGTGACCGAGCACGATCAGCTTCGTGTCGCCCGCCAGGTAGATGTTCTTCGCCCGAAGATCCCCCAGGACGATCAGCGCGGCGGCCCCGTCGTCCACGTCGGTGATGTTGCCGTCCACGGTCAGGTCGCCGTCCACGACGTACCCGGTGGCAGCGTCGGGCGTGTCCTCCTGCCACGGGGTCCGCTCGTGCTCGTCGAGGGGGAGCTCCCCGGTCACCGAGACGGGACCGGGCACCAGGATGTACTCCTCTTCGTACAGGTTCTCGTACGTCCCCTCCGGCAGGCCGCGCCGCTCGAACAGGTCCACCGCATCGCCCCAGGCGAGGTAACTGCTTCGCATGCGCGTGACCGTAACAGGTACCCACGACAAACCCCGCCCGGAGATCTCGACTCCGGGTGATCGAGCGGCCCGCGCCCGGAAACGACCGGCCCGCCCTCGGGGATCGACCGGCTCGGTTTCTCGAGAATGATCGCCCTTTTTCATGACCCGCGAATATCGGCGTGAAGAGCGCTGATCTTGTTTCGCCCGGCCCGTGGGCTTCTCCCCGGAGCTTCGCACCTCGCCGTTACCAGGGACGCACGTCCGGGCGGGGACAGGTCATCGGACACGGACCCGGGACTGCCCTGTCGTCGGCGACACCACCGACCCCCTCTCCAAGAGCGTCCAGTCCACGCACGCGACCTCGTGTCGCACCTTCACCTGGGAAGTGCCTCTGGTCTCAGTGGAGACAAGGACCTAGACAATCCTCATTCTTGCTGGTCAGAGCGCTTTCTGCTTTCCTGGCCACCTACCGGACAGCCCGCCTCATGAAAGCGCGAGGCTAGGGCCCTCGGCCGCGAGCGGAAGACTGCGCAGTGACAGTGCGCTCGGCGCCGGCAATGGCTCGCGGGCCGCTTGGGCGCGGAACGACTGGAGCAGGTACGCCACCAGACGCTGGGACGCCGCACGATCGCCCGGCAGCGCGGTGACCAGGCCGCAGTGGGACAACAGGGCCACGGCGAGGTCGGAAGGGTGGAAGTCGGCTCGCAGCGAGCCCGCCGTCTGAGCCCTGCGGACCAGGGTCACGAAGTCCCGCTCGGCCCGTTCCCGTACCCGCGCGTGTTCTCGCGAGCTGTCCGGAAAGGCGGCGACGAACGCGGCCGGGAAGCCTCGTTCCTCCCGTTGCATTGCGCAGATCGTCTCGAACAGCCGCTGGAAGCCCCGCCAGGGATCGGGGTCGGACAGCGCCTCGGTGAGCGCTCGGGCGCAGGTGTCCAGCTGGTGCGCGAACGCCGCCCGCACCAGGGCGTCCCGGGTCGGGAAACGCCGGTAGAGGGTCGCCACGCCGACGCCCGCCCGTCGGGCCACGGTCGCCATGGGCGCGTCGATGCCGTGCTCGGCGAAGACCGCGCGGGCGGCCGAGAGGATGCGCCGCCGATTGCGCTCGGCGTCCGCCCGCAGCCCGTTCCGACCCGCGATCCGAGAGGATTCCCCCACCATTGTCTCTCACCTCCGGCTCAATTGGACGATCTCGTCCGGTTGGCAGCTTACGCTCGGTGCCCAGATCCCCCCGCACGACCGCTGACTGTCGAGGTGAGAACGATGGACGCCCCCGAAATGAAAGCTGTACTGTTCGACCGCTTCGGCGGCCCCGAGGTGCTGTACGTGGGTCGGGTGCCACGTCCCGGACCGGCCCCCGGAGAGGTGCTCGTGCGGGTGCGCGCGTTCAGCGTGAACAGCGGCGAACTGTTGGCCCGCTCCGGCCGGTCCCGCCTCCTCACCGGCCGGAAGTTCCCGCAGGGCATCGGACAGGACTTCACCGGCGAGGTCGCCGCACTAGGCACCGGCGCGATCGGCGTCGCGGTCGGCGACCAGGTGTGGGGCATCGTGGGCCGCGTCTCCGGATTTCGCAGCGCCGCCGAGTACGTGACGGTACGGCCCGAGCGGCTCGGCCGGGTGCCGGACGGGCTGGACCTCGTGGCCGCTGCCGCGCTGCCGGTGACGGCCACCACGGCCGTCACGGCCCTGCGCGACAAGGCCGCGCTGCGCCCAGGCGAACGGCTGCTGATACGGGGCGCGGCGGGCGGTGTCGGCAACGCCGCCGTCCAGTTGGGACAGGCGTACGGCGCCGAGGTCACGGCGCTGACCCGGGCCGCCAACCTCGATTTCGTCCGCACGCTCGGTGCGCACCACGCCGTCGACCACCGGACCGTGTCCCCGGCGGAACTGGGCCTGTTCGACGTGGTCCTCGACACGGTGGGCACCGACCTTAGTACCTTCCGGCGGCTGCTGAGGCCCGGCGGACGCATGGTCACCGTCGCCGTCGACCTGACGCGGCCCGCCGCCTGGCTGGGCTCCATCGCGGCGAGCGCCGTACATGGTCGTGGCAGGGTGCGCTTCTTCAGCGGCAACCCCCGACGTGCTCTCCTCGACGACCTCGCCCGCCTGGTGGGGAAGGGGAAGATGCGGCCGGTGGTGGACACGGTCTTCCCCCTGGAGGAGACAGCGGCGGCGCACCGCGCACTGGAGGCGGGCGGGGTGCGGGGCAAGTACGTGGTCAGGGTCGACTAGGGTCTGTCGTTTGGATCGGCCCGGCTGCGGCCGACGGGACTGTTCGGCCGACCCGAGCGGGGTCTGGTGCGTGCAGCTGCAAGGTTTACCTTCTTGCTGCACCCGGTTTGACTGCACAGGTAGTAGCCGCCTGCATGGTCGGTCCACCAGCGGTCGGGTTCCCGGTCGGTGTGCCCGACACCTTAGCTCTTCGTCAGCTCTTCGTCGCGTCGACCGGAGCCCCCTGGTGGGCCGGGAGCGAGCGCATCTTCTACTCCCGGCTCGGCTGACGCGAGAACGGCCGGAGGGGCCGGCGAGGCGCGGCGCCCCGCCGGACGCTGCGCGAGGCGCCGGGGCCGGTCAGCTCGCCCCCGGTATGGTGACGTTCTGCTCCTTGAAGTGGAAGCCGGTCTTGCTCGCGTCGCTCTGCAGACCGTCCATGGACGACTTGCTGGCGTCGAGGTCGCGTTCGGTGGCGGTCCCGCCCTTGAGCTTGTCGGTGAGGCTCTGGAACTTGCTGCTCACGCCCTCGACGGCCTTGCACAGCGTGGGGTTGGCCGCGGCGAAGCCCTTGGCGACCCTCAGCTCGTGCAGCGCGAACGCGCCCGCGATCGCGGCCTTGACGAACGTGCGCTTGCGCTTCTCGGCGCCCTCCTTGAACCCGCCGGCGCGCAGGGGCTTGTAGATGTACCGGTGGAACGCGCCGAGCGCGAGGCCCGCGTGCAGGGCGAAGCGGGTCTTGGCGAACGGCCGCGTGTTGCCTTCGGTCGGGCACGCGCCTTTGTACTCGGAGTCCCCGCCGGTCGGCGCCGCCGCCGGGCTGCCGGCCACCCCCGCCGGGCCGGTGGCCACCGCCGGGCCGGTGTTCACCGCGGCGTCCGGAGTCATGGTCGCGGATTTGCCGCCGCAGCCGCCCACCAGCGTCACCGTCAGGATCGCCGCGGTGGCGGGCACCGCGATGATCCGCGTACGTCTCGCACTCCGTACAGCCACTTCTTCCCCCTAGGAACCTCACGGCGCTGATCCGCCCCCCTCCTCTCCTTTCCCAGCGTGCAAGATCCGACACTATGTGTGACCGAGGGAAGATTCCGCCGAGGTCAGGGACGGCTCGCGCGGGCGCGGAAGGCGGCGGTCTTGACCCGGTTCTGGCAGGACGTCGAGCAGAAGCGGCGGGTGCCGTTGCGCGAGGTGTCGACGTAGACCCGGTCGCAGTGCGGGGCGGTGCAGACGCCGAGCCGGTCGTACAGCTCGCCGCCGAGCACGATGGCGAGGCCGGTCGCGCACGCGGCGGCCCAGTCCTCGCCGGGGGCCTCGCCCTTGCCGTGGAAGTGCAGGTGCCAGGGCTCGCCGTCGTGCCGCTCCAGGTGGGGGCGCGCCTGGGTGCGGTCGAGCAGCCGGTTGACCTGGAGGGCGGCGGTGTCGACGTCCCCGGCGTCGACGGCCTCGAAGACGACGCGCAGTTCGGCCGCGACCTCGGCGAGCGCCAGGGCTTCGGCGTCGGTGACCTCCCGGGGGCGTCTGCCCCCGGCACCCAGCGCCTCGCCCGCCGCCGCGCGCCGCGCCGGGCCCTCGTGGGGGAGCGCGTACGCCCGGCCGCGGGCCTCGCCCGGGGTCAGCGTGTTCACCAGGGATGCCGCCACCGCCACCACGGCATCGGAGTGACTGTTGAAGTTCACTTGACCGGTTACATCCTTCGGTTCTACGCTGTCACTATCTAAAGGATAGACGACAGTTACGTGGAGGCTTTCGTGTCCATTCTCACGCGGACGACGGCACAGGACTGGATCGCTCGCTGGGACCGCCAGCAGGAGGGCTACCTGCCCGACCGCGAGGAGCGTTTCACCGCGCTGATCGACGCCGTCGAGGCGGGCGCAGGGCGGCCCGACCCGCTCGTGCTCGACCTCGGCTGCGGCCCCGGATCGCTCTCGGCCCGCCTGCTCGACCGGCTCCCCGAGGCCACCGTCGTGGCCGTCGACGCCGACCCGCTGCTGCTGGCCCTCGGCGGGGCCGCCCACGCCGGGCGTCCCGGCCTGCGCTTCGCCGACGCCGACCTGCGCCGGCCGGGGTGGGCCGCGTCCCTAGGCCTGCCGCGCCCGGTGGACGTGGCGGTGAGCACGACGGCCCTGCACTGGCTGTCCGCGGAAGGGCTGCGCGCGATGTTCGCCGAGCTGACCACGGTGCTGCGTCCCGGCGGCCTGTTCCTCAATGGAGACCACCTCGCGGTCGGCGACGTCTCGCCGGGCCTGGCCAAGCTGGAGCGCGCGCTTCACGACCGGGCGACGCAGAGGCGCTTCGCCGGCGGCATGCCCGAGGACTGGCGCCAGTGGTGGGACGCGACCGCCGCCGACCCGGTGCTGAGCGGCCTGCGCGACGAGCGGGAGCGCAGGGTCGCGGCCGCGGACCACCACGGCTCGGAGTCCCTCGACCTGTCGATCCACGTCGCCGCGCTGCGCGAGGCGGGTTTCGGGGAGATCGGCACCCTGTGGCAGAACGGCGACAATCGCCTGCTCTGCGCCATCTACGGCTGAGTCCCGGGAAATCTGCCATTGACATCCCCGGCGAGCACGGCGTCGAGGGCGGGCCCAGATCCGGGGTCAAGGGGAGGCGGGACGGCCCAGGTCCGGCGGGATCTTGGACGCGGCGGCCCGGTCGAGCAGGAACATCGTCCGCACCCGGCCACGCGCGCCGGCAGCGGGCACCTGGAACGTCCCGGCCCCCTGCAGGGCCAGCCGGACGGCTCCCGCCTTCTCCTCGCCCGCCGCGACCACCCACACCTCACGCGCCGCCTGGATCGTCGGCAGCGTCATCGAGATGCGCGTCGGCGGCGGCTTGGGCGCGCCGTGCACCGCGACCACCGGGCGCTCGTCGTACAGGGCGGGCATCTCGGGGAACAGCGAGGCGACGTGCGAATCCGGGCCGAGGCCCAGCATCAGGATGTCGAACGACGGCACCGGCCCGTGGTCCTCGGGCCTGGACGCCTTGCGCAGCTCCTCGGCGTACAGATCGGCGGACTCCTCCGCGGTCAGGCCGGAGTCCGGCCCGGGGATGGGGTGCACGCGCTGCGGGTCGGCGTCGACGTGGTCGAGCAGCGCCCGGCGGGCCCCGGTCTCGTTGCGCTCGGCGTCGCCCGTGGGCAGGAAGCGCTCGTCACCCCACCAGATGTCCAGGCGCGGCCACTCCACCGCGTCGTGCGCCGGGTTGGCCGCGACCTCCGCCAGCGAGGCGATCCCGATGGTGCCGCCGGTCAGCACCAGGTGCGCCGACCCTTGGGCCGCCACGGCGTCGGCGAGGCCGGTGATCAGGCGCGCGGCGACGGCCTTGGCCAGCACGTCGGCGTCCCGATGGACCAGGACCGTGGGAACACTCACGAGAAGAACCGTCCTTACGAACCTTACGAATGTTGCCAACCTTATGAAGCTGAAGATGCCCCGGCGAGACGGGAGACGTCCCGGCGTCCGTCCCATGCTCGCGGGACGGACGCCGGGACGCGCCCACCATGAGCTCAGAAGCCGTCGTACCCGGCGACGCCCCTGATCGTCTCCTCGTACACCTCGTCGGGGTCGAGGCGCCGCAGTTCCTCGGCCAGGAGGTCGGAGGTCGGCCTGCGGGCCAGCGCCACCTGGCGGTCCGGCTGCCCGGGCCGTTTCAGGGTGGCGGTCCGCGAGTCGTGCCGCTCGACGGCGACCTCGCCGTCCCGCGTCCGCAGCCGCACCGCCGTGAGGCCCGGGCCCTTGGACTCGGTCACGTGGATCGGCGCGTCCAGCTTGCCCGACAGCCACACCGCCAGCAGGCGGGCGCTCGGGTGGCCGGGCTCGGCCTCGACGTAGCCGTCCAGCACCTTGCCGACCGGCTGGTCGAACGCGGCGGCCAGCAGGCTGCGCCAGGGCGTGATGCGCGTCCACGCCAGGTCGGTGTCGCCGGGCGTGTAGCCGTGGATGCGCGACTTGATCGCCGCCACGGAGTCGGGGGCGGAGCGGGCGTCGGTGACGCGGCGCTGGCCGTAGACGCCGACCGGGTCCTTGCCGGGGGCGTGCGGCGCGTCGCCGGGCCACCACACCACCACGGGGATGTCGGTGAGCAGCAGCGGGGCCAGCACGGAGTCCGCGTGCTCGGTGAGCTCGCCGTACAGGCGGAGCAGGACGACCTCGCCCGTCGTCAGCTCCCCGACCCGGATCTCCGCGTCCAGTCGGGTCGCCTCCTCGCGCTCTCTCGGGATGACCGCGAGGATACGGGACGGGTGCTCGCGCGAGGCCTCGGACACGGCGCGGACCGCGTCGTACTGGTTGCTCTCGTCGCACACCACGACGACGGTGAGCACCATGCCGACGGCGGGCGCGCCCACCTGGTGGCGCAGGCGGGTGAGCTGCGCGGCGATCTCGGAGGCCGTGGTGCTCCCCATCAGGAAACTGGTCACAGCGCCTCCCAAGAGCCGGCGGGACGGATCACAGCGGAAATAACGGTCACAGCCGCCTCCAGACGCGCCCGTCGCGGGCCATCATCTCGTCGGCCGAGGCCGGGCCGCCCGTGCCGGCCGAGTAGCCCTCCGGACGCCGGCCGCTCTCGGCCCAGAACCGCTCGATCGGGTCGAGGATCATCCACTGCAACTCGACCTCGCGCTGGTGCGGGAACAGCGGCGGGTCGCCGATGAGCACGTCCAGCAGTAGCCGCTCGTAGGCCTCGGGGGACGACTCCAGGAACGCCTCGCCGTAGGCGAAGTCCATGTTGACGTCCCGGACCTCCATGGCGGTGCCCGGCACCTTCGAGCCGAAGCGCACCGTGATGCCCTCGTCCGGCTGGATGCGGATCACCAGGGCGTTCTGCCCCAGGATCTCGGTGTCGGTCTTGCTGAACGGCAGGTGCGGCGCCCGCTGGAACATCACGGCCACCTCGGTCATGCGCCTGCCGAGCCGCTTGCCGGTGCGCAGGTAGAACGGGACGCCCGCCCAGCGCCGGTTGGCGATCTCCAGCTTGACGGCGGCGTAGGTCTCGGTCCTGGAGTCCGGCGGGATGCCGTCCTCCTCCAGGAACCCCTTGACCGGGACGCCGCCCTGCCACCCCGCGGTGTACTGGCCGATGGCCGTGGCCAGGCTCATGTCCTCGGGGAGGGTGACGGCCTCCAGGACCTTCTCCTTCTCACGGCGCAGCGCCGCCGCGCCGAACGCGGTCGGGTCCTCCATGGCCACCAGCGCCATGAGCTGCAGCAGGTGGTTCTGGATGACGTCCCTGGCCGCGCCGATGCCGTCGTAGTACCCCGCCCGGCCGCCGACGCCGATGTCCTCGGCCATCGTGATCTGCACGTGGTCGACGTAGCCGCGGTTCCAGATCGGCTCCCACAGCGTGTTGGCGAACCGCAGCGCCAGGATGTTCTGGACGGTCTCCTTGCCCAGGTAGTGGTCGATGCGGAACACCGAGTCCGGCCTGAAGGCCGAGTCGACGACCGCGTTCAGCTCCTGGGCGGTCTTCAGGTCGTGGCCGAACGGCTTCTCGATCACGATGCGGCGCCACGCCCCGGGCGACGGCCTGTGCAGGCCGGTGCGCTTGAGCTGCTCGATGATCAACGGGAAGTACTTCGGCGGCGTCGAGGTGTAGAAGGCGTAGTTGCCGCCCGTGCCCCGGGTCTCGTCGATCTCCTTCAGCACCATCGACAGCGCGTCGAAGGCCCCGTCGTCGTCGAAGGCGCCGGGCACGAAGTGCAGGCCCTCACAGATCTGCTTCCAGACCTCCTCGCGGAAGGGCGTGCGCGCGTGCTCCTTGACCGCGTCGTGAGTGATCTTGGCGAAGTCCTGCGCGGCCCAGTCGCGCCGGGCGAACCCGACCAGGGAGAACCCCGGCGGGAGCAGCCCGCGGTTGCCCAGGTCGTAGATCGCCGGCAGTAGCTTGCGTCGCGCGAGGTCGCCCGTCACGCCGAAGATGACCAGCACGCACGGCCCGGCCACCCGCGGCAGCCGCTTGTCGCGCGGGTCGCGCAGCGGGTTGGCCTCGGCGACCTCCAGGGTGGTGGGCGTGGTCACGGCGGTCACGGCCTGCGCGGCGGTCACGGCCTCGTCGGAGGCGGTCGAGGGTTCCTGCGCGCGCGCCGCCTCGTGCGCCGCGCGGGCGAGCACGTCCGCCGACGGCCCCCCGGCCGGTTCGGCGGGTCGCGCCGTGCCGTTCTCGGAGGCCGGGCCCGGCCGCTCGCTGGCGTTCATCAAACCTCCCGTGCGGCGTCGAGCAGGTGCCTGACGCCGGCCTTGCGATCGGTGAGGTGGAGGCGCAGGGCCGGACGTCCCCGCCCTCGCTGCGCGTCGAGGTCGCCGAGCGCCTGCGCGAGCTGCAGCCTTCCCAGGGTGTACGGCTTGCCGGGCACCTCGAGGTCCTCCTCGACGGCGCCGGTGATCTGCAGGAACACGCCGTTCTGCGGGCCGCCCTTGTGGTACTGCCCGGTCGAGTGCAGGTAGCGGGGACCCCACCCGAAGGTGATCGGGCGCTCGGTCCTGATCGACAACAGCCCCTGCAGGCTGGCCGGGTCGTGCGCGGCCCAGATGTCGGTGATCTCCTCGAACGACGCCTCCGTAGGCACCGGCACGTCGAACGCGGCCTCGCGGTCCAGGAAGGCCAGGATCGCCAGGTAGCCGCGGTCGGGGATCTGCTCCAGCAGGTGGGTGAACACCCCCGCGAGGTCCTTGACGTGCGCGGGGAGTTCGCCGTACACCTCCACCGGGCCGTCCACCAGCGCCGGCGTGCCCGTGGGCAGCGGGCCGTCGCCGGACTCGCTCAGGATGCGGGCGGTGTTCTCCTTCGACTCGGCGACGTTCGGCTGGTCGAAGGGGTTGATGCCGAGCAGCCGCCCGGCGACGGCGGTGGCGTACTCCCAGATGAGGAACTGGGCGCCGAGCGGGCCGTCGAGCTGCACGTGCCCCTCGGTGTCGACGCCGGCGACGATCTCGTCCTCGGCCTCGGTCGGGTCGGCGCCGACGACGGGCAGGATGCCCTTGCCCTGCTTGCCGGTGGACTCGGCGATGAGCTGCTCGATCCAGTCGGGAAGCCCGTTGATGGGGGAGAGGCCGTCCTCCAGGACGAGCTTGTCGCTCCCGGCGAGGGCGGCGGTGCCGAGCGCGGCGCCGAGCGTCAGGCCGGGGTTGGCCTCGGAGCCCTCGGCCAGACGCGGACGCACCTCGGCGGCGTCGTCGAGCAGCCGCGCGACCTCCACCCCGGCCAGCGCGCTCGGTACCAGGCCGAACGCGGTCAGCGCGCTGTAGCGGCCGCCGACGTTCGGGTCGGCCAGGATGACGGTGTACCCGGACTCGATCGCGAGCTGCTCCAGGGGAGAGCCGGGGTCGGTGACCACGACGATGCGGTCGGCCGGGTCGATGCCGGCGTCGCGGAACGCCTTCTCGTAGACGCGGCGGTGGCTGTCGGTCTCGATCGTCGAGCCGCTCTTGCTGGACACGACGAGGATCGTGCGGTCCAGGCGGTCGGCGAGCGCGCGCCGCACCTGGCCGGGGTCGGTGGTGTCGAGAACGGTGAGCGGTACGTCGGCCGTGGCGCAGATGACCTCGGGGGCCAGGGAGGAGCCTCCCATGCCCGCCAGCACGACGTGCTCCAGGCTCTCGGCCTGGGCGCGCTCGACCAGTTTGGTGATCTCGGGCAGCAACTCGCGCGAGGTGGTGGGCAGGTCGAGCCAGCCGAGGCGTATCCGCGCCTCGCTCTCGGCCTCCGGCCCCCACAACGCCGGGTCGCCGGTGGACAGCGCCTCGGGGACGCCCTCCTCGGCGAGCCTCCGCACGGCCTCGGAAGCCTCCGCGGCTACCGCCTCGTCACCGAACGTTACAGACATATCCATCCTTAAAGGTGTCTCCTCGCACGAGGGCGGGCCTGCCGAGGCGCCGCGCGGCACTCCCGTGGGCGCCGGGTAGGCCGAGGGCCTACCCGGCGCGCCGCCGGGAAGCAGGTCCGAGCCGCCGGACGCTCAGCTCGCCTTCTTGAGCTCGGACTCGACGGTCCCGAGCAGCTCGTTCCACGAGGTGACGAACTTCTCGACGCCTTCGTCCTCCAGTGCCCTCACCACGTCGTCGTAGTCGATGCCGGCCTGCTTGAGCGCGGCCATGGTGTTCCACGCCTGCTCGTAGTGCGGCCGGACGGTGTCGCCGTCGATGTTCCCATGATCGGCGGCCGCGTCGAGCGTCTTCTCCGGCATGGTGTTGACCGTGCCGGAGGTGACGAGCCGGTCGACGTACATGGTGTCGGGGTACTCGGGATTCTTGACGCCCGTGGACGCCCACAGCGGCCGCTGCGGGCGGGCCCCGGCCGCCTTCAGCGCCTGCCAGCGCGGGCTGTTCATGACCTCTTCGTACGCCGCGAACGCCAGGCGGGCGTTGGCGACGCCCGCCTTGCCCTTCAGCTCCAGCGCCTCCGGCGTGCCGATCTTGTCCAGGCGCTTGTCGATCTCGGTGTCGAACCGGCTGACGAAGAAGGACGCCACCGACTCGATCTTCGACAGGTCCAGGCCCGCGGCCTTCGCCTGCTCCAAGCCGGTCAGCCAGGCGTCCATGACCGCGCGGTAGCGCTCCAGCGAGAAGATCAGCGTCACGTTCACGCTGATCCCCTCGGCGAGGGTCTGCGTGATCGCCGGCAGCCCCGGCAGCGTCGCGGGGATCTTGATGTGGACGTTCGGGCGGTCGACCAGCCACCACAGGGCCCGGGCCTCCGCGACCGTCTTCTCGGCCGCCTCGGTGGCCAGGCGCGGGTCCACCTCGATGGACACCCGGCCGTCCACGCCGCCCGTGGCGTCGAAGACCGGCCGCAGGACGTCGGCCGCCCAGCGGATGTCGAAGGTCGTGATCGCCCGGACCGCCTCGCCGACGTCCACGCCGCGCACGGCCAGGTCGCGAAGCTGGGTGTCGTAGGCGTCGCCCTTGCTCAGGGCGGAGGCGAAGATCGTGGGGTTGGAGGTGACACCGGTGACGTACTTGTCGCGGATCAGCGACTGCAGGTCGCCGGTGCGCAGGCGCTCGCGGCTGATGTCGTCCAGCCAGATCGACACGCCCTGCTCGGTGAGGCGCTTCAGGTTTTCGCTCATGACTGTGAGTCCTCTAGTTTCCGGTGGTGTGACCCTGGTCGGCCCCGGTCCTGGCGAGGCTGCCCTTGGCGGCGGCCGCCACACGTTCGGCGGTGAGGCCGAACTGCTCGTACAACGTCTTGTACGGCGCCGACGCGCCGAAGTGCTCGAGACTCACGACCTCACCCACCTCCCCTACGAACTCCCGCCAGCCGAGCGCGATTCCCGCCTCCACCGCGACCCGCGCCCTGACGGACGGAGGAAGGACCAGCTGCTTGTAGGCGTCGTCCTGCGCGTTGAACCACTCCACGCACGGCATCGAGACCACGCGGGCCGGGATGCCCTCGTCCTCCAGGATGCGGCGCGCGTCCACGGCCAGCTCGACCTCGCTGCCCGTGCCGATGATGACCACGGCCGGCTGCCCGGTGGACGCCTCCTCCAGGATGTAGCCGCCCTTGGCGACCTTCTCGAAGTCGGACGACCCCTCGTAGACCGGGAGGTTCTGACGGGTCAGCGCCAGCGCCGCCGGGCGGTCGGTGTGCTCCAGGACAGCCTTCCACGCGGCCGAGGTCTCGTTGGCGTCGGCGGGCCGCACCACGTCCAGGCCCGGGATCGCGCGCAGCGCCCACAGGTGCTCCACCGGCTGGTGGGTCGGGCCGTCCTCGCCGAGGCCGATCGAGTCGTGCGTCCAGATGTAGGTCACCGGCAGGCCCATCAGGGCCGCCAGGCGCACGGCCGGGCGCATGTAGTCGCTGAAGACCAGGAAGGTGCCGCCGTAGGGCCGGGTGCCGTTGTGCAGGGCGATGCCGTTGAGGATCGAGCCCATGCCGTGCTCGCGGATGCCGAAGTGCAGCGTGCGGCCGTACCGGTTCCCGGGGAAGGCCTTGGTCTGGTACTCCTCCGGGATGAAGGACGGCTCGCCCTCCATGGTCGTGTTGTTCGACTCCGCCAGATCGGCCGAGCCGCCCCACAGCTCCGGCAGCACCGGCGCCAGCGCGGTCAGCACGGTGCCCGACGCCTTGCGCGTCGCCATGGACTTGCCCGCCTCGAAGACCGGCAGGGCCTCCTCCCAGCCCGCGGGCAGCTTGCGCACGATCACGCGGTCGAACAGCTCGGCGTTCTCCGGGTACTCCGACCGCCACTGATCGAACGTCTCGTTCCACTTCGCGTGCAGGGCACGGCCGCGCTCGGCGACCTCGCGGGCGTGGGCGACGACGTCGTCCGGGGCGATGAAGCTCTTGGACGGGTCCAGGCCGAGGATCTCCTTGGTGGCGGCGACCTCGTCCGCGCCCAGCGCCGACCCGTGGATCTTGCCGGTGTTCTGCTTGTTCGGCGCCGGCCAGCCGATGATCGTGCGGAGCTTGATCAGCGTCGGGCGCTCGGTCTCGGCCGCCGCCGCGCGGTACGCCTCGTACAGCTTCTCGACGTTCTCGACGTACTCGCCCGTCTCGGTCCAGTCCACGCTGATCACGTGCCAGCCGTAGGCCTCGTACCGCTTGGCGACGTCCTCCGACAGCGCGATCGCGGTGTCGTCCTCGATCGAGATGTGGTTGGCGTCGTAGATGACGTTGAGGTTGCCCAGCTTCTGGTGGCCCGCGATCGAGCTCACCTCGTGGCTGATGCCCTCCTCGATGTCACCGTCGGAGGCGATGCACCAGATGCGGTGGTCGAACGGGCTCTCGCCCGGCGCGGCGTCCGGGTCGAACAGGCCGCGCTCGCGGCGCTGGGCCATCGCCATGCCGACGGCGTTGCCGATGCCCTGGCCGAGCGGGCCCGTGGTGGTCTCGACGCCGAGCGTGTGCCCGTGCTCCGGGTGGCCGGGCGTCAGGCTGCCCCACTGGCGCAGCGACGCGAGGTCGTCGAGGGTCAGTCCGTAGCCGGAGAGGAAGAGCTGGATGTAAAGGGTCAGGCTGGAGTGCCCGGCGGACAGGACGAAGCGGTCACGCCCCACCCACGCCGGATCGGTGGGGTCATGGCGCAGGACGCGCTGGAACAGTAGGTACGCGGCCGGGGCAAGGCTCATCGCGGTGCCGGGGTGGCCCGAGCCCGCCTTCTCGACCGCGTCCATGGACAGGGCGCGTATGACGTCGACGGTGCGCCGATCGAGGTCGCTCCACTCAAGGTCTGGCACGAGTTCGCTGCTCAACTGCTCGATCTCCTATTGGCTATAAGGCGCCGGCTCGGCTCTGCGGCCCGTCCGGTCTGGTCGTTCCTCCCCACACCGGACCTTAATGGGTCGTTCCCCATACCGTAGATGCAACCTGCGTCTAACATGTGGCCGGGCAATGTGGGGCTCACATCGTTAGTTCCATCCCCTTGAGAAGCGGCATGGAACGCGATCCGCGCCACGGACGGCACGCCCGCCCCGGGGGCTCGCAGCAGGGCCGCCCGCCGCGGCCGACGAACCTCCCACCGGGCCACTCGCCCAGGTGGCATTCGCCCCCGATGCCGGGACCGGCGACTCCCCGCACTACAGTGAGTCCTCGAAGTCTGGCTCATGCCCGCAATCACGGACCGCTCTAATAGAGGTTACGCGTTGACCCCGCTCCCGCTGGAAGCGCCTTGACGGTGCTCACGACAAAGCCGCCGGCCGTCCCGATCGCCGGCGCCCGCCGATCGCCGCTCGCGGTCGTGCGCGCGTACGTCGCGCTGACCAAGCCGCGGATCATCGAGCTGCTCCTGATCACGACGCTCCCGGTGATGTTCCTCGCCGCGCGGGGCTTCCCGCCTCTCTGGACCGCCGTGGCCACACTGGTCTTCGGCACCCTGTCCGCGGGCAGCGCCAACGCCTTGAACTGCTACATTGACCGGGACATCGACGCGACCATGCGCCGCACCCGCCGCCGCCCGCTGGCGATGGCGGCGGTCGCGCCGAGGAACGCGCTGATCTTCGGCATCGTGCTCGGGGCGCTGTCGACGCTGGGCCTGGCGCTCACCGTGAACACCCTCGCCGCCGGGCTCTCGCTCGCCGCGATCCTCTTCTACGTCCTCGTGTACTCGCTGGTGCTCAAGCGCCGCACGCCGCAGAACGTCGTGTGGGGCGGCATCGCCGGCTGCATGCCCGTGCTGATCGGCTGGGCCGGCATCACCGGGCGGGTCGACTGGGCGCCGGTGGTCCTGTTCGGAGTGGTGTTCTTCTGGACGCCCCCGCACACCTGGACGCTGGCCATGCGCTACCGCGAGGACTACGCCGCCGCCGCGGTCCCGATGCTGCCGGTCGTCGCCACCGAGCGGCGCGTGGTGGTCGAGTGCATCGCCTACACCTGGGCAACCGTGATCTGCTCGCTGCTGCTGTGGCCGATCGCCGGCACGACGCCGGTGTACGGCATCGTCGCGGCCGTCCTCGGCGCGGTGTGCCTGTTCGAGGTCTACCGGCTGCTCGGCAGGGTCAACGCCGGCAAGACCGGCGTCGCCCTCCGTCCGATGCGCTTCTTCCACTGGTCCAACGCCTACCTGGCGCTGCTGTTCCTCGCCGTGGCGGTCGACTCCCTGCTCTGAGCGCGGCTCGTCTTCACCCATGGCGGAACGCCCGGCACGCTGATCGCGCCGGAGGAGCGAGGCGCCCCTCCGGGGAAGGGCGCCGGTCATGAGCGTCAGCGGCCCGAGATGATGTTCGCGACGCGGGCGTAGGCCGACGTGCGCCTCATCTGCGCGTGCTCGTGGCGGTCGGCCGCGCGGAACAGCGTGTAGATCATCTGGACGCCGATCCAGCGCAGCGGCTCCGGCTCCCACTGGCGCACCTGGCGCCCCACCCAGGGCAGCGCCGTCAGCTCGGTGTCGCGGCGCAGCACCAGGTCGCGCAGCGTGCGCCCGGCCAGGTTGGTGGTCGTGACGCCGCTGCCCACGTAGCCGCCCGCCCAGCCGAGGCCGGTCGCGTGGTCCAGGTGGACGGTCGAGCACCAGTCGCGGGGGACACCCAGCACGCCGCACCACGCGTGCTGGATCCTCGCCCCGGCCGTGGCAGGGAACAGCGTGGTCAGGATCGCGCGCAGCGCCGCCACCGTCCGGGGCTGCGTGGCGCCGCGCACGTCCGTCCGCGAGCCGAAGCGGTACGGCACGCCCCGGCCGCCGATGGCGATGCGCCCGTCGGCGGTCCGCTGCGCGTAGCAGTACGCGTGCGCCTCGTCGCCGAGCAGTTCCCGGTCCCGCCAGCCGATGCGCTCCCACACCTCGTCCGGCAGCGGCTCGGTGACGATCATCGAGCTGTTCATGGGCAGCCACTGGCGGTGCTGGCCCTTGATGCTCGCGGTGAACCCCTCGGTCGCGCGGATCACGTAGTCGGCGGTGACCGTTCCCTTCCTGGTCACCGCCTCGGCCCTGCCCTTCCCGTTCCTCGGGCGGATCTCGGTCACCGTAGTGCCCTCGAACACGTCGACGCCGAGCGCCTCCACGGTGCGGGCCAGGCCGGTCGCCAGCTTGGCGGGCTGGATGCGGGCGCAGTGCGGGCTGTACATCGCCGACAGCGCGCCGGCGACGCTGATGCGCTCCTCCTGCTCCTCGCGGCTCAGCAGGCGCATGTCCTGCTCGCCGAAGCCCCAGGTACGCAGGTCGGCCAGCTCCGCGTGCATGCGCCGGTTCTGCGCGGGATTGGTCGCCACGTGCACCAGGCCGCCCTTGTGGACGTCGGCCTCGATGCCCTCCGCGCGGGTGACCTCGATCACCTCGTCCACGGCGTGGAACATCGCGTGCTGGAGGTCGATCATCGCCTGCCGCCCGCGTGCCGCCGCGTGCCGCTCCCGCGACCCGGCGAACTCCGCAGAAAGCCAGCCGCCGTTGCGGCCGGAGGCGCCGAACCCGGCGAACTCCTTCTCCAGGATCGCGATCCGCAGGTCGGGCTGGGCCTTCTTCAGGTAGTACGCGGTCCACATGCCGGTGTAGCCGCCGCCCACGATGGCCACGTCGTAGTCCCGCGGCCCGGGCAGCGCGGCACGGCGAGCGGGCAGCCCGATCTGCCGGTACCAGAACGACACCCCGCCGTTCTCGAAGTCGCGGGTCAGGGGGATGCCGTTAAGTTCGCTGCTGCTCATGCCGTTCACACCGTTCGTACTGATTTTTACGCCTGCCACAGGATGCCGTGCCCCCCGCTCACGTCAACGCGCAGGGTACGGCCAACGCGTTCGCCCCCGCGATCCCATAACGAACCGGCAACGCCCCGCCACCGCGCATGATCGAAGAAGTAGGGCTGGAGATGATCGTGGGGGAGGACGGGTGCTCTGTGATGAACTTACGGGAGGTGCGTCATCGCCGTGACGAGAAGCGCGCGGACGTCGTTCAGGATCTCGCGCACGAGGCTCGGAGCGGCCACACAGGCGCTCGGATGCGGCATGGTGGTCGTCATCGCCCTGGTGTGGGCCGTCGGTGGCGCGTGGGTCGACAACTACCTGGTCGCACAGGCCCGTGCCTACTGCGACGCCGGGTGGGAGCCCCCACATCAGCTGGAGCTCATGTTCCTCCTCCCCGCGCGGATGCTGCACTTCCCGGTCGTCGCGCTGGTCTCGGCGATCGCGTCCCTGCTGTTCAACCCGCTCGCCCTCTGGTCGCCGCTGGGCCGCTGGAAGGTCACCCGCGCGATCTTCAGCGTCCTGGCGATCGCGGTGGCGCTCGCCGGTCCCTTCCTGCTCGTCCTCCACGACTTCGAGACCCTCGGCACCCTCGACGGCTACCCCGGCGACAGCGGCCTGTGCCCACCGGACAACATCCCCCCGTGGTGGCCGTCATGGCTCCCGGCGTGACCCTCGGGGGAGCCGGCCGATGAGAACGGAGGAAGAGCAGATTTCTTACTCGCTGAAATGGATCGCTACCCACGGAATCGGGTGGTTGACGATGACCTGCGAGGTCTGCGCGTAATGAGCTTGCGTACGGTGCGGATCATCGTCGCGGCGGCGTTCATCGTGGTCGTCGGTACGGGAGTGCTGGCCGTCATCCGCGCGAGGGCGTTGCTGGACAACCTGACCATGACACCCGATCCGGCGTGTGTATCGCAGGGCATCGCCGATAACGACAAGTTGGCGAATGAGATCGCATCGCTCCTGCCGTCGACGCGTCCTGACGACATGGGCGGTCGTCTCGGCTGCGAACCAGACGAAGCAGGCGCGTGGATAGAGGCCGAACTGCCCAACACGTCAATAGAGGACGCCATGCGGTCGTTCGTCCCTCCCGCGTGGACGCCGGTTTCGGCGCGCGAAGCCCAGGAGCAGGCAGAACCCGGCGAAACGGTTCTGGGCGTGACGGGCGAAATCAACGATCGCCAGGTCAGAGTCTTCGCGTCCCAGAGTCGATCCTGGAAAGGCCCCGTCCGAGTGGCGGCCTGGTTCCTGGACGACTGAGTCCACCCCGCGATACGGGTTCACGTCTGCCGCAAACAGGCTTACGCCCGGCGTATTCGGCTAACGCAGCGGGCACAGACGATCAGGGTTTTCCGTCGGCTGGCTCGCATGGCTTGGACCCACTGTGGTGCTTCCGTTGGGCTGTATCGGTTGAGGTCAGCGAGGCGTTTGACGTGGTGGACGGTGATTCCGTCGCGTCCTCGATCGCCTACTACGAAAACAACCTCCACCCCACCCGCCGCGCCGAGGTCAACGCCCAAGCCGCCTGCGCGGCTGAGCCGGGACGGCCGGGGGCACTGCTCGCCGGGACCCGGGAAAGATGGGAGGGTTCTCTGCATTGTTCGGGTGTGGGAACGTTGTTCCGGGGGAAGACCTGAATGCTCGGGAGCCGTTCTGGTACGGGGTGGGTGGGGTGATCGCGGGGTGCCGGCCTGCGGATCCGGTGGAGACGCGGCGCGCACGCCGCGTGGGCGAATACGCTCGCGGACATGACAGAGCGTGATCCCCGCAGGGTGCTGAGGGAGCGCCCGTCCGTCCGGCTGATCATCGGCCTGGTCGTGGCCGGGCTCTGCGCGATGGTGTCGTTCTCGTTCGACATCTTCAACGGCGAGCCGGTGCAGTTCTTCATCGCGCTCGTGCTGGCGCTGGCCCCCGTCCCGCTGCTGCTGGCCGGCCTGCTCGCTCTGGACCGCCTGGAGCCCGAGCCGCGCAAGGACCTCGCGTTCGCCTTCATGTGGGGCGCGGGCATCGCCGTGCTCCTCGCCGGCATCGTGAACAGCCTCAACCTGCGGTACGTCACCATCGCCACCCAGGACCCCGCGGGCGCGCGCAACCTCGTGGCCACCTTCGTCGCCCCCGTGGTCGAGGAGACGATGAAGGGGCTCGTGCTGGTCGGCCTGCTGCGCTGGCGCAGGCAGGAACTGGACGGGCCGACCGACGGCATCATCTACGCCGGGATGGTGGGCCTCGGCTTCGCGATGAGCGAGAACGTCAGCTACTACATCATGGCGCAGGACCAGCACGGCGTGCAGGGGCTCGCGGTCACCGTCGTGCTGCGCGGCATCCTGTCCCCGTTCGCGCATCCGCTGTTCACCTCGATGATCGGCATCGCGGTGGCGTACGCCGCAGAGAACCGCGGCTCGGCGCGGGGCGGGGTCGTCTTCCTCGGCTGGCTCGGCGCGATCACCCTGCACGGCATCTGGAACGGCTTCACGTCCTACGGCGGCCTGCGCGGGCTGGCGGCGGCCTACCTGCTGCTGATGGTGCTGTTCTTCGTCGAGCTCGGGGTCGTCCTGCGGGATCGCAGGCGCATCGTCGGCTTCATCCAGTACTACCTGCCGCCCTATGGCGGGCTCGGGCTCGTCACCGACGTCGACGTGTTCATGCTGTCCTCCCTGAAGGGGCGCAGGCAGGCCCGCCAGTGGGCCAAGGCGCACGGCGGGCAGCGGGGGCTGAGCGCCATGCGCGATTACCAGGTCGCCGCGACCGAGCTCGGCCTGCTGCACGACCGGGGACGGCGCGGCGTCATCTCCAGGGAGGCCTTCGAGGGGCAGCGCGAGGCCCTGCTGGCCTGCATGAGCGCCGCCAAGTCCGATTTCCCGGTTCCCGAGCGGCACCAGACCACGATCGCCAAGGGGATGGCCCCGCCTGGGTACGCTCCCGGGCACGACCCGCGGCAGTCCGCGTCGCCGTACCCGCCGCACCCTCCGTCCGACGGCATCCCGCGCGACCCCGTCTGACCACGTCCGACCACGCTCGACCTCGCCCCCGACGTTCCGGGGACGCGCGTCGCCGATCGGCTAACCGCATCCCACGTGCGTGAAGGCGGGTTTGGTGTCGTCCTGTCTCTTCGCGATGAATCCGGCGCTCGCGGTCGACCCGGGATCCAGCCGCGGGTTCGCCACGGGCGCGTGGATCATCGCGAACGGGCCGCTCTGCATCGGCGTGCCCTTCCACGCCTCGGTGAGGGTCATTCCGAGCGGCATCGTCCACTGGACGTACCAGGCGTTGATCGGCGCGTCCCCGGTGTTCTTGATCGTCACCTCGCCGCGGAACCCGCCGGGCCAGGCGAACACGGTGTTCACGGACGCCGAGCAGGAGGCCGGCAGCGGTGTCGACGAGGGCGTCACCGGATGGGTCGACGGCACCGCCGACGTGGCGGGCCGCTGGGACGTCGCGACGGCCGGCGGGGGGCCGGGCGGGCTCGTGCGTACGGCGTCCGAGCAGCCGGTCAGCGCCGTCAGCGTGATCAGTGTGATCAGCGTGGTGAGGCCCGCGGTGAGCGCGAGCGGATACCCGGCCGCCGTCATCGGTCCGGCCCGCCGGATCGCCTCGGACGGGAGGCACGTGGTGACGGCTCCGTTGGGAGCGCTCCCATGCATGCTGCGGACATTATCCCCTGTCGCACGGCGTCTCCAGGCCCGCGGGCCGGAGAGGTTCCGACGGCACGGGAAACCGCAGGTCCACCCGGCGGTCGTCCCCGGGGCCGATGAAACTTTCGCGAGGGAAGGGCGGGAGGCTCAGGGACGCGAGCCGAGGATGCGGTCCAGCGAGGTCTCCCTCGGCCCGGGGAAGACCGGGGACGAGCGCAGCACCATCGCGTCGAGGAAGCCCTTGGCCGTCGCGCCGAACTCCCGGACGGCGTACACGACGGTCTGGCCGGGCCACACGGCGAAGGAGTCGTCGCCTACCCCGAACGCCTCGATTCCCGCCGCCCGGCACAGCGCCACCGCGCGTGGCAGGTGGAAGTTCTGCGTGACGACGGTCAGGCGGCGCGCCCCGAAGACCTCGCGGGCCCGCACGCAGGAGTCCCAGGTGTCGAACCCCGCGTAGTCCAGCACCATGACCCCGGCCGGCACGCCGCGTGCGAGGAGGTAGGCGCGCATCGCGGACGGCTCGTCGTACCCCACCCTGCCGTTGTCGCCCGACAGCAGCAGAGCCCGCACCCGGCCGTCCCGGTAGAGCGCGGCGGCGAGGTCCAGCCGCGTGGCGAGCATCGGCGAGGGCACGCCGTGGAACAGCCCGGCCCCGAGCACGAGCGCCACGGGAGCGGGCGGGACATCGCGGACCCAGGCGCCGCCGGGGCCGGCCGTGACCCGATGGCCCGCGGCGAACAGCCACGCCCAGGTCATCGGCGCGACGGCGAGCAGGCTCAGCGCGACCGCCGCGAGGAACAGGCGGCGGCGCGCCCGCACGGGCCACCGCCACGGGCGGAGCGGGGACGGGAGATCGACAAGCACGCTCGCTTAGACGCCGACCGCGTCCACTTCGTTCGCGCCGGGAGCGAGGGAGTCGAGCGGGCCGCGCGCGCGCATGAGGTACACCACGCGCAGGGTGGCGATCCAGACCAACGTCGACCCGAGCACGTGCAGGCCGACCAGGAACGCGGGCACGGCGAGGAAGTACTGCACGTAGCCGATCACACCCTGCGCCAGCTCGACGCCGAGCAGCACCAGAGCGCCGCGCCGGGCCCGGCCAGGGGAGTCGGTGACGTGCAGCGCGAACAGCAGCGCGAAGGTCAGGCCGAGCACCACCCAGACGACGTCGGAGTGCAGGCGTGCCATGGCCTCGATGTCGAAGTCGAACCGCGAGGCGGCCTCGTCCCCGGAGTGCGGCCCGGTGCCCGTCACGACGACGCCCGCGACCAGCAGCACGAAAACCGCCGTGACCAGCACGAACCCGAGCGTGCGGATGTCGCGGTGGACGAGGCGGCGCGCGGGCGCGTCCCCCTCGCCGGAACGGGCGTACAGCGCGAACGCGCCCGCGATCATGCCGACGGACACCAGGAAATGGACGCTGACCGTCACCGGGTTGAGCGCCGAGCGGACCACCACGCCGCCCCACACCGCCTGGAGGGCCACCCCGGCGGGCTGGATCAGCGCCAGCCACGTCAGGGACCGGCGGCGGGGGACCAGCCGGAGGGCCGCCACCACACAGCCCGCCGCGACCGCGAGAACCAGGAACGACAGCAGGCGGTTGCCGAACTCGATGGCCATGTTGACCGGCGCGTGGGCGTCGTGCGGCGCGGGGACGAAGCTGCCCGGCGTGCACCGCGGCCAGCTCGGGCAGCCGAGGCCGGATCCGGTCAGCCGGACGGCGGCGCCGGTGACGGTGATGCCCGCGTTCGCCACCACGCTCGCCAGCGCCCACCGTCGCATCGAGGCGGCCGTGGGCGACCAGGCGGAGTGGAACAGCTCCAGGGCCCGGCCCCGGACCCGGTCGGGGAGGCCGCGCCCGGCGTTACTGGAGAACTGGTCTGCTGCGGTCACGGCACACATCGTAGGTGCCAGGGGGAGTGCCCCTGATTGCGGATGCGTTGGCTGAACCCATGGCACGTCCTCCGCCCGCGCGGGCGGGGCAGGGGATTGAACGAGGAATGGATATGTGACATATTACTGATTCATTGCGACGGTGGGCGATGAGGTGGGGATGGCGGACGTCGTTGTGGTCGGCGCTGGGGTCGTCGGAGCGGCGTGCGCGTATCACGCCGCCCGGCCGCGGTGCCTGGACGGGGCATGGCCTGCCTTTGAGGCGTCCCGGCGACCGGCGTCCCCGGGCCGAGACCGCGTTCGAGATCACGGTGGACGGCCGCCCGGTGCCCCCGGGGAGGAAGCACAGCATTCCGGGCAAAGCCGATATGTCCGGCACAGCGATCGGCCCAACGGACACTCTGGAGGAGAGGACCCCCGATGACGACGACCCGTGAGAAGCCCTGGCGCGGCGTGATGGTGGCGACGGCGCTGCCGTTGCGCGAGGACCTGAGCGTCGACGAGGACCGCTACGCCGAGCACTGCCGCCATCTGGTCGAGCAGGGATGCGACGGCGTGGTGCCCAACGGTTCGCTGGGCGAGTACCAGACGCTCACCCCCGAGGAGCGCGCCCGCGTCGTCGAGACGGCCGTCGCGGCCATCGGAGGCGACCGCGTGATGCCGGGCGTGGCGGCGTACGGCGCGGCCGAGGCGCGCCGCTGGACCGAGCAGGCGGGGGAGGCGGGCTGCCAGGCGGTCATGCTGCTCCCGCCGAACGCCTACCGCGCCGATGAGCGCGCGGTGCTCGGGCACTACCGGGAGGTCGCCAAGGCGGGCGTGCCGATCGTCGCCTACAACAACCCCATCGACACCAAGGTGGACCTGGTCCCGTCGCTGCTGGCGGAGCTGCACGCCGAGGGCCTGATCGTGGGCGTCAAGGAGTTCACCGGCGACGTGCGCCGCGCGTACGAGATCGCGGAGCTGGCCCCCGGCCTGGACGTGCTGATCGGCTCGGACGACGTGGTGCTGGAGCTGGGCATCGCCGGGGCGGTCGGCTGGGTCGCCGGGTTCCCGAACGCGCTGCCCGCGTCCTGCGTGGCGCTGTACCGGGCGGCGCTCGAGGGGGACCTGACGACGGCGCTGCCGCTGTACCGGACGCTGCACCCGCTGCTGCGCTGGGACGCCAAGGTCGAGTTCGTCCAGGCCATCAAGCTGTCGATGGACATCGCCGGCCGGTACGGCGGCCCGTGCCGCCCGCCGCGCGTTCCGCTGACCGCCGAGCAGGAGGCCTCGGTCCGCGTCGCCACCGAGAAGGCGCTGGCCGGAGGGCTGAGGTGATGAGGACCAGGAAGATCTACCACGTCGTCGACTCGCACACCGAGGGCATGCCGACGCGCGTGGTGACCGGGGGAGTGGGGGTGATCCCCGGCGCGAGCATGGCCGAGCGCCGGGAGTACTTCCTGGCGAACCTCGACCACGTCCGCAAGCTGCTGATGTTCGAGCCGCACGGCCACTCGGCGATGAGCGGCGCCATCCTGCAGCCGCCCACCCGTCCCGACGCCGACTTCGGTGTGCTGTACATCGAGGTGTCCGGCTGCCTGCCGATGTGCGGCCACGGCACGATCGGCGTCGCGACCGTCCTGGTGGAGACGGGCATGGTGGAGGTCGTCGAGCCGGTCACCACCGTCCGCCTGGACACCCCGGCCGGTCTGGTGGTCGCGTCGGTGCGGGTGGAGGACGGCGTGGCGGCGGCGGTGACGATCCGCAACGTGCCGTCGTTCAGCGCGGGGCTCGGACGCACGGTCAAGGTGCCCGGGTTCGGGGAGGTCGTCTACGACCTGGCCTACGGCGGCAACTTCTACGCGATCCTGCCGATCGAGTCGGTGGGGCTGCCGTTCGAGCGGGCCAGGGGCCGGGACATCCTGGACGCGGGACTGGCGATCTCGGCGGCGATCAACGAGGCGGACGAGCCGGTCCACCCGCTGGACCCGGGCATCCGGGGCTGCCACCACGTGCAGTTCGTCGCGCCGGGGTCGGACGCGCGGCTGTCGCGGCACGCCATGGCGATCTATCCGGGCTGGTTCGACCGGTCGCCGTGCGGGACGGGGACCAGCGCGCGCATGGCGCAACTGCACGCGCGCGGCGAGCTGGCCCTGGGCGAGGACTTCGTCAACGAGTCGTTCATCGGCACGCGGTTCACCGGGCGGCTGCTGGAGGAGACCGAGGTGGCGGGGGTGCCCGCCGTCGTCCCGGCGATCACGGGCCGGGCGTGGCTGACGGGGACGGCCCAGCATTTCCTGGACCCCTCGGATCCCTTCCCGGAGGGCTTTCTGCTGTGATACCTGAGCGACTGCACCATGGTCCATGACATGGACTATGGCTCCATGTAGCGGGACAATGGATAGGGAAGAGGGTCCATGATGGATGTTGTCGAAAGCCGTTCGCCGCAGAACCCCGCCGACCTGGTGGCGAGCGCGCCCCTGGCCGGCGCGGACGGCGTGGCCGGAGCCGTGCGGCGGGCACGGGCCGCGCAGGCGCGGTGGGCCGGGGCGAACGCCGCCGAGCGCGCCGCCGCGCTGACCTCCGCGGCCGAGGCCGTGGCGGGCGCGGCCGGCGAGCTCGCCGATCTGGTGGTCCGGGAGGTCGGCAAGCCGGTCGCCGAGGCCAGGGGCGAGGTCGCGCGGTCGGCGGCGATCCTGCGCTACTACGCCCAGCAGGTGTTCGACCCGGTGGGCGCGGTGCACGAGCCCTCCGGCGCCGGGCTCGCCTACACGCGCAGGCGCCCGCGCGGCGTGGCGGGCCTGATCACGCCTTGGAACTTCCCCCTGGCCATCCCGCTGTGGAAGGCGGCCCCGGCGCTGGCCTTCGGCAACGCCGTCGTCCTCAAGCCCGCCCCGCACGCCCTGGCCGGCGCCCTGCGCCTGGCCGAACTGCTCGGCCTGCCCGAGGACCTGTTCCAGGTCGTCCCCGGCGGCCCCGAGGAGGGCGCGGCGCTCGTGGACGCGGCCGACGTCGTCTCCTTCACCGGGTCGGCGGCCGTGGGCCGGGAGGTCAGCGTGGCCTCCGTGCGCCGGGGCGCCGCCGTCCAGGCCGAGATGGGCGGTCAGAACGCCAGCATCGTCCTGGACGACGCCAACCTGGAGGCGGCTGCCGCGCAGATCGCCGCCGCCGCGTTCGGGTACGCCGGCCAGAAGTGCACCGCGACCAAGCGGGTCATCACGGTCGGCAACGCCGCCGAGGTGCGCGAGGCGCTGGTCGCCGCCGTCGCCAAGCTCGGCGTGGGCGACCCGTCCGACCCCGGCACCGCCGTCGGACCGCTGATCGACGAGACCGCCCGCGACCGCGTCGTCGCCGCCGCCGTCGGCGGGCGGGCGCTGACCGGCGGCGCCGCGCTGGACCGCGCCGGATGGTTCGCCGCCCCCACCCTGGTGGACGGCGTCCCGGACGGGCACGTCCTGGCGTGCGACGAGGTGTTCGGCCCGATCTGCCTGGTGCAGGACGCGGGGTCGGTGGACGAGGCCGTGGCGCTGGCCAACGGCGTGCGCTACGGGCTGGTCTCCGCCGTCTACACCCGCGACCTGGACCGCGCACTGGAGGTCTCGGCGCGGCTGGACACCGGCCTGGTGAAGGTCAACAGCCCGACCTCGGGCGTGGACTTCTACCTGCCGTTCGGCGGCGAGAAGGACTCCAGCTACGGGCCCCGCGAGCAGGGCAAGGCCGCCCAGGAGTTCTACACCTCGACCCGCACGGTCGCCCTCGCGCCCGCGGGCGACTGACCCGGGTCACGGGTTCGCGGCCGCCCTTACCGGCCACTTAACGGTCTGGTATCGACGTCTTGACGCGGACATACGCCGCAGGTGCAATGTCACGCACCGTGTGGGACGGCGCTGTTTCGCGAGGAGAAGAGACGATGGGCAGATCGCGTATTTCGATGATCGCGGCGATGCTGGCGGCCGCGAGCCTGCTGACCGCCGGATGCGGGCAGGGACTGCTGGACGGCGGCTCGAACTCCGGGGGAGACGAGGGACCCATCACGCTCGGGATGCTGATCCCGCAGTCCGGCAGCGAGGCCGCCATCGGCCCGTACATGCAGAACGCCGCCCAGCTCGCCGTGGACGAGATCAACGGCAAGGGCGGCGTCCTCGGCCGCAAGCTGGAGCTCAAGATCGCCGACGACGCCTGCGACGCGCAGACCGCCGTCGCGGGCGCCAACAAGCTCGTCACCGAGGGGATCAAGATCTCCGTCGGCGGCTACTGCTCCGGCGCCACGCTGCCAACCCTGCCGGTCTTCGGCAAGGCGAACATCCCGATGATCATCCCTGCGGCGAACTCGCAGGAACTCGTCGATCAGCACCTCAAGCACGTCTTCCTGATCAACGGCACCGGCACGCAGCAGGCGACCGCGGCCATGGCCTGGATGACCAAGCAGGGCGCCAAGAGCGTCGCGCTGATGCACGACAACACCAGTTACTCCAAGGACATCGCCGTCCGCACCCAGAAGCTGCTCGACGAGGCCGGCGGCCCCGAGACGGCCATCCTCGAGGCGGTGACGCCCAAGGAGAGCGACTACAGCGCGAACATCCACAACATCCTGGCCAAGAAGCCCGACTTCGTCTACTGGACCGGCTACTTCCAGGAGGGCGGCCTGATCATCCGCCAGCTCCGCCAGGCCGGGTACAAGGGCGGCATCATGGTCGGCGACGGCGCGGTGTCGCCGAAGCTCGCCGAGATCGCCGGGGGCGACGCCGAGGGCGTGTACGCCACGATGACCCAGACCCCCGAGACGCTGCAGGGCGCCGAGGGCTGGATCGCCGCCTACAAGAAGAAGTTCAACGCCGACCCCGGCCCGTACTCCAACCAGGCCTACGACGGCGTCCGGCTGGCCGCCGAGGCGGTCTCCAAGGCCGGGTCCACCGACGGCGCCAAGGTGATCGCCGCGCTGGAGGCCATCGACGGCTTCCAGATGTTCTCCGGCCCGCTGAAGTTCACCGCCGACCACACCCTGTCCACCGGCGGCTTCCAGATCCTGGTCGTGAAGTCCGGCAGGTTCGCCCTGCAGGACGCGCTCAAGTGACCGTGCCGGCCGGGCCCCGCATGGCGGCGTCCCCCCGCGGTGACCACCCCTTGATCCGCACGGCGATCCCCCCGGCGGCCGGCGCACACACCGCGCCCGGCCGCCGCGGCCTCGAAGGAGGCACGACATGGCACAACTGATCTGGAACGGGGTGTTCGTCGGCTCCTTCTACGCGCTGGTGGCGCTCGGCTACAGCATGGTCTACGGGATCATGAAGCTGCTGAACTTCGCCCACGGCGACATCTACATGCTGGGCGCCTTCACCGGCTTCGCGGTCCTCGGAGCGGTGGGCGGCGTCTCGCCGGGCATGGCGCTGCCCGTGCTGCTCGGCGTCCTCGTCGTCACGATGGGCGTGACCGGCCTGTCCGGTGTCGTCCTTGAGCGCGTCGCCTACCGTCCGCTGCGCGGCGCGCCGCGGCTGTCCCTGCTGATCACGGCGGTCGGCGCCTCGTTCGCGCTGGAGTACGGCATGCGCGCCGCCGCCGGCGCCGACCCGCGGGTCTACCCGCTCAGGCTCGGCGGCACGTCCGTCGAAGTGCTCGGCGCGCGCGTCACCCTCCAGCAGATCGCGCTGATCATCGTCGCGGTCGTGCTCATGGCGGCACTGAACGTGCTGGTCATCCGTACCCGCGAGGGCCGCGCCATGCGGGCCATCGCCCTGGACCCGCGCACGGCCGCGCTCATGGGCATCAACGTCAACGCGGTCATCTCCCGGACGTTCTTCCTCGGCTCGGCGCTCGCGGGCGCGGCCGGTGTGATGGCCGGGGCCTACTACGGCAAGATCGACTTCCTGATGGGCTTCCTCATCGGGCTCAAGGCGTTCACCTCGGCTGTCATCGGCGGCATCGGCAACATCACCGGCACCATGCTCGGCGGCCTGCTGCTCGGCCTGCTGGAGTCGTTCGGCACCTACTGGCTCGGCGGCGAGTGGCGCGACGTGTTCGCCTTCGGCGTGCTGATCCTGTTCCTGACCGTGCGGCCCACCGGCCTGCTCGGCGAGCGCGTGACGGAGCGCGTATGATCGCGCCCACCCCGAAGCCCGATCAGAAGCCCACCCCCGTCCGGCCGCGCAAGGGGACGGCGCTCGGCCGCGCGACCACGCGCCTGTTCGACAGCAGGTGGGCGGGCCTCGCCGGGCTCGCCGTCGCGGTGCTGGCCCCGTTCGTCATCGCCACGCCGTACGCGCTGTCGGTCATGACCAGCGCGGCGATCTTCGTGATGCTCGCCTCCGGGCTGAACATCGTCGTCGGCTTCTGCGGCCTGCTCGACCTCGGGTACGTCGCCTTCTTCGCCGCCGGCGCCTACACCAGCGGCGTGCTCAGTACCCGGCTCGGGCTCCCGCTGCTCGCCACCGTGCCCGCCGTGATCGCCGTCACCGTCGTCGCGGGCATCGTGGTCGGCGCCCCAACCCTGCGGCTGCGCAGCGACTACCTGGCCATCGTGACGCTCGGCTTCGGCGAGATCATCCGTATCACCGCCAACAACCTTGACATCACGGGCGGTCCCTCGGGCATCTACGGCATCCCCGGCCTGGCGGGTGGCCCGGTCGTCTTCTACTACCTCGTCGTGGCGATCGTCTCGGTCGCCGTCATCGGCGCCTCCCGGCTCGGCCGCTCCCGCCTCGGACGGGCCTGGCGGTTCGTCCGCGAGGACGAGGACGCCGCCGAGGCCATGGGCGTGCACACCTACCGCGTCAAGCTCGCCGCCTACATCGCGGGCGCCGTCTGGGGCGGTCTGGCGGGCGTGCTGTTCGCCGCGCAACTCTCGGCGATCTCGCCGGGCAGCTTCACGTTCCTGCAGTCGGCGCTCGTCCTCATGGCCGTCGTGCTGGGCGGCATGGGCTCGACCCCGGGCGTGGTCATCGGCGCGATCGTCATCAGCCTGCTGCCCGAGGTGCTGCGCGACTTCGCCGGCTATCGATTCTTCGCCTTCGGCGTCCTGCTCATCCTCGTCATGCTGGTCCGCCCGCAGGGACTGTGGCCGCACCGCTCCCGGGAGGCGGGCTCATGACCCTGCTGTCGGTCCAGGACCTGCGCCTGTCGTTCGGCGGCCTGCTGGCCATCGACGGCCTGAGCTTCTCCGTCGGAGAGGCCGAGATCGTCTCGGTGATCGGCCCCAACGGCGCGGGCAAGACCTCCGCCTTCAACTGCGTGACCGGGTTCTACAAGCCCACCGCCGGGCGGATCACCCTGTCCGGCAGGGACGTCACCGGCATGCGCCCGTCCAGGATCGCGGGGCTCGGCGTGGCGCGGACGTTCCAGAACCTGCGCCTGTTCGGCGAGATGTCCGTCCTGGACAACGTCCGCGCCGGGGCCCACCTGTGGCTGCGCCAGAACTTCCTCGACGCGCTGCTGCACACCCCGCGTTACCGGCGCACCGAGCGCGAGTGCACCGAGCAGGCCCACCACTGGCTGGACTTCGTCGGCCTGCGCGGCGACCGCTTCGGCCAGGCCCGCGCCCTGCCGTACGGCGAGCAGCGGCGGGTGGAGATCGCCCGCGCGCTGGCCCGCAGGCCGGGGCTGCTGCTGCTCGACGAGCCCGCCGCCGGGCTCAACCACGGCGAGAAGGCCGAGATGCCGGACCTGATCCGCAGGGTCCGCGGCCTCGGCATCGCCACCGTGCTCATCGAGCACGACATGGGGCTGGTCATGGAGGTGTCCGAACGGGTGGTCGTGCTCAACTTCGGCCGCGAGATCGCCGACGGCCGTCCCGAGGACGTCCGCCGCGACCCCGCCGTCATCGAGGCCTACCTCGGCAAGGACGAGGACGAGGCCGGCGAGAACGGCGGGGACGCCTCGGAGGAACACCAGGGAGGCCGCGATGGCGGCGCTTGAGGTCGAGGGACTCGACGTCCACTACGGCGGCGTGCACGCCCTGCGCGGCATGTCGCTGACCGTCGGGGAGGGCGAGATCGTCGCGCTGCTCGGCAACAACGGCGCGGGCAAGACCACCACGCTCTCGGCGATCTCCGGCCTGGTGCGCCCGAGCACCGGCGCGGTCGTGTTCGACGGCCGGGACCTCACCCGGGCCAGGCCCGAGGCCATCGTCCGGGCGGGCCTGGTGCACGTCCCTGAGGGACGCCGCGTTTTCAGCACGCTGACCGTCCATGAGAACCTGCTGATCGGCGGGTATCTCGTCCGGGACAAGGCCGAGATCCGCCGGCGCGTCGACCGGGTCTACGCTCTGCTGCCGCGCCTCGCCGAGCGGCGCGCCCAGCAGGGCGGCACGCTGTCGGGCGGCGAGCAGCAGATGCTCGCCATCGGCCGCGCGCTGGTCTCCGGCCCCCGGATGCTGCTCCTGGACGAGCCGTCCATGGGCCTGGCGCCGCTCGTCGTCGCGTCGGTCATGGAACTGGTCCGCGAGGTCAACCTGGAGGGGGTGTCGGTCCTGCTGGTCGAGCAGAACGCCAAGGCCGCGCTGAGGATCGCGCATCGCGGGTACGTGATCGAGAGCGGCGCGTGCGTGCTCGGCGGGTCCGCGGCCGAGCTGCGCGGCGACTCCCGGGTCGTCGAGGCCTACCTGGGCGGGGTCTGACCATGGGACCGGAGTTCGAGGCCGCGATCGAGACGGTCGACCACCACACCGGCGGGGAGCCGTTCCGCGTCGTCACGGCGGGCGCGCCGGACATCCCCGGCCGGACGGTCCTGGAGCGCAGGACCCGCGCGGCCTGTCTCGCCGAGCCGGTGGGCGGGGCCGTCGCCGCCGGGCCGGGGCTCGCGCTGTTCACGAGTGTCGGCATGGCCTGGGAGGATCTGGTCGTGGCGGACGCCGTCCACGCCGCGTGGACGGGCAGATGAGCCGGAAGGGGATGCCGGGATGACGACCGGGGCCGAGCGGGCCATGACCGAGGAGGGCCGGCTCCACCTGCCGGCCATGAGCGGGCGCCAGAGCCTGCGCGAGCAGGTCGCGCAGGCCCTGAGGGACGCGCTGGTCGCCGCGGAGATGCGCCCGGGCGTCGTCTACTCGGCGCCGGTGCTGGCCGCCCAGTTCGGCGTCTCGGCGACGCCCGTGCGCGAGGCCATGCTCGACCTGGCCAAGGAGGGGCTCGTCGAGGCCGTGCGCAACAAGGGCTTCCGGGTCACCGAGCTGTCCGAGCGCGAGCTGGACGAGCTCACCGAGATCCGCGCGCTGCTGGAGGTGCCGACGGTCGCCCGCCTGGCCGACGCCTCGCGGGCGGAGGAGTTCGAGGCGTTGCGGCCGGTGGCCCTGGAGATCGTCGCGGCGGCCGAATCCGGCGACCTGCTGGCCTACGTCAACGCCGACCTGCGCTTCCACGTCGACCTGCTGCGGCTGGCGGGCAACGCCCACCTGGTCGAGATCGCCCGCGACCTGAGGTACCGCGCCCGGCTGTACGGCCTGAAGGGGCTGTCGGAGCGCGGCACGCTCGTCAACTCTGCCCGCGAGCACCTGGACATCCTGGACGCCCTGGTGCGCGGGGACGGCGAGGCCGCCCGGCGCGTGATCGAGCACCACATCCGGCACGTCCGGGGCATCTGGGCCGACCGTCCGGAGTGACCGGGCGTCTCGCCTCTCATCACCTGAGGTCGAGACCGGGTGCCCGCGCGAGGTCAAGGCGTGAGACCGGGCCGCCGCTCCCGGCCACGCCCCGGGATCGGGCGGCCCCATGGCGTCCGCTCGTGCCTCCCAGGCGTTTCCCGGCGCGCTCAGGAGGAGCGAGTGGCCCCGACCGAGGCGATGACCACGCAGCCGATCGCCGCCCACTCGCGCAGGTCCAGGAACTCGCCGAGGACGAACAGGCCCACCAGCGCGGCGGCCGCCGGCTCCAGGCTCATGAGGATGCCGAAGACCCGCTTCGGCATCCGGCGCAGCGCCTCAAGCTCCAGGCTGTAGGGGATGACCGACGAGAGCAGGCCGACCCCCGCGCTCAGCAGCAACAGCTCGGGACGCAGCAGGTCCGCGCCGCCGGTCGCGATCCCGGCGGGCGCGGTCACCGCCACCGCGACGATCATGGCGAAGGACAGCCCGCTCGTCCCGGGGAACCGCCTGCCCACGGCCGCCGACAGCAGGATGTACGCCGCCCAGCACGCGCCCGCCAGCGCGGCGAAGCCGATGCCGAGCCAGCTGAGACCGCTGCCGCCGTTCCACGGGGCCAGCAGGACGATGCCGAGCGCCGCCAGCACCACCCACAGCAGGTCCGTCCGGCGGCGGGAGGCCGCGACGGCGACGCCGAGCGGGCCGAGGAACTCGATCGCCACGCAGATGCCCATCGGCAGCCGGGCCAGGCCCTCGTAGAACGTGATGTTCATGACCCCGAGGGTGACGCCGAAGGCCACCCCGGCGGCCAGGTCGCGCCGCGTCAGCCCCCGCAGGCGCGGCCGGGCCACGACGCCCAGGATCAGCGCCCCGGTGGCGACGCGCAGGAAGACCACGGCGGTCGGCGGGAGCTCGGCGAACAGGTCCTTGGCGAAGCCCGCGCCGATCTGCACCGACAGGATCGCCAGGACCACCAGCCCCGACGGGGGCACGGCTCCGGCCGCCGCACGGGCGAGGGAGCCGGGCCGCGGGCGATCCCGCGAGAACGGCCCGTCGGAGATGGACAGGGTCGGCACGGTCATGGGGGTCCACTCGCGTTCTGGATGCGGCCGGGGGTCGGGGGAATGCCCGGCCGGCCGCGGGGACACCGCGCCCGAGGGCACGCCTCAGTGCCCTACCAGGAATACAAGACGCCGCTCAACCGCCCGCGCGCGGGGTCACTCCGCGGGTTTGAGGGCCGTGACGGCGAAGGCGGCTCCGAAGGGGTCGGCGAGCACGGCCGACCGCCCCTGCGGCAGGCCACGGGGCCGCTCGACCACCGTGGCGCCGCGCTCGGCGGCGAGGGCCACGACGGCGTCGCAGTCGCGGACGGCGAAGTGGACCAGCCAGCGGGCCCGCGCTCCGCCCGGAAGCGCGCCGCTGGCCGGGGTCATGCCCGCGACCGGCCTGCCGTCCACCAGCCACTCGGTGCGCTCCCCGCCGGGGACGCCCCGGGCCGCCCAGCCGAACACCTCCGGGTAGAACGCCTTGGCGTCCTCGGGGTCGCACGTGTCCAGCGCGGCCCAGCACGTCGATACCGGCTCGCCGACGAGCTGCGCGCCGAAGTGGCGCCCGGGCTCCCAGACCATGAAGGCCGCCCCCGCCGGGTCCTCGAACACGGCCATGGTGCCCTCGTCGAAGACCTGGACCGGTCCGGTGGACACCCGCCCCCCGGCCTCCTTGACCCGGTCGGCGACCGACTCGGCGTCTCCGGTGGCGATGTAGGTGTTCCAGGCCGGGGGCCTGCCGGGGCCCGACGTGGGCCCGACGCCCGCGACGAGCTTGCCGTCCTGCCGGAACGTCCCGTAGCCGCCCGCCTCGGGGGCCGGATCGAAACCGGCGCGCCACCCGAAGATCTCCTCGTAGAAGGCCGCCGACGCGCGGGGGTCGGGGCTCGAGAGATCCGCCCAGCAGGGCACGCCGGGCTGGTAACCGCTACGGGCCGGCATTGCGGACCTCCCTTGCCGCGGACGCCGCGCGCCCGGTCTGGCGGACGGCACGGCGCCAGCGTCACACGGCGCGCCCTCCCCGCGGGCGGCGACCGGCCGCCTTGGCCCGAGGCGCCCGCAAGCTTTACCTCCCTTTACCGTGACGCGGCCCTGGCGGCGCGGTCCGGCGCGGGGACCGCCCCAGGTGGTCCCTAGACTCGTCAGCATGGACTCCCCAGCCGTCGCGCTCACCGACCTGGTCAAGCGATACGGCCGCACTCTCGCCGTCGACGGCCTGACGCTGAGCGCCGAGCGCGGCGCGGTCACGGCCATCCTCGGCCCGAACGGCGCCGGGAAGACCTCGACGGTCGAGATCTGCGAGGGGTTCCGCAAGGCGGACGGCGGCACCGTCCGCGTGCTCGGCCTCGACCCCGCGCGCGCCGCCGCCGCGCTCAAGCCCCGCATCGGCGTGATGCTGCAGGCCGGCGGCGTGCCCCCGGCCATCCGGGCGGGGGAGTGGCTGCGGCTGGTCGCCCGCTTCCACGCCCATCCCCTCGACCCCGGGGCCCTGCTCGACCGGCTCGGGCTGTCCGAGCACGCCCGCACCCCCTACCGCCGCCTGTCGGGCGGCCAGCAGCAGCGCCTGTCGCTCGCCGCCGCCGTCGTCGGCCGGCCCGAGCTGGTCTTCCTGGACGAGCCGACCGCCGGGCTCGACCCGCAGGCCCGGCACGCCTGCTGGGACGTGGTCGGCGAGCTGCGCGCCCGCGGGGTGTCCACGGTGCTGACCACCCACCACATGGACGAGGCCGAGAAGCTCGCCGACAAGGTCGTCATCATCGACCGGGGCACCGTGGTCGCCGAGGGCAGCCCGCGCTCGCTGACGGGCGCCGAGCGGCAGCTCCGCTTCCGCGCCAGGTCGGGCCTGGATCTGGACGAGCTGCTCACCGCCCTGCCCGCCGGTACTGCCGCCAAGGAGTCGCCGAGCGGCCACTACGTCATCGAGGGGCACGTCGGCCCCGAGCTGCTCGGCACGGTCACCGCGTGGTGCGCCGCCGAGGGCGTCACCGCCGACGACCTCAGCGTCGAGCGGCGCACCCTGGAGGACGTCTTCCTCGAACTGACCGGAAGGGAGCTCCGGTGACCACCGCGCTGGACTTCACGCCGCGCCCGGGCGCCGCGCCGCTGCGCCGCATGGTGCTGGCCCAGACCGCGGCCGAGGTGCGGGCGGTGCTGCGCAACGGCGAGCAGCTCCTGCTCACCCTGATCATCCCGCTGCTCGTGCTCGTCGGCTTCTCGGCCGCGCCGCTGCTGGAGGTGCCCGGACGGCGCATCGACTTCGTCGCGCCCGGGGTGCTCGCCCTGGCGATCATGTCGACGGCGTTCACCGGCCAGGCGATCGGCACCGGCTTCGAGCGCCGGTACGGCGTGCTCAAGCGCCTCGGCGCCACGCCGCTGTCGCGCGCGGGGCTGATGCTGGCCAAGACCCTCGCCGTGATCGTCGTCGAGGTGCTGCAGTTCGCCGTCATCGCGGCCGTGGCCCTCGCGCTCGGGTGGCGGCCGCACGGCGACCCGCTGGGGGCGGTCGCCTGGGTGCTGGTGACGGTCCTCGCCGGGACGGCGGCGTTCAGCGGGCTCGCGCTGCTCATGGCGGGCACGCTGCGCGCCGAGGCGACGCTGGCGGCGGCCAACCTCGTCTACCTGGTGCTGCTGGGGCTCGGCGGCGTGGTGGTGCCGGTGACGTCGTTCCCGCACGCGCTGCGCGTGGTGGCCGAGGTGCTGCCCATCACGGCCCTGACCGGGGGCCTGCGGTCGATCCTGGCCCAGGGCGCCGGGCTCCCGGTGCGCGAGCTGCTGATCCTGCTCGCGTGGGCCGCGGTGACGCTGACCCTCGCCGCCCGCACGTTCCGCTGGGAGTGACGAAGCCCCAGGTTAGGTAAGCCTTACCTGCGTGACGGACTGCATTCCTCCAGCGTGCCGTTCGGGTTGTGCCTCGGGAAGGAATTACGGCACACTGATGTTGTGAAAAACGTGGCCGGGATGACGAACGCCGAGAAGGGCGCCGAGCGCGGTACACGCGCGCGCGTCGCTCGGCTGATCCTGGAACACGGCCCCGTCGACGCCGCCGCGCTGGGCGAGCGGCTGGGGCTTACGCCCGCGGCGGTCCGCCGCCATCTGGACGCGCTGCTCACCGAGGGATTGATAGAGCCTCGCACCGCACGGCCACGGGGGCAGCGGGGGCGGGGCAGGCCGGCGAAGCTGTTCGTCATCACCGACGCGGGCCGCAGCGCCTTCGAGCACGCCTATGACGGCCTCGCGGGCAGCGCGCTGCGCTTCCTGGCCGAGCGCATGGGCGAGGAGGCCGTGGCCGAGTTCGCCAGATCCCAGGTCAGTGGCCTGGTCAGACGCCTTGAGCCGTTGATGCGCGAGGTCCCCGCCGACCAGCGGGTGCGCGTGCTGGCCGAGGCACTGACGGCCGACGGCTACGCCGCGTCGGCCAGCAGGGCCAAGTCCGGCGGCGAGCAACTGTGCCAGCACCACTGCCCGGTCGCGCACGTGGCGGCGGAGTTCCCGCAGCTCTGCGAGGCCGAGACCGAGGCGTTCGGGCATCTGCTCGGCACGCCGGTGCAGCGCCTGGCGACGATCGCCCACGGCGACGGGGTGTGCACGACCCACGTCAGCCCGAGGGCGCTGGCGTCCCAGCGCATCACGCAGGGCACGCGTGACGACTCCGACCCGACCGTCGGCAATTCGCGGAACTCGATCGATAAGAGCAAGGAGACCGGAAGGTGACTGTCACCGACCGCCCGGAGCTTGAGGGCCTCGGGAACTATAAGTTCGGCTGGGCCGATCCCGACGTGGCCGGTGCCACCGCGCGCCGTGGCCTGTCCGAGGAGGTCGTGCGTGATATCTCCGCGCTGAAGAACGAGCCGGAGTGGATGCTCGACCTTCGCCTCAAGGGCCTCCGCCTGTTCGGCAAGAAGCCTCTGCCGAGCTGGGGCTCCGACCTCACGGGCATCGACTTCGACAACATCAAGTACTTCGTCCGCTCCACCGAGAAGCAGGCCGCTTCCTGGGAGGAGCTCCCCGCGGACATCAAGAACACCTACGACAAGCTCGGTATCCCCGAGGCGGAGAAGCAGCGCCTGATCGCCGGCGTCGCCGCCCAGTACGAGTCCGAGGTGGTCTACCACAAGATCCGCGAGGACCTCGAGGAGAAGGGCGTCATCTTCCTCGACACCGACACCGGCCTCAAGGAGCACCCTGAGCTGTTCAAGGAGTACTTCGGGTCGGTCATCCCGGTGGGCGACAACAAGTTCGCCTCGCTGAACAGCGCGGTGTGGTCGGGCGGCTCGTTCATCTACGTGCCGCCGAACGTGCAGGTCGAGATCCCGCTCCAGGCCTACTTCCGGATCAACACCGAGAACATGGGCCAGTTCGAGCGCACGCTGATCATCGTCGACGAGGGCTCGTACGTCCACTACGTCGAGGGCTGCACGGCGCCGATCTACTCCTCCGACTCGCTGCACAGCGCGGTCGTCGAGATCATCGTGAAGAAGAACGCCCGCTGCCGGTACACGACCATCCAGAACTGGTCGAACAACGTCTACAACCTGGTGACCAAGCGCGCCGTCGCCTACGAGGGCGCCACCATGGAGTGGATCGACGGCAACATCGGCTCCAAGGTCACGATGAAGTACCCGGCCGTCTACCTCATGGGCGAGCACGCCAAGGGCGAGACCCTGAGCGTCGCCTTCGCCGGCGAGGGCCAGCACCAGGACGCAGGCGCCAAGATGGTGCACCTCGCGCCGAAGACCTCCTCGACGATCGTCTCCAAGTCGGTCGCGCGCGGCGGCGGGCGCACGTCCTACCGCGGCCTCGTCCAGATCGAGGAGGGCGCGGCGGGCTCGGCCTCCACCGTGAAGTGCGACGCCCTGCTCATCGACCAGATCAGCCGCTCGGACACCTACCCCTACGTCGACGTCCGCGAGGACGACGTCTCGATGGGCCACGAGGCCACGGTCTCCAAGGTGTCGGAGGACCAGCTCTTCTACCTGATGAGCCGCGGCCTCAACGAGGACGAGGCGATGGCGATGATCGTCCGCGGTTTCGTCGAGCCGATCGCGCGCGAGCTGCCCATGGAGTACGCCCTGGAGCTCAACCGCCTGATCGAGCTGCAGATGGAAGGGGCGGTGGGCTGACCATGGGCCTGGACACCAAGCCTCTCTCCACCCTGCACGGGAAGTCCTCCTACGACATCGGCGACTTCCCCGTGCCGACCGGGCGTGAGGAGTCCTGGCGGTTCACCCCGCTGTCGCGCCTGCGCGGCCTGCACGACGGCACCGCGCCGGTCACCGGCAGCGTCGTCGTCGAGGTGCACCCGTCCCCGGAGGTCTCGGTCGAGACCGTCGGCCGCGACGACCCCCGCGTCGGACAGGCCTACGTGCCGGCCGACCGGGTGAGCGTGCAGGCGTACACCTCGTTCGAGAAGGCCACCGTCATCACGGTGCCCAAGGAGGCCGTGACCTCCGAGCCCACCGTGGTGAACCTCCGCGGCGAGGGCGCGGGCGGCGCGACCTACGGCCACCTGGTCGTCCAGGTCGAGCCGCTGGCGCAGGCCGTGCTGATCCTCGACCACCGCGGCAGCGCCGTCTACGCCGACAACGTCGAGTTCGTCGTCGGCGAGGGCGCCTCGCTCAAGGTCGTCAGCCTCCAGGACTGGTCGGACGACGCGGTGCACGTCTCGCACCACCACGCCCAGCTCGGCAAGGACGCCACGTTCAAGAGCTTCGTCGTCACCCTCGGCGGAGACCTGGTGCGCCTGTCCCCGTCGGTCTCCTACACCGGGCGCGGCGGCGACGCCGACCTGAGCGGCCTGTACTTCGTGGACGCCGGCCAGCACCTCGAGCACCGCCTGCTGGTCGACCACACCGTGCCCGACTGCCGCAGCAAGGTCGACTACCGCGGCGCGCTGCAGGGCGACGAGGCGCACGCCGTGTGGATCGGCGACGTGATCATCCGCGTCGAGGCCACCGGCACCGACACCTACGAGCTCAACCGCAACCTCATCCTCACCGACGGCGCCCGCGCCGACTCGGTGCCCAACCTGGAGATCCTCACGGGCGAGGTCGCGGGGGCGGGGCACGCATCGGCCTCCGGCAGGCTGGACGACGAGCACACCTTCTACCTGCAGGCCCGGGGCATCCCCTACGAGGAGGCGCGCCGCCTCGTCGTGCGGGGGTACTTCGCCCAGCTCATCCAGAAGATCGAGGTCGAGGAGGTCCGCGACCGCGTACTCTCGGCCGTCGAGGCGGAGCTCGCGCGATGACCTTCGAAAAGGTCTGCACCCTCTCCGACATCCCGGACGGCGGCGTCGTCGGGGTCGAGGCCGGCGGGCTGCCTGTGGCACTGGTCCGCAGGGACGGCGAGGTCTTCGCCCTGCACGACGTCTGCTCGCACGCCGAGGTCCGGCTCAGCGAGGGCGAGGTGTACGACGACACGCTGGAATGCTGGCTGCACGGCTCGTGTTTCGACTTCCGCTCCGGCAAGCCGACCGGACCTCCCGCCACCCGTCCCGTCGCCGTGTACCGCGTGAAGCTCGAAGGCGACGACGTGCTCGTCTCGATCGACGCGGACGACACCGAACCAGCCCAAGATCAGGAGTCCTAAGTTGTCCACCCTGGAAATTCGTGACCTGCATGTCGCCGTGGCGGACAAGGAGATCCTGCGCGGCGTAGACCTGACCGTCGGGTCGGGCGAGACCCACGCCCTGATGGGGCCGAACGGCTCGGGCAAGTCGACGCTCGCCTACGCGATCGCGGGTCACCCGAAGTACACCGTCACCTCCGGCACGGTCACGCTCGACGGCGAGGACGTCCTGTCCCTGTCGGTGGACGAGCGCGCCCGCGCCGGCCTGTTCCTCGCGATGCAGTACCCCGTCGAGGTTCCGGGCGTCTCGGTGTCGAACTTCCTGCGCAGCGCCGTCACGGCCGTGCGCGGCGAGGCGCCCAAGCTGCGCCTGTTCACCAAGGAGCTCAAGGAGGGCATGGACGCCCTGTCCATCGACGCCTCCTTCGCCCAGCGCAACCTCAACGAGGGCTTCTCCGGCGGTGAGAAGAAGCGCCACGAGATCCTCCAGCTCGAACTGCTCAAGCCGAAGATCGCCGTGCTCGACGAGACCGACTCCGGTCTGGACGTCGACGCGCTGCGCGTGGTGTCCGAGGGCGTCAACCGCTTCCGGGCCGCGGGCGAGACCGGCGTGCTGCTGATCACGCACTACACCCGCATCCTGCGCTACGTGAAGCCGGACTTCGTCCACGTGTTCGCGGGCGGGCGGATCGTCGAGGAGGGCGGCCCGGAGCTGGCCGACAAGCTCGAGGCCGAGGGCTACGAGCGCTACACCAAGGCGAGTGCATGACCGACAGCATGTTCGAGGTGGAGAGGATCCGGAAGGACTTCCCGATCCTCTCCCGCGAGCTGCCCGGGGGCAGGCCCCTGGTCTACCTCGATTCGGGCAACTCCTCCCAGAAGCCCGCGCACGTCATCAACACCATGCGCGACCACCTGGAGCAGCACTACAGCAACGTCGGGCGGGCCCTGCACGTTCTCGGCAGCGAGTCGACCGAGGCCTATGAGGGCGCCCGCGACGCGGTGGCGGCCTTCGTCAACGCGCCGAGCCGTGACGAGATCGTCTTCACCAAGAACGCCTCCGAGGCGCTGAACCTGGTGGCCTACGCCTTCGGCAACCCCGTGGGCACCGACGAGCGCTTCCGCCTCGGGCCGGGCGACGAGATCGTCATCTCCGAGATGGAGCACCACTCCAACATCGTGCCCTGGCAGCTTCTCGCGCAGCGCACGGGAGCGACGCTGCGCTGGTTCCCCGTCACCGACGAGGGCCGCCTGGACCTGTCCGGGCTGGACGAGCTGGTCACCGAGCGCGCGAAGATCGTCTCGATCGTCCACCAGTCGAACGTCCTCGGCACGGTCAACCCCGTCGCCGACGTCCTGGCGCGGGCCCGCCGGGTCGGCGCGCTGATGATGCTCGACGCCTCCCAGTCGGTGCCCCACCGCCCGGTGGACGTCGCCGCGCTCGGCGTCGACTTCGTCGCCTTCACCGGCCACAAGATGGTCGGCCCGTCGGGCATCGGCGTGCTGTGGGGCCGCCGGGAACTGCTGGAGGCCATGCCCCCGTTCCTCGGTGGCGGCGAGATGATCGAGGCCGTCTGGATGGACCACTCGACCTACGCCCCGGTGCCGCACAAGTTCGAGGCCGGCACCCCGCCCATCGTCGAGGCGATCGGGCTCGGCGCCGCCGTCGAGTACCTCAATGGCGTCGGCATGGAGGAGATCCGCCGCCACGAGCACGACCTCACGGTGTACGGCCTGGAGGCGCTGGCGGAGGTCCCGGGCCTGCGGATCATCGGCCCGGCCACGGCCGAGGAGCGCGGCGGCACGCTGTCGTTCACGATCCCCGGCATCCACCCCCACGACGTCGGGCAGATCCTCGACGACCGGTTCGGCATCGCCGTCCGCGTCGGGCACCACTGCGCGCGGCCGCTGCACCTGCGCTTCGGAATACCGGCGACCACGCGGGCGTCTTTCTACCTGTACAACACCACGGACGAGATCGACGCGCTGGTCCGGGGGCTCCACCACGTCCAGAAGGTGTTCGGATAAGACATGATCGCCGAGTCGCTGTACCAGGAGCTGATCCTGGAGCACTACAAGCACCCGCAGGGGCGGGGCCTGCGCGAGCCGTACGACGCCGAGGTGCACCACGTGAACCCGACCTGCGGCGACGAGGTCACCATGCGGGTGAAACTCGGCGACGGCGGTAAGGTCCAGGACGTCTCCTACGACGGGCAGGGCTGTTCGATCAGCCAGGCCGCCGCGTCGGTGCTGTACGAGCTGGCCACCGGCTCGACCGTCGAGGACAGCCTCGCGGTCGTGGACGAGTTCACCCGGCTCATGCAGGGCCGGGGCCAGGTCGAGCCCGACGAGGACGTCCTCGGGGACGCCGTGGCGTTCGCGGGTGTGGCCAAGTATCCGGCCAGGGTCAAGTGCGCCCTGCTCGCCTGGATGGCCTACAAGGACGCCGTGGTGAGGAGTTCGTCATGAGCGGCAGGCGAGTCCGGGCAGACTACCGCCGCACCCCGGCCGGGGCGCGGCGAGGCGAGGAGGCGGCGTGAGCAAGCCCGTGGAGACCCCGACCGGCACCCCGGCCGGGTTCGACGGTGAGACAGGCATGGAGGACGTCCTGGAGGCTCTCAAGGACGTCGTGGACCCCGAGCTGGGCGTCAACGTGGTGGACCTCGGCCTGGTGTACGGGGTGAACCTGGACCCGGGCGAGCCCGGCGCGGCGCCGGTCGCCACCCTCGACATGACGCTGACCAGCGCGGCGTGCCCGCTGACCGACGTCATCGAGGAGCAGGCGCACTCGGCCCTGGACGGCATGGTCTCGGACGTGAAGATCAACTGGGTCTGGCTTCCGCCGTGGGGACCGGACAAGATCACCGACGACGGGCGCGAGCAGCTGCGCATGCTCGGCTTCAACGTCTGACGGCGAACGTCCCGGCCGCCGCCGGGGTACCGTCCCACCCGCCGGGGTCGTGCGCGTGACGTTTCAGGCCCCGGCGCCCCACCGTGCCCCGGGCGCGGCGGCTGTCCAGGGCGGCGAAGGGCCGGCCGCCGCCGGCGGTGGCACCGTGAAAACGGCGAAGCCGAGCCGGGCGCGCGAGGGCCCGGTGGCCCGCGAGGAGGGCGTCGGTACGGTCACCGGGGCGCTCCGTCCGGGGGAGGGCGTCAGGCCGCGTGGAGGTGTCCGGGAGCCGGGAGAGGGCTTCGCCGGCCCAGGCGATCACGGCTTCGGCGCCGTGCCTGCCGGCCGAGACGGTCAGCAGGGCGTATGGCATTGCCCGCGGCCCTGGACAGGCCGCCCGTGCGCATGCTGATCGCGGTCCGCCGCGCGTCCGGTAGACTGAGGGACGACGATGATGAGCGGTGCTCGTGTGTCGTGACCGACACACCCGCTCAGTGCCCCAGCAGGCACCACGTGATCCCTAGCGCGGCAGCACGCCGTGCACCCCCTGGCTCGTCCTTTCGCAGAAGTGACGCGCCGCATCGCTTCGATCGAAAGGCACGACACTCGTGACCATCAGCAACGCCGTCATGCCCGCCGACGCCCCCGCCGGGGCAGGGCAGGAGGGGGACGCGTCTCCCCTGACGGTGTCGGACACCCCCGCGGGCCCGCCGGAGTTCAGCCTCCTCGGCCTGCCCAAGCCCCTGGTCGCCGCGCTTGCGCGCCAGGGCATCACCAGCCCGTTCCCGATCCAGCGCGCGACCATCCCCGACATCCTGTCCGGGCGTCACGTGCTCGGCCGGGGCCAGACGGGCTCGGGCAAGACCCTGGCCTTCGGCCTGCCCACGATGGCCCGCGTCGCCGGCGTCAAGGCCGCGCCCGGCCGTCCCCTCGCCGTCGTCCTCGTGCCCACCCGCGAGCTGGCCATGCAGGTGACCGACGCCCTGGAGCCCCTCGGCCGCGGGCTGGGGCTGCGCATGAAGACCGTCGTCGGCGGCATGTCCATGGGCCGGCAGATCGAGGCCCTGCGGCGCGGCGTCGAGATCGTCGTCGCCACGCCCGGGCGGCTCACCGACCTCGTCCAGCAGGGCGAGTGCTCGCTGGCCGACGTCCGGGTCACCGTCCTCGACGAGGCCGACCACATGTGCGACCTCGGCTTCTTCCCCGTGGTCAGCGCGCTGCTCAAGCAGACTCCCGCCGACGGCCAGCGCCTGCTGTTCTCGGCCACCCTCGACGGCGACGTCGACAAGCTCGTCCGCCGGTTCCTCGACGATCCGGTGACCCACTCGCTGGCCCCGGCCACCTCGCCTGTTGACACCATGGAGCACCACATGCTCCAGGTCACGCGGGACGACAAGTTCGCGGTCACCGCCGAGATCGCCGGCCGCGAGGGCCGCACGATCATGTTCGTGCGCACCCAGCACGGCGTCGACCGCCTGGTGAAGCAGCTCGCCCGGGTCGGTGTCCGCGCGGGCGGCCTGCACGGAGGCAAGCGCCAGAACCAGCGCACGCGCATCCTGGCGGAGTTCCGCGAGGGCGCGATCGGCGTGCTGGTGTGCACCGACGTCGCCGCCCGCGGCATCCACGTCGACGACGTCAGCCTCGTCCTGCACGTCGACCCGCCGATGGACCACAAGAGCTACCTGCACCGCGGCGGCCGCACGGCGCGGGCCGGCGAGCGCGGCACCGTCATGACGCTCGTGCTGCCGAGCGAGCGGCGATCGGCCGAGTCGATGACCCGGCGCGCCGGCGTCGAGCCGCAGCGGTTGAAGGCCACCCCGGGCCACCCCATGCTCGCCGAGCTGGCGGGCGCGCGGCAGCCGAGCGGCGTCGCCGTGCCGGTGTGGGAGCCGCCGGCTCCGGCCGTCAAGCAGCGCCCGCGCCGCGAGGGCGGCCAGGGCGGCGACCGGCGTCCGCGCCGGTTCCACGACCGGGGCCGTGAGGACGGAGAGCGCCGCGAGGGCGAGCGCCCGGCGGACCGCCGCGAGCGCCGGTTCGACGGCGAGCGCCGTCCGGAACGCCGTCCCGAGGGCCGCGGCGAGTTCCGGGGCGCGCCCGGTTCGCGCGGCTCGGGCCCGCGCGGCGGGCGCCAGGGCTCCGCGGAGCGCTCGGGCGGCAGAACCGGCCGCTGACGACGCGAAGGGCCGCCGAAGCGGCCGGAAACGCGACGAGCCGCCCGGGAACGCCGGGCGGCTCGGTCGTGGGCCGGGGAAGCCGTCAGGAGTGGTCGGCGCAGCAGGGCGTCGGGTTCGGCACCTCGGCGGGCATGAGCAGCCCGCCCCTGGCGGGCATCGTCAGCAGGACGGCCCGCCCGTCCCGCCACTGCGGCCGGACGAAGTCCTGGGTCGCGACCGGGGCGTCGGAGGGCGGCTCCTCGGCCTGTGCCAGCACGGCGACCTGATCGATCGCCGAGCGGGCCAGCACCTCCGAAACGCTCAGCGTCCCGGTCAGCTCCGCGTGCCCGGGGTAGACCACCAGACGCCCGCCGGATCTGCCGGCGTGCTCGGCGGCGGCCAGCGCCGCGCCCTCCGCCAGGTCCCCGGGCCCGTTCCGGCGCTCGCCGAGCGCCACGCCGATGCTCTCGGGCACCGCGGAGAGGTCCACGCCGCCGTCCGCCGGGTCGCCGGCGAGGGACAGGGAGAGGGCGACGTGCGGCAGGCCCGTCGCCGTGCGTACGAAGTGCGTGCAGCCGATGGTCCCCGCCGGGAGGCCGAGCGCCTCCACCATGTCATGGAGAAGGTGCTCGGCCTCGGGAACCGTCCGCGTGCCCGCGTCCAGTCCGAGGATCATCCGCGGGGCACGATCCAGATCGGGTTGCTGTAGAACCACAGGTCCTTCCACGGGTCGGCGTCGCCGAAGACGTCGATCGCCGGACCGGCCGGGTCGACGGACGCGCCGAGCAGGCCCGTGGCGCTGCGGTTGCCGTCGGTGCCGCGCAGGCGCACGTACACCGGCTTGGCGACCTCGCCGAGCTGGTAGGTGAAGCTGACCGTGCCGGTGTTCTTGCCGACCTCGTAGGACTTGACGACCTTCGTCGCCGGGGTCGTGAAGACGTCCTTGTTGGAGACGGGGCCGGTCACGTCGCCCTGGATGACGTCCACGCGGGCCAGGGTCGGCACGAACTGCGCCCAGTTGGGCTGGTTCGCCAGCGTGATCTCGATGGAGACCTCGACCTTGGCGCCCTTGCGGACCTGCAGCGTGTCACCGAGGGTGACGCCGCGCTCGCCGCCGCGGACCTCGCGGACCCGCACGACCAGGCCGCTGATCAGGCCACCGTGGTCCACCCAGACGCGGCCCTGGCGCAGGCCGTCCATGACGGCGCGGTAGGAGAAGCCGCGCGCGCCGACGTGCGTCCGGCTGTAGTAGCCGGGCCAGAAGTCGCCGTTGGTGAGGTTGGGCGCGGTGCCGCCGTGGACCGGGTCGTTGTACCGGCCGTTGGCGTTGAAGTCGCTGCCCGGGCCGCGCACGCTGGTGTCGCCCCAGACGGTGTGGGAGTCGGAGTTGGCGGTGATCCACCAGCCCTTGCCCTCGGCGAGGAGGCTGTCCCACAGGCCGCCGACCGTCGAGGTCATCCAGTCGAAGCCGCCGAAGGTCTTGTAGCTCTCGGCCGGGTACCCGGGGAAGGAGTCCGCGCTCGGGGTGTTGTCGTAGTAGCCGCGGCCGGCGCCGCCGCCGTTCGGCTTGGCGATGCCCGCGGCCTGGTGGCCCGGCGCGCCCTCCATGCCGATGGCGATGTCCGGCTGGGCGTCACGCCAGCCCCGGACCTCGTGCGGGGAGTCGATGCCCTTGCGCGAGGGGTGGTTGGCGAGGAACAGCGCGTCGTCGACGCGGCGCCTCTTCACCGCGTCCGCCAGGAAGTTCAGGCCCGCGATGGCGAGCGCCTCGTTCTGCGGGGTGTTGGAGCTCGCGCCCTTGACCGTGCCGTCGAAGGAGTTCTCGAACTCCTTCAGCGTGGCGACCTCGTTGCGGCCGGGGGCCACGAAGACGGTGCCGTGCTCGGCGGCCGGGATGTTCCACTCCAGGCCCTGGAAGACCAGGGTGTCGTCGATGGCCCGGCGGGCCTCGACGATGTCGGGGTTGACCTTCTCGACGCCGATCTTGGCGTGCGCGACGCTGCCGTGGTCGGTGATGACCATCCAGTCCAGGCCGTACGCGTTGGCGTGGATGACCTGGTCGATGACGCGGTACTGGGCGTCGCTGCTGTACTGGGTGTGGATGTGGTGGTCACCCGCCAGCCAGTGGTACCCGTCGCGCGGCTCGTCGCCGTGGCGGGCGCGGCGCTCGGAGGAGACCGACGCGGCGGCCTGGCCCTGCGTCCCGAGCACGCCGGCGGCGGTGAGGCCGGCGCCGAGCAGGCCGGCGCGGCGGAACATCTGGCGCCGCGAGAGCTCGGAAGGGGAGAGCTCGGCGTCCGGGATCGTCAGGTCGACGACCGGGGCCATGTCGCCCTGGTCCTGACCGGCCCCGTGGCCGTGAGTGTGCGGGTGAGAGTGATCATGCGGGTGATCGTGCCCGTGGCCCATGTGTTGCCTTTCCATCCCGCCGGATCGATCTTGGTCCGGCTACTGAGGAACCATGGCAAAAGGCGCTTAACCGGACATGAACACACCGGATCCGGTGAGGGTCGAGTGGCTTGCGATCGTGGCACCGGGCCGTCTGACCACCGGGTTTGTGTGCCACGCCGGACGGATGTCCGGAGTTTTGTGACTGAATGTCAGGACAAATCGACTTTCGGGTCGCTTGGGCATATCGAGGTGTTTGTCGGCCGCGTTTCGGAGGGCCGAAATCCTCGGCGCCGACGGGGTTCCCGGCGGCCCGTCACATTTCTCGGGGACGAGCGCGCGCAAACTTCCGCCCATATCAGCGAAAGTTACGATTTACCGATCTAAAGGCTGGACGGGTCGATCGAAAGAATCTAGAGTCGCGGCCAATAGCCCCGAAGGTGCGGTTCGTAACCTCCGGGAAACAGGACCGGGCACGCACCTGTGCCCAAGGCGCGGGGGCGGCGCGCCTTGCCTGGCGAGACATCGGCCAGGGAAGGAGACATTGAGCATGTCAACGGCGATTCCACACCGGCGCGCGCCGATGGGCGCGAGCGCGCCCGGCCGCGCCCCATCGGGGCGCCTCGCGTGGCGCCTCACCCGCGGGGCCAGGGCGGCGGCGGCCTCCCTACTCGTGGCGGCGGGCGCGCTGGTCGCCGGGGCGTCCCCGGCCGCCGCGGTGCCCGTCAACCCCGCGGCGTTCCAGCAGGTCACGCTGGCCAAGGGCGTGGCCGAGGTCGGCGAGCCCATGTCGCTGGCCGTCCTGCCGGACCGCTCGGTGCTGCACACCGCCCGCGACGGCACAGTACGGCGCACCGACGCCGACGGCACGACGTCCGTGGTCGGCACGCTCCCCGTCTACACCCACGACGAGGAGGGGCTCCAGGGCGTCGGCGTCGACCCCGGCTTCGCCACCAACCGCCGGATCTACCTGTACTACGCGCCCCCGCTGTCCACCCCCGCGGGCGACGCCCCGGCGAACGGAACGAACTGGACGGCCTGGCAGGGCGTCAACCGGCTCTCCCGGTTCACCCTCACCGCCGACTGGAAGCTCCAGGCCGGCAGCGAGGTGAAGGTCCTCGACGTGCCCGCCGATCGGGGCATGTGCTGCCACGTCGGCGGGGACATCGACTTCGACGCCGCGGGCAACCTCTACCTGAGCACGGGCGACGACACCAACCCCTTCTCCTCCGACGGGTACAGCCCCATCGACGAGCGCGCCGACCGCAACCCCGTCTTCGACGCGCAGCGGACCTCCGCCAACACCAACGACCTGCGCGGCAAGGTGCTGCGCGTCAAGGTGAACGACAACGGCACGTACTCCATCCCGGCCGGCAACATGTTCGCCCCCGGCACCGCGAACACCCGCCCCGAGATCTACGCCATGGGCTTTCGCAACCCGTTCCGCATGAGCGTGGACAAGGCCACCGGCGTCGTCTACCTCGGCGACTACGGCCCCGACTCCGGGACCAGTTCGGCGCGCGGCCCGAGCGGCCAGGTCGAGTTCAACCGGATCACCGGCCCCGGCTTCTTCGGCTGGCCGTACTGCACCGGGACCAACACCGCCGCCGAGACCTACGCCGAGTACGACTTCGCCACCGGCGTCAACGGCGCGAAGTACAACTGCGCCGGCGGCCCGGCGAACAACTCCTTCCGCAACACCGGGCGGCCCACGCTCCCCGCCGCCCAGCCCGCCTGGATCCGGTACGGCGGCGACGCCGGCTCCCCGCCGGAGTTCGGCGGCGGCTCCGAGTCGCCCATGGGCGGCCCCGTCTACCGCTACGACGCCTCCTCCACCTCGCCGGTGAAGTTCCCGCAGGAACTGGACGGGGTGTACTTCGCCGGTGAGTTCGGGCGGGGCTGGATCAAGGCCATCGAGGTCGGCCCGGGCGGCGCCCGCGGCGCGATCACCTCGGTCCCGTTCACCGGCAAGCAGGTCATGGACCAGGCCTTCGGCCCCGACGGCGCGCTGTACGTCCTGGACTACGGCACCGGGTACTTCGGCGGCGACGCCAACTCGGCGCTGTACCGCATCGAGCACATCGGCACCGGCAACCGGGCGCCGACCGCGCGGGCGAGCGCCGCCCCGACCTCCGGCCAGGCGCCGCTGACGGTGGCCTTCTCCTCCGCCGGCAGCTCCGACCCCGAGGGCGGCGCGCTGACGTACGCGTGGACGTTCGGCGACGGCGGCACCTCCACCGCCGCCAACCCCTCCCACACCTACACCGCCAACGGCACCTACACCGCCACGCTGACGGTCAGGGACCCGCAGGGGGCGACGGGATCGGCGAACGCGATCATCACGGTCGGCAACACGGCCCCGCAGGTGACGATCACCTCGCCCGGGGACGGGCAGCCGTTCACCTTCGGCGACACCGTCTCCTACGGCATCAGCGTCACCGACCCCGACGGCGGGACGGTGGACTGCGCCAAGGTCACCATGAACTACCTGCTCGGCCACGACAGCCACGCGCACGCCATGACCTCGAAGACCGGCTGCTCGGGCACGATCACCACCGCGGTCGACGGCGAGCACGCCACCGACGCCAACACCTTCGGCGTCCTGGTCGCCGAGTACACCGACCCCGGCGGCCTGAAGGGCACGGCCCAGGTGACGCTGCAGCCCAGGCACCGCCAGGCCGAGCACTACTCGTCCTCCTCCGGCGTCAACCCGATCAACCACACGGGCGCCGAGGGCGGCAAGACGGTGGGCGACATCGAAAACGGCGACTGGATCGCCTTCCAGCCCTACCTGCTCTCCGGCGTCACCTCCTTCACCGCGCGCGTCTCCTCGGCCGGCGCCGGCGGCACGCTGGAGGTGCGGGCCGGGTCGGCCACGGGCACCCTGCTCGGCGCCGTGACGGTGCCGGTGACCGGCGGGTGGGAGACCTTCCGCGACGTCACCACCCCCCTGAACCCGGGGCCGGCGGGCGCCACCACGCTCTACCTGGTGTTCAAGGGCGGGGCGGGAGCGCTGTACGACGTCGACGCCTTCACCTTCGCGACCGGCGGCGCCCCCGCCCGCAACGGCCCGGTGAAGGGCCTGGCGGGCAAGTGCCTGGACGTCAGCAACGCCGACACCGCCGACGGCACCAAGGTGCAGCTCTACACCTGCAACGGCACCGGCGCGCAGAACTGGGCGGTGAACGGCCAGACCCTCCGGGCGCTCGGCAAGTGCCTGGACGTGGCCGGTGGAGCGACCGCCAACGGCACCAAGGCGCAGCTCTACACCTGCAACGGCACCGGCGCGCAGAACTGGGCGGCGCAGAGCGACGGCACGCTCCGCAACCCGCAGTCCGCCAAGTGCCTGGACGTCGCCGGTAACAACTCCGCCGACGGCACCCAGGTCCAGATCTGGGACTGCGTCGCCGGCGCCGCCAACCAGAAGTGGACCCTGCCCTGACCGGTCGCGTCTGCTGACGGGGCGGCCCTCGCGCCGCCCCGTTTGCGACCGGCCCGGGAGGGCCGCCGGCGGAGTGCTTCCGGCATCGGAGCGCTCAACGGCATCGACTCGGCACTCAGGACAAGGAGGGAGCAAGTTGAGACACCATCTGCGCCGCGCTCTGGTCATGGTGGCGGCCATCGTCACCGCCATGGTCTGCGCCGGCACGGGCCAGGCGATGGCGGCCGACACCCCCTACAAGGTGCTCGTGTTCTCCAAGACCGCCGGATTCCGGCACGATTCGATCCCCGCGGGGATCCAGGCCGTCCGCGACCTCGGCGCGGCCAACAGCTTCACCGTCGACGCGACCGAGGACGCCGCCGCGTTCACCACCGGCAACCTCGCCCAGTACGCGGCCGTGATCTTCCTGAGCACCACCGGCGACGTGCTGAACGCCGCCCAGCAGACGGCCTTCGAGTCCTACATCGCCTCGGGCAAGGGGTACGTGGGCGTCCACGCCGCCGCCGACACCGAGTACGACTGGCCGTTCTACGGCCAGCTCGTCGGCGCCTGGTTCTCGTCCCACCCGGCCATCCAGCAGGCCGGCGTCCGGGTCGTGGACCGCGCGCACGCCGCCACAGCCTCGCTGCCGGCGACCTGGACCCGCACCGACGAGTGGTACAACTACCAGACCAACCCCCGCGCCTCGGCCCGCGTGCTGGCCACCCTGGACGAGGGCTCCTACACCGGCGGCACCATGGGCGCCGACCACCCGACGGCGTGGTGCAAGACCTACGGCGGCGGGCGCTCGTTCTACACCGGCGGCGGCCACACCATCGCCTCCTTCTCCGAGGCCCCCTTCCGGGCCCACCTGCTCGGCGGCATCCGCTACGCGGCGGGCAAGACCAAGGCGGACTGCCGTCCCGAGTCCGGCTACACCACGCTGTACAACGGATCGACCACCGGCTGGTCGCAGGCCGGGCCCGGCGGGTTCACCAACGCCGACGGCGCCCTGACCTCCTTCGGCGGCCTCGGCATGCTGTGGTACTCGGCCAAGGAGTTCGGCTCCTACTCCCTGAAGCTCGACTGGAAGATGCCGGGCGACGACAACTCCGGCGTGTTCATCGGCTTCCCGGCCAGCAGCGACCCGTGGTCGGCGGTGAACAACGGCTACGAGATCCAGATCGACGCCACCGACGCCCCCGACAAGACGACCGGCTCGGTCTACGGGTTCAAGTCCGCCGACGTCGCCGCCCGCGACGCCGCGCTCAACCCGCCCGGCGAGTGGAACACCTACGAGCTGCTGGTCGAGGGCGAGCGCGTGCAGATCTTCCTGAACGGCACCAAGATCAACGACTTCACCAACACCGACCCCGTCCGCAGCCTGCGCCAGGGCCACATCGGCCTCCAGAACCACGGCGACGGCGACGACGTCTCGTTCCGCAACATCCGCATCAAGGAGCTCGGCGCGCCGCCCACAACCCGCACCGGTCCGATCAAGGGCCTGGCGGGCAAGTGCCTGGACATCAGCAACGCCGGCACGGCCGACGGCACCAAGGTGCAGCTCTACACCTGCAACGGCACCGGGGCACAGCAGTGGACCACGGGCAACGGCCAGACGATCAGGGCGCTCGGCAAGTGCCTGGACGTCGACAACGCCGGCACCGCCAACGGCACCAAGGTGCAGCTGTGGACCTGCAACGGCACCGGCGCGCAGAACTGGGCGCCGCAGGGCGACGGCACGGTGCGCAACCCGCAGTCCGGCAAGTGCCTGGACGTCGCCGGCAACAACTCCGCCGACGGCACCCAGATCCATATCTGGGACTGCGTCGCCGGCATCCCCAACCAGAAGTGGGTGCTGCCGTAAGGAAAACGGTTGATCCATTCAGGGACACGCCACATATTTCCCCTACGAGTCGGCAAAGGCCGTAGAAGGCCATAAGGCATGGAGAACGTGAGGCGGGACCGCGACGCCGACCGGCCCCGTCTCCGCGCCCCGTCCGGCCCCGGGCATCGCTGTCCCGGACGCGCCGCGGTGACGCCGACACCGCGGCGCCCCGGTGGTCCCGGGCGGACGGGGTGACACAGCGTTCCCCGCGTCCCGGCGCGCCCCCCGGTGCCGGGCCGCGGGGACGTCCCGGCACGCCCGGGAACCGTGACGCGATCTCGCCAGGTGAGAGCCTGACACGTCTTCCAGCGGTGGACGACTACTCTTGACGAGCAGGCACCCCGACGTGAGAGAGATCATGAAGACCTTCGAAGAGCTGTTCGCCGAGCTGTCGGACAAGGCGCGCACCCGCCCCGCGGGGTCGGGCACCGTCGCGGCGCTGGACGCCGGTGTCCACGCCATCGGCAAGAAGGTCGTGGAGGAGGCCGCCGAGAGCTGGATGGCGGCCGAGTACGAGTCCGCCGAGCGCGCGGCCGAAGAGATCTCCCAGCTGCTCTACCACGTGCAGGTCCTGATGATCGCCCGGGGCATCGGGCTCGACGAGGTCTACAAGCATCTCTAGGCCGGGTCCCTCCCGGCCTTCGCCGACCGGCCTCGTCTCTCCGATCCGAAGGAATCTCCGTAAGCCATGCTGCGCATAGCCGTACCGAACAAGGGCGTCCTCACCGAGGCCGCCCAGACCATCCTCAAGGAGGCGGGCTACCGCCCCCGCAGGGATTCCAAGGAACTCGTCGTCGTCGACCCCGACAACGGCTGCGAGCTGTTCTTCCTGCGCCCCCGCGACATCGCCGTCTACGTTGGCGAGGGCACGCTCGACGCCGGCATCACCGGCCTGGACATGCTCTTCGACTCCGGCGCCCCTGCCGAGGAGGTCATGCCGCTCGGGTTCGGCGTCTCCACCTTCCGCTTCGCCGCCAAGGCCGGCGCGTTCTCCTCGGTCAAGGACCTGGAGGGCATGCGCGTGGCCACCTCCTACGCCGGGCTGCTCGGCAAGCACCTCGCCGATGTCGGCGTCGAGGCCCGGGTGATCAAGCTGGACGGCGCGGTCGAGACCGCGATCCGCCTCGGGGTCGCCGACGCCGTGGCCGACGTGGTCGAGACCGGCACCACCCTGCGCAACGTCGGTCTGGAGGTCTTCGGCGACCCGATCGCCCACTCCCAGGCCGTGCTGATCAAGCAGGTCGGCGCCGAGGAGACCAACGGCGTCCGCCAGCTCGTCCGGCGGCTGCAGGGCGTCATCGTCGCCCGCGACTACGTCATGATCGACTACGACATCCGGGCCGAGCGCATCGACGAGGCCATCGCGATCACCCCCGGCATGGAGGGGCCCACGGTCTCGCCGCTGCACCGCGAGGGCTGGGTCGCGGTCCGCGCGATGGTCCCGCGCAAGGGCCACCAGCAGGTCATGGACCGGCTCTCGGAGATCGGCGCCAAGGCCGTCCTCGCCACGGCCATCTTCGCCTGCCGAATCTGAGCCCGCCGCATCTGAGCCCGCGGTCCCTGAGCCCGCGGGCTCAGGCCACGCCACGTCCGAGCCCGATGCCTCGGCCCGCCCGGCGCCGGCGCAGCGCGCGTAGGTGACGGGTCGGCTTCCCTTGGGGAACCCGAACTCCAGGTACTTCTTCAATTCCTCCATCTGGCTGTTGGCCAGCGCGTTCATCGGATAGACCACGATCGCCTTGATCCGCCGGGGCTCTGGATTCCACAGGACCGAGTCCACGATCGGGACGATGTAGGTAAGGCTCTTGCCCGAGCCCGTTCCCGTCGTCAGCACGTAGCTGCGGCCGTCTCGGGCCAGTTCGACGGCCTCCCGTTGGTGCCGGTACAGCACCAGCGGAGGACCTTGCACGCCCTCCGCCGCCTGTTTGTTGCGGAATATCGAGTCGGTTCCGGGGTGCAGCACTCCATCGGCTATGAGATCTGGAATCGAACCGCCGGAGACGAAACGAGGATTGAGCGAGACCCAGGGATCGGGCCAGCGCGTCTTGAGTGCGCGTTCCCGCTCGACATCGGCCGTGATGGCAGGGTCACGCACCTCCACGAAGGAGGAGGTGTAGGACTCGTAGTCACCGATGAGTCGCTCGTGAACCTTGAAGACGTCCATGCGGGACGCTCTTTCTGTGTCGAACATGTGATCTAAAACTTCTAGGGCCAGGGCTTCGGCCGAGTTTACGATCTTGCTGTTGGCGGGCCGTGCCGATCGGCCGGCTCTCCGCGCTGACGGGGCGGGAAGACGCCCCGGTGACTGGACGGGAGATCGAGCTTGAGGCGTGCGCTGATCGCGTTGGGTGTGGGGTTGAGTCTGTTGGGTTCCGCCGTCGTCACCGAACCGGCACGGGCCGCGAGTCCGCTGGCGGTTCCGTTGGCCTCCACTGTGACGGCGGCTCGGCAGGTCGCGGGGTTCTGGCTCGCCGATGGGGCCGCCAATCTGAGGAACGCCACGCCGTACACAGTGCGGACGGAGACCGGCGGAGAACGCCTGTCCATCGACATCGTCCCGGATGGCCCTCCGGCATCCATCCCGCCGCTGGAGGGGCCGGTCTCGCCGGAGAGCGGGACGCCTGCGACCTCGGGCAAGGTGTTCTTCATCGGCAGCGACCTGCAGCCGCACTGGTGCACGGGCACGGTCGTGCACTCGAAGTTCCGGAACGTCGTCGCGACGGCGGGTCACTGCGTGCTGGACGTCGAGGCCCCGATGGGCCCGCTCTTCAAGTGGGTCTTCGTCCCTGGCTACTCCGACGGCACGACCCCGTTCGGCCTCTATGTCGGCAAGCAGGCCTACACGCACTACGACTTCGACGACCTCCGGGACTACGACCGGGACTACGCCTTCGTCAACGTGTACAACGGGGTCGTCTCCGCGTTGCCGGACGTGCTGACCGATCTCGGGAGGCTGGGCGATAGCGTCGGCGGGCAGGGAATCGCGATCAATCAGCCGCTCGCGCCCACGGTCGACGTCCTCGGGTACCCCGCCGGTCCTCACCCCGACGGCAGCCTGCCCTACACCGGAGAGACCCTCGAACGCTCGACCGGATCGACGTTCGCGGCGAAGGTCACGCCCCTCAGGATGGACCGGTCTGTCGGCGTGGATTCGCCGTTCACCGGTGAGGGCTCTCTCGGGTCCTCGTGGCTGACCCAGTACAGCGGCGACAGCCGTACGGGCTATCTCAACGGCATCACGATCAGCGTTTCCGACACCGATGGCGACAGCCGGTACGACACCGGCGTCTCGCCGTACTTCGACGGCGAATTGTACGGGGTTTACAAGAAGGCCGCCGCCTACTGGACCGGTTCCATCGCCTAGACGGTCTTCGTCCTCGCCGCGCCCGCCCGGAGGGGCGGGCGCGTTCGTCGACAAGTTCGGAGCCGATCTCGGGAACCGAATCGTGCGGCGGACCTTCGGGGAGGATTGATGCGGAAATCAGCGGTGGCAGCAGCCGCTGCCTACGGTGCAACAGTGAAAGGCCCACAGGCGCGGCTCCCGGCGCTTCACCCAGGTTCCGCAACGCCTCCGGATGAGGAGGCTCGCAGACGGATCTAACTTTATGTAGTCGGTCGACTACGTTTCGGATACGCTTGGTCGCGGCCCTCCGACCATGGTGGGCGTCTCTCGAGTACCCCCCTCGAACGGAGACACACCCATGTCAAGTGATCAGCTCAGCGTCGAGACCCGGCGAGGCGTCGATAGGCTTCTGCGGTTCTCCGGGAACGTCGGCGGGCTGAACGAGGACGACGTCCTGGCCGTCCTGCGCGAGGCGGGCATCACCACGCTGGAGTCCCTGGTCCAGCACGCCCTGGCGGTGCCGCCACCCGCCGAGCCCGAGCCCCTCGACTGCACCCGCCTTCTCGCGCCCGTTCCGTTGGACGCCGACCCGCCGTCCGCGCTCCTGTCGCACCGGGTGCCGCAGGTGGCCGTGGTCATCGACGGCGTCGAGTACGACCCGGCGGACGTCACGCGCTTCGACGGTCAGGTGCTGACCTTCGTGGCCGACGGTTCCACCGATCGCATCCTGGCCTTCACCGACGACCGGCCGCTGCGCACGGCGATATGGGCGGCCAAGGCGATCGGCCGGTCGAGCACAGGCACCGCCACGCCCGACGACATGCGCGCCGGCCCTCGGCCGCCCACGATCGGTGAGGTGCAGATGTTCGAGCACCACTTCTACGGCGGTGACTGGTTCTGGCTGGGCGCCAAGCTCGGCTGGCCCGACCTGACCCGGGTCAGGCACGGCTCCTGGCCCGGCTCCGACTGGAACGACACCATCAGCTCGATCGGCGCGACCAACTGCCTGGTCTTCTACTACGAGCACATCAACTACGGCGGCATCAGGCTGTACGGCACCCCGGGCATCGACATACCCGACCTGGGCCGGATCGGCTGGAACGACCGCATCTCCTCGGTCGCCAACTACGGCCCCATCGGGGGCTGAGCGCAGCCCCCTCAGCGCATCGACGAGGCCATCGCGATCACCCCCGGCATGGAGGGGCCCACGGTCTCGCCGCTGCACCGCGAGGGCTGGGTCGCGGTCCGCGCGATGGTCCCGCGCAAGGGCCACCAGCAGGTCATGGACCGGCTCTCGGAGATCGGCGCCAAGGCCGTCCTCGCCACGGCCATCTTCGGCTGCCGCATCTGAGCCCGCGCATGACCGGTGCCCGCCCGCGCCGGGAGATCGCGGATGACAAATGTCACCGCGAGGCCCGGACGGGCGGCACTGAGGATCCCCGCGCGGGCTTCCTAGCGTTGTCCCCATGAACGCCATCGACCTCACCGACGTGAGCAAGAGCTATGGCGAGGTTCGCGCCGTCAGCGGCCTGAACCTCGCCATGGAGCCCGGCCGCACCGTCGCCCTGCTCGGCCCCAACGGCGCGGGGAAGTCCACGACGATCAACATGCTGCTCGGCCTGACCCGCCCCACCTCCGGCCAGGTCAGGATCTTCGGACGCGCCCCCGGCGAGGCCGTGGCGGCCGGCGAGATCGGCGCCATGCTCCAGGAGGGCGCGCTGATCCCCGAGCTGACCGTGCGCGAGCTGGTCGACTTCGTCCGCCGCCTGTACCCCGCCCCGCTCCCGCTGGACGACGTGCTGCGCATGGCCGACCTCACCGGCCTGGCGTCGCGGCGGGCGGGGGCGCTGTCCGGCGGGCAGGCCCAGCGCGTCCGTTTCGCCCTGGCCGTCGCGGGCGCCCCCAAGCTGCTGGTGCTGGACGAGCCCACCGCCGCGATGGACGTCGAGTCGCGCCGCGCGTTCTGGCAGAGCATGCGCGCCTACGCGTCCCTGGGCCGCACGGTCCTGTTCGCCACCCACTACCTGGAAGAGGCCGATGAGAACTCCGACCGCGTGATCGTCGTCGCGCGGGGCAGGGTCGTCGCCGACGGCACGGCCGCGCAGATCAAGGCCGGAGCGGGCGGCAGCTCGGTGTCCTTCTCGCTCGGCGGCCAGTCCGCGGCCGGGCTGGACGCCCTGCCGGGCGTCACCGCGGTCGAGATCGACTCCGGCGCCGAGGGTACGGCCCGGCTGGTGACCGCCGATGTCGACGCCACCGTGGACGCGCTCTACCGTAAGACGACCCTCCAGGTGCGCGACCTGCGGGTGCGCGGCGCCGCCCTGGAGGACGCCTTCCTCGCCCTCACCCGGTCCGCGGAGAACTGAGACCATGCCGAACTCGACGCCGAACCCGATCCTGAACGTGATGCCGGCCTACGTGCGGCTCGAAGCCGTCCGCATGCTGCGCAACAAGCGCTACATCATCTTCGTCGTGGCCTTCCCCGTCGGCTTCTACCTGCTGTACTCCAACCTCTGGGGGGACCAGACCGACGCGTCGACCGGCGTGCGGGGCAGCGTGGCGCTCATGGTGTCGATGGCCGCCTACGGCGCGCTGGCCGCGTCCATCATGTCCACCGCCGTGCCGTGGTCGCAGGAACGGCAGACCGGCTGGCTGCGCCAGCTCCAGATCACCCCCATGCCCAACTGGGCGATCATCGTCACCAAGGTGATCACCTCGCTGCTGCTGGTGCTCCCGGCGCTGCTGCTGGTCGTGCTCGCCGCGGTGCTCACCCAGCACGTCTCGCTGCCCGCCGGCCAGTGGGCCGCGCTGATCGCCGTCATGTGGGCCGGGACGATCCCCTTCGCCGCGCTCGGCCTGGTCATCGGCTCGCTCGTGCCGCCGGACACCGCCCAGCCGCTCGCCGTCATCGGGATGTTCGGCCTCGCCCTGCTCGGCGGCCTGTGGTTCCCCGCCGACATGCTGCCGGGCGTCCTGCGCTCGGTCGCCCACGTGCTGCCGTCCTACGACTACGCCGAGCTCGGGCAGCGGATCGTCGCCGGGCAGGCCCCGCGCGCCGCGGCGGTCGGCGGCATCCTCGCCTGGGGGGCCGCGCTGTGCACGCTGGCGATCGCCGCCTACCGCAGGGCGACGGCGCGGGCCTGACGCATGAGCCCCGAGAGCCGCGTGAGCGGCGTCCTGACCTTCGGCGGGACGGAGCAGAGGCCGCCCCGCTGGAGGCGCCTGATCGGCACCTCCTTGGGGCTGGTCTACCTGTTCTACCCCATCGGCGACGTGACTTCGGGCGCGATCACCGGCGTCAAGGCGGTCTGGGCCGTCCTGGCGCTGGTGGCGTTCATCGCGACGTTCCTCGCCACCGTGCTGAGCCCGGTGAACTACGGCGAGCCAGGCCGCTGGACGTACCCGCTGCTCGGCCTGACCGTGGCGATGGCCGTGATCTTCCCGCTGGTGTTCGGCGGCGGCTGGCTCGCGCTGCCGATTTACGTCACGGTGGTCATCAGCATGGCGTTGCCGATGCGGCGGGCGATCGCCGGGGTCGTCGCCATGGCCGTGGTCGTGCTGGCCGAGGGACTGGCGGACGGCGCAGACGGCGGCACGATCACGCTCCTGCTGCTCCAGATCTCCACGCTGTCCATGCTGTTCATGAGCGTGCGCAACACGCGGATGCTGGTCGTCGAGCTGCACCGCGCCCAGGGCGAGGTCGCCCGGCTGGCGGCGGGGGAGGAGCGCCTGCGCATCGCCCGTGACCTGCACGACCTGCTCGGGCACACCCTGTCGCTGATCGTGCTGAAGAGCGAGCTGGCCGGGCGCCTGGCCGAGCAGGGCTCGCCGAGGACGGCCGGCGAGATCCGCGACATCGAGTCGGTGGCGCGGACGGCGCTGCAGGAGGTGCGCGAGGCGGTGACCGGCTACCGGCGGCGGGGCCTGTCGGAGGAGCTCGACAACGCACGCGCCGCGCTCGGCGCCGCCGGGGTGGCGGTGACCGTCCGCACGTCCGGCACCCCGCTGCCCGACCCGCTGGACGGCCTGTTCGGCTGGGCCGTGCGCGAGGCCGTGACCAACGTCGTCCGGCACGCGCGGGCCACCCGCTGCGAGATCTCCGTTACCTACGAGGACGGCACCCACGAGGACGGCGCCGCGGGGCTGGAGGTCGCGGACAACGGGGCCGCCGCCGGCGGGCTCGCGTTCGGCAGCGGCCTGACGGGGCTGGCCGAGCGCGTCCGGGCGGCCGGCGGGTCCCTCGACGCCGGGGGGCGCCCGGGAGGCGGGTTCCGGCTGCGGATCACGGTGCCCGTGGCCGTAGACTCGCCTGCCTGTGGTACGTCCGTGCCTCCGTCGTGAGGCCTCGCCCCAGGGAGCGTCGATGATCAGGGTGGTGCTCGCCGAGGACCAGGCCATGGTCCGGGGCGCGCTGGCGTCCCTGCTCGGGCTGGAGCCCGACATCGAGGTCGTGGGGGAGGCCGCCACGGGCGAGGACGCCGTGGCCGCCGTCGTGTCCGCCCGCCCGGACATCGCCCTGCTCGACATCGAGATGCCCGTGATGGACGGCATCACCGCGACGGCCGAGATCCTGCGCGCGGCCCCCGGCTGCCGGGTCATGATCCTCACGACGTTCGGCCGGCCCGGCTACCTGCGGCGGGCCATGGAGGCGGGCGCCTCGGCCTTCATGGTCAAGGACAGCCCCGCCAAGGAGCTGGCCGCCGCGATCCGTCGCGTGCTCGGCGGCGAGCGGGTGATCGACCCGGGCCTGGCGGCCGCCGCGCTCAGCGCCGGGCCGAACCCGCTGTCGGCGCGCGAGCGCGACGTCCTCAGCGCCGCCTCGGACGGTTCCACGATCGGGGACATCGCCGGGCGCCTGCACCTGTCGGAGGGCACCGTCCGCAACTACCTGTCCTCGGCGATCCAGAAGACCCACGCCCGCAACCGCATCGAGGCCGTGCAGCGCGCCGAGGCCCAGGGCTGGCTCTGAGAGGGCCGTGAAAGGGCCCGGCCCCGGCGCGTCGCCTCCCGGCGGGTCAGAAGGCGTCAGAAGGTGATGGTCCACCCCTCCCGGGCGGCCTGGTCGGCGGTGTAGGCCACGCCGTGGACCTTCAGCCCGGCCGGGTCCAGCAGGGTGATCGCCCCGCCCTTGTTGCCGAGCTGGAGCCCCTCGCCGGTCGGCACCACCAGGGTCGCGCCCGGGGCCAGCGGCCCGGCGGGCAGCGCCAGGTTGTTCTTGGCGCGGTCGGCGAGGCGCCACCCGGCCAGGTCGACCGGGTCGGGCGAGGCGTTGAGCAGCGTGACGGTCTCGTGCTCGGGCGCCGGGCCGGTGGGGTTGGCCAGCGCCGCGATGATCCGCACCCGCGCGTCCGCGCCGGTGGCGGGACGGGCCGGCGCCTCGGCGAGGGCGTGCCCGGTGACGTCGTCGGTGTGCCAGGCCTGGGACTGGAACGCCAGGAAGATGCCCACCCACCGCGACTCGGCCGGCCGCGATGGAACCGGAAGGTGCACCAGCAGGGCCCCGTCCTGCCACACGTGGTCGTCGGCGCGGAAGCGGCCGCTGTTGCCCTGGTTCATGTGCACGTCGTGCACGCCGTTGCCGGGCAGGAACCCGAAGATCTTGTCCGCGGTCCTCGGCTCGGGCCCCCAGCGTTCGCCGAGGACGTACACCCCGGCCCGCGGGTCGCCGATCGCCCGCTGGACGTAGTGGTCCAGCAGGTCGGCCAGGTCGTTGTCCTCGCCGGGCAGGTCCGGCGGCAGCGGGCGCATGGCCGCCGGGTCGAACAGGTTGCCCCGGATGAAGTCCGCCGCGGCGCCGCCCGGGGCGCTGGGCAGCGACGTCCATCCGCTGCCCGCGGGTGGCAGCGCCGCGGTGAGCGGGTGACGGAAGTCCTCCACCGCCGCGTACAGCAGCTCCGAGGGCGCCTGCTGGGACAGGACGTTGACCGCCGCCCGGTAGTTCGTGCCCATGTCGTCGACGAGGTGGATCTGGTAGTGCGGTGTGTCGCCGCGGCCTTCTCTGCGCCGGGAGACCGCCCGGCCGGCGAGCACACCATAAGACTTGAGCGGCATCGCGAACCCCTTCCAAGGGAGCGGAACATGCCCGCGCCGCCCCCGTCCCCCCGCGCCCCCCGGCGCGCCAGGAGCAGGGTAACGCCGGGCCGGTCGCGCATCCAGGCCCACCGGGGCGCGACACGCGAGGCCGGGCCGAAACGGCGCGAGGGGACGGCCCGGTACGGCCGGAACGTTCCCGGACGTCCCTCAGCGGCGTCCCGGGCGCAGGTCGGCGACGTGGCGGATCAGGTCGCCGACGTGGACCACCCCCATGCACCGCCCCACCTCGTCCACCACGACCAGGTCGTCGTAGACGCGGGCGCCGTCCTTGCCCGCGACCTGCATGGCCGCGATCGCGGGCGTCGTCTTCGGCACGACGCGCGGCGCGTCGGCCAGGCGGTGGGCGGGCTTCTTGGCGTGCAGGGCGTGGCCGTAGGGCCCGGCGATGGACAGCAGGAAGCGGCTGCGCTCCACGCTGCCCCGGGGCCGCTGGTACTCGTCCACCAGGATGACGCTGGTGATCGACGGCTCGGTGCCGAGCGCGTCGACCACGTCCTCGGCCGTCGCGTCCATCTCCAGGGTGACCGCGGGCATGAGGAACTCCTGGACCCGCGGGCCGAGGTCGATCGTGGACGGCTCGGCGGCCGACGCCGGCACCGGCAGGGGGACGTGCACGCGGCCGTGCGCGGGACGCCAGTCGGGCGGGGCGAGCAGCGGGCCCTGGGCGAGCCGGATGCCCCAGCCGCGCAGCGTGGTGAGCTGCAGCTCGTCGCGCACGTGCGGCGCGAGCACGTGGATGCCGATGGTCTTGGCCATCTGGGCGACGGCCTCGCCGAGCGCGTTGCGCCGCGGGTCGCGGGGGATGCGGTCGACCAGCTCGGGGGACAGGACGGCCGCGTACGGCGAGGCGTCGGCGACCAGGTCCAGTGGCATGTGGGTGGTGCCGAGGCCGCCGAGGGCGACCAGGTACCCGATGGTCCGCAGGCCCTCGATGCCGACCAGGAGCGCCTGGCGGTACTCGGGGGGGAAGTCGCCCGTGACGACCAGGATGACCTCGCGGGGCCGCCGTCGCGTGGCGCGCATCGCCTCGTGGAGCGGCGCCATGGCGGCGGAGCCCTCGATCACGGCCCCCGACGCGACGGTCAGGAGGAGGGGCAGCAGGGCCTCCTCGCGCGCGGCGGCGTAGGCGGCGGCGACGGCGGAGGAGATGTCACGGGAGAAGCCGGGAGGCGTGACGCCGGCGCCGGCCTCGACGGCGATCACTCCGCCGGTGTCGAGGTCGACGATCGGCTGGAATAGGGGAGAGCCGCCGGATGCCTGGCGGTAGGCGTCGTCGGCGGTGGAGAGTTCCGGGGGTGAAGCGGCCGGAGAGGTGGACCTGGGGACCGTCACGTGGCGATTGTCCTGCGGTTTCAGGGGGAACTACCGCCCAGAAAGGCGAATTCACCCACATTTCCCCTTTCGTTGGAAGGGAAGTTCTTCTTTACTGGAAGTCCGGAACAGTGTCACCGTTCGTGACCATGATCACGGTCCCGGACCCCTCGTCCCGCCCTCCCCGAGCCGCCCGCGACCGCCGGGATCCCGCCCTCGGTAAGGTGTGCGGTCGGGCGGCGCACGGGTTCGCCCGGGCCCGGGAGGAGGAGATCGTGACGTCACGTCCCGCGGCGGGAGGCGGGCGGTGGGTGTCGGTCGCCCCCGAGCGCCTCGCGGGCTGGGCGCAGGGGTTCGCCGGACGCCACGGCCCCGTCGTCGCCGTCACGGAGGGCGACGTGGTCCGGCTGCGCGCCGAGGACGGCGCCCTGGCCGAGTGCCACGTGCCGTTCCCTCCGCTGCCGGTCCAGGACGGCCCGGCCGGCGAGGGCGGCCCCGTGGCGGACCTGGCCGCGCACGCGGCGCGCGAACGGCGCGTCGGGGTGCTGCTCGTGCGCCTGGGCGGGTACGCCGCCGGCGTGTTCGAGGGCGAGCGCCTGGTGGCCTCCAAGGTCGGCTCCCGGCAGGTCCACGGGCGCAGCGCCGCCGGGGGCTGGTCCCAGCAGCGCTTCGCCCGGCGCAGGCGCAAGCAGGCGGACGAGGCCCTCGGGGCGGCGGCCGACGTCGCCGCCCGGGTGCTCGGCCCGCACGTGCCCGACCTGGACGCCGTCGTGCTCGGCGGGGACCGGCGGGCGGCCGACGCGCTGCGCGAGGACCGCAGGCTCGCCGCCGTCTTCGCGCTCGCGTCCGGGCCGTTCCTGGACGTCCCCGACCCCCGGCTGGCCGTGCTGAAGGAGACGCCTCAGAGGTTCAGGGCGGTGCGCATCCGCGTCGTCGACCCGGGGGACTGAGCCCGCGCCCGCGTCAGGCGGACAGCGGGAGGCGCAGGACGAACCGCGCCCCGCCGGTTTCGGAGTCCTCGACGTGGATCGACCCGCCGTGCCCGCGGGCGATCTCCTGCGTGATCGCCAGGCCGAGGCCGGTGCCCGGGCCGTCGCGATCGGGGCAGACGTCGAGCCGGGTGAACCGCTCGAAGATCCGCCGCCGGTCGGCCTCGGGCACCCCCTCGCCGTCGTCGGACACCGCGAGCAGCGCGTCGCCGCCCTGCCGCCGGACCTCGACGTCCACCGTCTTGCGGGCGTAGCGCTGGGCGTTGTCCAGCAGGTTGACCAGGGCCCGCCTGATCTCGGCGGGCACGGCGTCCACCGTGACGCCCGAGCCGGCCATCAGGGTGACCGGGCACCGGTCCAGCCGCTCCGACACCACCTGACGCGCGCACTCGTCGAGGTCGAACCGCTCACGCCGCCCGGCGCGCCCCACCCGCGACCGCGCCAGCGTCAGCAGGTCCGTCACCATGGCCTCCAGGCGGTCGACGCACGGCAGCAGCCGGGTGGTCAGGGTCGGCACGTCGGTCTGGCCGGGGTACAGGAGCGCGTCGTCCAGTTCCGCCCGGAGCGCGGTGATGGGAGAACGGAGCTCGTGGGAGACGTCGGAGGTGAATCCGCGCTCCCGGGAGAGCATCTGCAGGGTGACGTTGAGATGGCGGACGAGCTCGGCGATCTCCTCGGGGTCGTGCTCCGGGGCGATGCTGCCGCCGGCGTCGCCCTCGTAGATCGCGGCCAGTTCGGCCGAGATGTCGCTCACCCGGCGCAGCACCTTCCTGCCGGCCGCCCGGGCGGCCAGGGCGGCGGTGGTGATGAGGGCGACCGCGGGGAGGCCGCCGGCGACCCTGCCGGCGACCGCGGTGATCCCGTCGGCGCCCGAGGCGGTGCCCGAGGAGGCGCCCGTCGCGTTCCGGCGGGCGCCGGAGCGATTCCGCCCGCGCCTGATGTGGTCGCATGACGGCGCCCGCGTGTGCCAGATGCCCACAGATGCCTCCGTCCGCGCGGTATCGGCCTCCCGCTCCCCGGTACCCGCCCGGGGGACCTCCTGTCAGGTCATGACACGGGAACCCGCGAGGGCACGGCACCTGCCTCCGCGGGTGGGCGCCGACGTTTGCAGGTCGGCGACTCCGTTCCCTAACTCTACGTGCTCAACTGCAATGACCTGCGACAACGTGGTCGGCGAGTACCCCGGCGGCGGGCGGGTGGTGCGATCGGCGGCCGGTTCCGGGGCACCCGGCGGCGGGCGGCCGGACGCCGGGCCGCGGGTACGGGGCCCCAGGGGAGCGCGGGCCTTACACTAGGCCTATGCGCACTCCCGATTGATCGGCGCACTCACCACGGAGGCGGCCGGGCCGTCTCGCGGCACCCGTGCTCTTTTCCGACAGCACGTCCCTCGAATCTCGTTCCCCGCTCTGGGAGTGTTCCCTCATCATGATCATCGCGTCCGACATCGAACTGCGCGCCGGTTCCCGCCTGCTCATCGAAGGGGCGTCCTTCCGCGTCAACCCCGGCGACCGCATCGGCCTGGTGGGCCGCAACGGCGCGGGCAAGACCACGCTGTGCAAGGTGCTCGCGGGCGAGGGCCTGCCCGCCACCGGCACCGTCACCACCAGCGGCAGCGTCGGCTACCTCCCCCAGGACCCCCGCACGGGCGACCTGGCGGTGCTCGCCTCCGACCGCATCCTGTCCGCCCGCGGCCTGGACGAGGTGCTGCGGGAGCTGCGCGAGGCCGAGGGCGGCATGGCCTCGGCCGACGAGCGCGTCCGCGACCGCGCCGTCCGCGCGTACGGCCGCCTGGAGGACCGGCTGCACGTCCTCGGCGGGTACGCGGCGGAGGCCGAGGCCGCGTCGATCGCCTCCAGCCTGGGCCTGCCCGACCGGGTGCTCAAGCAGCCCCTGGAGACCCTGTCCGGAGGCCAGCGACGACGGGTCGAGCTGGCCCGCATTCTGTTCAGCGGAGCGGAGACTCTCCTGCTTGACGAGCCGACAAACCACCTCGATGCAGACTCAATCGGGTGGCTTCGTGATTTTTTACGATCACACCAGGGCGGCTTGATCATTATTAGCCACGATGTCGGGCTTCTTGAAGCGACGGTCAACCGCGTTCTGCACCTCGACGCCAACCGCTGCGTCGTCGACACCTACAACGTCGGCTGGACCGCCTATCTCGCCCAGCGCGAGGCCGACGAGCGCCGCAGGAAGCGCGAGCGCGCCAACGCCGAGCGCCAGGCGTCCCAGCTCCTCTCGCAGGCCGACCGCATGCGCGCCAAGGCGACCAAGGCCAAGGCCGCGCAGGACATGGAGCGGCGGGCCAGGCGCCTGCTCGCGGGCGTCGAGGAGGAGCGCCGCAGCGACAAGGTCGCCAAGCTGCGCTTCCCCGATCCCGCCCCCTGCGGCCGCACCCCGCTGACGGCGACCGGCCTGTCGAAGTCCTACGGCTCGCTGGAGGTCTTCACCGACGTGGACGCCGCCGTCGACCGGGGCAGCCGGGTGGTGGTGCTCGGCCTCAACGGCGCGGGCAAGACCACGCTGCTGCGCATGCTGGGCGGCCTGGAGAAGCCCGATACCGGCCAGATCCGCCCTGGTCACGGCCTCAAGCTGGGCTACTACGCCCAGGAGCACGAGACCCTGGACGGCGACCGCACCGTGCTGGAGAACATGCGCTCCGCCGGTCCCGACGTGCCCGATGTCGGCCTGCGCAACGTGCTCGGCTCGTTCCTGTTCTCCGGCGACGACGCCGACAAGCCCGCCTCGGTCCTGTCCGGAGGGGAGAAGACACGACTGGCCCTGGCCACACTGGTGCTCTCGAGCGCCAACGTCCTGCTGTTGGACGAACCTACGAACAATCTGGATCCGATCAGCCGCGATCAAGTACTTTCAGCTCTGAGGTCCTATTCTGGGGCAATTGTCCTCGTTACACATGACGAGGGTGCCGTAGAGGCCCTACGACCGGATAGGGTGATCTTGCTACCGGACGGAGTGGAAGACGCTTGGAGTGATGAATTTTCCGATCTTGTGGCACTTGCCTGATCTTAATTTGAGCGGGTACGGATCTTTTCCCGTGGAGTAGGTAGCCGATCCGGCTGAAATGACTGATCATGGCGTGAGTAACGCTGCGGAAGTCTGGCACTACAGGAGGTACTCGTGGCCGAGACTCTGAAGAAGGGCACCCGGGTGACCGGGGCCGACCGTGAGAAGCTGGCCGCCGATCTTAAGAAGCGCTACGCCGCGGGTGAGAGCATCCGCGCGCTTGCCGCTTCCACCGGCAGGTCGTACGGGTTCATCCACCGCATCCTCAGCGAGTCCGGCGTGACTCTGCGCGGGCGCGGCGGGGCCACCCGGGGTAAGTCGAAGCGCTAGAAGCGGCCGCCTCGGAACGCGCGACCGCAACCGCTCGTCCTGTTCGTCCGTGGCCGACCCGCGCCCACCGGTAGAATCCGATTCTGGAATCATCACCGGGGCCGGACGTGGCGGGGCCGCGACTTCACGAACGGAGCGAGCGATGCCGGAAGCGACGGCTGGGGGGAGTGCGGCGGCGATCTCGGCGGGCGAGGGCGCCGGACCGGGCACGAACGGAGCGCGGAGTCGCTCGGAGGATGTGCGCGGCGAGGCTGACAGGGCCCTCGGCAGCGAGGAGCTCGCGGAGATCGGCATGCGCTTCGAGGTGGACGGCGAGATCGCGACGATCACATTGGACCGGCCGGACAAGCGGAACGCTCAGACGTTCGCCACCTGGTCGGCCCTGGCCCGGATCGGCAGTACGCTGCCCGGGCACGTGCGTGTCGTCGTGGTCAGAGGCGAGGGGCCGTCCTTCTCAGCGGGCATAGACCTGCGAATGTTCACTCCGGAGGGGGTGCCGGGGCAGGGCTCGTTCGCGTCCGTGGCCGCGCTCGACTCCGAGGCGTTCGAACGGCGGATCCAGGGGGCCCAGCAGGGGTTCCTGTGGTTGCGCCGGCCGGACATCGTGTCGATCGCGGCGGTTCAGGGACACGCGATCGGGGCCGGATTCCAACTGGCCCTGTCCTGCGACCTGCGGATCCTCGCGGACGACGCCAGATTCTGCATGAAGGAGCCCGCGCTCGGGCTCGTCCCCGACCTCACCGGCACCAAGCCGCTGGTCGACCTCGTGGGCGTGGCCAGAGCCGTGGAGATCTGCCTCACCGCCCGCGTCGTCGAGGCCGGGGAGGCGCTGAGGCTCGGTCTCGCCGAGCAGGTGGTCCCGCGCGAGGAACTGGAGGCGGCCACGGCGAAGCTCGCGTCCGCCCTGCTCGCGACCGACAGGGCCGCCGCCACGGCGACCAAACGGCTGCTGCGGGCCGCGCCGGGCCGCTCGCTGGAGGAGCAGGCCGCGGCCGAGCGCGCCGAGCAGGTGGCGCGTGTGCGGGCGCTGTTCGCCGCGCCCGCCGCGGAATTCGCCGCCCCGGAGCGGTAGGTGGTGAAGCCGCCGTGAGCGGCGGAGAGGAACAGCGGGGCCCCGCCTGACCCGGGGCGCCCGGCGGCCGGACTCCCTGCGATGATCGTTCGCTGTGAGCTGATCCGGGCTGATCGGGGAATGGCGCGACCGGGACGCGCGCTTCGCCGAAGAAGACGGGCGAACGTGGAGAGGACCGGCGAAGAAGCACGATGTCGATGCTGGGCGGGGGATACAGCCCCCAAGTGATGCGGTCCCTGCGGCGGGACAGCTCCGTGACCAAGGAGCGGCTGACGCCGGGCACCGTGCCGCGCATCGCCCGGTACGCCAGGCCCTACCGCTGGCACATCGCCGCCTTCCTGGTGCTCGTCGTGCTCGACGCGGCGATCGTGATCGCCAACCCGCTGCTGCTGAAGGCGATCATCGACCAGGGCATCGTCCCGCGCCGCACCGACATCGTGATCTGGCTGTCGCTCATGATCGCGGGCCTCGCCGTGGTGGACGCCGGGCTCGGGCTGGTGCAGCGGTGGTTCTCCTCGCGCATCGGCGAGGGCCTGATCTACGACCTGCGCACCGAGGTCTTCGACCACGTGCAGCGGATGCCGGTGGCGTTCTTCATGCGCGCCCAGACCGGCGCGCTCGTCTCACGGCTGAACAGCGACGTCATCGGCGCCCAGCGCGCGCTGACCAGCACCCTGTCGACCGTCGTCTCCAACGTCGTGAGCCTGATCATGGTGCTCGGCGCGATGCTGCTGCTGTCGTGGCAGGTGACGCTGGTCGCGCTCGTCCTGCTGCCGGTCTTCATCTTCCCGGCCCGCTGGGTGGGGCGCCGCATGTCCGGGCTGACCCGCGAGCAGATGCAACTCGACGCCGAGATGAGCTCGGTGATGACCGAGCGGTTCAACGTCGCCGGCGCCATGGTCGCCAAGCTGTACGGCCGGCCCGAGGACGAGGCCGCGCACTTCGGCGAGCGCGCCGGGCGGGTGCGCGACGTCGGCATCACGGTCGGCATGTACGGCACGGTGTTCCGGGTAGCCCTCGGCCTGGTCGCCGCGCTCGCCACCGCCCTGGTGTACGGCGCGGGCGGTGTCCTGGTAGTCGACGGCGCCTTCCCGATCGGCACGCTGGTCGCGCTCGCGGCGATGCTCATGCGCCTGTACGGGCCGCTGACCAGCCTGTCCAACGTCCACGTCGACATCATGACCGCCCTGGTCAGCTTCGACCGCGTCTTCGAGGTGCTGGACCTGCGGCCGATGGTGGCCGAGAGCCCCGGCGCCCGGCCGCTGCCGCAGGGACCGGTCACGATCGAGTTCGACGACGTCCGCTTCCAGTACCCCTCGGCCGAGGAGGTCTCGCTGGCCTCGCTGGAGTCGGTGGCCCGCCCCGACACCGGGCCCGGCCAGGAGGTGCTCAAGGGCGTGAGCTTCACCGCCGCGCCCGGCGAGCTGATCGCGCTGGTGGGGCACTCCGGCGCGGGCAAGACCACGATCACCTCGCTGGTCTCCCGGCTGTACGACGTGACCGGCGGCGCGGTGCGGGTCAACGGCGTCGACGTGCGCGACGCCACGCTGGCCTCGCTGCGCGAGACGGTCGGCGTCGTGATGCAGGACGCCCACCTGTTCCACGACACCATCGGCGCCAACCTGCGGTACGCCCGGCCCGGCGCCACCGACGAGGAGATCTGGGAGGCGCTGCACGCCGCGCAGATCGGCGAGCTGATCGAGTCGCTGCCCGAGGGCCTGGACACCGTCGTCGGCGACCGGGGCTACCGGCTCTCCGGCGGCGAGAAGCAGCGGGTGGCGCTGGCCAGGCTCCTGCTGAAGGCGCCGGACGTGGTCGTGCTGGACGAGGCCACGGCGCACCTGGACTCCGAGTCCGAGGCCGCGGTCCAGCGGGCGCTGAAGACCGCGCTGGCCGGCCGGACGTCCCTGGTGATCGCGCACCGGCTGTCGACGATCCGCGAGGCCGACACGATCCTGGTCGTCCAGGACGGCCGGGTGGTCGAGCGGGGCCGTCACGACGACCTGCTCGCCCAGGGCGGCGCCTACGCCGAGCTGTACCGCACCCAGTTCGAGCACCAGAGGTGAGCACCCTTCGGACGGGTGCCGGTCAGGTGGACGCCGGCTCCAGGTAGCCGAGCCGCACCAGCTCGCCCTTGGCGACCTTCTCCACCAGCGCCGCCTGCCGCGGCTCCAGCGCGGTGCGCCACGCGCCGACCCGCGGGGCCGCCGCGCCGTACAGGGCCACCGTCGAGACCCGGGACTCCAGGAACTCCGACACCGTGGCGATCGTCTCGGTGGGGGAGGCGGCCATGGCCTCGTACCGGACCGTGAGCAACTGGTCGCGGGGCAGTTCCTGGCGCAGCGCGGCGCTCAGGCGGACGGCGCTGCGCCAGCGCAGGGCGCACTTGCCGGCCGGGTCCATGCGGGACCACTTGTCGCGGTGCTCTCCCGCGTTGACCCCGAGGAACGGGTTGGGGAACTCGGTCTCGTCGCTGAGCGTGCCCGGGCGCGCCCACGCCATGGACGCGCGGTCGGCGAGCATGTCGGCGGCGACGTCCCTGCCGTCCCGGATGAACTGGACGAAGCGGGCGTCGGGGAAGGCCTGTATCAGCACGGGGGCGCTGTAGAGCAGGTCGGGGTTGGCGTCGCCGAACCGCACGACGGCGCCGGGGGAGGCGCACGGCCCCGTCCCGGTGACGGCCCCGGCCTCCCGGCAGGCCGCCGGGCACTCGGCGCAGGCCCCGGGGACGATCTGCCAGGCCTCGGCGAGCGCGTCGCGCAGCACCCGCACCGCGCCGCCGCCCTTCCTGCGCATGATCGACGGCCGTCGCGCGAACGCGTAGACGACGTGGGCGACGGCCGCGCGGCCGATCGTGACGTGGAACCCCGGCGAGCGTTTCAGGGCACGGGCGAGCAGGTCCGCGCCGGAGTGCGGGGCGCCCAGCACGAACACCGGTCTGCGGACCTTGATGCCGTTGACCACGAGAATGTGGGGCGGGGGTCGCATTAGTGAGGACAGTCTGACACCCTTTGCGAGGTGAACGAACCGGCTACGCCCCGCCTCTCGGTGGTATATGGCGTCACCTGGGTAAGAGTATTCACCATGGCGGGCATATCCGCTGATTCGCGGCATGACGCCGCCGCCGGACCGGGCCTGGGGGCGGACCGGTGAGCGGCAGGCGCCTGTGGATCCCGTCCCGGCTGCGGCCGGGGGACCGGGTGGCCGTCGTCGCGCCCTCGGGGCCCGTCGACCCGGTCCGCCTGGCCCGGGGCCGCCAGGTGCTCACCGAGGCCGGCCTGGACGTCGTCGTCATGCCGAGGGTGATGCACCGGCGCGGGTACCTCGCGGGCTCGGACGCCGGCCGGGCGGCCGACCTGCAGGAGGCCTGGTGCGACCCGTCCTTCCGCGCGGTCGTCTGCGCGCGGGGCGGCTACGGCGCCACCCGCCTGCTCGACCTGCTCGACTGGCCCGCGATGGAGGCGGCGCGCCCGAAGATCCTGCTCGGGTCCAGCGACATCACGGCCCTGCACCAGGCGTTCGCCGTCCGCCTCGGCGTGGCGAGCTGCTTCGGGCCGATGCCCGCCTGCGAGACCCTGGGCGACCCCGAGGGGCCCGACCGGACGTCGCTCGACCACCTGCTCGCGTCGCTGTTCGAGACCGAGGCTCCCGGCCCGATCACCGGCGACCGCGTGATCGTCCCCGGCCGCGCGGAGGGCACGCTCACCGGCGGCAACCTGTCGCTGCTGGCCGCCCTGTGCGGAACCCCGTACGCGCTGCGCGCCCAGGGGCGCATCGTCCTGCTGGAGGACGTCGGGGAGGAACCGTACCGCGTCGACCGCATGCTGACCCAGCTCGTCCAGGCCGGGTGCCTGGACGGCGCCGCCGGCGTCGTCCTCGGCTCCTGGGTGGACTGCGGGGACCCGATGCCCGCGCTCGTCGAGCGGCTGGCCCCGCTGGGGGTGCCCATGATCGCGGGCCTGCCGATCGGCCACGGGACACCACAGTTCACCGCCTGGATGGGGGCGGAAGCGGTTATTGATGCAGAATCGTGCTCTTTGACTTGCCTGTTCCGCGACCCGGCCACGGCAATGTAGTCGCTGGTCCGGGGGATGACGGCGGTAGTTGGGAGCCTCGTGTGGGCTTGTTCAGGCGGTACCGCGACCGGCGGGGCGGCGCGCGGGGGCGCGCGAGCGAAGACGTGGATCTCGACTCGCTGCTCGCGCTCGTCGCCGACGACATGGGGTACGCCTGGGAGTTCGCGCCCGACGGCTCCGCCCTCATGCTGTCCGGGCCCCGGCGGATCACCGTCCGCCTGACCGGGCTGCGCCGCGAGGCAGGGCGCCGTCCCCGTGAGGACTGGCCCACGCTCGTCGCCGGCCACCTGTCGCGCACGGTGGCCAGGTCCGACGACATGCCCGACGTGTGCGACCTGCCCCGCGTCCGGCCGCTGCTGCGCACGCGCGTCGTCCTCGCCGACGACCTGGAGGACGACCCGTCCCGGCTGATCGGCCGGCACATCGGCTCGGACCTGGTGGAGGTCCTCACCGTCTACGGCCGCCCGGTGCGCCCCGAGGAGGCGTTCTGCTGGCCGATCACCCCGGCCGAGGCGCTCGACCTGGCGGCGGGCAACGTGCTCGCCGACGAGAGGCTGACCTCCGAGCGCGTCGACCTCGACGGGACGCCCGCCTGGGTCATGTCGGGCTCCCATTCCGGGGCCGCCGTGCACCTGCGCCGCATCGAGGACTACCTGCTCGTGTCCTCCGACGGCCTGATGGTCGCGCTGCCGCGCCCCGGCGAGATGATCGTCCACCCGATCGGCGGGCTGTCGGTGATGCGCGCCATCGAACGCCTGTGGCTGCTCGCCCACCGGGAGTACCGCTCGCGCGACGACGGTCTCAGCCCGCACGTCTATTGGTGGAAGGACGGCCGGCTGACGCGGATCCAGGCCGAGCTGGTGGAGCAGGACGGCCTGCGCCGCCTGGTCGTCGCCCCGCCGCCCGAGTTCGCCCGGCTGCTCGCCGACCTCGCCAAGGGTCGCTGACCCCCGCCCGGCCGTTTGGTCGATCCAGCTAGCCGATGTAGGCGTGGTGGCGGGAGGGGGCGCCCTCGGGCTGGGACAGGGTGTGCGCGGCGTGGATCAGCGGGACGTGGCTGAACGCCTGCGGGAAGTTGCCGACCAGCCGCCCGTAGCGGGGGTCGTACTCTTCGGCCAGCAGCCCCACGTCGTTGCGCAGGGACAGCAGCCTCTCGAACAGCTCGACGGCCTCATGGCGCCTGCCGATCATGGCCCGCGCCTCGGCCAGCCAGAAGCTGCACGCCAGGAACGCGCCCTCCCCGCCGGTGATGCCGTCCACGGAGTTGCGCTGGGCCAGCGGGTAGCGCAGCACGAAGCCCTCCGACATCAGCTCGCGCTCGACGGCCTCGATGGTGCCGATCACGCGGGGGTCGCGGGCGGGCAGGAACCCGGTCTGCGGGATCAGCAGCAGCGAGGCGTCCAGCTCCCGGGAGCCGTACGACTGGGTGAAGGTGTTGCGGTCGGAGTCGAAGCCCTTCTCCATGACCTCGGAGTGGATGCGCTCGCGCAGCGCGCGCCAGCGGTCGGCGGGCCCGGTCTGGCCGAACCGCTCGATCTGCCGGATCGACCGGTCGGCGGCGACCCACGCCATGACCTTGGAGTGGACGAAGTGCCGCCTCGGCCCCCGCACCTCCCAGAGGCCCTCGTCCGGCTCGTCCCAGTGGGACTCCAGGAAGTCCATCAGCGTCCGCTGGATGGCCCACGTGCGCGATATGGCGGGCAGCCCCGACGCCCGGGACACGTAGAGGCAGTTGATCACCTCGCCGTAGACGTCGAGCTGGAGCTGGTCGACGGCGGCGTTGCCGATGCGCACCGGCCGGGACTCCTCGTAGCCCTCCAGCCAGGGCAGCTCCATCTCCGGGAGCCGCCGCTCGCCCGCGACGCCGTACATGATCTGCAGGTCCTGGGGGCGCCCGGCGATGGCGCGCAGCAGCCACTCGCGCCAGTCGCGGGCCTCCTCGACGTAGCCCGCGTAGATCAGCGCGTCGAGCGTCATGGTGGCGTCGCGCAGCCAGCAGTAGCGGTAGTCCCAGTTGCGGACGCCGCCGAGGTCCTCGGGCAGGGATGTGGTCGGCGCGGCGACGATGCCGCCGGTGGGGGCGTAGGTCAGCGCCTTGAGGGTGATCAGCGAGCGGATCACCGCGTCGTGCCAGCGGGTCTCGGTGCCCGGGTCCCACTGGGACGCCCACTCGGTCCAGATCGCCTCGGTCTCGGCGAGCTCGGCGATCGGGTCGATGTCCTGCGGCTTGGGGGAGTGGGAGGGGTGCCAGGTGAACACGAACGGCAGCCGGTCGCCCGCCGACATGCGGAACGTCGCCCGGTGGGCGTAGTCGCCGCCCTGCAGCGGCACCGGCGAGTGCAGCCAGGCCGAGTCGGGGCCGCCGATGGCCTGGAGCAGGCCGTCGCTGCGGCGCACCCACGGGACGATGCGCCCGTAGTCGAAGCGGATGCGGATCTGCGTGGCCATCTCGACGGTGCCCGTCAGGCACTCGACGATCCGCACCAGGTCGGGGTTGGCCTGCCGGGGCGGCATGAAGTCGGTCACGCGGACCGTGCCGCCCTCGGTGTCCCACTCGGTCTCGAGGATCAGCGTGTTGTGGCGGTAGCGCCGGCGTGTGCTGAGCCGGCGCCGCGTGCCCGCCGGGCCTATCCACCAGTGCCCGTTGCCTTCGTCGCCTAGCAGGGAGGAGAAGCACGCGGGGGAGTCGAAACGGGGCAGGCACAGCCAGTCGACCGAGCCGTCCCGTCCGACGAGGGCCGCCGACTGCATGTCGCCGATGATGGCGTAGTCCTCGATCCGCATGTCGTCACGCTAGTACGCGCGGGGGGCGGGCGCGCGTCGCGGTTTCTCAGGCGGCGCCGGGTTCAGGCCGCGGCCGGGGGCGCATCCGGGGCATGAAGAACTGCGTGAGCGGGCCGATCGTCACCGCGAACACGATGGTCCCGACGCCGACCGTCCCGCCGAGCAGCCAGCCGGCCGCGAGCACGGTGAGCTCGATGATCGTGCGCGCGGCGCGGATCGACAGCCCGAGCCGGTGCAGGCCGGTCATCAGCCCGTCGCGGGGGCCGGGGCCCATGCCGGCGCCGATGTACAGCCCGGTGGCGGCGGCGACGCACACGACGGCGGCCGGCAGGTACGCCCAGCGCACGAGCACAAGGTCCGGGGTGGGGGCCAGCCACAGGGTCAGGTCGGCGAACAGGCCGACGAAGACGATGTTGCTGACGGTCCCGATGCCCGGCCGCTGCCGCAGCGGGATCCAGAAGACCATCACGATCGCGCCGACGAGGATGATCCAGGTCCCGATCGACCAGCCGGTCCTCACGGACAGGCCCTGGTGGAAGACGTCCCACGGACCGTTGCCGAGCCCGGACTCGACCTGCAGGCCGATCCCGGCGCCGTAGAGGGCCAGCCCGGCGTACAGGCGGAGCAGGCGGTTGGGCAGCGAGCCCAGGTGAGGGAGGGAGAGTTCGCTCATAATGCTGGTAATGGTCCGCGCCGATTGGCTTGCTCATAAAGGGCCAATCGGAGAAAGTGGCCTTATGGAGCGCTATCTGAGCGGGCCACAACTGGCCAGACTGGTCGACCTGCCCGGCGGCGCCCGGCCGTACTACCAGGCCCTGGCACGGGCCGTCCGCACGCTGATGCTCGACGGGCGCCTGCCCACCCGGGTGCGCATGCCCGCCGAGCGCCACCTGGCCGAGGCGCTCGGCGTCAGCCGCACCACCGTCACCGCCGCCTACGACCGGCTGCGCGAGCAGGGCTACCTGGAGAGCCGCCAGGGCGCGGGAAGCTGGACGGCGCTGCCCGACCCCGGCGCGCTCGGCGCCGAGAACCCCTGGATGGCCTCCGACGACGACGGCCTGCTGCCACTGCACTCCGCGGCCCCGGCCGCCACCGCCCTGCTCCCCGAGGCCATCGCCGCAGCCACCGACGCCTACCCGCGCTACGCCCTCGGCAGCGGCTACGACCCGATGGGCATCCGGCCGCTGCGCGAGGCCATCGCCGCCCGGTACATCGCCCGGGGCCTGGCCACCCGGCCCGACCAGATCCTCGTCACCCTCGGGGCGCAGCACGGCATCCACCTGGTGATGGCGCTGCTGGCCGGGCCCGGCGACCCCGTCCTGGTCGAGTCGCCGACCTACCCGCACGCGCTGGACGCGGCCCGCAACCGGGGCGCCCGTCTGGTCCCCGTCGGCGTGCAGGACGACGGCCTGAGCATGGACCTCGTGACCTCGGCCATCCGCCAGTCATCGGCCCGCCTGGCCTACGTCATCCCCGACTTCCAGAACCCGACCGGCCTGCTGATGCCCGACGCCGACCGCGCGGCGCTGGCCGGGGCGGCGCGCCGGTACGACGCGACGCTGATGGTGGACGAGAGCTGGGCGGAGATGGCGATCGACGAGGTGCCGCACACCTCCCCGGCGGCGGCCTTCGACACCGACGGCCGCGTGATCAGCATCGGGTCGGCGTCCAAGCTGTGGTGGGGCGGCCTGCGGATCGGCTGGATCCGCGGCACGGCCGCGCTGGTGCGCCGCCTGGCGGTGACGCGCGCCTCGGTGGACATCGCCGCCCCGCTGTTCGAGCAGCTCGTCGTGACCCACCTGTTCGAGCGCATCGAGGAGACGAGGGCCGAGCGCCGCCGTACCCTGCGCGCCTCGCGCGCGGCCCTGGCCGAGGTCCTGCGGGCGGAGGTCCCCGAGTGGCGCTTCAGGCCGCCTGCGGGCGGCGCGTCGCTGTGGGTGCGGCTGGACGCCCCCGTGGCCACGCCCCTGGCCGACGCCGCCGCGCTGCACGGCATCCGGCTCGCCCCGGGCCCGTGGTTCGGCGTGGACGGCACGCTGGAGCGCTACCTGCGCCTCCCGTACACCCTGCCGCCGGGGCCGCTCGCCGGCGCGGCCCGCCGCCTGGCCGCGGCGCGGGCCCTCGGCGCGGGCGCCGTCCCCTGCCCGTCGCCGGCCGCCCCGCTGACGCCCACGCTGTGAGGGCTACGCTGTGGGGGCTACGAGGCTCGGACCTCGCCCATCAGCACGCGCAGCCGGTGGGAGAACCCCAGCAGCACCACCGCGGCGATCACGGCGATGGCGGCCAGCGTGGCGAAGTAGGCGGGCTGGGACATGTACTGGAGCAGCCGCGCCGTCTGGCCCCCGATCGCGTCGCCGACGGCGAACGACAGGAACCAGACGCCGAGCATCTGGCTGCGGAACGCGTGCGGGGCCAGCTCGGTGGTCACCGACAGGCCCACGGGGCTGAGCGACAGCTCGCCGAACACCTGGATCAGGTACACCAGGAACAGCCACCACACCGAGATCTTCCCGAACTGCGCCAGGTGGGCCGCGAAGGCCATCACCACGAAGCTCACGCCGATCATGAACAGCCCGGCGGCGAACTTCTGCGCCGCCCCCACGCGGTCGCCGAGCCGCACCCACAGGCCCGCGAAGATCGGCACGAAGATCAGGATGAGCAGCGGGTTGAACGACTGCGTGGTGGCGGCCGTGATGGAGTGGCCGAACAGGCTGAGGTCGGTCCTGGTCGCGGCGAAGTCGTTGAGCACGGTCGGCGCCAGATCGTAGATCATCCAGAAGACCGCGGCGGCGGCGAACAGCCAGATGTACGCCTTCATCTTCGACCGCTCGCCGGAGGTGAGGTTGTGGCTGCCGAGCAGGATGTAGGCGAAGTAGCCGACCGGGATCAGGATCGTGAGCACGGTGAGGGCGACCGTGAACCGGTCGACGGTGAGCGTGCCGGATATCGCCCACAGGCCGATCGCGAGGGCCGCGGTGGCGAGGCCGGTCACGGCGAGGGCGCCGAAGCGGCGGCCCTCCTCGGGGGTGAGGCGGTGCCCCGGCTCGTCGCCGACGCCGCGCAGGTGCCGGCCGCCGATCACGTACTGGGCGAGGCCGAACGCCATGCCCACGGCGGCGGCGCCGAAGCCGAGGTGCCAGCGTTCGTCCAGGTTGCTGACGACGTAGGGCGCGGCGAACGCGCCGAGGTTGATGCCCAGGTAGAAGATGGAGAAGCCCGCGTCGCGCCGCGCGTTGTCGCCCTCGGGGTAGAGCCGGCCGACCATCGTCGAGATGTTGGGCTTGAGCAGCCCGGTCCCGGCGACGATCAGGGCGAGGCCGAGCCACACCAGCGTGGAGCCCTCGATCGGGACGGCCATGCAGATGTGCCCGAGCATGATGACCGAGCCGCCGGCGAGCACCGCCCTGCGCGCGCCGAGCACCCGGTCGGCGATCCAGCCGCCGGGCAGCGCGAGCAGGTACACCAGCGCGCCGTAGACGCCCACCACGGCCGTCGCGGTGGTCTTGGGCAGGCCGAGCCCGCCGCCGGCCACGGTGGCGACGAGGAAGAAGAACAGGATCGCGCGCAGCCCGTAGAAGCTGAAGCGCTCCCACATCTCGGTCATGAACAGCGTGATGATGCCGCGTGGATGACCGAAGATCGTCTTTTCCTCCGCGCGCTGGCCGGCCTCTACGGACATGCCGGTACGCCCCCGTTCCGCTCAGGTGTCCCCGGTCCCCCCGTGGACCGGGTGATCGCGTGCCCGGACGGACCCCGGAAGGTATCCGACCAGATGCACCGAATGTCCTGAATATCCGAAAAAGTGCTAACTATACAAATATGCCCGCTTGCCGTCCGTGATCCGATCGGTCTCGACCGGCATCCGATCACTCTGGGTGATCATGCCCGCCGCTCTCGTGTGACGGCACGGGCAACGCCGCGTTTCTTCTCGCTTACGGGGACTTGTCTGCCGTGAACGCCCTGTGGTGCGATGCATGCCACCCGTGCTCATGGGCATTCTCTGGAGGCGCGACATGGCCGACCCCCGAGTCCTGGCGGAACGTTCCGAGATCGAGTCGGAGATCGCCGGGCACACCATCTGCCGACAGCTCAAACTCACGGCCGAGCGCTTCCCCGACGCGCCGGCCTACTCCGACCCCGCCGACGGCGGCGGCTGGACCACGCTGACCTACGGCGAGGCCCGCCACCGCGTGCTGGCCATCGCCGCCGGGTTCGCCGCCCTCGGCCTCGGCCCCGGCGAGGCCGTGGCGCTCATGATGGTCAACCGCAGCGAGCACGTGCTCGCCGACCTCGGCGCCGTCCACGCCGGCGGCAGGGCCTGCTCGGTCTACTCGACCTTCGCCCCCGAACAGGTCGCCTTCGTCGCCAAGGACGTCGGCGCCAGGATCGTCGTCCTCGGCGGCGCCGCCGACCTCGACCGCTGGCGGCCGATCCTCGGCGAGCTCCCGGACGTGCTCAAGGTCATCCTCCTGGAGGACGCCCCCGAGGGCGAGCCGTTCATGAGCTGGGACGACTTCCTCGCCCTCGGCGAGCGCGCCCTGGCCGAAGACCCCGCCGCCGCGGAGGCGCGCGCGGACGCCGTCACCGCCGAGGACGTGCTCAGCGTGCTCTACACCTCCGGCACCACCGGCAACCCCAAGGGCGTGCCCCTCACCCACACCAACATCTTCTACGAGGTCGTGGCCACCGACCGCGTGACGGGCGTGCCCGAGCGCGGCGCGCAGATCTCCTATCTCACCTACGCCCACATCGCCGAGCGCGTGCTCAGCCTGTACCTGCCGCTGTTCAAGGTCTCCCACATCCACTTCTGCACCGACCTGGCGCAGCTCGCCACCGTCCTCGGCCAGGTCAAGCCGATGCTGTTCTTCGGCGTGCCCCGGGTCTGGGAGAAGATGAACGCCCGCCTGCAGGCGCTGCTCGCCACCCAGCCCGCGGAGCAGCAGGAGCAGGTCCGCGCCGCCATGGCCGCCGGGCTCGCCTACATCGAGGCCACGCAGTACGGCCGCACGCCGAGCCCCGAGGTCACCGCCGCCTACGAGCGGGCCGACGCCGCCCTGCTGTCGATCATCCGCGCCATGATCGGCTTCGAGAACGCCCGCTGGCTCGCCACCGCCGCCGCGCCGATGCCGCTGGAGGTGCAGCGCTTCTTCGCCGGTCTCGGCCTCAAGGTGCTCGACGTCTACGGCATGACCGAGACCAGCGGCGCGTTCACCGCCAACAGCGACGCGGAGTTCAAGCTCGGCGCGGTCGGCCGCCCCGGCCCCGGCATCGAGGTCCGCATCGCCGAGGACGGCGAGATCATCACGCGCAGTCCCGCCAACACCGCGGGCTACCTCAACCGGCCGGAGGCCACCGCCGAGCTCGTCGACGAGGACGGCTGGCTGCACACCGGCGACGTCGGCTCCATCGACGAGGACGGCTTCGTCCGCATCCTCGACCGCAAGAAGGAGCTGATCATCACCGCGGGAGGCGAGAACATCTCCCCGGCCAACACCGAGAACTACCTCAAGGAACACCCGCTGATCGGCCAGGCCCTCGCCTACGGCGACCGCAAGCCGTACGTCGTCGCGATCCTCACCCTGGACGGCGAGGTCGCCCCGGTCTGGGCGCGCGGGCGGGGCGTCGAGTTCACCACCCTGGCGGACCTCGCCGAGCACCCCGACGTGCTCAAGGAGGTCGAGGCGGCCATCGCCGTGGCCAACGAGAAACTCGCCCGCGTCCAGCAGGTCAAGAAGTGGCGCCTGCTGCCCGTGGAGTGGACCACGGAGACCGCGGAGCTCACGCCGAGCCTCAAGCTCAAGCGCCGGGTCATCCACGCCAAGTACGCCGAGGCCATCGACGCGATGTACAAGGGCTGAGCCCGCCCGCCCGCGCGGCCGCCGTCCCTCCCGGACGGCGGCCCCGGGACGCCGGGCGGGTGTTTTACCGGAGCGGGCGCGTGTCGGGCTCCGGTCGTTTACCGGTCGCTGCCTAGCCTCCACCGCATGACCTTGAGACGAATGCTCACCACGTCCGCGGCGGGGCTGGTCGCGCTCACGGTCCTGGCCGAGGCGCCCGCGTCCCTCGCCGGGACGGACGTCCACGCGCCCCCGCCGTCCTCCCGTCCCGGATCGCCGGCGGTCTCGCCCGTGCCGGCGGCGCCGCCGGTCCCGTCGGGGGCGTCCCGGCGGCCGGAGCGGCCGGTCATCCGGTCGGTGAGGGTCCGCCCGAAGAGCCCGGTGGCCCGGCCCCGGGGAGCGGTGCGCCTGGTCGTCGAGGTGGTGGCCAAGGGAGCCTCGGGGAAGGACGGGGTGACCCTGCGCCTGGAGCCCGCGCGGCGCCGCGCCACGGCGAAGCGCCCCGCCGTCCGGAAGCACTCGGCCGCCGGGAAGCGTCGCGCGGCCCGGAAGCGTCCCGTCGCCGGGAAGCGTCATGGCATGGCGGGGCGGAGCCTGCCGGCGAGGGCGGGTGTGGGGGAGGGCGGCGTTCGTGTTCCGGCGCCCGGGGCCGCCGGGCGATGGGAGATGTGGCGGTTCGGTCCGCCGGTGGGGCTCACCCGCTGGTACCCCTCTGGCCGGTGGCGGGTCGTCGCCACCGCCAGGAACGCGAGGGGGGCGCGGTCGACGGCGTCCTCGTCCTTCCTGTTCAAGAAGGCGACCGTCCTCACGGGGGTGCGGGTCACCCCGGTGCGCAAGCGCCCGTGGCTGGCGCGGGTGTCGGGCACGCTGATGCGGGTCGACCCGGCGGGCAGGTTCGACTACTGGTCGTTCCCGGGGCAGCGCGTCACGCTGCGGTTCAGGAGCCACCGCGGGAAGACGTGGCGGACCGTCGCCGAAGCGCGCACGAATCGCGAGGGGCGTTTCTCGCGGCGAGTGAGACGGGCACACGGCGTATGGCGGGCTATTTACCCAGGAACACCGCATTACGCCAGTAGTGCCACCATTTCGCGACAGATGTCAAGAAAATAGGACAAAAGGCCGCACTTAGTGGTGTGCTGTTATGGTGAGGTGTCCATTTTGTAATAATTTCCTGGAGATTATCTGGCAACTTTTCCTCCCCTGAAAGCGTCTATGACGTAGGCACACCCCCACCTGGGATGCCTTTCTCTACGGGGAGAGGAAGTTCCAACAATGATGAAACGCATCGCTACCGCACTGGTAGCGGCCGCCATGGGCGCCTCCGCGCTCACGGTGGCGGCGCCGGCGCTGGCCGACACAGCGCCGGGCGACGCGGTGAGCATCGAATCCATCAAGGTGACTCCCGACCCGGTGGTCATCCGTGGAGGCGATGACGTCGCGGTCACGGCCACGGTCCAGGTCGTGAACGCCGAGGACGTGAAGTTCGACTTCGAGCCGACGGGACGGGGCGGGCAGTCCTACTGCAACCCCTGCGCCGGGGCCGCGAAGTCGTCCTCCGGCGAATGGAAGACGTGGGAGAAGACCATTGTTCTCGACCGGCACGATCCGGACGGGAACTGGGTCGTCTACGTCGAGGCGACGGGCAAGGACGGCAAGGTCGCGAAGGCCAAGGCGTACTTCTACGTCAAGCACGACAGGGCGAAGCCGCCGTACAGCGGCCCCCGCGCGACGCGGATCGAAGGGTTCGACGCGAGCCCTAACCCCGTCAAGAAGGGCCGCAAGCTGACCCTCGAGGGCACGCTCTCGGCGGCGCGGTGCCACAACGACTGGTGGTGGGACGGCGACGTCTTCGTCGTGGGCGGCGACCGCTGCCGCGACGACTACCGCTGGAGCAACTGGCGCTGGCTCGGCTGGCAGAAGATCAACGTGTACTTCCACCCGGCCCGCGGTGGCAAGTGGCAGTACGTCGACACGATCGAGACCAACCCGGACGGAACCTTCTACACCAAGATCCCGGCCTACTGGTCAGGGACGTGGAAGGTCGTGTTCAAGGGCACGCGCGGCCTGTACGGGTCGTCGGCGAGCGACTACGTGAAGGTCGTCCGCTGAGCCCGTAGGTCCGAACGAACGGGACGCCTGGTCCCCGCCACGCGCGGGGCCAGGCGTTCCGGCGTCTCCGGGCCTTCGCGGCGCCCGCCCGGTCTACGACTCTCGCGCGAGTTCCAGCGCGGTCAGGTCGAGGGCGCTCAGCGTGAAGATGTTCGCGATCTGGTCGACGGGCATCCCCGCGTCGCCGAGCTGCGTCATCGTGACCGCCGCGCGCAGGAACACGCGGCCGATCACCACTTCGTCCACGTCGGGCATGTCCCTGCGGAAGAAGTCCGCGAGCTGCTGCCCCACCTCGCGGTCGGCGTGCACGCGTGGGTGGTTCAGCTCGGGGCTGGCGAGGATGTCGGCCAGGTCCCCGCGCTCGTCGTCGGTGAGCTTGCTCAAAGGTGGTCGCCTCCCGCAGCGATGTTCGTCATGTGGAGACTATGCGCTGGCGACCTTGAGGTGAACGCCCCCTGTCGGAGGCCGGGCGGAAACCCGGCCGCGCGGGCGTCAGGGGGAGACGGCTTCGACGAGCTTGCGGCGCTGCTGCACGCCGAGGCCGCCGATGCGCCGCTTCTCGTCCACGCCCGCGCGTTCCATGAGCGCCGCGGCCTTGGTCGGGCCGATTCCGGACAGCGCGCGCAGCGCCTGCGAAACCTTGATCTTCTTGGCGGTGTCGTCGTCGCGCTCGAAGAGCTGGGCGAGGGTGAGGTCTCCGTTCTTCAGGCGGGTGAGGAGCGCGGCGCGCGCCTGACGGGCCTCGGTGGCCTTGACGAGGGCGGCCTGACGCTGCTCGGGGGTGAGGACGGGGAGGGCCATAGGGGTCTCCTAGGTGGTTCGTGTCCTGGGCCGTCTGACCGGCCGTTGCTGTGGTCGGGGGTGTGTTACCCCCACATCGCGCGTTAATCATGGGTTCCCCTGGTGATCGCCCGATCGCGCTGGATTCGCACCCGCCCGCCATGTCGTACAAGTCGTGAAATTTGGGCCTTTAAACTTCGGACCGCTGGCCTGACTCTCGGTGAAGGCGCGCGATAAACCCTCCGATGCGCGCCTGAGGGAGGAACAGGTGAGACGACGTCTGTTCGTCGGGTTCGCGATCCTGGCACTGCTGCTGACCAGCGGCATCACCGGGGTCGGAGCCGCGGCGGAGCCGCCTGCCAACTACCAGTACCTGGTACAGGGGCCGAGCACGGCCCAGCAGCGGACCGCCATCGCCCAGACCGGCGCCGCCATCGACGAGGTGGCCGCGAACTCGGTCGTGGTCACCGCCACGGCGGCCGAGATCGGCGCGGTCGAAGGCCTGGGATTCACGGTGAAACGGCTCCCGCGGCCGTTGTCCCCGGTGCTGCCCCGCCCGCAGGACTTCCCGCCGGCCGACTCCGGGTACCACAACTACGCCGAGCTGACCGCGCTGGTGAACCAGGTGGTCGCGAGCTACCCGTCCATCGCCAGGAAGATCAGCATCGGCACGTCCTACGGCGGCCGCGACCTGATGGCGATCAAGATCAGCGACAACGTCGGCACCGACGAGAACGAGCCGGAGGTGCTGTTCACCGCCCACCAGCACGCCCGTGAGCACCTGACGGTCGAGATGGCGATCTACCTGCTCAACCTGTTCACGAGCAGCTACGGCACCGACAGCAGGATCACCAACCTCGTCAACACGCGCGAGATCTGGATCCTGCCCGACCTCAACCCCGACGGCGGCGAGTACGACATCGCCACCGGCTCCTACCGCTCCTGGCGCAAGAACCGGCAGCCGAACTCCGGCTCCTCCGCCGTCGGCACCGACCTGAACCGCAACTGGGCCTACCGCTGGGGCTGCTGCAACGGCTCCTCGCCCACGCCCTCCAGCGACACCTACCGCGGCACCGCCGCCGAGTCGGCCCCCGAGGTCAAGGCCGTCGCCGACTTCGTCCGCAGCCGGGTCGTCGGCGGCGTCCAGCAGATCAAGACGAACATCGACTGGCACACCTACTCCGAGCTGGTGCTGTGGCCGTACGGCTACACCTACGCCGACACGGCGGCCGGCCTGACGCAGGACGACCACGACGCGCTCGCCGCGCTCGGCCAGAACATGGCGAGCACCAACGGCTACACCCCGCAGCAGGCCAGCGACCTCTACATCACCGACGGTGACATCAACGACTGGCTGTGGGGCAACTACAAGATCTTCACCTACACCTTCGAGATGTACCCGAAGAGCTCCTCGCCGGGCTTCTACCCGCCCGACGAGCAGATCGTCCCGCAGACCACCCGCAACAAGGAGGCCGTCCTGCGCCTCCTGGAGTACTCCGACTGCCCCTACCGCATCATCGGCAAGCAGGCCCAGTACTGCTAGGACGTCGGCAGTAGGTGATCGGGTGGCTCTGGGACAGCCGCCACTCGTCACACAGATCTAGAACGCGCGCGGCCGCCGCCCAAAAGGCGGCGGCCGCACGCGCTGGTGCGCCGGAAGGCTCAGGAGAACGAGACGGACGACGGAACGAGTGAGGCGACCGCCAGGCTCCACGATGAACCCGACGTATCCGATCTGGTTTGCGGTTCCGAACGTTCAGCGAGCTGTCGCGGGTGGCTGCCTGGCGCTCACGGCTCGGAACCGCCGCTCTTGGTTCGGCGAGCCGGCGAGCGAATGCATCGAGCCACCGCCGTCTCGATGGGACTGCCTCCCTCGTTCAGTTCGAGGATCTGTCTGCTGATACGCGGTTCGTGAAGGATGAGCGTCAGGGCGGTCGCGACGTCGTGTCGGCTGATCTGCTCGTGGAGTTCGGCTGGGCCGATCGCGATGCGTCCGGTTCCGGGCTCATCGGTAAGGAGGGAAGGGCGGAGGATGAGCCAGTCCAGGTCGCTATGGGTGAGCGAGACTTCTGCTTCCTTCTTGGCCGCGAAGTAGTATTCCTCGTCCTCGGGGAGGTCGCGTTCACGCCATGCTTCCGGGAAGACGGACACGAGTGTGAAGCGGCGCACGCCGGCCAGGTGCGCCGCTTCAGCGGCCTTGGCGACTCCGTCCCGGTCGATCGCTTCCGTCACGTGTCGCGCGCCGCCGTTCGACCCGGCGGTGTAGACGATCACGTCGGCGCCTTCGGCGGCGGTGGCGAGTTCCTGCGGGGTCATGACGCTCACGTCGCCGAGAGAAGTCCGGATGCCGCTCGCGGCGAAGTCTGCTTCGTCGCGACTTCGTCGAACGAGTCCGCTGACCGTGTCGCCACGGTCGCGAAGCTTGCCGGCAAGGAGGCGGCCGATTCGTCCGGTGATGCCGATGATGAAGACGTCCATGGCTTTCCTACCTCTCGCGATCTAACGGGGCCTGTGGTCGCGGATGGTGCAAGGCTTCGCTGTGCGTGCGGACGCGGGCCGGCCGCCGAGGTGCGCGCGTGCAGGCTCACGACATCGAGCGGTGAGTACGCGGCGGCGGCACTCGACCAGGGCCTCGCGGCATCCTCTGCGCACTCACCTCACGTGTTCAGTTTCCAGCGACCGCGTTTATCACGATGTACGTCGAGTTGAACACGTGAGGTGATCGAGGGGTCGGATCACTTCCGCTCGGCTTCGGCGAGGATCTCGGCGAGGTCGTCGTAACCATAGAGAAGGGCGAGACCTCGGGGCGTGAGGCCCGCATGCGTCTTCAGGTCCAGGCGGGCTCCGGCGTCGATCAGTGCTCGCGCCGCGTCCACATGCCCGTGCCAGACCGCGTCGTGCAGTGCGGTCAAGCCGTTGTAGGGGCCCTGCGCGTCGATCTCAGCTGCCGGCGCTCCGGCACGCCCGGGCTTCTCCGTCAGCGCCCGTATGACATCGGCATGCCCGAAGTAGCTGGCGTCGTGCACTGGTGTGCCCCTCATCAGCCCGATCACCCGGCGAGGATCCGCACCCGCGTCGAGCAGCACGCGCACGATGTCGGTGTGCCTCTCGCGGCTGGCCATGCCGAGCGGAGTGTAGTCGTCGTCGAGGCTACCCACGATCGGCGTCCGCTCGTTGACCGGAGCTCCGGCAGCGATCAGCCGTTCGACCTCGCTGATGTCGCCGGCCTTGACGGCGGCTATCAGGGGCAGAGCGCGGATTTGCTCGGTATCGGTCTCGTTCCGCCTCTCGATCAGGCGCGCGATCGCGTCGAGATGGTCATCGTGCGCGAGGTCGAGGGCCGTTTGCTGCCAGTGGTTCGTGATCAGCGTCCTGGCCCCGCGTTCCAGGAGGAGTCGCACCACCTCTTCGTGCTTGTTCAGCACCGCATCCATGAGCGGCGTGTTCCCGAGAGTGGGGGACTGCTGATCGATGAAGGATCCGTGGTCGAGGAGCAGCCCGACGACGTCGGTGTTGCCCGATTGCACCGCCTTGTGAAGCGCCGTCGCTCCCATCCGCGGCTCGATCGCGTGCACCATCGCTCCAGCCGCCAGCAGAAGTTCCACCATCTGCGGTTGGCCGAGGCCGGAGGCGATCATCAGCGGAGGGAGACCTTCGGGCCCGGCGCGGTTCACATCCGCGCCCGCGCGGAGGGAATCGATGGCGGCCGGGAGGTCGGCGGACCGGATCGCGGTTTCAAGGTTCATGTCGGTTCTCCGTTCGATGGAAGTGGGCGCGGTGTGGCCGGACATCAGCCGTTGAGCCGGGCCGAGCCGGGCCCTTCCGGCAACTCGAGCCCGCCGAGAAACTTGATCAGCTCGGCGTTTACGCGGCCGGCCGCCTCGTGCTGTAGCCAGTGGCCCACGTTTTCCAGCCGGATCACGTCGACCAGGCCGGGGGCGAGGGGCAGAAGGTCCTCGCGCGTGGGGGATGTCGGATGGAACAACTGGCACAGGCCATCAGCGGCGCCCCAGATGTAGAGTGACGGCTGCTGGATCACCGCGCCCTTGAACGCCGGCATGAGATCGAACGTCACCTGCGCGCCACGGTAGTGATTGATCCCGCTATCAAACCCGGTCTTTTCGAACGAGCGGATCGTGTGGTCGACGTAATCCCGGTCAGCCCATTCTGGAACCGACACCGGAGCGGTTCGAAGCATGTGCCGGGCAGAATCAATAGGGTCCCACCTGGTCTCCGGCGACGGACTACCGGAAAGCCAGTACAGGATGCTGGGAATGGTCTTCTCAGCGGGCTCGAAATCTGTGCCTGCGCCGGGCTCCATCATGCCGAATGCGTAGTATCGCTCGCCCAGACCCTGCTGGCGAAGCCCGTCCCAAGTGCTGAGCTCACCGCGGGGCTGGAAAGGTATGCCCAGGCTGACAACCGCGCGGAAGCGGTCCGGCCGCATCACCATCGCACGCTGAGCATGGTCCGCGCCCCAGTCATGTCCGACGAGAACGGCGGAACCGATATCGAGGGCATCGAGCACCCCCACCAGATCGCCCACGATATGGAGGGCGCTATAGAGTTCTACTTCAGATGGGGCGTAACTCGCCCCGAAGCCGCGCATATCGAGCGCGACCGCCCGATAGCCCACCTCCGCGACGGCGCGCATTTGGCTGCGCCACGTTTCGGCGGTGTCGGGAAAGCCGTGAGCGAACAGGACAGCCGGCCCCTCGCCCTGCTCGATCACGTGGAATGACGCTCCGTTCGCCTCCACCTGTGCGCGGCGCAGCGGGAACGGGTCGCTCGGTGCCGAGGTGGCTGAGACGAGATTGTCATGCAACACACTTACTCCAATTCAGGATGGTTCATTGACATGCTTGAGCCGGGCGAGATGGGACTGTTCGATGACGATCTTGGTTGACATCGGCTCGCCGCGGTGGCGGGCATAGCGGCGCGATTTCTGCACCGTGGCCTGGAAACTGGCGTCGGGTCAGCACCGCCGCCGCCATTCTCTTGACGGACGAAAGGATTGCCGGCTAGAGACCGGCCACGAGGTGGCAGCCACCAAGTCAGCGACCGACGATGCCGGAACCGCCGACGAGTACCGTGGGATCCGGTCTTATGGCCGAACCTCCTCACCTCGGACCAAGCGGCCCCTAGCGGCAAGACCGCGCTAACCTACCTTTGGTAGGTAAGGCGCAACGCTAACCTACCTTTCGTAGGTTGGCAAGCGAGCGTGAGGTGATGAGTGACATGCGAAGTGGGGCCAGAGGGGCGGCTCCGCGTCGACTCTCCAAGGCGGAGCGACGGCGCCAACTGCTCGAAACGGCGCTTCTGATCGTCCGCGAGGAAGGTGTGGATCGGCTGAGCCTCGCGCGTCTGGCCGCGCGCGCAGGTGTCTCCAAGCCAGTCGCCTACGATCACTTCGGTACGCGGTCGGAGCTGTTGATCGAGCTCTACAGGTCGATCGACAGAGAACAGCAGAACACGCTGCGGAACGCGTTGACCCCCGGGGAACGGGGCCTCGATGAAACCGCCGAGATCCTCGCGGCCGCCTACGTTCGGTGCTCTGCCGACACGGGCGGTGAATGGCATGCCGTCGGTGCTGCGCTGGGGGGCAGTGCGGAGAAGGACGCCGTGTACCAGGAACTCCTCGAGGACTCCGTCCAGTTGTTCGCAACAGTTCTGGAGCCGCACAGCGCCTTGTCCTCGGCAGAGCTCCAACGACGCTGTGCCGGCTTGGTCGGCGCGGGTGAAGCCCTCTCGGGCCTGATGGTGCGCGGCGGCTGCAGCGAAGCGGAGGCCGCGGAGACGTTCACCTCCCTGATAAAAGGCGGATTGCGCGAACCTGCTCAATGAGCGGCTGTCGGCTTGATCAGCCAGGAGTTGTCGCCGCCCAGCTCCAAGACCGAGGGAGCAAGATAGACGATCAGGTGACCTGATCGTGGTGACGATCTTCCGCTGATGTGGTGGTGAAGTCGAATTCACCGGCCTTGACGCCGTCGATGAAGGCCGTCCACTCGGCCCGGTTGTACACGATCACTTGGCCGTTCGGGTGATGGCTGTGGCGGACGGCGACACGGCCGCTGCCATCGGCCAGCGGCCCGGCCTCGATACAGCTCCCGCCGCCGTTCTCGCTCTTGGTGCTGATGTGCCATGCAACCCGCGCAAGATCCTCTGACCTGGGCGCTCCGGGTGTGTTCACCTCGTTCACCGCAGCTCCTCTGCTATTGCGGAGATCAGCTCAGCCGACCGCTGCGGGTCGAGCGTGAGTCTGCGTAGCTCATCGAAAGAGCTGAACCTCCGGCTGGCCATCTCCTGATCGTTCTTACGCTCGTCGGCGCTGGAAGCACCCAGGTTCGTAACGCGGAGAGGCATCAGGTGGTGAAGTCGAATTCACCGGCCTTGACGCCGTCGATGAAGGCCGTCCACTCGGCCCGGTTGTACACGATCACTTGCCCGTTCGGGTGATGGCTGTGGCGGACGGCGACACGGCCGCTGCCATCGGCCAGCGGCCCGGCCTCGACGCAGCTCCCGCCGCCGTTGTCGCTCTTCGAGCTGATGTGCCATGCGATCGACGCCATTTCCTCGGTGCTGAGCGCACCTCGCGATTCCATCTGGCTCACGGCGACTCCTCTGCCATTACCGAGATGAGAGCGGCGGACTCCTCGGGGTTGAGAGCCAGCCCGCGCAAGTCATCGTACGTCCGCACGAAGCTCTGGCTGTCCGGGGATTCGACGTAGATGGCCCCTCTGGGAGTCTCCGCGTATCCCACCTCAGGGAATGGCTTCTCGATGGTGAAGATCCGGAAGGCCCCTGTGGGGCTGGCATGCGCTCCGGCTGTGAACGGCAAGACGCGTATCTCGATGTTCGGCCGGGCGGCGAGTCCCAAGACGTGGCGAAGCTGTGCCGCCATGCAGTCCGGACCGCCGACCTGGCGGCGGAGCACCGATTCATCAATGATCACGTAGAGCCAGGGCGGGTTTGTCCCCGCCAGGATCTGCTGGCGGTTCATGCGCAGTTCGACCCAGCGGTCGATCTGTTCCTCAGTGGCGCCCGGCTCGGCCGCCGTGATCGCCGCGCGGGCGTACTCCTCCGTATGGAACAGGCCGGGCAGCAACGTGTTGTCGAACGCACGGATCTCGCGAGCTCGCGCCTCCAGCCACACGTAATCGATGAACGACCCGGCGACATCGCCCGCGTACCCGTCCCACCAGCCCTTCTGCCATACCTCCTGGCTCAGCCGCATCAACGTCTCGCGACGCCGGCCGTCGGCCACACCATAAAGATCGAGAAGGGCCAGGAGATCGGGTCGCCTGATGGGATAACCGCCTGTTTCGAAGCGGCTCACCGTGGCCGGGTCGCGCTGCAGGTATTCGGCCGCGTCCTTGAGCAACAGCTCATTCGCTTCGCGCAGTTCACGAAGCTGCTGTCCCAGCCACTGAGCGCGCAACGTGATCCATTTCGGCGCGGCCATGTTCGTGTCCCTTCTCGGCGGGTGCAGGTCTGCGAGGGCACAGGTAGTTGGTGAGACAACTTGTGCATCGGTTCCCGTGCATGCGACTATACCGAACGTAGTTGACTGATCGCTGTGAGTGTTCGCGATCGGTTGTGTCGCCGGGCGATCCGGCTTCGTGTGTACAGAAACAGAGTCGGCCGAGGTGGCTTCCCTTGAGGTAGGTCCACCTTGGCCCCGACGGAAGGAGGCCTCACATGGGGCGATCTCCTGAGTTCGGCTACCCGACCATTCATCACGGCAGGGAGTCGCCCGACGCCGTCGATGACGTCGATGAGGCGAGAGCGTCCGGAGAGGTGGGTTCCGCGCCGCGAGCCGAGGACGTCCGCGTGCTCCTCGGAGGCTTGCCTCGCGTGTTCGCGCTGGTCAGGGACGAGGGGGAGGAGGAGATAGATCTCTGCGTCATAGCCGTGGGGATGGTCCTGCCCCAAGGGGGCGCGACGACCCTGTCGATCGGCGGACATGGCCTCGGCCGGTGGGAGAACGCTCATCGCGCCGCGACCCGGCTCGGATGCGAGTGCGTCTGGCTGGGGGAGGCCGGATAGGAAACGGCCGCCGCCTGGAGCACGCCGGTTCCTCGTGCCCGCCCGGTAGTCCGGCCGTGGCGGGCACACCGCTGAACGCGTCATCGGCCGGGCGTAGGCGCCGGAACCCGGCTCCTGCCGTGTGAAGTAAGCTTTCCTCTCCTGTAGGCATGAAAGGACCGCTCCCAAGTGCGGAGGCGCGGCTCCGGGCACGCCGGGCGAGATCCCGGGGGCGGAGCGGAGCGCCGGAGCGCGCACCCGGTGGACGGCGAGCATGCCGCCACAGTGGAACATCGTGATCATGGTGTGAAACCACCATGCGCGTCCGCCCCTACCGAGGAGCCCGATCATGACCCCCGACGCCACCGAAGACATCGAAGACACCACGGCCTTCGCTGACCTGGGGCTGCGGCCCGAGCTGCTGCGCGCGTTGCTGGACCTCGGGTACGAGGAGCCCACGCCCATCCAGCGCGAGGCGATCCCGCCGCTGCTCGACGGCCACGACCTGCTCGGCCAGGCCGCGACGGGCACCGGCAAGACGGCCGCCTTCGCCCTGCCGATCCTCCAGCGCATGACGCCGGGCGGCGAGGGTACGGCGCCCACCGCGCTGGTGCTGGTCCCGACGCGCGAGCTGGCCGTCCAGGTGTCGGAGGCCGTCCACCGCTACGGGCGCGACCTCGGCGCCCGCGTGCTGCCCATCTACGGCGGCCAGCCGATCGGGCGGCAGCTCAGGGAGCTCCAGCGCGGCGTGGACGTCGTCGTCGCCACCCCCGGGCGAGCGCTGGACCACATCGGCCGCAAGACGCTCCAGCTCGACGCGCTGCGCATGGTCGTCCTCGACGAGGCGGACGAGATGCTCGACATGGGGTTCGCCGACGACATCGAGGCCATCCTCCAGGAGACCCCCGGGGAGCGGCAGACCGTCCTGTTCTCCGCCACGATGCCCCCGCGCATCGACTCGATCGCCCGCGCCCACCTGAAGGACCCGGTGCGCATCCAGATCGAGCGCGAGTCCACCGCCCCCGGCGAGGCCCCGCGCGTGCGCCAGAGCGCTTACGTCGTGTCGCGGGCGCACAAGCCCGCCGCGCTCGGGCGGGTGCTGGACGTCGAGGCGCCCGAGGCCACCATCGTGTTCTGCCGCACCCGCGAAGAGGTCGACCAGCTCACCGAGACCATGAACGGCCGCGGCTACCGCGCCGAGGCGCTGCACGGCGGCATGGGCCAGGAGCAGCGCGACCGCGTGATGGCGCGGCTGCGCGCCGGCACCGCCGACCTGCTGGTGGCCACCGACGTCGCGGCGCGCGGCCTGGACATCGAGCAGCTCACCCACGTCGTCAACTACAACGTCCCCTCCGCGCCGGAGTCCTACGTCCACCGCATCGGCCGGGTCGGGCGGGCCGGTCGCGAGGGTGTGGCGATCACGCTGGCCGAGCCGCGCGAGCACCGCATGCTCAAGACGATCGAGCGGGTCACCAAGAGCCGCATCGTGGTCGAGAAGGTGCCGACGGTCGCCGACCTGCGCGCCCGGCGGCTGGAGCTGACCCGTTCGGCGCTGGAGGAGAGCATCCTGGAGGACGACCTGGAGCACTTCCGGGTCGTGGTCGACACCCTCGCCGACGAGTTCGACGTCATGGAGATCGCCATGGCGGCCGTGAAGCTGGCGCACGAGGCGAGCGGCGCCGCCGCCGACGAGGAGGAGATCCCGGAGGTCCCGCTGCGGCCCGAGCGCGAGGGCCGGGGCCGCCGCGAGCCCGGAGGGCGCGACGAACGGCGCGGGCGCGGGCCCACCAGCGGCATGACCCGCATCTTCGTCGGCGCGGGGCGCAGCGCGGGCGTCCGGCCCCAGGATCTGGTGGGCGCGATCGCCAACGAGTCGCGGCTGAGCGGTCGTGACATCGGCGCGATCGAGATCGCCGACCGGTTCTCTCTGGTGGAGGTCCCGCAGCAGGCGGCCGACGACGTCATCGCCTCCCTGCGGCAGAGCACGATCAAGGGCAGGAAGGTCACCGTCCGCCGGGAGCGGTTCCCGGCCCGCTGACCGCCCCGCCCGGCCGTGCCGGGTCGTGCCCGCTCGGCCGGGCCCGGCGGGCCGTCAGGCGAGGGCGTTGACGGTGGCGGCGAAGACGGCGGGCAGGCGGCGGGCCGCCGGGACGATCAGCCGGGCCGTGCCCGGGTGCCGCCGCGCCGCCAGCAGCCCCTCGGTGAGCAGCCGGTGGCGCAGGGACAGCCGCCGCCACGCCCGCTCGTACGCCTGGGGCCGCCCGCCGCGCAGGCACCCGACCAGGGCGCGCGCCGCCAGCAGGCCCAGGGAAACCCCCTCGCCGGTCAGCGCGTCCACGTACCCGGCGGCGTCGCCCACCAGCAGCACCCGCCCGGCCACCCGGGCGCGCACCCGCCGCCTCAGCGGGCCGGCCCCGCGCACGGGCGTCGCGGCCGGCCCCTCCAGGAGGGCCACGAGCCCGGGGAACTCCGCGAGGTGCTCGTCGTAGCGGCGCCGCTCGGAGCCGAGTACGGCCACACCGACCAGATCGTCGGCCACCGGGGTGACGTACGCCTCGCCGCGCGGCGCCCAGTGCACCTCGACGAAGTCGGTCCAGGGGGCGATGCGGAAGTGGCGGCGCTGCCCGTACCGGCGGGGGGCGCGGCTCGGCAGCTCCAGGCCGAGCAGGGCGCGCAGCGGCGAGTGCAGGCCGTCGGCGGCCACCAGCCAGCGGGCCCGCGTCCCGAAGGCCTCCACGTGGTCGTCGTACTGGCGCAGGGCCTCCACGCGGCCGTGGACGATCTTCACGCCGACCTCGGTGGCGCGCCCGGCCAGGGCGGCGTGCAGGGAGGTGCGGCGCACGCCGAGCCCGGGGCCGTGCCGGAACTCCGCGTGCACACGGTGGTGCGCGTCGGCGTAGCGGATGCCGCGCAGCGGCCGGCCCGGCGCCCGCACGCCGAGCGCGCTCAGGGCGGCGGCGCCGCTGGGCATGAGGCCCTCGCCGCACGCCTTGTCCACCGGCGTCGCGCGGGGCTCGACCACCACCGCCTCCATGCCGGCCAGCGCGGCGTTGATGGCGGTCGCCAGGCCCGCGGGCCCGCCCCCGGCGATGAGCACGTCGATCACGCGGCGACCTCGCCGGTCGCCGGCGTCCTGGTCAGCGAGGACAGGGCGGCCTCCTCGCAGCGGACGCGCACGACCATCAGCACCGCGTTGAGCGCCGTGAACACGAGCGCGGTGACCCACGCCCCGTGGACCAGCGGCAGCGCCGCGCCCTCCACGGCCACGGCGACGTAGTTGGGGTGGCGCAGCCACCGCAGGCGGTACGGCCCGCGCGTCACCAGCGGCAGGCCGGGCACGACGATGACCTCGGTGTTCCACTGCGGCCCGAGCGCGATGATGCACCACCAGCGCAGGGCCTGCGCGGCGGCGGCGAGCGCGAGCATGGGCAGGCCGAGGGCCGGGACGAACGGGCGGTCCGCCAGCCAGGTCTCCAGCAGGCACCCGGCGAGCAGGCCGGTGTGCAGGGCCACCATCCAGGGGTAGTGGCCGCGCCCGAACACCCGGCCGCCCCGGGCCAGGCTCCAGCGGGCGTTCCTGCGGGCCACGACGAGCTCGGCGAGGCGCTCGGCGCCGACGAGCAGCACCAGCAGCACGTACCACGGTGACATGTCGCCCAACGATAGGGGGACGGTGATCGCCGCGGCGGACGATGACGGCATCGCGTCCCTACCAGCGCAGCAGGACGAGCTCGGAGCAGAAGCCCGGCCCCATCGCCAGGAGCACGCCCGGCGTCCCGGCGGGGGGAGGCCGCAGCGCGAGGGTGTCGCGCAGCACGTGCAGCACCGAGGAGGACGAGAGGTTGCCGACGTCGGCCAGCGAGCGCCAGGTGAGGTCCAGCGCGCCCTCGGGCAGGTCCAGGCTTTCGGCGACGGCGTGCAGCACCTTCGGGCCGCCCGGATGGCACACCCACGCCGTCACGTCCGCCGGGGTGAGCCCGTGGTCGGCCAGCAGGCCCCGCACGTCGCCGGCCAGGTAGGTGCGCACCACGTCGGGGACGCTGGTGTCGAGCACCACGCGGAAGCCGGTGCCGGAGACGTCCCAGCCCATCACGGTCTCGGAGTCGGGGTACAGGTGGGCGCGGCTGCCGACGACCTCGGGGCCCGGTCCCTCGGCTCGGTCCGCGCCCACGGCGACCACGGCCGCCGCGCCGTCCCCGAACAGGCCGCTCGCCACGAGGTTCACCGGGGAGGCGTCGCCGCGCTGGAGGGTGAGGGAGCACAGCTCCACCGACAGCAGTACGGCCACGTGGCCGGGCCATCCGCGCAGGTAGTCGTGCAGGCGGGCGATCCCGGCCGCGCCGGCGACGCAGCCCAGGCCGAAGACGGGTACCCGCTTGACGTCGGGACGCAGCCCGAGCTTGCCCGCGAGCCGGGCGTCCACCGAGGGGGCGGCGATGCCGGTCACGGACGTGAACATGATCATGTCGACGTCGGCGGGGGTCAGTCCGGCGGCCTCCAGCGCGGCGCCCACGGCCTCCGCGCCGAGGTCCACGGCCGCCTCGACGAAGATGGTGTTGGCCGTCCCGAAGCCGTCGAGTTTCGCGTACTCCTCCAGGGGAAGCACCAGGTTGCGGTGGCCGACTCGGGCGGAGGTGTGCACCCGGTCCAGCAGCCGCCGGCTCGCCCCGGGGGGCAGGCATAGGCGCGCGAACGCGTCGGTGATCTCTGCTTGAGGGTAACGATGAGGGGGAAGTGCACCGCGGACAGCCGCAATTCGGGTCATAAGAAGTTCCCGCTTCGCCGACACTGGGAGACATCTCTGTCTTGCCCACCCGGCCCGCCCGCATACCTGAAGCGCCAGCTTGAGGATCTTTTGGTGATGTCTGCCGGGGATCTGCGGGTTCGCCCGGTTCGTCAGCCGGCCTGCGGGACGCGCACGCCCGCGAGTTGCGTCGCCTGCGCGACCAGGCGCCCCTTGGCGTCTGCGCGGAGGCCAGTGTGGCAGGCCGCTCTAGGCCCGCTCGCGCGCCTCCTGCCGCCGGACGGTTTCCGGGCCGGAGGGCGCCGGGCCGGCCGGGGCGCGGCGGCGCATCAGCGCGTGCACGAGGCATCCCGCCACCAGCCCCCAGAACGCCGATCCGACGCCGAGGAACGTCGCCCCCGAGAACGTCACCACGAAGGCCACCACGGCGCCCTCGCGCCCCTCCGAGGCGGCGGATGAGGCGGCGAACGCCCCGGTGAGGGCGCCGGCCAGCGCGCCCAGCAGGGCCAGCCCCGCCACGGCCTCGATCAGCAGCGGCGGCGACAGCAGGACCAGCGCCGTGGCCAGTCCCGACCCGAGCCCCAGCACGATCATCGAGGCGCCGGCCGTGACCGAGGCGATCCAGCGGCGCGAGGGGTCGGGTCCGGCATCCGGCCCGGCCGCCAGCGCGGCGGTGATCGCGGCCAGGTTCACCGCGTGCCCGCCGAGGAGCGCGGCGCCGGCCGAGGCGGTCCCGGTGGCCGTGAGGACGTCCCGCAGGGGCGTGCGGTAGCCGAACCCGGCCAGCACCGCCATGCCCGGCACGTTCTGCGAGGCCATCGTGACCAGGAACAGCGGCACCCCCACGCCGACGACGGCGGGCAGGCTCCACACGGGGGCGACGACCTCCACGACCGGCCACGGGTCGAGCCCGCGCAACCCGCTGGCGGGCGTCGTGACGGCGATGGCGACGGCCGCCGCCACCAGCGCGCCGGGCACGGCCCAGGTGCGGGCGAACCGGTACAGCAGCGCCCACACGAGGATCACCGGCCCCGCCATCGCGGGCACCTCCAGCATGGCGCGGACCGGGGCCAGGCAGAGCCCGCCGAGCACGCCCGCGAGCATGGCGGCGGCGATCGGCGCCGGGATCGCCGCGATCGCCCGGCCGAGGGCGGGGACGAGGCCCGAGGCCACGATCAGGGCCCCGCAGACGAGGAACGCCCCCACGGCGGCAGGGAACCCGCCGTCCAGGCCGGTCGTGGTCACCAGCAGCGCCGCGCCCGGGGTGGACCAGGCGATGGTGATCGGCACGCGCCGCCGCAGGCCGAGGACGATCGCCACCACCCCCACCGCGACGCACAGCGCCATCAGCCCCGAGGCCGCCTGCCGCTCGTCCGCGCCCGCGCCGCGAAGGCCCGTCAGCACGACGGTGAACGAACTGGCGAAGCCGACCAGGGCGGTGACCACCCCGGCGACGACGGGCTGGGCGGGGGAGGTGCGTTCCATGAACGGAACGCTAGCGACCGGGGCCCGCGCCCGGCAAGGTAGGGCACGATGACGGTATGGACGCCCCGGACCGCCGACCCGCCCTCGACGCCGCCCCCGTGGAGATGGGACGGCGGGTGCGCCGGCTGCGCGAGGAACGGGGCATCTCGCTGTCGGAGCTGGCCCGGCGGGCGAACGTCGGCAAGGCCACGCTGTCCGGGCTGGAGAACGGCACGCGCAACCCCACGCTGGAGACCCTGTGGGCCGTCACCGCCGAGCTCGGCGTGCCGATCGCGGCCATCTTCGGCCCGCCCGCCGGGCCGCTGGCCGTGCACGGGACCGCCGTCGAGGCCACGCTGCTGCAGGTCTTCCAGGAGGACCACGTGACCTTCGAGCTCTACCGCATCCACCTGCCCGCCGGAACGTCCCAGACCTCGCCCGCCCACCCCGCCGGGGTCACCGAGCACATGACCGTGTTCAGCGGCGTGCTCAGCGCCGGCCCCGCGACCTCCCCGGGCCGTGCCGGTCCGGGCGGGTACCTCACCTGGCGGGCCGACGTCCCGCACACCTACGCGGCGGTCGGGGCCGAGGACGTCCACGCCGGCCTGCTCATCCGCTACCCGTCCGCGCGGCGGGCAGGATGACGTCCGTGGAGCCCCCCGAGTCCTTACTGGCGGCGGCCGGCGAGCTGCTCGCCGTGCCGTCCACCGCCGACCGGCCCGCGGACCTGCGGCGCGCGCTCGACCTGGTGCTCGCCTACGTCGGCCCGGGGTTCACGGTCGAGCGGTTCTCCTCCGGCGGCAAGCTGAGCGCGCTGGTGTACCACGGCGGCGCGCGGCCCCGGTTCCGGGTCATCCTCAACGCCCACCTCGACGTCGTCCCCGCCGAGCCCCGCCAGTTCCGGCCGCGCCGCGACGGCTCCCGGCTGTACGCCCGGGGCGCCCAGGACATGAAGGTCTCGGCGCTGGTGCTGGCCACGGTGTTCCGCGAGCGCGCGCCGCTGCTGGCGTACCCGATCGCGCTGCAGCTCGTCACCGACGAGGAGGTCGGAGGCCGCGACGGCACGCTGCACCAGCTGGAGCGCGGGGTCGCCGGCGACTTCGCGCTGATCGGCGAGCAGAGCGGCCTGCGGATCGTCACCGACTCCAAGGGAATGGTCACCGCCGACCTGCGCGCCACCGGCCGGGCCGCGCACTCCGCCTATCCCTGGCTCGGCGACAGCGCCGTCCTGAAGCTGACGCGCACACTCGGCAACCTGCTGGCCCGCTACCCCGACGCCGCCGAGGAGGTCTGGCGCACGACCGTCAACGTCGCGCGCGTCACGACGCCGGATACGGCGCGCAACCAGGTGCCGGACCTGGCCGAGGCGTGGCTGGACATCCGCTATCCGCCGGAGGACGCCGACCTGAACGGCAGGACCGCCGGGCAGATCGCCGAGCACCTGCTGACCTTCTGCGAGCCCGGCGTCACGCCGGTCGTCGGCCACGTCGGCCCGCCCCACCACGCCCGCCGCGACAGCGTGGAGGTCCGCGCGCTCCAGGCCGCCGTACGCGAGCAGGGGTACCGCCCGGACTTCCTGCGCAAGCACGGCGCCGCCGACGGGCGGTTCTACTATGAGCGGGGCGTCGACGCCGTCATCTTCGGCGTCGGCGGGGACGGCCAGCACGGCCCGGACGAGTACGCCGACCTGACCACGGTGATGCCCTATCAGCGCGCCCTGGAGGACTTCCTGTCCCGGCTGGGACCGGCCGTGCCCGGTGGCTCGTAGTCGTTCCCGTCGCTAGTCGCGGCGCAGGCAGCGTTCCCCTTCGGCGATGGCGAAGCCCGCGATGATGGCGGCGAGCATGCAGCAGGGGAACAGCAGGGACCACATCTCGGTGAGCCCCGCGTAGATCGCCAGCGCGACGCAGAGCAGCACCGCGGCGCACGCGGCCCAGAGCCATGCGCGCGTCCGCCGGAAAGCCTCCATGTTGGACGCCGTACCCGCTCGAATGAGCATCTACCGCGTAAATTCATAACATCCAGCTGATCGGCGGCCGATCGCCGGATGAATCCGGTGTGCGGTGGGATCTGACGTAGTGCGGCCCGGGACCTTGGATAGTGCGCGACCTCCGCCGCGCTCCCATGGGCGCCGCGATCTCCCCAGGTTTAGCGTGATTCGAGGCTGAATGCCGTGTACGGGCGAGATGCGAACGGGGCGCACGTACCTGGTCGGCACCGCGCCGGACGCGGCCTCCTACCGCGAGCGAGACCCCCGCACACGAAGAGAGGCAGGAGAACGTGGCCGCCAGCAGACCCGCCCGCGTGGCGATCATCGAGCAGTTCCAGGCCGACGGCATCACTCATATTTTCGGAAACCCGGGAACGGTCGAGCAGGGGTTTCTCGACGAACTGCGCCGCTTTCCCGACATCCAGTACGTCCTCGCGCTGCACGAGGCCGCCGCCGTGGGCATCGCCGACGGGTGGGCCCGCTCGACCCGCAGGCCCGCGCTCGTCCAGCTCCACTACGGCGTCGGCCTCGGCAACGGCATCGGCATGCTGTACGAGGCGCTGCGCGGCCAGACCCCGATGGTCGTGATCGCGGGCGAGGCCGGAGTCGCCTACGACAGCATGGACGCCCAGGGATCGGCCGACCTGGTCGGCATGGCCAAGCTGGTCACCAAGTGGTCCACCCGCGTCGTCGACCCCAGGTCCTCGCTGCGCATGCTGCGCCGCGCGTTCAAGATCGCCGCCACGCCCCCGTACGGGCCGGTGCTCGTCGTCCTGCCCGCGGACGTGATGGACGCCGAGACCGACGAGGACGCCGTCCCCACCTCCGTCCTGGACGCCGCGAGCGCCCCGTCGCAGGACGCCGTCCAGGAGGCCGCGCGGCTGCTGTCCGGCGCCCGCCACCCGATCGTGATCGCCGGTGACGGCGTCCACTTCTCCGGCGCGCAGGACGCCCTGGCCCGGGTCGCCGAGACCCTGGGCGCCGAGGTGTGGGGCGCCGACTGGTCCGAGGTCAACCTGCCGGTGGACCATCCCCTGTACCGGGGCGAGCTCGGCCGCATGTTCGGCACCAACAGCCACCGGATCACCGCGGCGGCCGACGCCGTGCTCGTCTGCGGCACCTATGTCATGCCCGAGGTCTTCCCGGCGATGGACGGCGTGTTCGCGCCCGGGGCCAAGGTCGTGCACATCGACCTGGACGCCGACGCGATCGCCAAGAACTACCCCGTGGACCTCGGCCTGGTGGCCGACCCCCGGCGCGCCCTCGGCCTGCTCGCCGACGCCCTCGAGGTCGAGATGACCCCGCGGGACCGCGCCGCCGCCTCGGAGCGCCTGCGCGCCGGCGCGGCCCGCAAGGCCGAGACCCTCGCCGAGGCCCGCGCCCGCGACCTGGAGAACGCCGGCAGCCTGCCGCTGTCCACCGCCGTGTTCGCCCAGGAACTGGCCAAGCACCTGCCCGACGATGTGATGATCTTCGACGAGGCGCTGTCCCAGTCGCCCGCCATCTCGCGCTACCTGCGGGCGAACCGGCCCGGGCACTGGCACAAGAGCCGCGGCCGGACGCTCGGCGTGGGCGTCCCCGGCGCCGTCGGCATGAAGATCGCCAACCCGGACCGCACGGTGATCGGGTTCGCCGGGGACGGCGGCACCATGTACACCCTGCAGGCCCTGTGGACCGCGGCCCGCTACAACATCGCCGCCAAGTTCGTGATCTGCAACAACGGCCGCTACCGGACGCTGGACGACAATGTCGAGCACTACTGGGGCACGCAGGACATCGCCGAGCACCCGCTGCCCGAGATGTTCGACATCAGCTATCCCGCGATCGGCTTCACCCAGCTCGCCGCCTCCCTCGGCGTGCGCTCGGTCCGCATCGAGAAGCCGCAGCAGGTCCGCGACGCGGTCGCCCAGGCGCTCGACTACCCCGGGCCCTTCCTCATCGACCTCGCCATCAGCCGCGACTCCTGAGGGCGGCCCGCCGCTCCGAAACGAGAGCCGGACCCGGCCGCCGATCGGACAGCCCAGCGCCCGATCGGCGGCCGGCGCGCATTACCACAGGGATCGGCGAGCAGGGAACCTTGGCAGGGGGCATGGTCTCCTGCCTTACGGGTGGCAGGTGTCCCCTTGTAGCGTGGGCGCGGGGACCAGACGAGCCGAGCCGGGAGTGGGCGCATGCGCTGGAAGGTCAACTCGGAAGATCCGCTCTACACCGACCGGTGGCTGGACGTCCGGCTGGCCGATGTCGAGCTTCCCGACGGCACCCGCATAGGCCACCGGCTCATCCGCATGGCCCCGGGGGCGGGGACCGTGGTCGTCGACGACCGGCGGCGCGTGCTGATGATCTGGCGGCACCGCTTCATCACCGACTCCTGGGGGTGGGAGATCCCCGGCGGCCTGGTGGAGCCGGGGGAGGAGCCGATCGCCGCCGCCGCGCGCGAGGTCTTCGAGGAGACGGGCTGGCGCCCCGGGCCGCTGCGTCCCATGTTGACGCTGCAGCCCCTCAACGGCATCTCCGACTGCGAGCATCACATCTTCCGCGCGGACGGCGCCGTCCGCGTCGGCCCGCCGCTGGACGGCTCGGAGGCCGCGCGCGTCGACTGGGTGCCCGTGGCCGACGTCCGCGGCCTGATCGACAAGCGCGAGATCGTCGCCGGCTTCACGATGGCAGCCCTCCTCTACCTGCTCGGCGGGTCCTGACCTGTTCGCCCCGGACACGCCGACCGGAGCGAGGCCGTCGGCACGACAGCGATCTGTCGTCCCCACCTTTGGTCACCACGCCCGGCGCCCGGAAAGGACAAAACCGGCGGAAGTGTAATTTCCCCCCAAGAACCCACTACCGGGTTCTTGTATCCCGGAGGGGGACACGCCCAACCGGAGGGACGCACCCCCCGGCCTGGCGCGCCGCGACGCACCCGTGCCGCGATCATTAATCGGTTGCGGGCAGTGTGTGCGGTCTGGCGTTATTGAAGGGTCAGGAGTGTTTTCCGGAGGGAGGCGGCGCGGCATGGTGTACAGCGAGGTGGCGGGTGGGCGTGCGCCCATCCGGATGTGGGCCGACCCCGGGCAGGTCGAGGACCAGGCGATGCGGCAGTTGCGCAACGTCGCCAACCTTCCCTGGACGCATGGTGTCGCGGTGATGCCGGACGTGCACTACGGCATGGGGGCCACCGTGGGCTCGGTGATCGCGATGCGTGACGCGGTGTCGCCGGCGGCGGTCGGCGTGGACATCGGGTGCGGGATGAGCGCGGTGAAGACCTCGCTGAAGGTTCAGGACCTTCCGGACAACCTGCCGTATCTGCGGTCGCGGCTGGAGCAGGCGATCCCGGTCGGGTTCCACGCGCACAAGCGCCCGGTGAACCCGTCCTCGCTGCACGGGTTCCCGACGGCCGACTGGGCGGGGTTCTGGAAGAACTTCGACGCGCTGGCGCCGGCGGTCCGGGGACGCCGTGACAGGGCCGAGGTCCAGATGGGCACGCTCGGCGGCGGGAACCACTTCCTCGAGGTGTGCTCCGACGACGAGGGCGCGGTGTGGGTGGTGTTGCACTCGGGGTCGCGCAACATCGGCAAGGAACTGGCCGAGCATCACATCGAGCAGGCGCGCGGGCTGCCGCACAACCAGGATCTGCCCGACCGCGACCTGGCGGTGTTCGTGGCGGGAACGGCGAAGATGGAGGCCTACCGCCGCGACCTGTTCTGGGCGCAGGACTACGCGCGGCGCAACCGCGCGATCATGATGGCGCTCGCCTGCGGCGTGCTGCGCAAGCACTTCGCCGGCATCACCTTCGAGCAGCCGATCTCCTGCCACCACAACTACGTGGCGGAGGAGACCTATGACGGTGTGGACCTGCTGGTCACCCGGAAGGGGGCCATCCGGGCAGGAGGCGGGGAACTCGGCATCATCCCCGGGTCCATGGCCACCGGAACCTACATCGTGAAGGGACTCGGCAACGCGAAGGCGTTCAACTCCGCGTCGCACGGGGCGGGGCGGAAGATGAGCCGGACGAAGGCGAAGAAGACCTTCACCGTGGGTGATCTGGAGGCGCAGACCAGCGGGGTGGAGTGCCGCAAGGACGCCGGCGTGCTGGACGAGATCCCGGGTGCCTACAAGGACATCGAGTCGGTCATGGCCGCCCAGACCGACCTGGTCGAGGTCGTCGCCCACCTCCGCCAGATCATTTGCGTCAAGGGCTGAGCACCCGGCTTGGTTCGCGGAAGGCAAGCCCTTCGCGGGGCGAACCATTCCATGTAAGGCCGTGATTCAGGGACGTTGTGGAAGACATGCCCACGCCTTCTGGGGTGACCTGCGGTCGCCGGGGACCATCTCGCCCAGAGGATGGAGAAAGCGGGGTCAACGCCGTTGAATCCGCGGGGGGCAGGGGTGTGTGCTTGCGGCGTCGACCGTCTAGTGTGAAACGAGTTTCACGTCCACCGCGCGGCCCGCGCCGGCACGTCACCGGACCCGCGTCCAGGACGGTGCCGCCACGGCGCCGGGCCGGGCGCCCGCCGCCGTAACCTCGGCGCCGCGACACGCACGCAAGGAGGGCCTTCCGGTGCTCGTTGACTCGTTCGGGCGAGTGGCGACCGACCTGAGGGTCTCGCTGACCGACAGGTGCAACCTGCGCTGCTCGTACTGCATGCCCCCGGAGGGCCTCGAGTGGCTGCCCAAGCCCGAGCTGCTCACCGCGGACGAGATCTGCAGGCTCGTGGCGATCGGCGTCGAACGGCTGGGCATCACCGAGGTCCGCCTCACCGGGGGCGAGCCCCTGCTGCGCCGCGAGCTCGTGGAGATCGTCGGGCGCGTGGCGGCGCTGCGGCCGCGTCCGCATTTGTCGGTCACCTCCAACGGCATCGGCCTGGCCCGTCTCGCCGGGCCCCTGGCCGAGGCCGGGCTCGACCGGGTGAACGTCTCGCTGGACACCCTCGACCGGGAGACCTTCGTCCGGCTCGCGCGCCGCGACCGGCTGGGGGACGTCCTGGCGGGCCTGGCCGCCGCCGAGGCCGCGGGGCTGCGCCCGGTGAAGGTCAACGCGGTGCTCATGCGCGGCGTCAACGACCACGAGGCCGTCCCGCTGCTGCGCTTCTGCCTGGAGCGCGGCTACGAGCCGCGGTTCATCGAGCAGATGCCCCTGGACGCCCAGCATGGCTGGCGCCGCGAGGACATGGTGACCGCCGACGAGATCCTCGCCAGGCTCACCGAGGAGTTCGCGCTCACCCCGGACGACCCCGCGGCGCGCGGCAGCGCCCCGGCCGAGATCTTCCTGGTGGACGGCGGGCCCGCGCGGGTCGGGGTCATCGGCTCGGTGACCCGCCCGTTCTGCGGCGCCTGCGACCGCGTGCGCCTGACCGCCGACGGCCAGATCCGCAACTGCCTGTTCGCCACCGAGGAGTCCGACCTGCGCGGCGCGATGCGCGCCGGCGCCTCGGACGGCGAACTCGCCGCGCGGTGGGCCGCCGCCGTCCGCGGCAAACGCGCGGGGCACGGCATCGACGACGAGGGCTTCCTCCAGCCGGCGCGCCCCATGTCGGCCATCGGCGGCTGACGATGCCTCCCGGGGGCGGCGTGGACGCGGGGGATCACCGGCCCTCCGCGGCCCTCTACGGCCCCTCTGGCCGCACCCGGCCGCCGGGGGAGGTGCGGGACGTCGCCGGGGTTCCCGTGGGTTCGTGCGGCCCCTACGACGCGGTGGTGCTGGCAGGCGGCGAGGCGCGCAGGCTCGGGGCGTTCGCGGGGGGCGACAAGCCGGGGGTCACCGTCGGCGGGACGACGCTCATCGCGCGGGTCGCGGCCGCGGTCTCCGGTGCCGCCCGCCTGATCGTGGTCGGCCCGGCGCGTCCCGGCCTGCCCCGCGCCGAGTTCGTCCGCGAGGATCCGCCCGGCGGCGGCCCGGTCCCGGCCGCGCGCGCGGGGCTGGCGCGGGTGTCGGCCCCGTGGACCGCGCTGCTGGCCGCCGACCTGCCGTTCCTGCTGCCGCGTCACCTCGCCGCGCTGCGCGAGGCGGCCGGGAGCGGGCCGGGGGCCGTGCTGGTGGACGACGAGGGCCGCGAGCAGTGGCTCACCGGCGTCTGGCGCACCGACGCGCTCACCGCCGCGCTGGCCGCGTACGCGGGGCGGTCGCTGCGCGGGGTGCTCGGGCCGCTCGAACCGGTGCGGCTCGGCCCGCCGGTGTGGGACGGGGAACGGGTTCCGTGGTTCGATTGCGACACGATCGACGATGTGAAAGACGCGAGAAGGCGGTTCACTCCCACGTCCGGCGAGTCATGATTCATCGGCGGATGCACGGGAAAGCCGTTTTGGCCCGTACGAATATCACCGGAGGAAAGGGACACGATGAATGTGCTGGCCGAGTGGACGGCGCTCGTCTGCAAGGAACTCGGTGTCGACCCGGAAAAAGTGGATCGCGACGCGGTTCTCGATCTGACCCGGGACGTGGCCCACGGCGTCGCCCGTCCGGCCGCGCCGCTGACCGCGTACCTGCTCGGGCTGGCCCAGGGAGCTGGGACCGCGTCGCCGGACGCGCTGGACAGGCTCTCGACGCTGGCCCGCAACTGGGGGCAGGCCACGGCCGAGACTTTGGGCGATCACTGAGACGTCCTGAACATCCGGAAAATCGATTCAACGAATGTTTTCCCGAGAAATGGACGACGCCGGGTGGTTACGGGGGCAAACCACCCGGCGTCGCTTCATCGGCGTTCCGACGGGGGCCCGGAACGCCGGCACGAGCGCTCCGACGGGGGACCAGAGCGCTTGTCTAAAGCGTACACCTACAACCCATGGGGTGCGTCAAGAGTTTGTCACGACCCGATCTCGCGTCGGTGGTGTGGTATCTCGCTTTGGTTAGGTGTGTCCCCGTCAAAGGCCGAGGTCACGCCACGAGTCGGCTGGTTCGCCCCGATGACGGCGATGTACGGCAGGAAGATCGCTCCCGCGACGAGCAACGCCCTGACAGGCCACGGGACGGTGAGCACGACCGCCAGGACGAGGCATACCAATCGGATCCCCATCTGGACGAAATACCGCTTCTCGCGTCGGCCGATGTCCGAGGACAGGGACGGCTGCGCGTCGGTGACCTGGTGCACGACGGTGCGGCGGCGCCATAGCTTCACAACTTCCACGGTAGACCCCGGGGTGGCCGGAGTGTTCCGCGCGCCCGTCCCGGACGGTGTATACGATCAAGGACGACGGTGAGGAGAGTGGGATGAGCGATCGTACGTACCGCGTGACCGAGATCGTCGGCACGTCCCCCGAGAGCGTCGACCAGGCGATTCGCAACGGCATCCGCCGAGCGGCCCAGACTCTGCGCCACCTGGACTGGTTCGAGGTCACCGAGGTCCGCGGCAGCATCCAGGACGGCGAGATCGCCCACTACCAGGTGGGCCTGAAGGTCGGCTTCCGCCTCGAGGACTCCTGACTCAGGTCCTGACACCGCTCGCGGCGGCCCCCGAGGCCGCCGCCGGGCGACTCCCGGCGGCGGGGGGATCAGCGGATCATCGGCGGATCAGTTGGCCTGGCTGACCGTCGACATGTTGAAATCGGGCACGCGCAGCGGGGGCATGATCGCCCGGGTGAAGTAGTCGCTCCACTCGCGGGGCAGGGTGTGCTCCTCGCGCCCGACCTCGGTCATCCGGTCCAGCAGGCCGACCGGGCTCTCGTTGAAGCGGAAGTTGTTGACCTCGCCGACGACCTCGCCCTTCTCGACGAGGTACACGCCGTCGCGCGTGAGGCCGGTCAGCAGCAGCGACTGCGGGTCCACCTCGCGGATGTACCAGAGGCAGGTCAGCAGCAGGCCGCGCTCGGTCGAGGCGATCATCTCCTCCAGCGAGCGGCCGTCCCCGGGCCCTTCCATGATCAGGTTGTCGATGCCCGGGGTCGTCGCCAGCCCGGTGAGCTCGGCGGAGTGGCGGGTCTGCAGCAGCGCCGACAGCGACCCGTCGTGGATCCAGTCGGTCGACGACAGCGGCAGGCCGTTGTCGAACACCGACCGCTGCCGGCCGCCCGCGTGCGCGATCACGAACGGGGCGCATTCGATGCCGCGCGCCGCCGGGTCGCTGTAGAGCCGCACGGGGGAGCCCGACAACGACTCGCCCACGCGCGTCGCGCCGTCCGGCTTGGAGAACACCGTGCGGCCGTCCGCGGCGTCCCTGGCGCCCGCCGACCAGTAGAGGTAGATCATCAGGTCGGCGACCGACGACGGCGGGAGGAGCGTCTCGTACCGCCCCGGCGGCAGGTCGACCCGGCGCTTGGCCCATTCCAGGCGGCGCGCCAGCGTGGCGTCCAGGGCGGCGACGTCGACGTCGGTGAAGTCCCGGGTGGCCACGCCCGCCCAGGCCGAGCGCGCCATGTCGGGGGACTTGGCGTTCAGCTCCAGCCGGCCCGTGGGCTGGTCGTGGCGCAGCCGCAGCCCCGTGGAGGAGCCGAGGAACGTCGTGGTGAGCAGGTGCTCGGCGAAGCCGTACAGCTTGCGGTCGCCGGTCTCGGCCACCGCGAAGGCCTCGCCGAGCGCCGGGGCGAAGTCGCCGAACACGCCGATCGAGGTCGGCTCCGCCGGGGCGTCCCAGTCGGGCGACACCGCCGCGCCGACGAGCGGGCGGGCGTCCTCGGCGGGCGGCGCCTCACGCGAGGCGAGGTCGGCCGCGGCGACGACGTCGGCGAGCTGGTCGGGGCGCACGGCGGAGCGCGACACGACGCCGACCCCCTTGCCGGTCACCGAGATCACGGTCAGGCGCGAGGACCGGCTCACGCCGTTGGTGGTGAGCGTGTTGCCGGCGTAGCGGAGGTTCGCGGAGGACCCCTCGTCGACGATCACGACGCAGTCGTCGGCCCCGCTCAGGGCGAGGGCACGCTCGACGGTCTCCTGGGGAGTCACTTTCCACCCTCCTGGACGGTGTTGAGGATCTTGACCCCGCGGAACAGCGCCGACGGGCATCCGTGGCTGACCGGCGCCACCTGGCCCGGCTGGCCCTTCCCGCAGTTCATGGCGCCGCCCAGCACGTAGGTCTGCGGGCCGCCGACGGCCTCCATGGAGCGCCAGAAGTCGGTGGTGGTGGCCTGGTAGGCGACGTCGCGCACCTGGCCGGTGACGCGGCCGCCCTCGATGAGGTAGAACCGCTGGCCGGTGAACTGGAAGTTGTAGCGCTGCATGTCGATCGACCAGCTCTTGTCGCCCATGATGAAGATGCCCCGCTCGACGCGGGAGATCAGCTCCTCGGTCGAGGGGCCGTCGGCGGCGGGCATCAGCGAGACGTTGGCCATGCGCTGGAGCGGCACGTGTCCGGGCGAGTCGGCGAACGCGCACCCGTTGGACCCGCCGAGCCCCTTCAACAGCGCCATGCGCCGGTCGAGCTGGTAGCCCACCAGCCGCCCCTCGCGCACGATGTCGAACCGCCGCGTCGCCACGCCCTCGTCGTCGTAGCCGATCGTGGCCAGGCCGTGCTCGGCGGTGCGGTCGCCGGTGACGTTCATGATCGACGAGCCGTACCGCAGCGTTCCGAGCTTGTCGAACGTCGCGAAGCTCGTCCCCGCGTAGGCTGCCTCGTAGCCGAGGGCGCGGTCCAGCTCGGTGGCGTGGCCGATCGACTCGTGGATCGTGAGCCACAGGTTGGACGGGTGGATGACCAGGTCGTAGTCGCCCGCCTCGACGGAGGGCGCCTTGAGCTTCTCCTCCAGCAGCTCCGGCAGGATCGCCACCTCGGAGGGGAAGTCCCAGCCGGTTCCCGTGAGGTACTCGTACCCGCGCGCCGACGGCGGGGCCAGCGTGCGCATGTCGTCGAAGCGCCCTTCGGCGGCCCGCATCACCGTGAGCACCGGATGCGTCCTGACCCGCTGCTGGGTGGTGTCGGTGCCGGCGGTGTCGGCGTAGAACTTCTGCTCCTTGACCTGCATCAGCGAGGCGGCGACGTGGTCGACCCGCGGGTCCTTCAGCAGGCCGGAGGACCAGTCGGCCAGCAGGGCGACCTTCTGTTTCAACGGCACGGTGAACGGGTCGACCTCGTAGGGCGACACCCACGTCGCCCCGGCGTACACCGGCTCGGCAGCCAGCTCGACCGGCTCACGGTTGACGGCGGCGGCCACCCGGGCGACCTCGACGGCCTGCTCGGCGACCTCCGCGGCCGCCTCCGGCGTCAGTAGGATGCCCGCGGCGAAGCCCCAGGTGCCGTCGCGGATGACGCGCACGGCGTACCCGAGGTCGTCGGCGTCCATGGACCCTTCGAGCCGGGCGTCGAAGAGGCTCAGGGTCTCGCCGCGCACCCGTTCCAGCCGGAAGTCGGCGTGCTCGGCGCCCAGGTCACGGGCACGCTGCAGGGCGGCGTCCGCCAGCTGCCGCAGCGGCAGGGCGAGAAAGTCCGGATCGATCTGGCGCATGTCCACGATCCTAACCCCGTGATCTTGTACGGCGCGGATAAGGATTTACCTGCGAGTAAGCGATAGCGTCGTGCTCATGGCTCGATCAGTACTCGTAACCGGCGGCAACCGCGGGATCGGCCTCTCGATCGCCCGCGAACTGGCCGCCGCCGGTGACGCCGTCGCCGTCACCTACCGCTCAGGAGAACCCCCCGAGGGCCTGTTCGGGGTGAGGTGCGACGTCACCAGCTCGGAAGACGTGGACACGGCCTTCTCCAAGGCGGAGGCCGAGCACGGGCCCGTCGAGGTCGTGGTGGCCAACGCAGGAATCACCAAGGACACGCTGCTGCCGCTGATGAAGGAGGCGGACTTCACCGGCGTCCTCGACACCAACCTCACCGGCGCCTTCCGCGTCGCCAAGCGCGCCACGCGCGGCATGCTCAAGATGCGCCGGGGCCGCATCATCATGGTCTCCTCGGTGGTCGCGTTGCTCGGCTCGGCCGGCCAGACCAACTACGCCGCCTCCAAGGCGGGCATGATCGGCTTCGCCCGGTCGCTGGCCCGCGAGCTCGGCTCGCGCGGCATCACGGTCAACGTCGTCGCCCCGGGGTTCGTCGAGACCGACATGACGGCCGCGCTCGAATCCGGGCAGCAGGAGGCCATACTCAAGAACGTCCCGCTCGGCCGCGCCGCGACCGCCGCGGACATCGCGCGGGCGGTCAAGTTCCTGGCGAGCGAGGACGCCGCCTACATCACCGGAGCGGTCCTGCCCGTCGACGGCGGCCTGGGAATGGGGCACTGACATGGGAATTCTCGACGGCAAGCGGCTGCTGGTGAGCGGCGTGCTCACCGAGTCCTCGATCGCCTTCTCCGTGGCCAGGCTGGCCCAGGAGCAGGGCGCCCAGGTCGTGCTCACGGGCTTCGGCCGGCTCAGCCTGGTCGAGCGCATCGCCAAGCGGCTGCCCGAGCCGCCCCCGGTGATCGAGCTGGACGTCCAGAACACCGACCACCTCGACACGCTGGCCGGCCGCGTCGGCGAGCACCTCGACGGGCTCGACGGGGTCGTCCACGCCATCGCCTTCGCCCCGCAGACCGCGCTCGGCGGCAACTTCCTCAACACCACCTGGGAGGACGTCTCCACGGCCGTCCAGGTCTCCACGTACTCCTTCAAGTCGCTGGCCGTCGCCTGCCTGCCGCTGATGAAGGAGGGCGGCGCCATCGTCGGCCTCGACTTCGACGCCACCAAGGCCTGGCCGGTGTACGACTGGATGGGCGTGGCCAAGGCGGGCCTGGAGTCGTGCTCGCGCTACCTCGCGCGCGACCTCGGCAAGCACGGCATCCGCGTGAACCTCGTGGCGGCCGGCCCGGTGCGCACCATGGCGGCCAGGTCCATTCCCGGTTTCACCGAGTTCGAAGAGAGCTGGCCGGCCAAGGCCCCCCTCGGGTGGGACCTGACCGATCCCACCCCCACGGCCAAGGCGTGCGTCGCGCTCCTGTCGGACTGGTTCCCCGCCACCACCGGCGAGATCGTCCACGTCGACGGCGGCGTCCACGCGATGGGCACCTGAGACCCAGGAGTCCGGCCGGGACCTGGTCCGGCTGAGACCTAGGCGTCCGGCCGAGGCCCGCCGGGGGCGGCCCGCCCTTCTCCGGCCGGGGGCCAGGGCCGGGTCTCAGGCCAGGCGGTGGCGCCCGTCGGGGCGGCCCAGCCCCTCCAGGGGCATCGTCCTCGGCGCCTCGTCGCGCCTGCGCGCCTGAACGACGCGCGTGGCGAGGATCGCCGAGGCCAGCAGCACCGCCGTGAGCGCCGTCCCGACCGCGTCGTAGGGCCTGCCGGGGGCGACGGCCCGGGCGCCGAGCCGTCCCGCGAGCGTGGGAAGCGGCTGGCCGGGCCACAGCGGCATGATCGGCGGCGCGTCGACGTCCGCGGACGGCGGGGGCGTCACGCGGGGGACCTCGACGGCCCACGAGCCGCCTCCCGGCCGCGCGCCGCCCGAGGGCCCGGACTGCGCCGGCCACAGGGAGGTCGCGGACGGGGCCGGTGTCCGCGAGGGACCTGGGGAGAGGCCGGTGTCCGGTCGGCGAGGGATGGACGAGGCCGCGGGCAGGGTCGGCGCGGCGGGTGTGGAACGGTCCCGGGGGGTGGACGGCCGCGGGGCCGGCGCGTCCTCGTCGCAGTCGGCGGACCCGACCAGCGGCAGGCACGAGGTGTCCACGGGCACCCGGAGCAGCGTGTCGTCGCCTGCGGGCGGGTCGCCGGTGGGCCGCCCGCTGGGCGCGGGGGAGGCGGCCGGAGGCGGCGTGGCGGCGGGGGTGGGCTTGGTGGACGGCTTGGCCGACGGCCCGGCGGAGGGACGGTCGCCGCCGAGCAGCTTGTCGGCCGTCTCGGCGATCGGGCGGGTGATCTCGTCGAGGCCGCCGGTGAGGTGGTCCACCGTTCCGGCGACGTCGTCCAGCAGGCCGCACAGGTCGTCTGTGAGCCCGGACGAAGGGCGGCCGCCTCCGCAGCCGGCCGGGCGCTCCGGCGACGCCGCGGCGGGCGCCGCCCCCAGGAGCGCGGTCACCCCGCTCAGCGCCAGCGTCAGCGCTCCCGCCGATACGACGGTCGTGCCCTTGCGCATGCTTCCCTCCATCTTCCTCGTGCGGCGCGGGCCGCCGGGCTCCCCTCCCCGCCGACCCTCGTCAATCGTGTAACTCCGCGTCCGTCATTCCAGTAAAAGGTGCGATTCGGTACCGACTAGTGATACGTGAGGAGGATTCCCGTTCACCGTGTCGTGACGGCCGGTGACGGACCGGTGAACGCGTCCTCAGTCGGTGGCGGAGACGTCGTCCAGGGCCTCGCGGATCTCCATCGGCAACGTGAGGGCCTCGGCCTGCAGGGTGCCCTTGAGCTGGGCGTGCGTGCGGGCTCCGACGATGGCGGCGGCCACGCCCGGCTGGTCGCGCACCCAGGCCAGCGCCACCGCCAGCGGCGAGACCCCGAGCCCGTCGGCGGCGGTGGTCACCGACTCGACCACGCGGCGGCACCGCTCGTCGAGGTACGGCTGGACGAAGTCGGCGAAGTGCGGCGTCGCGGCCCGCGAGTCGGCCGGTATGCCCACGCGGTACTTGCCCGTCAGCACCCCCCGCCCGAGCGGCGACCAGGCCAGCAGGCCCGCGCCGACGTGCTCGGCCGCGGCCAGGACCTCGCGCTCGGCGTCCCTGGCCAGCAGGGAGTACTCGACCTGGACCGACACGATCGGCGCGCGGGAGGGCGCCGAGCGCTGCCAGACGCCGGCGGCGGCGACCTGCCACCCGGCGTAGTTGCACACCCCGGCGTACATCGTTCGGCCGGAGGAGACGGCGGTGTCGACCGCGGCCAGCGTCTCCTCCAAGGGCACCTCGGGGTCGAAGGCGTGAAGCTGCCACAGGTCGACGTCGTCGACCCCCAGCCGGTCCAGCGAGGCGTCCAGCGCCGAGATCAGGCTCCTGCGCGAGGCGTCGCGCGAGCGCGGCCCGTGCGGCGTCAGGACCGCCTTGGTGGCGATGACGACGTCCGAGCGCGGCACCGACCCGCGCAGCAGGCGGCCGAGCAGCCGCTCGGCGTCGCCCCCCGCGTACACGTCGGCGGTGTCGACGAGCGTGCCCCCGGCCTCGGCGAACTCGACGAGCTGCGCGGTGGCCTCCTCAGGCCCCGTGTCGCGCCCCCAGGTCATCGTGCCGAGCCCCACCCTCGACACCGAAAGACCGCTGCGCCCGACCAATCGCTGATCCATGATCTGGCCACGTTACCGTGCCGGGCCTCCCACCGGCCGGGAAGCCCCCGGACGCGCCCGGGAGGGCCCGTGCGAGAGAGGGTCCCGGCGATTCCTTCACCCGGTCATCGTCGCGTCGTCACCGCGCCCGGCTCACCAGGGGGCGGCGCTGCCCTAGGCTGGCGCCCACTATGGACGCACTGCAAGCGATCGTGCTCGGCATCGTGCAGGGTCTCACCGAGTTCCTGCCGATCTCGAGCTCAGCCCACCTGCTCATCGTTCCCCGGCTGTTCGGCTGGTCCGACCCGGGCGCCGCCTTCACCGCCGTGATCCAGCTCGGCACCATGCTCGCCGTGGTCATCTACTTCTGGCGCGACATCGTGCGCATCGCCTGGACGTGGCTGCGGAGCCTGTGGACGCCCGAGCTGCGCGGCGAGGTGGACGCGCGCATGGGCTGGTACATCGGGCTGGGGACGATCCCGCTGGGCGTGCTAGGGATCGTGTTCAAGGACGCCATCGAGGGCCCCGCCCGGAACCTGTGGATCAACGCCACCGTGCTGATCGTCTTCGGGCTGCTGCTCCTGCTCGCCGAGCAGATCGGCCGCCAGCGCACCCCTCTCGACTCGCTGACCCTCCGGGACGGGCTGATCATCGGAGGTTTCCAGGCGCTGGCGCTGGTGCCCGGGGCCTCCCGGTCGGGCTCGACGATCACCGGCGGGCTGTTCCTGGGGTTCACCCGCGAGGCCGCGGCCCGCTACTCGTTCCTGCTGTCCATCCCGGCCGTGGTGCTGTCCGGGCTGTTCGAGATGCGGCACCTCGGCGACGGAGGCGGCCCCGACCTGGTTCCCACGGCGATCGCCACCATCGTCTCCTTCGCGGTGGGCTACGCCTCGATCGCCTGGCTTCTCAAGTACATCACCAGGCACTCCATGATGATCTTTGTCACCTATCGCGTATTCATCGGCGCCTTTCTCCTGACTCTGCTGTCCCTAGGGGTGATCACGGCCCAATAAGCTTGGGTTTGTGACCACTTTGCTTCTGGTGCGGCACGGTCTGACGGACATGACCGGGCCCGTGCTCGCCGGCTGGACCCCCGGGGTCCACCTCAGTGAGCGGGGGCGGGAGCAGGCCGAGGCCCTCGCCGCCCGGCTCGCGCCCCTGCATCTGGACGCGATCGTCTCCAGCCCTCTGGAACGCTGCCAGGAGACCGCCTCCGCGGTGCTCCGGGGACGTGACGGAGTGAAGATCGACACCGATGAACGTTTCGGCGAGTGCGGGTACGGCGACTGGACCGGCCGGCCGCTGAAGGAGCTCGCTCAGGAGCCGCTGTGGCGGGTCGTGCAGCAGCACCCGAGCGCCGCCGTCTTCCCGGGCGGAGAGTCCCTCGCCGGGGTCCAGCGCCGCGCGGTCGCGGCCGTGCGGCACTGGAACGAGAAGCTGGGCGAGAAGGCGACGTACCTGGTCTGCAGCCACGGAGACGTCATCAAGGCCATCGTGGCCGACGCGATGGGCGTCCACCTGGACCAGTTCCAGCGCGTCACCGCCGACCCGGCCTCCCTCACGGCCATCCGCTACACCCCCCTGCGGCCGTTCGTCCTGAGGGTCAACGATGTGGGAGGCGGGGTCGAAAATCTCATCCCCCCGCCGCCCGGGCCTGAGGGTTCGGAGCAGGAAGACGGGGCAGAAAATTCCACCGAGAGCGACGCCGCTGTCGGCGGCGGAGCCGGGACCACGTAAGGTCGGGCTATGCCGGTCTTCGACTACGATCCGCCAGAAAGGTTCGTGGCCGGTGCCGTTGGGCAACCGGGATCACGCGCCTTCTTTCTGCAAGCCCGTGGTCAGGGGCGCCTGACGACCGTCGGGCTGGAGAAGTTCCAGGTCGCGGTCCTGGCCGATCGGCTCGACGAGCTGCTCGACGAGGTGCTGCGCCGCAGCGGGGGCACCGCGCCCGTGCCGGCCATGGCGCCGGTGGAGCTCGCCGACAAGGCCCCCCTCGACCTTCCCATCGAGGAGGACTTCCGGGTGGGCACCATGGCCCTCGCCTGGGACCCCGACACCGCGCAGGTCGTCATCGAGGCCCAGGAGGCCACCGACGAGGACGAGGAGCGGCCGGAGGACGAGCTCGACCGTCCCGAGTCCACGGTCCTGCGGGTCCACATCAGCGCCGCCTCGGCCCGGGCGTTCACCCAGCGGGCCCTGGAGATCGTCGCGGCGGGCCGGCCGCCCTGCCCCCTGTGCGGGCAGCCGCTCGACGCCGAAGGCCACATCTGCGTCCGTCTGAACGGCCACCGGGGGGACCGTACGTGAGTGCAGAGAGCGACCCCCGGCTCAGCAGCCTCCCCGGTGCGTCCGGCCTCGACGACGTCACCGCGCTGCGCCTGCTCCGCGAGGGGACCATCGAGGTCGCGGGCCGCCTGGTCGAGGCGACCAACATGACGCTCTACTGCACGATCCGCCTGGACGGCCTGGCCACCGAGTGCGTGTACAAGCCCGTGCGGGGCGAGCGGCCGCTGTGGGACTTCCCCGACGGCACGCTGGCGGCCCGCGAGGTCGCCGCCTTCGAGGTCTCGGCCGCGACCGGCTGGCAGATCGTCCCGCCGAGCGTCCTGCGTGACGGCCCGTTCGGCCCCGGAATGTGCCAGCTCTGGATCGACACCGACCCCGAGGCCGACCTGATGGCCCTGATCCGCAGCCGCAACCCGGCGCTGCGCCGCATGGCCATCTTCGACGCGGTGGTCAACAACGCCGACCGCAAGGGCGGCCACCTGCTCCCGCTGCCCGACGGGCACATCTACGGCGTGGACCACGGCGTGTGCTTCTCCGAGGAGGACAAGCTCCGCACGGTCCTGTGGCAGTGGCGCGGCAAGCCGCTTCCCCGCGAGGCGGTGAACGTCCTGGCCAGGCTCGAACGCGAGATCGAGCGCGGCAGGCTCGGCCGGCGGCTGCGCGAGCTGCTGACACTGGCGGAGGCCGAGGCCACCTGGGAGCGGGTGCGCCGCCTGCTCAGCACGGGCATCCACCCGTACCCCTCCGAGGACTGGCCCGCCATACCCTGGCCGCCCATCTGACCGCGTTCCCGCCGTTCCGGGCACAAGGCGTACCCTTCCAGAGGTCTGTCCATCTCTACCGACCCTGGAGGGAACGGGCATGTGCACCGTCGTCATCGGAATCCAGCCGGGCGCGCCGACGCCGGTGGTCCTCGCGGGCGTGCGCGACGAGTTCGCCACGCGGCCGTGGGAGCCGCCGGGCGCGCACTGGCCCGAGTACCCCCGCCTGGTGGGCGGGCGCGACCTGGAGGCGGGCGGCACCTGGCTCGCGGCCGACCCCGGCGCCTCCCGCGTGGCCGCGCTGCTGAACGGCCACGGGACGCCTGCCGCCGCCGCGATCCGCAGGTCGCGCGGCGACCTCCCCCTGCGCGCCGCCGTGGCGGGCGAGCCGCCCGCGGGCGGCCTGGCCTGCTACGACCCGTTTCACCTGCTCGTGGCCGACCCGGGCGGCGCGCGCCTGTGGAGCTGGGACGGCGAGCGGATGACCGAGGCCAAGCTCCCCGAGGGCACCCACGTGATCGTCAACGACGGCTGGGAGCGCGACGAGGAGGGGCCGCGCGGCGCCTACTTCCGCCCGCGCTTCGCCGCGGCGGCGCGCCCGTCCGCGTACGACGACGGCGGCTCGTGGGGGGAGTGGCGCGCGCTGGCCTCGGGCGCGGGACTGCCGGTGTCCGACCCCCGCGCCCTGGTGGTCCGCCACGAGCTCCCCGAGGGGACATGGGGCACGAGCTCGGTCACGCTGGTCGCGCTCGGCCCGGGCGCCCTGCGCTACGAGTTCTGTCCCCGTCCCGCCGACCCCTCGTCGTGGTACGCCGTGCCGCTGCCCGGGGCCGGCTGAGCGGCGCCCGGCCGGTCGGCAGAGGGTGCCGCAGGCGGTTCGCGTGATCGGCCACGCCCGTCCCCCTACTCTGACGAAACGGACACCCCAGGGTGATCCCACCGGACCTGCGCATGGATAGGCTCAGGGCATGCGATCCTGGCCTGCTCCCGAGATAGCGCCACTGCCCGGCGCCGGCCTCCCTCTCCGGCTCTACGACACTTCGGCGCGCGAGGTCAGGCCGACCTCCCCTGGGCCGACGGCGCGCATGTACGTCTGCGGGATCACCCCGTACGACGCCACCCACCTGGGGCACGCCAACACCTACCTGGCGTTCGACCTGGTCAACCGCGTGTGGCGGGACGCCGGCCACGAGGTTCACTACACCCAGAACGCCACCGACGTCGACGATCCGCTGCTGGAGCGCGCCGAGCGGGACGGCATCGACTGGCGTGAGCTGGCCGCCCGCGAGATCGAGCTGTTCCGCACCGACATGGAGGCGCTGCGCCTGCTGCCGCCCCGCGAGTACGTCGGCGTGACCGAGGTCGTCGGCCAGGTCGCCGAGCTGATCCAGCGGCTGAAGGACAAGGACGCCACCTACGACGTCGGCGGTGACGTCTACTTCTCGGCCGCCGCCGCCCCCAAGTTCGGCGCCGTCTCGGGGTACACCGAGGAGCACATGCTGGAGCTGTTCGCCGAGCGCGGCGGCGACCCCGGGCGCGAGGGCAAGCGCCACCCCCTCGACTGGCTGCTGTGGCGCGCCGAGCGGCCCGGCGAGCCGTCCTGGCCGTCGCCCTTCGGCCCTGGCCGTCCCGGCTGGCACGTCGAGTGCACCGCGATCGCGCTGAGCCGCCTCGGCAGCGGCTTCGACGTCTCCGGAGGCGGGTCGGACCTGATCTTCCCTCACCACGAGATGGGCGCCAGCGAGGGCCACGTCGCCACCGGCGAGTGGCCCTTCGCGAAGTCCTACGTCCACGCGGGCATGGTGGGGCTGGACGGCGAGAAGATGTCGAAGTCCCGGGGCAACCTGGTGTTCGTCTCGCGGCTGCGCGCCGGGCACGACCCGATGGCCGTGCGGCTCGCGCTGCTGGCCCACCACTACCGCTCCGACTGGGAGTGGACCGGCGACCAGATCGGCCGCGCGGAGACCCGCCTGGCGCGCTGGCGCTCGGCGGTGGACCTGGCCGCCGGTCCGGACGCCCGGCCGGTTCTCCAGGAGGTCCGGGAGCGCCTCGCCGGCGACCTGGACGCGCCCGGGGCCCTGGCAGCGATCGACTCCTGGGCCGAGCGCGCCCTGGCGGGCACGGACGGCGCGGGCGATCCGGACGCCGGCGCCCCCGGGCTGGTCCGCGCCACTGCCGACGCGCTGCTCGGCGTCCGGCTCTAGCGGTCGGCCTCTAGCGGTCGGTCGGCAGCAGCGTGCCGAGCGGTCCGAGGTCGAGGTTCAGGTCCGCCGGGGACACCTCGAACCGCTCGCACAGGTCGTTCATCGCCTCTTCCAGGCGTATGAGCGTCACCCCGAGCGCCTCGACCTGCTCATCCGACAGGTCGCCCTGCTCCATGCGCCGGACGCACTGACGTTCGACGAGCCGGCGGACCAGCTCGACCAGCGTCAGGACGAGCCGGGTCAGGTCCCGCTCCACCGTGTCGGGGGCGGCCCGCAGATGCCGGCGCCCGGCGGAGGCCGGCTCGCGGTCCCCGCGTCCCTCCGGCCGCCCGGAGGCGGGCCCGGGACGCTCGGCGGGCTCGGGGGCCCTCAGCGGTTCAGTACCGTCGGGGTTCCGCGAACTCCAGGGCGGTGAACGAGTACGGCGCCCAGGGGCCGGTGACCTCGACGTCGATGCCCGGCTCCCGCAGGCCCTCGACCGCGGCCGCGAACTCCCCGCGCCGGTCCTCGTCGACGAGGTAGGCGCCGTTCAGCAGCATCCAGTCCTCGCGGCCGGACAACTGCGGGTCCTGCGGCCGGTGCCGGCGGGCCGCCGCCGCGACGTCCGCCAAGGCCTCGTGGATGTGCTCGGCGCGCTCGGCGGCCTCCCGCCACGCCTCGTCGCGGCTGCGCAGGCTGTCCCTGCGCCGCCGCAGGTAGGCCGTTCCCGGCCCGGCGCCGGAGGGTTCGGCGGCCTGAGCGCCGGCGGGGGAGGCGGGGTTGGCGTACACCTTGACGCCCCACTCGTGCCTCCCGGCCACCTGCTTGAGCACCTTGGCGAAGTCGTCGTGCCTGCGCTCCAGCATCGCGCGGACCTGCGCCTCGCCGCTGTACACCGTGACCAGCCGCACCGGCGCGGTCGCCGCGTCCATGGCGATCGCCTCCACGACGCGGTGGTGGGCGCGGGCCGTCTCGCCCACCCAGTCCAGGTCCTCCAGCCAGCGCCGCAGGGGTTCCTCGCCGAACTCCGCCAGCGGCACGGTGCTCACGTAGGCGACCAGGCCGGCGTGCGCCACCGCGCGGACCGGCGCCCCGGCCACGCCCGCCAGGCCGGCGAGCCGCTCTGGGCGGGCCCGGTCCTTCTCCCGGGTGATCGCGTACAGGTACGTCGCGCTGTCAGCCACGGTGATCCTCCTCCCCGGCGGCCGGGCGCGTCGCGGCGTGGCCCTTGACGTCACTCACGGCGGCGCTCCCGGTCGTACGCCCGTTCCGCCTCGCGGGCCCGCTCGTCATAGGCCGCCCGGCGCGGCCCCTCGATGCGTGTCGCCCGAGGAGGGGATGCGGTGGTCCTCCACCAGTTCGACCTCCACGGTCCAGCCGTCGCCCGCCGGCCTCACCAGCGTCACGCCCTCGACGTCCTTGCCGGTCAGGTCGGCGATGTGCCGCGACCCGGCCCGCCGCCGTCGCCGCCGTCAGGCGCCGCGGCTCGCCCCCGGCCTCCCGGGCGCGCTCGCGCCGGCTCCCGGAGCTCTCCCGGTCGCCGGCCGCGCCCTCGTCGCCTTGAGGCGGCCCGTGCCGCCCTCGGCGCCGGCGAGCCGGCCGGTCGTGCGGAAGCCGTCACCCTCGGCGAAGCCGGTGAGCCGCCTGGTGGTCTCCTCCACCTTGCGCCGCACCGCGCGGAGGGCCATCTTGCCCGCCGGCCCGGCCAGGCCGCGGATCTGCTGCTTGATCGGGGACAGCAGCCCCTTGCCCTCGTCCGCCATCGCGGTCACTCCCTCCGGCGGACCGGCCGGGACCGCGGCGACGGCCGGTCACGGACCACGCGCCCGCGCGGGGCCGGTTCCTCGTCCTCTTCTTACTCCTCCACGTCCTCCGGGCCGACGTCCCGTGCCCGCCTGGCGCCCTCGCGCGCGGGCCCCCGGGGCGGCGGTTCCTCGTAGTCCTCTTCTTCCTCGTACTCGGCGTATTCGCCGTACTGGTCCTCGTACGGCCCTTCCTCCTCGCCGCGCGGGCGTCGTGCCCTGGCGGTCCGGTAGCCTCCCGTGGCCCGGTGCCGCAGTCCCGAGACGCCGCCGCGCGCGGTCCTGGCGGCTCCTCTGGCGGCACCCGTGGCCGTCGCCGTCGCTCCGGTCGCCGCCTCGGTCGCGGCTCCGGTCGCGGTCTCCTCCAGCCCGGCTGCGCCGTTGGCCGCGTGCTGGAGGGACTCGGCGCGAGCCTGGAGCTTGGCGCTGATCGAGGAGACCTGCCTGCTCGCGGCGGCCTTGCCCGCCTCGAACAGCTCGCCGCGGACGCTGTTGACGATCTTCTCGAGCTCGGGGGACGAGCTGACCAGCTTCATGCCCTGCTCCAGCAGGTTGCCGCGCGTCCCGCCGAGCCTGCCGGTCGCGCCCGCCACGGCCAGGGCGATCGCGAGCTTGAACCTCCGGTGCCGGCCGAGGAAGTAGCCGAGCGCGACCGCCACGGCCACTTTGAGTCCGCCTGCCACGATTGCCTCCTCCTCCGGCTCCCGTTTCGACGGTTCAGCCCTACCCGCCCATATCGGTACAGAACACGCATGACCGGTAAAAATGGACATGGTGCGCGGAGAAAACGGAGGCGCCCGCCCGGGGGCGGACCTACGTCAGCGCGGCGAAGAAGCGTTCCCGCTCGTCGGCGGGCAGATGATCGCTGAACAGCACGCCGTCCAGGTGGTCGACCTCGTGCTGCAGCACCCGGGCCAGCATGCCGAGCGCCCGGATCGTCACCGGCTTGCCGTACATGTCGCGCCCCTTGGCGACGACCGAGTAGGAACGCTCCAGCGGCCACCACACGCCGGGCGCCGACAGGCACGCCTCGTCGGCGACGATCGTGCGCGGGGACGCCTCAAGGCGGGGGTTCACCAGATGCCCCGACCTGCCCTCCACCTCGAAGACGAGCACGCGCAGCGGCACGCCGAGCTGGGGGGCCGCGAGCCCGGCGCGGCCGGCGCCCGCGCGGGTGGTGGCCTGCAGGGACTTGACGAGCTCGCGCAGGGATCGGTCGAAGTCGGTGACCGGGGAGGCCACGGTGCGGAGCACGGGGTCGGCGAAGAGCCTGATCGGCTGGACGCTGGACAAGCTCGCTCCAGGGGGTGTCGTCGGGTCGGCTGGACGGTTCCCGGGAGGAATTCCCGGATCGGCCTGACGGCAACCTTTGTTGAATCCAGGTTGCCTCAGTGATGCCTGCGGATCACATGTTTCAAGGGTGCGTCGGAAGTAACGGCGATATCTAACCATCGTCGCGGGGCGGTGTGATGAGCGCGGATACGGTCTGAACCTCCTGAAAACAGCGAAATAGGAGGAAAGCGACCGTGGTCGAGGTTACGCGGACGGCGTCGGCGAAAGGCCGGCTTTAGCTCCGGGGAGGAAAGCGGGGCAGGGCCGCCGTGGGGCTGGCCGAGGCCCGTGTCCGACCCCGATTCGCGGGCCGGCCGGGATGTAGCACAGAGGTAACAGGAGGGACCCAACGGTGAAACGGCCTGAAAGCACCATCGGATCCATGCCGATCTCACTTGCCCCGCAGGCGTCTGTGATGTCGCCCGCGCACGTGGGAGCGGCCACGCACTGCCCGCTGCAGTGGGCATGTCGCGCGGCATCGTCGGCACCCGGGGCGAGGAACCCGTGGTCGTCACACCCATGCACAAACAGGTCTTCTCCCTCGTCACCGGCGCATGCCTGGACGACCCGGAGACAGCGATACCGACATACCCCACCCGAGTCACCGACGGCACCCTGGAGGTGAGCGTGGAATGACAGCCGCGCTTCTGGACGATCCGCTGACCAGTCCCGAGACCGCGCCGGACGCGCTGGCGGGCTTCACCATCGGCGTGACCGCCACCCGCAGGCGCGAGGAGTTCGCCGCGCTCCTCGAACGCCGGGGCGCCCGCGTCGTCCTCGCCCCGGCGATCCGGCTCGTCCCGCTCGCCGAGGACGCCGGCCTGCTCGCGGCCACCCGCCAGTGCCTGGACGCGCCCGTCCACGACGTCGTGGTCACCACCGGCGTGGGCTTGCGCGGCTGGATGGCCGCCGCCGAGGGCTGGGGGCTGTGCACCGAGTTGGCCGCCCACCTGGCCTCCGCGCGCATCCTGCCCCGCGGGCCCAAGGCGCGCGGGGCCGTGCGCGCCGCCGGGCTGAGCGACCACTGGACCCCGGCCACCGAGTCCTGCGACGAGATCAAGCAGTACCTCCTCGCCCAGGACCTGCGCGGGCGCCGCATCGTCGTCCAGCTTCACGGCGAGCCGCTGATCGGCTTCATCGCCGCCCTGCGCGCCGCCGGGGCCACCGTCATCGAGGTCCCGGTCTACCGCTGGCTGCCCTACCGCGACCCTTCGCCGCTGCGCCGCCTGATCACCCAGGCGATCTCCGGCTCGGTGGACGCCGTCGCCTTCACCAGCGCCCCCGCCGTGCTCGCCATGCTCAACGCCGCGCGGGCCGAGCACCTGGAGGACTCGCTGATCGACGCCTTCCGCGGGTCGGTCATGGCCGCCTGCGTGGGCCCGGTCACCGCCGCGCCGCTGGTGGCCAGGAACGTGCCGGTGATCCAGCCCGAACGCTCGCGGCTCGGCGCCCTCGCCCGCACCCTGGCCCGGCACCTGCCCGAGCACGGCGTCACCCGGGTCACCGCCGGCTCCCACGAACTGGAGATCCGCGGCCACGCCGTCGCCGTCGACGGCGACCTCAAGCCGCTGCCGCCCGCGCCCATGGCCGTCCTCAAGCGCCTCGCCGAGCGGCCCGGGCACGTCGTCGCCCGCTCGGAGCTGCGGGTCGTGCTCCCCGGCGGCCCGGCACGGGAATCCGCCGAGCACGCCGTCGAGATGGCGGTCACCCGGCTGCGCCGCGCCCTCGGCCCGGCCGGCATCGTCGAGACCGTCGTCAAGCGCGGCTACCGCCTGGCCTGTGACCGGCTGGAGGTGCGGTGACCCTGCCGCCCGCGCTGGTGCTCGCGGCCCACGGCACGCGCAGCGCCGAGGGCGAGGCCACGATCGCCGCCCTGGCCGCCCGCGTACGCCGGGCACGCCCCGGCCACCGCGTCGAGGCCGCCTACCTGGAGATCAGCTCGCCCCCGCTGGACGGGATCCTGGCCGGGCTGCCCGGACCGGCCGTCGTGGTCCCGCTGCTGCTCGCCGGCGGCTACCACGTCCACATCGACCTGCCCGCCGTCGTCGCCCGCGCCAAGCCCGGCGCGCTGGTCGCCGGCAGGCTCGGCCCCCACGCGCTCATCACGTCCGTGCTGGTGCGCCGCCTGGTCTCGGCGGGGCTGCGCTCCACCGACACGGTCGTCCTCGGCGCGGCCGGCTCCTCCGACCCCGGCGCCCTGGACGACGTCCGCGCCGCCGCCCGGCTGCTGTCGATGCGGCTGTCGCGGCCGGTCACCGCGGCGTTCGCCTCGGCGGGCCGCCCGGCCGTCGGCGAGGCCCTGGACCGGCTGCGCTCGGGCCCGGCACCCCGGGTGGCCCTGGCGTCCTACCTTCTCGCGCCCGGCCACTTCCAGGGTCGGCTGGAGGAGTCCGGGGCCGACCTGGTCTCCCGCCCGCTCGGCGCCGACGACGAACTGGCCGCCCTGGTGTGGCACCGCTTCGACGAGGCGACGGCCGGGTCGGCGTGGCAGGGGGCGGCGCGGCGCGTGCCCGGCGCGGCCCGCGGGCTCAGGAGAGCGCCGGCGTCCGGGGGGTGATCGCCTCCAGCCGCAACTCGCGCACGATCTCGGCCGCGCAGTCGTCGCGGGACAGGCCCGCGCCGGCCCCGATGAACGTCTCGTAGTAGGCGTGCCGCAAACAGCCCGCCAGCAGCAACCGGGCGCTGGCCTCCGGCGTCACGTCGGGCGCCACCCGGCCGAGGCTCCGCTCCAGCGCGAGGTACTCGGCCAGCGGGGCGATCTCCGAGGCGGGCCCGAGATCGGTCTCGCGCAGCGCCTCGCGAAAGCGCACCGTGATCGACGGGGAGATGAACGCGGGCATCGCCGCGGACTGGACCTCGGCGTAGTAGTCGATGCCCGTGCGCGCCACCGGCAGCAGGTTGTCGTTGACCCGACCCTTGCCGGCCTTGTGCATCAGCGCGTCGAGCGTGCGCAGCCAGACGGGCAGGCGGTCCTGCAGGAGGGCGAGGAACATGTCCACCGCCTGGGCGGGGGTCGCGCCGCGCATCTGCGGATACGCGCCGCCGTCCTCCGGGCGCGGCGCCTCGTCCCTGCCCTCCTGGTGCATGTACACGGCCATCTCGAGGACGCGTCGCCGCGTCTCCTGTGCTCTCTTGTGCGGATCTGGATATTGAGTCGTCGCCATGGGGATCCCAGGGTGCGCGGTCACATGTGTCGGTTCAGCACGCGGGTGGCGTGGTTCCGGGGGGTTCGCGGAGCGGTGTTCCTCTCCGTCGCCGAAGCGTGGCCGCGCGTGAGGGGTGCCGCCCATACGTGCAGGTGCGGAACGGCGCGGCGGCCAATTATTACCCGTGATCCGCGAAGCGCGCGGTGAATATGCGAAACGTGGCTTTCCCGCGTGTCGCACGACGTGCCGGGGGCGCCGGCCGGACCGGCGCCCGTGACCTCAGGCGTCGCCGGCCGTCGCTAGCCGTCGCTGTCGTGGTCGCGCCGCCGCAGGTAGCGCTCGAACTCGGCGGCGATCGCGTCGCCGCTGGCCTCGGGAAGCTCGGCGGCGTCCTTGCGCTCTTCCAGCTCCCGGACGTACTCGGCGACCTCGGAGTCCTGCGCGGCCAGCTCGTCCACGCCGTGCTCCCACGCCTGCGCCTCGTCCGGCAGCTCGCCGAGCGGCATCGGGATGTCGAGCAGGTCCTCCATGCGGCTCAGCAGCGCGAGCGTGGCCTTCGGGTTCGGCGGCTGGGCGACGTAGTGCGGCACCGACGCCCACAGGGAGATCGTCTTGGTGCCCGCCGCGCTGAGGGAGTGCTGGAGCACGCCGACGATGCCCGTGGGCCCCTCGTAGCGCGTCAGCTCCAGGTTCAGGGAACGGGCCAGGCCCGGGTCGCTCACGCTGCCCATGATCGGCACCGGCCGGGTGTGCGGCGAGTCGTTCAGCAGGGCGCCCAGCAGCATCGCGGTCTCGACCCCGAGCTCCAGGCAGATGCCGACGATCTCGGAGCAGAACGTGCGCCAGCGCATGTTCGGCTCGATGCCGCGCAGCAGCACGACGTCGCGCTCGCTGCCCGGGGGCCGCGCGACCAGCAGGCGGGTGGTCGGCCACACGATCGAACGGCTGACGCCGTCGCGCATTTCGACCACCGGGCGGGTCACCTGGAAGTCGTAGTAGTCCTCAGGGTCGAGCTCGACGAGCGGGGTGGCCTTCCACTCCGCCTCCAGATGCGCCAGAGCGCCGCTCGACGCCTCGCCCGCGTCGTTCCAGCCCTCGAACGCGGCGATCAGCACCGGGTCGACGAGCTCGGGAAGTCCTTCGAGCTCGATCACACGCCGCCTCCTCCTGGCATGGCCAAGGGCGTTCACACGACGAAGCGCCCTCTCGACCGCCGGCGGCGGCCTTGTGCCTAACTAAGCCTATTCGTTGAGGGGCGGTCAGTGTCACCGAGAGGGGATAGCCGTGCGCGAGAGCGGTCCAACGGGACGGCCCCGTGCGATGTCGCTCCGTGTCGATTTAGGCCCGGCGGCTACGCTTGGGCCCATGAACCGTGAAGCCTCCTCGTTCAGGCGTCACCTGGGCGAGCGCGTCCTGGTGGCCGACGGCGCGATGGGCACGATGCTGCAATCGTACGACCCTTCGCTGGACGACTTCGACGGTCACGAAGGGTGCAACGAGGTCCTGAACGTCACCCGTCCCGACATCGTCCGGGCGGTGCACGAGGCGTACTTCGCGGTCGGTGTCGACTGCGTGGAGACCAACACCTTCGGCGCCAATCTGGCGGCGCTGGGGGAGTACGGCATCGGGGAGCGCGTCTTCGAGCTGTCCCGGGCGGGCGCCGCCCTGGCCCGCCAGGCGGCCGACCAGTGGACGTCGGAGGATCGGCCGCGGTTCGTGCTGGGGTCGATGGGGCCGGGGACGAAGCTGCCGACTTTGGGTCATCTGCCGTACGGGGCATTGCGGGATGCCTATGAGCTGAACGCGGCGGGGTTGATCGCGGGTGGCGCCGATGCGTTGATCGTGGAGACGTGTCAGGACCTGTTGCAGGTGAAGGCGGCGGTGATCGGGGCCCGTCGTGCGGTGGAGGCGGCGGGCCGTGATGTGCCGGTGATCGCGCAGGTGACGATCGAGACCAATGGCGCGATGTTGCTGGGGTCGGAGATCGGTGCGGCGCTGGCGGTGATCGAGCCACTGGGTGTGGACGTGGTCGGGCTGAACTGCGCGACGGGTCCGGCGGAGATGAGTGAGCATCTGCGGTATCTGTCGCGGCATGCGCGGTTGCCGTTGTCGTGCATGCCCAACGCCGGTCTGCCCGAGCTCACCTCCGACGGCGCCCGCTACCCCCTGACCCCGCGGGAGCTCGCGGCGGCCCACGTGCAGTTCACCTCCGCGTACGGGCTGGGCCTGGTGGGCGGCTGCTGCGGCACCACCCCCGAGCACCTGCGCCAGGTCGTCGAGGCGGTGCGCGGGCAGGCCCCCGTCCCGCGGCGCCCGCGGCCCGAGCCCGGCGCGGCCTCGCTGTACCAGGCGGTCCCCTTCCGGCAGGACACCTCCTACCTGGCCATCGGTGAGCGGACCAACGCCAACGGCTCCAAGGCGTTCCGCGAGGCGATGCTGGCGCGGAACTGGGAGGAGTGCGTCGACATCGCCCGGGCGCAGGTGCGCGACGGGGCGCACATGCTGGACCTGTGCGTGGACTACGTCGGCCGTGACGGCGTGGCCGACATGAAGGAACTGGCCTTCCGGTTCGCCACCGCCTCCACCCTGCCGATCGTCCTGGACTCCACCGAGCCTGCCGTACTCCAGGCCGGTCTGGAAATGCTCGGCGGCCGCGCCGTGATCAACTCGGTGAACTACGAGGACGGCGACGGCCCGGACTCCCGCTTCACTAAGATCATGCGCCTGGTGAAGGAGCACGGCGCCGCGGTGGTGGCGCTGACCATCGACGAGGAGGGCCAGGCGCGCACGGCCGAGTGGAAAGTGCGCGTCGCCACGCGGTTGATCGAGGATCTGACGGTCAATTGGGGAATGGCCGTCGCTGACATCATCATCGATTGCCTCACCTTCCCGATCGCCACCGGCCAGGAGGAGACCCGCCGCGACGGCGTCGAGACCATCGAGGCCATCCGCGAGCTCAAGCGCCGCTACCCCGAGGTGCAGACGACCCTCGGCCTGTCCAACATCTCCTTCGGCCTCAACCCCGCGGCCCGCGTCGTCCTGAACTCGGTGTTCTTGAACGAGTGTGTGAACGCGGGGCTGGATTCGGCGATCGCCCACGCCTCGAAGATCGTGCCGATGGCGCGGATCCCCGATGAGCAGCGGCAGGTCGCGCTGGACATGGTGTACGACCGGCGGCGGGAGGGCTATGACCCGCTGCAGCGGTTCATGCAGCTGTTCGAGGGGGTGGACGCCGGCGCGGTACGGGCCGGGCGGGCGGCCGAGCTCGCGGCCATGCCGCTGGCCGAGCGGCTCAAGGCGCGCATCGTGGACGGCGAGCGCAAGGGCCTGGAAGCCGACCTGGACGTCGCTCTGGAGGAGCGGCCCGCGTTGGAGATCATCAACGAGGTGCTGCTGGAGGGCATGAAGACCGTCGGCGAGCTGTTCGGCTCGGGACAGATGCAGTTGCCGTTCGTGTTGTCCTCGGCCGAGGTGATGAAGGCCGCGGTGGCCTACCTGGAACCGCACATGGACCGGGTGGAGGGCGAGACCAAGGGCCGTATCGTGCTGGCCACCGTCAAGGGGGACGTGCACGACATCGGCAAGAACCTGGTCGACATCATCTTGTCCAACAACGGCTACGAGGTCGTCAACCTGGGCATCAAACAGCCCGTTTCGGCGATCTTGGAGACGGCGGTGGAGAAGGACGCCGATGTGATCGGCATGTCCGGGCTGCTGGTCAAATCCACCGTGATCATGAAGGAGAACCTGCAGGAGATGAACGCCCGCGGCATCTCTCAGCGGTTCCCCGTCCTGCTCGGCGGCGCCGCCCTCACCCGGGCGTATGTGGAGCAGGACCTGGCCGAGACCTTCACCGGCGAGGTGCGCTACGCCCGCGACGCCTTCGAAGGGCTGCGGCTGATGGACGCGTTCATGGCGGTCAAACGCGGGGTGAAGGGTGCCCGGTTGCCGTCGTTGCGGGAGCGGCGGGTCAAGTCCGGTGCCACCCTGGCCCGCACCCCCGAGGCCGAGTTGCCGGCGCGTTCGGATGTGGCGGGCGACAATCCGGTCCCGGTGGCGCCGTTCGTGGGGGAGCGGGTGGTCAAGGGCATTCCGCTGGCCGATTACGCGGCGTTCTTGGACGAGCGGGCCACGTTCATGGGCCAGTGGGGGCTCAAGGCCGCCCGCGGCACCGGCGGGGCGTCGTATGAGGAGCTGGTGGAGACCGAGGGCCGGCCGCGGCTGCGGATGTGGCTGGAGCGGTTGCAGACCGAGAACCTGTTGCAGGCCGCGGTGGTCTACGGCTACTTCCCCTGCGTCTCCCACGGCGACGACCTGATCATCCTGGACGAGGAGGGCAAGGAGCGGACCCGGTTCTCCTTCCCCCGCCAGCGCCGCGACCGGCACCTGTGCCTGGCCGATTTCTTCCGTCCGGCCGGCTCAGGGGAGGTGGACGTGGTGGCCTTCCAGGTCGCCACCATGGGCTCGCGGATCTCCCAGGCCACCGCCGAGTTGTTCGCCAAGGACGCCTACCGTGACTACCTGGAGTTGCACGGGCTCTCGGTGCAGCTGACCGAGGCGTTGGCGGAGTACTGGCATGCCCGGGTCCGGTCCGAGCTGGGCATCGGCGGGAACGAGAGCCTGGAGGACATGCTGAAGGTGAACGTCACCGGCTGCCGGTACTCCTTCGGCTATCCGGCGTGTCCGCGTCTGGAGGATCAGCGGCAGGTGTTCGAGTTGCTGGATCCGTCCCGGATCGGGGTGTCGCTGTCGGAGGAGTTCCAGTTGCATCCGGAGCAGGCGACCTCCGCGATGATCGTTCACCACCCCGAAGCCAAATACTTCAACGTCTGACGCCTGACGGCCAGACGGTACGGTCAGGGTCTAGTAATTGCGCACTTTCAGGGGGTTTTGAGTGGATGCGGTCTTCTTCGACATGGACGGGCTTCTCGTGGACACCGAGAAGCTCTGGTTCCAGGTCGAGTCGGATGTGATGAGACGTCTGGGGGCCGCGTGGTCGGACGCCGATCAGGAGAACCTGGTCGGCGGTTCCATGCCGGCGACGGTCGCGTACATGATCAAGGCCGGCGGCTCCGACCGATCTCCCGCCGAGGTCGAGGCCTGGCTGGTCGACGGTGTGCTCGCCCGGCTCGCCGACGGCTTCGAGACGATGCCCGGGGCCATGGAACTGCTGGGCGAGGTCCGCGCGACGGGCCTGCCCGTCGCCCTGGTCACCTCCTCCGCCCGGGTGATGGCCGACGCCATCCTCGACGGCATCGGCCGGCGCGACCACTTCGACGTCATCGTGACCGGCGACGACGTCCGGAACTACAAGCCCGACCCTGAGCCGTACCTCATGGCCGCGCGCCTGACGGGCGTGGACCCGGCGAAGTGCGTCGCCCTTGAGGACTCCCCGAACGGCGTCGCCGCCGCCACCGCCGCGGGCTGCGCGGTCGTGGCCGTCCCCAGCATCCTCCCCATCGCCCCGGCTCCGAGGCGTCTCGTGGCCGAGTCCCTCAAGCAGGTCGACGTCGCGGCCCTCCGCGCCCTCTCCATCTCCTGAACCCCTTCCCGGTGGCTCCGCGCCTTGGACGACGGTCCACCCTGAGGCGGGTCTCAGGAGGATCATCCTCCCTTAGGGGACGTCCCCTCCTTGGGAAGGAGGGGACCGGCGCGTACCAGGTGCCAGGATGGAACGGAAAGCCATGACAAGGGGGCGAAGCCGTTATGTCGTTCGACCAGATCGCCTGGTTGCCGTTGTGCGGGGGCCTGACCGCCGTGGGCCTGGTGCTGAGCTTCCTGGCGTTCCGCAGGCGAGGCGCGGGCGCCGGGCTGCGCGCCGCCGCGTGGTCGCTGATCCCGGTCGCCGCCTACCTGACCGGAGCGCTGCCCGCGCTCTGGACGATGGGCACCGCCGCCGTCGGCTTCGTCACCGGCCTGGTGTTCTCGCCGAAGGTCTGGGCGGGCGTCGCCGTGGCCGGCCTGGCCGCCCTGCTCTTCCTGGTCTCGGGCGTCCTGCGCGGCAGGACCCTCGGCGAGTCCCGCACCCGCCGCCGCGCCAAGCAGGACCCAGCCGCCCAGCCGTCCGCGGGGCCGTCGCCGACCCTCCCGTCCGTCACGGCCCCCACCCAGCCGAACCGCCCGCCCCTCCCCAAGCGTCAGCCCACCACGGCCGCCGCCCCCGACGACGACCTCGGCGACATCGAGGAAATCCTCAAGCGCCGCGGCATCAGCTAGCGACGAGCGTGAAGCACGCCCGGCGGTGAGGGGGACACACCGGTCGGGGCGTGGCCGGGCGAAGGTCGAAGTGGCCTCCGTGCGGTGGGCGGCGCCAGGGCCCTCCACCGCACGGATGTGGCGGTCGCGCGTCCGGCCACGGGCTCGCGTAGGGCTGACAGGCGCCGGTGGCGAGCGTCGCGCGCGGGCGGAGGCACGTACGGCATGCCCTCGTCCGGCGTCGACGCCTCAGGGCATACCCGGATCTTCGCCCGCGCACCCGTGAGAATGGGACCATCGCGGGAGCCGGTACGTTGATCACCGGGTTCCCCGGCACCGGTGCTCGCATCCCGCGCGGCGGGGTCGCAGTGGGTAAGGAATTCGGCGGGTGATCAGGTCACATTGCCATAACGGCGTGGCGATGGCCGTGTGGCTCCCGAGGAACGCGTAGCGTCCTCGGTATGGTCGGCCACCCTCGACCGGGTCCCTGTTTCGCGGGGCGTCGCGCCCCGCGGGCGGCGGCCTCCGGGGGCCGCGATCGCGTGCGCCACGGCGCATCCGCGCGGCGTGTCACGGATCCGAGACACAATGCGGACAGGCCCCGAACAATCGGTCCAAGATCGATACGAATGAATTTCGCGTGAATCACAGTTGAGCCACATAGCGTGCGCAGGTACTGGTCAGTGCAGCTCAGCACGTAGATTCTGCGTCCGGGGCCGTATACGCGGTCTCCCATGCAACATGGGGCGATGCCCGCCCGCCACCTCCGGCCGGGCGGCGCGCCAGACGGACTACGTCGTCTGGGATCCAGGGGGCCGACACTTATGACCGCACCGCTCGACGTCTCCGGCTCGGAGCTCGAAGCCGCGCCGGAAGCCGTGCTGGACGGGCAGGCCAAGACGATCCAGGGCAGGTCGCTCGGCCAGATCGCGTGGACGCGCCTCAAGCGCGACAAGGTCGCCCTCACCGGCGCCGGGGTCGTGATCTTCCTGATCCTCGTCGCGATCTTCGCTCCGCTGATCGTCGGCTTGATCGGCCATCCCCCCAACGACTTCAACCAGGACCTCATCAGCTCCGAGACGCTGGCTCCGAAGGACGGCACCGGCATCGGCTGGGACCACCTGTTCGGCGTCGAGCCGGTCAACGGGCGCGACATCTTCAGCCGCGTGGTCTACGGCGCCCGCATCTCGCTGCTGATCGCCTTCCTGGCGACGCTGCTTTCTGTGGTGATCGGGACGCTGCTCGGCGTCATGGCCGGGTACTTCGGCGGCTGGGTCGACTCGGTCATCAGCAAGACCATGGACGTCTTCCTGGCCTTCCCGATCCTGGTCTTCGCGATGGCGCTGTCCGGCATCGTGCAGCAGGGCAACAGCAGCGCGTTCGGCCTGACCGGCGACACGCTCAGCGTCACCCTGCTGATCTTCATCATCGGTTTCTTCAACTGGCCCTACATCGGGCGCATCATGCGCGGCCAGACGCTGTCGCTGCGCGAGCGGGAGTTCGTGGACGCGGCGCGAAGTCTGGGCGCGCGCGGGCCGTACATCATCTTCCGCGAGATGCTGCCCAACCTGGTCGCGCCGATCCTGGTCTACTCGACCCTGCTCATCCCGACGAACATCCTCTTCGAGGCGGCGCTGTCGTTCCTCGGAGTCGGGGTGCGCCCGCCCACCGCGACCTGGGGTGGCATGTTGTCGGACGCGGTGCGGTTCTACTCGATTCCGCACTTCATGTTCTTCCCCGGTATGGCGATCTTCATCACCGTGCTGGCCTTCAACCTGTTCGGTGACGGACTCCGCGACGCCCTCGACCCAAGGGCCCGATGAGCTCGATCCGGTTCCCCCGTTAGTTCCCTGGCCTCGACAACAAGGGGTTGTGTAGATGAAGAGAAAGACCACGCTGGGGGTGACCGCCCTGAGTGCGGTTCTCGCCCTGGGGTTGGCCGCCTGCGGCGGCGGCACCGCCACGTCGCCGAGCTCCTCCGGCTCGGCGCCCGCCTCGAGCGGAGGTGGCGACGCCCCCAAGGCCGAGTTCAACGCGGCCCTGGACAAGGTGTTCAACCCTTCCGACAAGAAGGGCGGCATCCTGAAGTTCGCCAACGCGGGTGACTGGGACTCCCTGGACCCGGCGGACACGTACTACGGCTACTCGTGGAACTTCGTCCGGCTCTACGGCCGGTCCCTCGTGATGTTCAAGCCGGCGCCGGGCAAGGAGGGCAACCAGCTCATCCCCGACCTCGCCGAGAGCCTGGGCGTCCCGAGCGACGGGGCGAAGACCTGGACGTACAAGCTGAAGCAGGGCGTCAAGTTCGAGGACGGCACCCCGATCACGTCCAAGGACGTGAAGTACGGCGTGCTGCGGTCGCTGGACAAGGAGGTGTTCCCCGACGGGTACACCTACTTCAACGAAACCCTCGATCTGCCGAAGGACTACAAGGGCCCCTACAAGTCCAAGGGCGTCAACACCGACAGCGCGATCGAGACCCCGGACGACCAGACGATCGTCTTCCACCTGAAGCAGCCCTACAGCGGCTTCGACTACTTCGCGCAGCTCCCGGCGACGATCCCGGTGCCCGAGGCCAAGGACACCGGCGCCAAGTACCGCGAGCACGTGATCTCCTCCGGGCCGTACAAGTTCGACAAGAACGAGATCGGCAAGGGCTTCAACCTGGTCCGCAACGACAACTGGGACCCGGCGACCGACCCGAACCGCAAGGCGCTGCCCGAGGGCTACGAGGTCTCGACGAACGTCAACGCCGACGACATCGACAACCGGATCCTCGCCGGTGACCTGCACGTCGACGTGGCCGGCACCGGCGCCCAGCCGGCGACCCTCGGCCGGGTGCTGACCGACCCGAACCTCAAGGCCAACACCGACAACCCGACGCTGACCCGCCTCTGGTACACCTCGATCAACGGCAACGTGAAGCCGCTGGACAACATCGACTGCCGCAAGGCCGTCGAGTACGCCGCGGACAAGGTCGCCTACCAGACCGCCTACGGAGGCGAGTTCTCCGGCGGCCAGATCGCGACCAGCCTGATGCCGCCGCTGATCCCCGGCCACAAGGACATCAACCTGTACCCGGCCGGCCCGGACAACCACGGTGACGTCGCCAAGGCCAAGGAGCACCTGACGGCCTGCGGCCAGCCGAACGGCTTCGAGACCAACATCTCCTACCGGGCCGAGCGTCCCAAGGAGAAGGCGACCGCCGAGGCGCTGCAGCAGTCCCTGGCCAAGGTCGGCATCAAGCTGACGCTGAAGCCGTTCCCGCAGGCGGACTACTTCGCCCTGTACGCCGGCAAGCCCGGGTACGCCAAGTCCAACGGCCTCGGCCTCGCCGTCAACGGCTGGGGCGCCGACTGGCCGGACGGATACGGATTCCTCAGCCAGATGGCGGACAGCCGTGTGATCCGCGAGACCGGTGGCTCCTCCAACGTCAGCGTCCGCGACCCCGAGGTCGACAAGATGTTCGACCAGGCGGCGCAGGAGACCGACATCGCCAAGCGCGAGGCGATCTGGGGACAGATCGACCAGAAGGTCATGGAGGACGCCTTCATCCTTCCGGGCCTGTGGGCGAAGAGCCTGCTGCTGCGCGGCAAGGGCGTGACGAACGTGTACATCAACGACGCGTTCAGCATGTACGACTACCTCAACATGGGCGTCCAGTAAGTGCCCCTGAGCACCCGTTCGATCCGATAGACACGTGAACGCGGCAGGGGGCCGGCCGACCGGCCGGCCCCCGGAGCCGGGGGGACTGTGGTCACATACATCATCCGGCGCCTGATCTGGGGTGTCTTCATGCTCGCCATCGTGAGCATGATCACCTTCGCCATCTTCTTCCTGGTGCCGCGCCTGGCGGGCGCCACCTCGGAGAGCCTCGCCACCCGCTACGTCGGGCGTACCGCCACCGCCCAGGACGTGAAGATCGCCACCGAGCGGCTGGGCTTCAACGATCCCCTGATCGTGCAGTACGGCCGGTTCGCCAAGGGCATCGTCGCGGGCGCCGACTACGACTACGGGCCCGGCGTCGAGCGCTGCCCCGCGCCGTGCTTCGGCTACTCCTTCCTCACCCGGCTCCCAGTCTGGCCGGACCTGCTCAACCGGTTGCCCGTCACGATGTCGCTGGCCTTCGGCGCCGCGATCATCTGGCTCATCACCGGCGTGGCGACCGGAGTGGTGTCGGCGCTGAGACGCGGCAGCGTCTTCGACCGCGCGGCCATGACCGTCGCGCTCGCGGGCGTGTCGCTCCCCATCTTCTTCACCGGCATCGTGTCGCTGGTGGCGTTCAGCTACGGGCGCCCGCTGGCGATCACGGCGCCGGGCGGCAGCTTCACCCCGTTCTTCGACAACCCCGCCCAGTGGGCCTACAACCTGATCCTGCCCTGGATCACCCTGGCCTTCCTGTACGCCGCCGGGTACGCCCGGCTCACGCGGTCGGGCATGCTGGAGACGATGAACGAGGACTACATCCGCACGGCCCGCGCGAAGGGCCTGGCCGAGCGCACCGTGGTCTTCAAGCACGGCCTGCGCGGCGCGCTGACCCCGATCGTCACCATCTTCGGCCTCGACGTCGGCCTGCTGATGGGCGGCGCCGTGCTGACGGAGAGCACGTTCTCGCTGCCCGGCATCGGCAAGTACGCCATCGACGCCATCGTCAGCCAGGACCTGCCGAAGGTCATGGGCGTCACGCTGGTCACCGCGTTCTTCGTCGTCGTGGCGAACCTGGTCGTCGACATGCTGTACGCGGTGGTCGACCCGAGAGTGAGGCTGACGTGACCGGCGACCATCGGGCGGGCGGCCGCATCGGCGCCCGGGCGGCGAAGGAGGGTTCGTGAGCTTTCTCGAGCTGAACGACCTGCGCATTCATTTCCCCACGGACGACGGCCTCGTCAAGTCGGTCGACGGCCTGTCCTTCAAGCTGGAGCGTGGCAGGACGCTCGGCATCGTCGGCGAGTCCGGGTCGGGCAAGAGCGTCACCAGCCTCGGCATCCTCGGCCTGCACAAGGGCGGCCGGGCGAAGATCTCCGGTGAGATCTGGCTGGACGGCGAGGAACTCGTCGCCGCCAGTGCCGAGCACGTGCGCACGCTGCGCGGCAAGAAGATGGCGATGATCTTCCAGGATCCGCTGTCCGCGATGCATCCGTACTACACGGTGGGCGCGCAGATCATCGAGGCGTACCGGATCCACAACAAGGTGAGCAAGGCGGTGGCGCGCAAGCACGCCGTCGACCTGCTCGGCCGGGTCGGCATCCCGCAGCCGGACAGGCGGGTGGACAGCTATCCGCACGAGTTCTCCGGCGGCATGCGCCAGCGCGCGATGATCGCCATGGCGCTGTCGTGCGATCCCGAGCTGCTCATCGCCGACGAGCCGACGACCGCGCTGGACGTGACCGTCCAGGCGCAGATCCTCGACCTCATGCGCGACCTGCAGCAGGAGTTCAACTCCGCGCTGATCATCATCACCCACGACCTCGGCGTGGTGGCCGAGCTCTCCGACGACATCCTGGTGATGTACGGCGGCAAGTGCATCGAGTACGGCACCGCCGAGGACATCTTCGAGCGGCCCGAGCACCCCTACACCTGGGGCCTGCTGGGCTCGATGCCCCGGCTCGACCGCGAGCGCACCGAGCGGCTGACCCCCATCAAGGGCACGCCCCCGTCCCTCATCAACGTGCCGTCCGGCTGCGCGTTCCACCCTCGCTGCGCGTACGAGCCCCGGACCGGCGGCAAGGGCAGGACCGAGGTGCCCGAGCTTCTCGAGACCGAGGGCGGTCACCTGGTGCGCTGCCACATGTCGCGCGAGGAACGCCGCGCCGTCTGGGAGCAAGAGATCAAGCCCACCCTGGAGTCCGTGTGAGCGAGCAGTCCGAGACCCTGCTGTCCGTCCAGGGACTGGAGAAGCACTTCCCGATCACCAAGGGCCTGATCAAGCGCCAGGTCGGTGCCGTCAAGGCGGTCGACGGGCTGGACTTCGAGGTCCGCACGGGCGAGACGCTCGGCCTGGTGGGGGAGTCGGGCTGCGGCAAGACGACCACCGGCCGCCTGATCACCCGGCTGCTGGAGCCCACGGGCGGGAAGATCCTCTTCGAGGGGCGCGACATCACCCACATGTCGCAGGGCGCGCTGCGCCCGCTGCGCCGCGACATGCAGATGATCTTCCAGGACCCGTACAGCTCGCTGAACCCGCGCCACACCGTCGGCGCCATCGTCGGCGCGCCGTTCCGGATCCAGGGCGTGAAGACCGAGCACGGCACGAAGAAGGCCGTCCAGGACATCCTGGAGCTGGTCGGGCTCAACCCCGAGCACTACAACCGCTACCCGCACGAGTTCTCCGGCGGGCAGCGGCAGCGCATCGGCATCGCCCGCACGCTGGCCCTCAAGCCCAAGCTCATCATCGCCGACGAGCCGGTGTCGGCGCTCGACGTGTCGATCCAGGCCCAGGTCGTCAACCTGCTGGAGGACCTGCAGAACGAGCTGGACCTCACCTACGTCGTCATCGCGCACGACCTGTCGGTGGTGCGGCACATCAGCGACCGCGTCGCCGTCATGTACCTCGGCAAGATCGTCGAGCTGGCCGAGAGCAAGAGCCTGTACGAGACGCCGATGCACCCGTACACGACCGCGCTGCTGTCGGCCGTGCCGGTGCCCGACGTCAAGGGCCGCGCCGGCCGCGAGCGCATCCGCCTCCAGGGCGATGTGCCGAGCCCGCTCAACCCGCCGCCGGCCTGCCGGTTCCACACCCGCTGCTGGAAGGCGCAGGAGATCTGCAAGACCGTCGAGCCCCCGCTCGCCGAGATGGCCACCGGCCACCGCGTCGCCTGCCACTTCCCGGAGAACGCACCCAAGGACGCCGTCCAGGGCGACCCGGCCACGCAGGTGCCCGCCTGAGCGCGCGGCCGTCCGGGGCCCCGGACGTGGTCTGAGGGGGCTGTTGCTCTAGGGGGCTCTAGGGGATCGCGCCCGGGGTGATCAACCCCGTCTCGTAGGCCAGCACCACGGCCTGGACGCGGTCGCGCAGCGCCAGCTTGGTGAGGACGTTGCCGACATGGGTCTTCACGGTGGTCTCGCTGACCACCAGCTCGGCGGCGATCTCGGCGTTCGACATGCCGCGGGCGATCAGGCGCAGCACCTCCAGTTCGCGCTCGGTCAGGCGGCCGACGCGGGCCGGGGTGGCCTGCTGGTGGGCCGAGGGCAGGAGGGTGGCGAACTTGTCCAGCAGCCGCCGGGTCACGCTCGGCGCGACGATCGCGTCGCCGGCCGCGACCACGCGGATCGCCTGCACGAGCTCGTCGGGCGGGACGTCCTTCAGCAGGAAGCCGCTCGCGCCCGCGCGGAGCGCCTCGACGATGTACTCGTCCAGGTCGAAGGTCGTGAGAACCAGGACGCGGGGCACGTGCGCGCCGGGGGCGGCGTCGCGGACGATGCGCCGCGTCGCGTCGATGCCGTCCACGCCGGGCATGCGGATGTCCATCAGCACGACGTCGGGCAGCAGCGCCCGGGACTGGTCCTGCGCGGTGGAGCCGTTGCCGGCCTCGCCCACCACCGTGATGTCGGGCTCGGCCTCCAGGATGAGCCGGAAGCCGGTGCGCAGAAGGGGCTGGTCGTCGACCAGCAGCACCCGGATCGTCATGTGTCAGTCCTTGAGGGGGAATCGGGCCCGTACCTCGAATCCGCCCCCCTGCCGTGGGCCGATCCGCAGAACTCCACCATAAAGGGCGACGCGCTCACGTATGCCGACCAGACCGTGCCCGGGACGGTCACCGGGGCCGCGGGTGAGCCCGCCCGTCCCACCGCGCCCGTCGTCCTCGACGTGCACGAGCAGTTCGTCCCGCTCGCGGCGCACGGTCACCCACGCCCGGGCGGCGGGCCCCGCGTGCCGCAGGCTGTTGGTGAGGGCCTCCTGGACCAGCCGGTAGGCGGCCAGGTCGATGCCGGGGGGAAGGACCGCCTGCTCGCCCTCGATCCAGAGCTGGGCGCGCAGCCCGGCCTCGCGCATCTGGTCCACCAGCACCGGCAGGTCCACCATGCCGGGCTGCGGGGCCAGCTCGCCGCTCTCGCCGTCGGTGCGCAGCACGCCGACGATGCCGCGCATCTCGCGCATCGCCGTCCTGCCCATCTCCTCGATGGCCACCAGCGCGTCCCTGGCGGCCTCGGGGCGGGTCTCCAGCACCTTGCGCGCGGCGGCCGCCTGGACGGTCATCACGCTCACGTGGTGGGCGACGACGTCGTGCAGCTCGCGGGCGATGCGCGAGCGCTCCTCGGCGCGTGCGGCGCGGGTGTCGGCCTCCCGGGCGCGTTCCAGCCGCTCGGCGCGGTCGACCAGTTCGGCGGTGTAGGCGCGGCGCAGCCGTACCGAACGGCCCACCAGCCAGACCGCCAGGGCCACCACGAGGACGAACACGTGCTCGCCGAGGCCCCCGGGTTCCCAGGCCATCAGCACGCCGGCGGCGTAGGAGGCCGACAGGATGGCGGCCGCGACCAGGCTCAGGGCCAGCCCGCGGTAGGCGGCGACGGTGTAGAGCAGGACCAGGGCGGCCAGGCCCGTCAGCCCGCCGTCGTACCCCATCACCATGAGGACGAGCTGGGGCGCCTCCGCCGCGCAGAGCAGGACGAACGGCCAGCGCCTGCGGAACGCCACCAGAACGCAGGCCGCCAGGATGAGCGCGCCGCCGAGGAGGTCCGGATCGCGGAGCGGCAGGCCGGGCAGCGGCACGTCCGGCGGCTGAGGAATGGGGAGCATGGCCGTCACGAACGAGGCCACCGCCAGGACGAGGGCGAGAACCGAGTCGACGACCAGGGGGTGGGTTCTCAGCCAGGCTCGCGGACTGCCGGGGGTGGTGCGCACCCTCTCAATTTAGGACGACTTCTTCGCTCGCCACCCTGCTGAGGAGGGATATCGCCCTCATCCCCGGGAAGGACCCGCGGCGCCGGCGTGACCTGCGCCACGCCGGGCTCACAGCTCGTCGGTCGCCGAGCGGCGCGAGCCGCGGACCGCGTCGCCCGGGCGGCGGTCGGGCACAGGAGGAGGGGTGCCGCCCCATTCCGGGCACAGGGCCTGGTAGTCGCACCAGTCACACAGGCGGCTGCGGCGTGCGCGCCACTCGCGGGTGGTGAGCGACCGCTCGATCGCCTCCCACAGGGCCTGCACCTTGCGCTCGGTCGCGCGCAGGTCGGCCTCGTCGGGGGCGTACCGCAGGACCTCGCCGTTGCCGAGGTACATCAGCTGCAGCACGCGGGGGACCGTGCCGTGCAGCCGCCACAGCACCAGCGCGTAGAACTTCATCTGGAACAGCGCCTTGGCCTCGAAGTCGGGCCCCGGGGCGTTGCCGGTCTTGTAGTCGACCACGCGCAGCTCGCCGGTCGGCGCGACGTCGAGCCGGTCGATGTAGCCGCGTAGCATCAGCCCGCTGTCCAGCACCGCCTCGACGTACAGCTCGCGCCGGGCGGGCTCCAGCAGGCGCGGGTCCTCCAGCGCGAAGTAGCGCTCCAGCATCTGCCGCGCCTGGGCGAGCCACCGCTCGCGCTCGGCGTCGTCCTCGAACAGGGCGGAGTATTCGGGCACCTGGCCGAGCAGCTTGTCCCACTGCGGGTCGAGCAGGGACTGCGCCGCGGCGACGGTGCGCTCGGCCGCCGGCAGGTCGTACAGCCGCTCCAGCACGGCGTGCACCAGAGTGCCGCGGACGGCGGCGGGCGAGGGCCGCTCGGGAAGCTGGTCGATCACCCGGAAGCGGTAGAGCAGCGGACAAGTCATGAAGTCGCCCGCGCGTGAGGGGGAGAGGCTTCCGGTGATCGCGGGCGGCTCCGTGATGCTCATGAACGGAACTGTAAGTCAGCGCACCGACACTTCGCCCCAGGGGTGCGGCACGTGATCGGCCTATCGGCCGCCGCGGGCGCGTAGCATCGAGGCACAAGGAGGGAAGACGACAATCATGAGCACCCAGACCCCGCAACGGCCCGAGTCGCCGGGGCTGCGCATGGGACGCCCGTTCGGCATCCCCGTGTACGTCTCGCCGACGTGGCTGATCGTCGCGGCGTTCATCACCTACACGTTCCAGCCCTACGTGTCCGATGGGCTCCCCGGCAGGGGCACGGTCGTCACCTACCTCGTCGCCTTCGTGTTCGCCGTCTTCCTGTACGTCTCGGTGCTGCTCCACGAGCTGGCGCACTGCGTGGTGGCCCGCCACTTCGGGCTGCCCGTGCGCCGCATCACGCTCTACCTGCTCGGCGGCGTCTCCGAGATCGAGCGGGAGCCGGAGACGCCCAAGAGGGAGTTCCTGGTCGCCTTCGCCGGCCCGCTGGTCTCGCTCGGGCTGGCCGGCATCGGCTGGGTGGTGAACCTCTTCATCCCCCAGGAGACCATCCCCCATGTCCTGGCCTACCAGCTGTGGCTGTCCAACCTGATGGTCGGCGTGTTCAACCTGCTTCCCGGCCTTCCCCTGGACGGCGGCCGCATGCTCCGCGCCGGTGTGTGGAAGATCACCCGCAACTCGGGCTCCGGCACCATGGCGGCCGCCTGGTTCGGCCGCGGCCTCGCGGTCGTGCTGGTCGTCGTGCCGCTGCTGCCGTCGTTGATGACCGGCCAGCAACCCACGTGGGGGCTGGTGCTGTGGTCGGTGCTGCTGGCGTCCTTCATCTGGATCGGCGCCAGCCAGTCGCTGCGCGTCGCCAAGGTGCGCGCCCGCATGCCGCAGGTCCAGGCCCGCGCGCTGGCGCGGCGCGCGATCCCGGTGACGGCCGAGGTCCCGCTGGCCGAGGCGATGCGCAGGGCGCGGCAGGCCGAGGCGGGCGCCATGGTCGTCGTCGACCACGAGGGGCATCCGATCGCCATCGTCAACGAGTCGGCGGTGGCGGCCACGCCCGAGCAGCGGCGGCCGTGGGTGACCGTCGGCTCGCTGGCGCGCAGCCTCGATCCCTCGCTGGTGCTCCCCGCCGACCTGTCCGGCGAGTCCCTGATCGACGCCATGCGCGGTTCCCCCTCGGGCGAATACCTGCTGGTCGAGCGTGGCGGCGAGGTGTTCGGCGTGCTGGTCACCGCCGACGTGAACCGCCTGTTCACGGGGGTCTGACCGTCCGTTGTCAGGCATTGTCGGGCACGGCCGGGCTCGCGGCTCCGCCGCCCACGCGGCTTTCCGTGCAGAGGGCGCCGAGCGTGCTCGAAGTGTATGATTCGCCCGCGCCGGTGCAGGTAGGACATCCGCGGTGGTTTTTGCTACGGTCCGATGCCATTGGAAGCGTTTCCGGCCTCGTCCCGCCCACCGACCGCCCTCCGGCCCCGGTGGGCGATCGTCCGGATATGTGTTTGGCTGGTGGCGGGTGGGGCCGGCGCGGGCGTCGTCCGTCCGGTCGTGTGGCCTGGGGAGGAGAGTTCTGTGACGGAGCAAGGCGTGGGGGTGGTACGCCCGCTCCCCGGCGACGGGCTGATCGCCCACATGGGCGGCCTGTTGCTGGTGTGCGACGCGGCCGACGCCGTGGCCGACGACCTGGTGGCGGCGGTGCGCGAGACCGCGGCCGCCGGAGGTGACGGCCGGGTGCTCGCCCGGCGCGCCGCCCAGGTCCTGGCGCGGACGATGACGGCCGAGCCGATCGCCTGCGCCGTCGCGGGCCGCGCGGGCGGCGGCATCGCGGTCCTGGTCTGCGGGGACGCCCAGGCGTCCATCACCGGGCCGGGCACCGACGTGCATCTGGACGGCAAGAACGCCCTCACCTGGACCGACCGCCTGGTCACCACCCCGGTGACCTCGGTGGAGCTGCGCCTGCCCGGCGCCGGGCGGCCGCTGCGGCAGACCCGGCTGGACTCAGGGGTGATCCCCGGCGGCGGCGTCGTCTCCGACCTCGGCGAGGACGCCGGCCCGCAGGCCGTCCCCTCCCGGCCGGCCGAGTCCTCGAGTCCCGCGCCGCTGGGCGAGCCGTCGTATCCGGCCCCGGCGGGCACCGGCCCGTCCCCGGCGGTCCCCGACCCCGTGCCTTCCTACGACCCGGCGCCTTCCTACGACCCGGCGCCTTCCTACGAGCCCGCGCCGTCCTACGACCCGGCGCCGTCCTACGAGCCGTCCTTCGGTTCCGAGCCGGCGGGCGTCCCGTTCGGCCTGGGCCACGGCCCGGCCGAGGTCCCGCCGCCCGTCACGGCCGCGCCGCCGGTGAACGTCCCGCCGCCTCCCTCCGACCTGGCCGGGCCGCCCCCGCGCGAGTACGAGCAGCCGCCCGCGCCGCTGACCGACCCGGAGTCGCCCCGCGCGGGCTCGGCGGGTCCCGGCCTGGCGGAGCAGGAGTACGACCCGTTCCTGCTGTCCCCCGATCCCGGCGACCACGGCGGGACGCCCGGGTCGATGCTGGAGCCCACCGAGATGGGCCCGGCGCCCGAGCCGCTGAACCGGCCGATGGTCTACGGCGTCGACTGCCAGAACGACCACTTCAACGACCCGCGCGTCCCCTACTGCGCGGTGTGCGGCGTCGCCCTCGTGCAGCGCAACCTCGTGCCCTACAAGGGCGAGCGCCCGCCGCTCGGGGTGCTCCTGCTCGACGACGGCGTGGCCCTCACGCTCGACGCCGACTACCTGCTCGGGCGCGACCCCGACCGGGCGCCCGAGGTCACCTCCGGCGAGGCCCGCCCGGCGCGGGTGACCAGCCCGGACGGCTCGGTCTCGCGCCGCCACCTGCGGGTGCGGCTCGACGGCTGGGACGTCAACCTGCTGGACCTGGGGTCGGTCAACGGCACGCAGGTCCAGCCGCCCGGCGACCCGAACTTCTACGACATCCCGCCGAACGAGCCGGTGCCGATCCTGCCCGGCACCACTGTGCGCATCGGGGTCTCGCGCACCATGCGCTACGGGATTCGTCCGTAGTGCTCCGGCCTTCTTTCAGGCCGGGGGTGAAGCGGACTCTCCCGCGTAGCGGGGCAGAGAAAGCCGATCCGCCGCCACGGCGGATCGGCGTCTGTCAGCCTGCTCGCGTCAGGTACCGCCGGACGGGCGGGAACGGAGCCCTCGGGTTCGAAAGCCTGTGGAGACCTGGTAAGACCGCTTCGGTGGCGCGGGTCGGTGAAGCAGGAAGCCGCAGAAGTGCCGCACGCGCGGCACAGGCTGAATCTCCGGCATTCATTCATGCCGGAGAGCGCGTCAAGAATCCCACCGCCAGGCCTGACCTGTTCGGGGCCTGTTCGGGGCGCGGCGGTGTTCTGGAGGAGGAGGGAGGAAGGGGTGAGGGACGAGCCCCTTCCGAGTGACGACGGAAGAACATCGCCTGAAGTGCGCCCCGAACACGCGGTGCCGGAGGCGCGGCCATAGACGCAGTCCGGGAAGGGCCGCGCCCGGTCCTACCGTCCGTCCTCGCGGCCCCGCGGGGCGGGGGCGGTGGTGACACTCCGGCGGGCGCTCTCGCGGGCGCTGAGCGCGGCACGGCCGATCACGCCGATGAGCTCCTCCTCGCTCAGCACGCGCGGCTCGCCGATCATCTTGGCCTGGACGTAGACGGCGCACAGCCACTCCAGCAGGCGCGCCCCCTCCAGGGCCTGCGTCAGGTCGCCGCCGAGCGCCACGGCCCCGTGGTTCTGCATGAGGGCGGCCTGCCGGCCCGCCAGCGCCTCGCGGACGTGCGCGGCCAGCTCGGGGGTGCCGTAGGTCGCGTACGGGGCCACGCGGACGGCGCCGCCGAGCAGCAGCGCATTGTAGTGGATCGGCGGCAGTTCGGTCATCGTCGTGGAGACGACCACGGCGTACCGCGAATGGGTGTGCACGACGGCCGCGGTGCCGGTGCTCTCGTAGATCGCCAGGTGCATGGGCACCTCGGAGGACGGGGCGCGTGAGCCCTCCACGATCTCGCCCGACAGGTCCAGGACCGGGCAGTCGGCGGGGGTCAGCTCGTCCAGGGCGACCCCTCCGGGGGTGACCGCGACCAGGTCGCCGGCGCGCACGCTGACGTTGCCGGACGTGCCGAGCACCAGCCCGTCCCGGACCATGCGGCGGCCGGTCTCGCACAGCCGCTCGCGCTCCTCGGCCAGCCTCATGCCCTCTCCGTCCCCGTCCCCGTCGCGGTCCCGGCCTCCGGCGAGACGGGCGTGGCGAGGCGGTCCAGCTCGGCCGTCATCAGCCGCCGGAGCGTCTCGGGGGAGACGCGGTCGGGGTACAGCAGCCGGTGGGCGCTGAGCCCGTCGACCAGCGCGAGCAGCCGCTCGGCGACGTCGTCCAGGTCCTCGCCCACGGTGATCTCGCCGGCCGCCGCGGCGGCGTCGAGCAGGGCGCGCACCAGGTGGCGCAGCTCGGCGGCCTCTTCGCGCTGGACCTCCAGCAGCGTCCCCCCGGCCAGGCTCCGGCCCCAGAAGCCGACCTCCAGGGCGGTCTCGCGGGCGCGCTCCTCGTCCAGGGGCAGGTTGTCCAGCAGCAGCTCGCGCAGGGCCGACAGCCCGGTGCGCCCGGCCAGCTTGTCCTTCAGCCGCCGCACGATGTGGCGGTGGGAGGCGCGCAGCGCCGACAGCAGGATGTCGTCCTTGTCGGCGAAGTAGTGGGTGAGCACGCCGTTGGAGTAGCCGGCCTCCTTGGCGATGGCACGGGTGGTGGCCGCTTCGATGCCCTCGCGCAGGATGACCCTGCGGGCGGCGTCCACCACCTCCTCGCGGCGCTCCTCGTGATCGACGATCTTCGGCATCCCTGGTCCCCTCGGTGGAAGGCTTGACATTGTAGTCGGACGCCCGTCTATTATCCGGCAATCCCGGAACACCGCGGAAGGAACCGCCATGACCGTCCTCACGCTCGGGGTCCACATCGTCGACGTGCTCGCGAGGCCGGTGGAGTCCATCCCCCAGGGGCAGGACACCCACCTGCTGGAGGAGATCCGCCTCACCGCCGCCGGCGCCGCCGCGGGGGTGGCCGTCGACCTCGCCAAGCTCGGCGTGCCGGTCGCCTCGGCCGGAGCGGTCGGCGGCGACGAGCTCGGCGACTTCCTGCTCATGATCATGGCGCGGCGCGGCGTCGACGTGAGCGGGGTGGCGCGCAAGCCGGGGGAGCGGACGGCGGCGTCGATCCTGCCGATCCGCCCGGACGGGGGCCGTCCCTCGTTCCACGTGCCCGGCGCCAACCTCGGCCTGTCCCTCGCCGACCTGGATCCGGACCTGGTCACCGGGGCCCGCCTGGTGCACCTCGGCGGCATGGACGCGACCTGGGGCCTGCACGACCCGGCCTTCCTGGAACTGCTCGGGGCCGCGCGCGCGGGCGGCACGGTGGTCACGATGGACCTGCTGTCCACCATGGCCGACCTCATGCCCGCCACCCGGGCCTTCCTGCCGTACGTCGACCACTTCCTGCCGAACGAGGAACAGGCGCTGATGATCAGCGGGGCGTCCGGCGTGGAGGAGGCCGCCCGGCGGCTGCTGGAGGAGGGGCCTTCGGCCGTGCTGATCACCCTCGGCGCCGAGGGCAGCCTGGTCGCCACCGCCGCGGGCACGGTCCGCGTCCCCGCGCTGGATGTGCCCGTCGTCGACACCACCGGCTGCGGCGACGCCTACTGCGCCGGGTTCATCGCCGGGCTGCTCGACGGGCGGGACGTCGTCGCGGCGGCCCGTCTCGGTACGGCCGTCGCCGCCCGGGTTGCCGGAGGGCTCGGGTCCGACGCGGGGCTGGACGGCCTGACGATCGAGGACCTCGACGCCGCCGAGACCCCCACAAGAGGCCCCGAGGAGGGCCCCGAGGAAGGTCCCGTTCCACACTCCGCCCAGGCCGCCCACGGCATCGAAGGGATCTAGAGCACATGGCAGACACCACCCCCGGACGCGACGCGTCCCTGCGCGAGCGGGCCGCCAAGGTCGTCCCCGGCGGCATGTACGGCCACCTCAACGCCGCGATCTTCACCCCCGCGTACCCGCAGTTCTTCGTCCGGGGCGAGGGCTGCCGCCAGTGGGACGCCGACGGGCGCGAGTACGTCGACCTGATGTGCAGCTGGGGCCCGGTGATCCTCGGCCACCGCCACCAGGCGGTCGAGGCCGCCGCGGCGGCACAGCGGGCCTCGGGGGACTGCCTCAACGGGCCCGGCCCGATCATGGTGGAGCTCGCCGAGCTGATGGTGGACACCATCCCGTCGGCCGACTGGGTCATGTTCTCCAAGAACGGCACCGACGCCACCACCCAGGCGCTCATGGTCGCCCGCGCCGCCACCGGACGCGCCAAGGTGCTCGTCGCCCACGGCGCCTACCACGGGGCCGACCCCTGGTGCACCCCGAGCACGGCGGGCACCACCCCGAACGAGCGCGCCGACCTCGTCGAGTACCCCTACAACGACCTCGCGGGCGCGGAGGCCGCCGCCGCGTCGGCGGACGGCGACGTCGCCGCGATCATCGTGACCCCGTTCAAGCACGACTCCTTCGAGGACCAGGAGCCGGTGGACCCGGCATTCGCCCGCGGCCTGCGCGCGCTCGCCGACCGGATCGGCGCCGCGCTGGTGATCGACGACGTCCGCGCGGGGTTCCGGCTGGACCTGCGCGGCTCGTGGGAGCCGCTCGGCGTCCGCCCCGACCTGACGGCGTGGAGCAAGGCCATGGCCAACGGGTACGCCATCGCCGCCATCACCGGGACCGACGCCCTCCGCGGTCCCGCCCAGACCCTGTACTCCACGGGCTCGTTCTGGTTCTCGGCCGTGGCGATGGCCGCCGCCAAGGCGACCATCGAGACCCTCCGGGACATCGACGGCGTCGCCCTGATGGAGCGCGCGGGCACCCGCCTGCGCGAGGGCCTCGCCGCGCAGGCCGCCGCGCACGGGTTCACCGTCCGCCAGACCGGCCCCGCGCAGATCCCGTGGCTGTCCTTCGAGGGCGACGCGACGCTGGAGAAGGGCATGTTCTGGGCGGATGCGTGCCTCGCCGAGGGCGTGTACCTGCACCCGTGGCACAACTGGTTCATGTCCGCGGCGCACACCGACGCCGACATCGACCGGGCGCTGGCGGGCACCGACGCCGCGTTCGCCAGGCTGCGCGCAAAGTTCGGCGCCGGCTGAGGAGAGGTCCGCGCCGCCCGGGAGGTCAGTCCCGCAGGCGGACCCACTGGATGTCGTCGTGGCGGCTGCCGTCGACGGCCGGCAGCAGCGCTCTGATCACGGCCTCCCGGGTGAACCCGGCGCGCTCCAGCACGCGCTGGGAGGCCGTGTTGACCGCCGCCGTGCCCGCCACCAGCCGGTACAGCGGCGTGGCCTCGTACGCCCACCCGGCCAGCAGGTTCACCGCCCGGGTCATGAACCCCCGGCCGCGGAACCGGCTGTGCAGGCTGTAGCCGATCATGGCCTGATCGAGAGGCGGGACGACGTTCATGAGCTGGATGTGCCCGGCGAACGCGCCCGTCGCGGCGTCCCTGACGCTCATCTCGGCGCGCTCGCCCGACAGCCACCACGTGCCGGTGTACCGGCAGCGGCGGACCGTCTCCTCGCGGTCGGGGACCTGCGGGGGCACCATGTAGATGTAGGAGTCCGGCTCGCTCGTCATCTCCTGGTAGGGGTCCACGTCGTCCAGGGTCAGCGGCTCCAGCCGCACCACGCCGTCGGTCAGTGATCCGCCGGGCAGGCCGGGCAGGTAGGAGCGCTGCGGCTCGCCGGGGTCGCGGGCCAGGCGGGCGAAGGCCACCATGTCGGCGTGGCCGCCCCCGCGCCGCGGGCGGGCGTCCCGGAGCACGCCCTCGCGCCGGTAGCCCGCCGCCATCGCCACGCGCTGGCTCGGCAGGTTCTCGACGTCGGCCAGGATCTCCACGCGGTGCGCACCCTGGGCGAACACCCACTCGGTCACCGCCCGGACCGCGGCCGAGGCCACGCCCCGGCCGCGTGCCCAGGGGGCGAGGTGGTACCCGACCTCGAACACACCCCGGGTGCCCGGCGGCTTCACCTCTATGTCGCCCAGCCATCCGCCCCCCGCGGCGTCGGCGATCGCGAAGGTGGCGCCGCCCGCGTTCCAGATGGCGGCCGCCCCCTCGGTGATGTACCGAAGCGCGTCGTCGAGGGTGTACGGAAAGGGAAGCGTGGGGAGGAACCGCGCGGTCTCGGGGTCGGCGCAGGCGCGGGCGATGGTCTCGGCGTCGTCCTCGACGGGCGGGCGTAGTACGATCGGCCCTGCGTGGATGGTGTCGCGGGGGAGCATGTTCCAGTGCTACCAGCATCGGGACGCCGAGGGCGAACGCTTATCGCACCGGCCCCGGCCACCCCAGAAGGCTCGCCGTCCATCACCGGTGGGTTGCGCGCGAGTATAGCCTAGCGGGCATGGGTTTTCGCAGGCACGGGCCGTTCCGGCCCGGTGATCAGGTACAGCTCACCGATCCCAAGGACAAGCGCCACACGGTGACGCTCCGTGAGGGCGCGCAGTTCCATACGCACAAGGGATCGATCCCGCACGACGACCTGATCGGCCTGCCCGAGGGCTCGGTCGTCCGCTCCTCCGGGGGGACGTCCTACCTGGCCTTCCGCCACCTGCTGCAGGACTACACGGTGTCCATGCCGCGCGGCGCGGCCGTCGTCTACCCCAAGGACTGCGCGCAGATCGTCGCCATGGCCGACATCTTCCCCGGGGCGCGGGTCGTGGAGGCCGGGGTCGGGTCCGGCGCGCTCACGTGCTTCCTGCTGCGGGCGGTCGGCGAGTCGGGCACGGTCACCTCCTACGAACGGCGCCAGGATTTCGCGGATGTGGCCCGCAAGAACGTCGAGAAGTTCTACGGCGGCCCCATGCAGGGGTGGCGGCTGGTGGTGGGCGATCTGGTGGCGTCCCTGGACGAGACGGACGTCGACCGGGTGATCCTCGACATGCTGGCTCCGTGGGAGTGCGTGGACGCGGTGGCCAAGGCATTGACCCCAGGGGGTGTGATCTGCTGTTATGTCGCGACCACGACTCAGTTGTCGCGAACGGTGGAAAGCCTCCGTGATCACGGAAGTTTCACCGAGCCGCATTCGTGGGAAACCTTGGTCCGCGACTGGCATGTCGAAGGGCTCGCCGTGCGACCCGGTCACCGCATGGTCGGCCACACGGGGTTCCTCGTCATCGCCCGTCGCATGGCGGACGGCGTCACGCCCCCGCCGAGACGCCGGCGTCCTGCCAAGGGCGCTTATGGGGAGGATTCGGCCATATGACCTCTGGAATCCAGGTGTGGCGTTTCGGTAAACAATCATGCTCAGTGGCATGGGCGGGGAACAGATCCGCTTCCGTAGCTGCTTACTAGCAATGAGCCGCTAATAGGGCCCTAAACGCTGAACACTGGATGTAATGACACGAACACTCCCCGGCCAGGTTACGGATGCCCCCGAGATAGGTAGGGTCTTGAGTAGTCGCCCTCGACTGGGAAGGAGGTGACTGTGGCAGCTCGCGAGGACGCTGAGGCTCGAGCCGCCCAGCGCGAACGGGAGGTCGCTGACCTCACAACTCAGGTCTCCTTCCTCCAGGAGGAGATCACCGCGTTGCGCCGGAAGCTGGCCGAGTCCCCCCGGCAAGCCAGGGTCCTGGAGGAACGGCTTCATGAGGTGCAGGCCAATCTGGCCGCCGTCACCGGTCAGAACGAGAGGCTGGTGGCCACCCTCAAGGAGGCCAGAGACCAGATCGTCGCCCTGAAGGAAGAGGTCGACCGGCTGGCGCAGCCGCCGTCCGGTTTCGGCGTGTTCCTGGAAGCCCGCGACGACGGCACCGTGGAGGTGTTCACCGGCGGCCGCAAGCTCCGCGTGAACGTCAGCCCCGCGGTCGACGCCGAGTCACTCAGGCGCGGTCAGGAGGTCATGCTCAACGAGGCGCTCAACGTGGTCGAGGCGCTCGGCTACGAGACCGTCGGCGAGATCGTGATGCTCAAGGAGCTCCTGGAGGACGGCCAGCGCGCGCTGGTCATCTCGCACGCCGACGAGGAGCGCGTGGTCCGCCTCGCCGAGTCCCTGCTCGACCAGCCGATCCGGGCGGGCGACTCGTTGCTGCTCGAACCGCGCTCCGGCTATGTCTACGAGCGCATCCCCAAGTCCGAGGTCGAGGAACTGGTGCTGGAGGAGGTCCCCGACATCTCCTACAAGGAGATCGGCGGCCTCTCACGGCAGATCGAGCAGATCAGGGACGCCATCGAGCTGCCCTACCTGCACGCCGACCTGTTCCGCGAGCACCACCTGCGCCCGCCGAAGGGCGTGCTGCTGTACGGCCCCCCCGGCTGCGGCAAGACCCTCATCGCCAAGGCGGTCGCCAACTCCCTGGCCAAGCAGGTCGCCGAGAAGACCGGGCAGTCCGGCAAGAGCTTCTTCCTCAACATCAAGGGCCCCGAGCTTCTCAACAAGTACGTCGGCGAGACCGAGCGGCACATCCGCCTGGTCTTCCAGCGGGCGCGCGAGAAGGCCTCCGAGGGCACGCCGGTGATCGTGTTCTTCGACGAGATGGACTCGATCTTCCGCACCCGGGGCTCGGGCGTCTCCTCCGACGTCGAGAACACCATCGTCCCCCAGCTGCTGTCGGAGATCGACGGCGTCGAGGGCCTGGAGAACGTCATCGTCATCGGCGCCTCCAACCGCGAGGACATGATCGACCCGGCGATCCTGCGGCCCGGCCGCCTGGACGTCAAGATCAAGATCGAGCGGCCGGACGCCGAGGCGGCCAAGGACATCTTCTCGAAGTACATCACCGCCGGGCTGCCCCTCCACGGCGATGACGTGACCGAGCACGGCGGCTCCCGTGAGGCCACCGTCGCGGGCATGATCCAGCGGGTCGTCGAGCGCATGTACACCGAGAGCGAGGAGAACCGCTTCCTCGAGGTGACGTACGCCAACGGCGACAAGGAGGTCCTGTACTTCAAGGACTTCAACTCCGGCGCGATGATCCAGAACATCGTCGACCGGGGCAAGAAGATGGCCATCAAGGCGTTCCTGGAGACCGGGCAGAAGGGCCTTCGCATCGCGCACCTGCTCGCCGCGTGCGTGGACGAGTTCAGCGAGAACGAGGACCTTCCCAACACGACCAACCCCGACGACTGGGCCCGCATCTCCGGGAAGAAGGGCGAGCGGATCGTCTACATCCGCACCCTCGTCTCCGGCAAGCAGGGCACGGAGGCCGGGCGGTCCATCGACACGGTCGCCAACACCGGCCAGTACCTCTGATCTGGTTGACAACCGGCATGCGACGGCGTGGTTCCTCAAGGGGCCGCGCCGTCGCCGTTTCCCCGAGGGGCGCGCGGGCGGCGGACCGGAGGGTCCCGCCGGCCGCGCGACGGTCTAGGCTCGTGATTACGGGCCACGCGACGGCGGTGGTCCGGGTGCGAGAGAGCACAGATGAAGGGCTGGGAGCGTGACGGTACGGCGGGTGATGGGCATCGAGACCGAGTACGGAATCTCCGTACCCGGGCAGCCGGGCGCGAACGCGATGGTGACCTCCTCACAGGTGGTCAACGCCTACCTGGCGGCCTCGGCCGCGCGGGCGCGCCGCGCCAGATGGGACTTCGAGGAGGAGAATCCACTTCGTGACGCCCGAGGCTTCGATCTGGCCCGCGAGATCGCCGACCCAACGCAGCTCACCGACGAGGATCTCGGGCTGGCCAACGTCATCCTGACCAACGGGGCGCGGCTGTACGTCGACCACGCCCACCCCGAGTACTCCACGCCCGAGTGCACCAACCCGCGCGCCGCGGTCATCTGGGACAAGGCGGGCGAGCGGGTCATGCACGACGCCGCGGTCCGCGCCTCGGCCATGCCGGGGAACGCTCCCATCCAGCTGTACAAGAACAACACCGACAACAAGGGCGCGTCCTACGGCTGCCACGAGAACTACCTCATGCGCCGGGCCACTCCCTTCGCCGACATCGTCCGCCACCTGACGCCGTTCTTCGTGTCGCGCCAGGTCGTCTGCGGCGCCGGCCGGGTCGGCATCGGGCAGGACTCCCGGGGCGAGGGCTTCCAGATCAGCCAGCGGGCCGACTTCTTCGAGGTCGAGGTAGGCCTGGAGACGACGCTCAAGCGGCCGATCATCAACACGCGCGACGAGCCGCACGCCGACCCCGAGAAGTACCGCCGCCTGCACGTCATCATCGGCGACGCCAACATGTCGGAGATCTCCACTTACCTCAAGCTGGGGTCCACCGCGCTGGTCCTCGCCATGATCGAGGACGGCTTCCTCACCGGCGACCTGTCGGTCGAGAGCCCCGTGGCGGCGCTGCGGGCGGTGTCCCACGACCCGACGTGCAGGTACGAGATCGCGCTGCGCGACGGCCGCAAGATGACCGCCGTGCAGCTCCAGATGGAGTACCTCGAGCAGGCCCGCAAGTACGTCGAGGACCGCTTCGGCTCCGCCGTGGACGACATGACCAAGGACGTCCTCAACCGGTGGGAGTCGGTGCTCACCCGCCTCGCCGAGGATCCGATGCAGCTCTCCCGGGAGCTCGACTGGGTGGCCAAGCTGGAGCTGCTGGAGGGCTACCGCACCCGCGACGGGCTGGCCTGGGCCCACCCGCGCCTCCAGCTCGTCGACCTGCAGTACTCCGACATCCGTCCCGACCGCGGCCTGTACAACCGGCTGGTGGCCCGCGACCGCATGCAGCGCCTGGTGACCGAGGAGGACGTCCAGCGGGCGATCGAGCTGCCGCCGAACGACACCCGCGCCTACTTCCGCGGCCGGTGCCTGCGGCAGTACAGCGAGTCGGTGGCCGCCGCGTCCTGGGACTCGGTGATCTTCGACATCCCCGGGCGCGAGTCGCTCCAGCGCGTGCCCACCTTGGAGCCGCTGCGCGGCACCAAGGCGCACGTCGGCGAGCTGCTCGACCGCTGCCGCACCGCCGCCGAGCTGGTGAGCGCCCTCACGGGCGAGAAGTAGGGTCCGGGGGCCCGCTCAGGGCCCCCGCGATCGTTTCCGTCCCGGCGTGTGTGATCTACATCGTAAAGGCGCCGGGCGGGAACAGGCCGCTGCCGGTCAGGCGCATCGGCGGGACGGCGATGCCCTCCTTGCGCAGGATCTCCGAGAGCAGCAGGGCGGCCTGGTCGCTGGTGAGCCGCTCCACGGGGTCGGCGCGCAGCAGCCCTTCCAGCAGCCCGCGGAGCGCTCCGGCGCGCCGCGAGGGCCGCGCCTCCTCGGGGGAGCGGTCGGCCAGGATGTCCCCGCCCGTGGCCGGTGGGTGACCCTCCACCGAGAAGTACAGCGTCGCCCCGAACGACCACAGGTCGGCCGCCTGGGTCGCCGGATGCCCGAGCAGCCGCTCGGGGGCGATGTAGCCGGGCGAGCCGACGATCGGCATGGGGTTGGTGTGGGTCGACGGCTCTCCCTGGAGCACGGCGATTCCGAAGTCGCTGAGCACCACGCGCTCGCCGGTGAGCAGGACGTTGCCGGGCTTGATGTCCCGGTGGAGCACGCCGGCGGCGTGGGCGTGCCGCAGGCCGCTCAGCAGGTGGAAGCCGATCCACGCCGTCCAGTGCACGGGCAGCCGGCCGAGGTGCCACGCGGTGGCCTGCAGGGTCAGCGCCTCGACCAGCTCCATGACGATCCAGAGCCGGCCGTCCTCCTCCAGCAGGTCGTGGACGGTGACGATCGCGGGGTGGCTGAGCCGCGCCGCCGACCGCGCCTCGCGCAGCGCGTGGCGGCGGGCCGTCCGGACGTCGAACTCCTCGTCGTGCCGGCCGGGCCGCAACTCCTTGATCGCGACGTCGCGCGCGAGCCTGCGGTCGTGCGCCCGCCAGACGATCCCCATTCCCCCTTGGCCCAGCGGCGAGATCAGCCGGTATCGATCTCCGAGCAGCTGCGCGTGGTCCGCTCTCATGTCACCCGTTCACAGTCCGCTTCCTGCCCTGCCCCCACAGCCGCTCTATTTTTCCGTCTCTAACGGCATATCTATGGGCGGATCACCGGAGAATGCCCAAAGGGTCAGGTAACGATCTGGTCTACACGAGCCCGACGCCCAAGGTGAGCGCGGCCGCCGCCAGGGAGACGCCGCCGAGGCCGGTGAGCCAGATCAGCTTGTTCGGCCGCGTGTCTGCCGGCCTGACCACCGACAGGAAGAACCCGAGGGGCATGAGGATCGGCGCGGCGACGAACAGCAGGCGCACGAGCGTCCTGAGCCCGTCGCTCAGGTCGGCCTGGTCGACGTAGAGCATCGCCAGGAGCGCGAACATCACCAGGACGCCCGCGTGGGCGTGCCCCGCCCGCCACAGGCCCCGGCGCACCGGGTTGTCCAGGTAGCCGGGCGTGCGCCGCCCGATGAAGGAGAGCAGGCTCGCGCCGCCGATCGCCACGGTGGGGACGGTGATCAGCAGGATGCCCGCGGTCCTCAGGGAGGCGGGGGACATGGCGGGCAGGGCGGACGACAACTGGACGGCCTCGGCTATTACGGACGCCGCGAAAGCTGCGGGCATGACTTCCTCCTCGTTGGACAGCGACCCTATCTAATCATTGGATAGGGCTACTGTCCAGTGAGGGTGAAATCAGTCCATTTCAGTTGATTTGCCATGGCCCGTACCGGGGAGGTTGTCTGTCAGAACGGCCTCCTCCAGCCGGTCTCGCGTAGATCGCAGGATGATCCGCGCGAATTGTCGTCCGGTTCGGGGAAGATATGAGTCAGATGCGTCCCCCAAGCGGAGGTACCACATGGCGACGAAGGACACCGGCGGTCAGAAGCACACCAGTCGGCAGGAGTCCGAGGTCGAGGAGACCGAGGCACAGGCGTCTTCGGACGTCCAGGAGCGTCAGGAGAAGCTCACCGACGACGTCGACGCGATCCTCGACGAGATCGACGAGGTCCTCGAGGAGAACGCCGAAGAGTTCGTCCGCAGCTACGTGCAGAAGGGCGGCCAGTAGGCGGCCGGTCCACGTCGGGTACGCGGCCGGCACGTGGCGAGCGGCCGGCGCCGCGCTCGGCGAACCGCTCCGCCCCGATGACGCGCGCGGGTCGGCGTACCCGGCCGGCGCGACCCAGGGGCGGAGCGGCAGGTGCCCGCGCCCGGCGGCGAGCCGTGGCGGGGCCTTGACGCATGAGCGGTGAATCGTGACCCACTGAAGTGACCCACTGAGGTACTGACAGAACCGGCGGCCGAACATGTCCGGCCGGACCCGGGTGGCTTGGAGCGCCCGCTCCGCACCGAGCCCGGAGCCTGGCGGACATGCCCCTATGTACCCCTGAATTCAGGGCCGCCACGACCCCGCCGGCGCGCGCCCGTCACCACAGGCGGCGCCCCGCGGCCACCCCCCACGGCCGCCCCCTGCGGCCCTCACGGCGACGCCTCCCGTCCGGAAGGGCGATCCTCCGCGGGCGCGCGCCCGGGGCCGGTCCTCCGCGCGGCGGATCGCCGGCGGACGTGGACCGTCTTCGTCCAGGACGGGTGTTCACGCCCGGTTCACGAGGGGCCTCCCCGATACTGGAGGCGTGGGTGTCGGCATGTCACGACAACCCGACAATCACACGCCCTGCCTGCGGGGTAAAGATTATTTTTGTGGAAGATGAGGCTTGATGGGCGAAAGCGGTTCGCGCTGAGCTGATCGTGGGAAGTGCAACCACGACAGCACCACGAGTAGGGTCGGCGTAGAAGCCTGAAGGTCCTTTGGAGGGAGTCGCGTGGCAGCACAGCCGGGCTGGATGAGCAACCTGTTCCTGGACACTGGGTCGACATCGTTCACCGAGTTCGTCGGGTCGTACGCTCCAGGGCTGCTCCCGGGGCGGCTTGAGGCGGCGGCCGGTGGTGGCGGTGGCGGCGTGGGCGATCGCATCCCGCACGCGACCACCATCGTGGCGGCCACGTTCGCGGGCGGCGTGGTGGTGGCCGGCGACCGGCGGGCCACCGCGGGCAACTACATCTCCCAGAAGGACATCGAGAAGGTCTTCCGCACCGACGACCACTCGTGCATGGGCATCGCGGGCACGGCGAGCATGGGCATCGAGCTGGCCCGGCTCTACTGCGTCGAGCTGGAGCACTACGAGAAGCGCGAGAGCCGCACGCTGTCGGTCGAGGGCAAGGCGAACCGGCTCGCCACCATGATCCGCGGCAACCTGCCGATGGCGATGCAGGGCATGGCGGTGGTGCCGCTGTTCGCCGCCTACGACGAAGACCGCGACGGCGGCCGCATCTTCAGCTACGACGTCGGCGGCGGCCCGTACGAGCAGCAGAGGTACGCCTCCATCGGCTCGGGCTCGCTGTTCGCGCGCGGCGCGCTGAAGAAGCTGTACCGCGAGGGCGCCACGGCCGACGAGACCATCCTCGCGTGCGTCCACGCCCTGTACGACGCCGCCGACGACGACTCGGCGACCGGCGGCCCCGACGTCACCCGCAAGATCTGGCCGCTGGTGGCCGTGATCGACGCCGACGGCTTCCGGCGCCTGCCGGACGAGGAGGTCGAGGGGTACGTCCGCCAGGTCCTCGACGGCCGCTTGGCCGACCCCGACGGTCCCACCGCCCCGCTGCGCTAGTCACAACCCACGGCCACGAGAGGATCACCACCGGTGTCCATGCCCTTTGGATATGTGTCCCCAGAACAGGAGATGCGGGACAAGGCCGATTTCGCGCGGAAGGGCATCGCGCGCGGCCGCAGCGTCGTGGTGCTGCAGTACGAGAACGGCATTCTGTTCGTCGCCCCCAACGCGTCCCGGGCGCTGCACAAGATCAGCGAGATCTACGACCGCATCGGCTTCGCCGCGGTCGGCAAGTACAACGAGTTCGAGGCGCTGCGCCTCGGCGGCATCCGCTACGCCGACATCAACGGCTACACCTACGACCGCGGCGACGTCACCGCCCGGGGGCTGGCGAACCTGTACGCCCAGTCGCTCGGCATGGTGTTCACCGAGTCGCGCAAGCCGTACGAGGTCGAGCTCGTCGTGGCGGAGGTCGGCGACACCCCGGAGGGCGACCAGATCTACCGCCTGACGTTCGACGGCTCGGTCACCGACGAGCACGGCTTCGTGGTCATGGGCGGCGTCGCCGACGCCGTGGCGGCCCGCCTGAAGGACCGCTTCCGCGAGGGCCTGCCGCTGACCGAGGCGCTGGACGCCGCCCTGTCGGCGCTGACCGAGCCGGGCGGCGAGCGCCCGCCGGTCTCCCAGCTCGAGGTCGCCGTGCTCGACCGCTCGCGCGACCACCGCAAGTTCCAGCGGCTGACGGGCCCGCGCCTGGAGCGGCTCCTCGGCGGCGCGCCCGCCGACGGCACCCCGCCGGCCGAGACGCCGAAGGCGGAGGGGGCCGACGACGGTCCCGCGACCGCCCCGGAGGGGGACATCGACACCGGGTCCGGTGGGTGACGCCGCCCTGACGGCCCACCCGTCCGGATTCGGCCGGCGCCGATCCTGACCGAAATTCGTCCCGGTCCCCGCCGCGAGAGGGGGCCGGGACGCGGTGTTTCCGGGGCGACGTTTCGGGAAGCGCGCGTTCTCGGTCGTCGACGCCCAGACCGAGACGGCCGTGCGGACCGAGGCCCTGCGTCACCGTCGAGTACCCGGACGGCGCCACCGAGGAGCACGCCCGCAGGCGCCACCCGCACGCGCTCCGGGGCGGGGCCCTCGGTCAACGGGACGGAGATCTATGCGCCCGAGGGGAGATCCAGTGCCGCCCGGTGGTGCTGGCACGGGGTCCTCACCCCGAAACCCCGGAAAGATCCCTCCCTTCCCGGGCTCGGAGAACATAGTGTGATGTGATGGATCGTCGCATCTTCGGCTTGGAGAACGAGTACGGCGTCACCTGCACGTTCAGGGGCCAGCGCAGGCTGTCCCCGGACGAGGTGGCGCGGTATCTCTTCCGCAGAGTCGTGTCCTGGGGCCGATCGAGCAACGTGTTCCTCCGAAACGGCGCCCGCCTCTACCTCGACGTCGGCAGCCATCCCGAGTACGCCACCCCCGAATGTGACAACGTCGTCGAGCTCGTCACCCACGACAAGGCCGGCGAGCGCATCCTCGAGGGCCTGCTCGTGGACGCCGAGAAGCGGCTTCGCGAGGAGGGCATCGCGGGGGACATCTACCTCTTCAAGAACAACACCGACTCGGCCGGCAACTCCTACGGTTGCCACGAGAACTATTTGGTGGGCCGGCACGGCGAGTTCGGCCGCCTCGCCGACGTCCTGATCCCCTTCCTGGTGACCCGGCAGATCATCTGTGGCGCGGGCAAGGTGCTCCAGACGCCGCGCGGCGCGGTGTACTGCGTCTCGCAGCGCGCCGAGCACATCTGGGAGGGGGTGTCGAGCGCGACCACCCGGTCCCGCCCGATCATCAACACCCGGGACGAGCCCCACGCCGACGCCGAGCGCTTTCGCCGGCTGCACGTCATCGTCGGCGACTCCAACATGAGCGAGACCACCATGCTGCTCAAGGTCGGCGCCACCGACCTGGTGCTGCGCATGGTCGAGGCCGGCACGGTCATGCGCGACCTCAGCCTGGAGAACCCCATCCGGGCGATCCGCGAGGTCTCCCACGACATGACCGGCCGCAGGCGCGTGCGCCTGGCCAACGGCCGCGAGGCGTCCTCGCTGGAGATCCAGCAGGAGTACCTGTCCAAGGCCCGCGACTTCGTCGAGCGGCGGGGTGGTGACGCGACCACGCGCAGGGTGCTGGAGCTGTGGGAGCGCACGCTGCGCGCCGTCGAGACCGGCGACCTGGACCTGGTGTCGCGCGAGATCGACTGGGTCACCAAGTACCAGCTCATCGAGCGCTACCGCAACAAGTACGACCTGCCGCTGTCCTCGCCCAGGGTGGCCCAGCTCGACCTCGCCTACCACGACGTGCACCGCAAGCGGGGGCTGTTCTACCTGCTGCAGCGGCGCGGCGCCGTGGAGCGGGTGGCCTCGGACCTGAAGATCTTCGAGGCCAAGTCGGTGCCGCCGCAGACCACGCGGGCGCGGCTGCGCGGCGAGTTCATCCGCAAGGCGCAGGAGAAGCGGCGCGACTTCACCGTCGACTGGGTGCACCTCAAGCTGAACGACCAGGCCCAGCGCACGGTCCTGTGCAAGGACCCGTTCCGCAGCGTGGACGAGAGGGTCGACAAGCTGATCGCCGGCATGTGAGCCGCACTGCGCCTCTCCCGCTCCGGCCCGCCCTCGCCCCGGCGTCGGCGGGCCGGCGGGGCCGGACGTGAAACTTTCACCCGGACGAAGGCTCGCGGGGCCTGTGCGCGTCCGCCGTCCCCGGCTTTACCCGGGCGTTCCCTGTGGCTGCCCCGCGTATGTCCTGCGTGTGTCCCGAGCGGCCGATGTGTCTCCGCGAGAAGGGTTTACGAAGGTAAGGTCACGCTTCGGCAAGATCGGGCCGTGTGATCCTCATGGTCGTGGCCGTCGGGTAGTGTTACGCGAACGTGACGCCTCTCCGAGGGATACCCATGCGCCGACTGGCCCTTCTCGCCGCCCTTCCGCTGCTGTTCGCCGCCGCCTGCGGCAACGGCGGCGACGTCACCGCCAAGACAGGGGGCTCATCCGGCGCGTCCTCGGGCGTCAAGGTCGCCGGTGAGTTCGGGAAGAAACCGCAGGTCACCTTCCCCTCGGGCAAGCCGCCCGCGACGTCCTCGTCCCAGACGATCACCGCCGGCCAGGGCGCGCAGCTCAAGGACGGCGACGCGGTCGTCGCCAACCTCACCGCCTACAGCTGGGACGGCAAGACCAACGCCCAGTCCGGCTCCACCTACGACGAGGGCGCGCCGCAGCTCATCACCGTCGACAACAAGCTGCCCTCGGTCGTGCACAAGGCGTTCCAGGACAGCAAGCCCGGCGGCCGCTTCCTCGCCGTCGTCGCCAAGGACAGCCTGACCGCCGAGCAGTTGGAGCAGGCCAAGTCGCAGGGCGCCGACACCTCCATCGCCAGCGTCTACATCGTGGACGTGTTGGGCGTCCCCACCGCCAAGGCCGCCCAGGGCACCGCCACCGACCCGGGGGTCAAGGGCGTCACCCTTCAGAACCCCGGCGGCGACCAGGCTCCCAAGCTGACCACCAAGACCGACGCCCCCGCGCCCAAGGAACTCGTCAGCAAGACGGTGATCAAGGGCACCGGGCCGGTGGTCAAGTCGGGGCAGACGATCCTCGTCCACTACACCGGCAAGATCTGGGGCACCGACACCGAGTTCGACAGCAGCTGGGGCCGCGGCCAGCCGATCATGTTCCCGATCGGCGTCGGCAAGGTCATCAAGGGCTGGGACCAGAGTCTGGTCGGCGTCCCGGTGGGCAGCCGCATGCTCGTCTCCATCCCGCCGGACCTCGGCTACGGCAAGGCCGGCCAGGGCGACAAGATCAAGGGCACCGACACCCTGGTCTTCGTGGTGGACGTGCTGGGAGCTTACTGACCCTCAGGGGCGCCGGCCCGCCCAGCGCGGGGGGTCGTGTCGATGGGCTCGTGGGTACGCACGCCTTCGAGCCCACGCATGGGCGAACGAACCAAGGGGAGCCGGCCCCGGTCGAGACAGGCGGCGTCGTGAACTTTCGCCGGCTCCCCGGCTAGGCGAATCCGCTCATGTGCGAAACGTCATGTGAGGTGTGCCAAGCTGCCGGTTCTCGCGTCCCGGGGACGTCTCCCGAGGCCGCCGGTCGCGAGGGTACGAGCTCATCGCGATCGGTGAATCACGGCGGTCAGGCGAGCAGGGAGGCGGTGTGGCGGCCGGCGGCGGCCGAGGCCAGGAAGCCCGCGAGGTCCTCGTCCAGACCGCGGCCCATCGTGGACAGCTTCACCGGGCTTCGCCGGAGCGCCTCCTCCAGGCCGTCCACCGGCACGCGGACCAGCTCGTGGCGGCCGGCCAGCACCGCGGCCTGCTCTCTCACCCGGTCCCCGAACCCGCCCGGAAGCTCCGGAACCACCACCTGCGCGGGCGCCAGCGCCACCCGGCCGTAGGCGGTCAGGGAGTGGTGGGAGACGCCGATGTGGCGCTCGCGCAGGTCGCCCTCGCTCACCCGCAGCGCCGCCACCGGGCGCCCGCCGAGGACGGCCGCCGCGTTGACGGCCTCGCCCGCCGAGACGCCCGAGAAGCCCCAGCGCGTGCCGGTGCCGAGGTTGCCCGGCCCCTGGGTGACGACGGCCACGTCGGCGCCGAGGACGTGCCGGGCCGCGAGCAGGCCGGTGTGGACGGTCACCGTCTCGACGTCCCCGCCGAAGGACTGGCCGGTCGTGACCACGCCGCACAGCCACCCGGCCTCGCGCAGCCGCGCGGCGGACATGGAGAACCAGCCCGGCAGCGCGCCGCCGTCCAGCATCACGTAGGCCACCTTCGGCGCCCCCGCCGGCGGAGAGGCGCCCTCGCCCCCCGGGGGCCGCGAACCGTACAGCCCGCACAGGATGGCGGGCAGGGCCGAGTGCAGGTCGGCCACGACCACCGGCATGCCGTCCACGGAGTCCGCGTCGCGCAGAACGTCGTGGAACGGGGAGTCCTGTTCGTCGGCGCCGAGCACCGTCGCCTGCAGCGGGGTGTACCGTGCCTTGACCAGGTGGCCCGGTCCTTGCGGATCTTCGGGCAAACGATCCGGTACGGCCACTACCATGGCATAGCCTCCAGTACCGAGGCCCATGGCGAGCGCGGTCGTGTTGAGCACCACCGTGTCGCCCGGCTCCGGGCGGCCCACCAGCCGCGGGTAGGCCAGCGCCCGGCATTCCCCCTCGGGAAGGCTCACCTGAAGTTCGATCGCCCCCGGCCACTCGCGCCGGACCGACAGTACCTCGCCCTTGCGCCACCTGATCACCCGGCAAGGGTAGCGTCACCATGAGAAGGGAGGCCCGATGTCCCGGCGGAAGACCGAGCGGCTGCTGAACCTCGTCATCTGCCTGCTCGCCACCCGGCGCCCGCTCAGCGCGGAGCAGATCCGCCATGCCGTGCCCGGTTACGACGCCGGCAACGACGAGGCCTTCCAGCGCATGTTCGAACGCGACAAGACCGAGCTGCGCGAGATCGGCATCCCCGTCCAGGTGCACAAGGACCCATGGGAGGACGAGCCCGGGTACCGCATCGAGCGCGAGGCGTACGAGCTGCCCGAGATCACGCTGGAGGCCGACGAGGCGGCCGTGCTCGGCCTGGCCGCCCAGGTCTGGCAGCGGGCGACCCTCGCCGGGGCCGCGAGCGGCGCGCTGCTCAAGCTCAGGGCCGGGGGAGTGCAGACCGACGAGTCCGCCGCCGGGCCGCTGGAGCTGCGCGTGGACACGCGCGACCCCGCCTTCCCGGCCCTGTGGGAGGCCGTGCGCGACCGCCGGGTCGTCCGCTTCGACTACCGCGCCGCCGGCAGCGAGGTCCTGCTCACCCGCACCGTCGAGCCCTGGGGCGTGGTGAGCCGCCGCGGCCGCTGGTACCTCGTCGGCCACGACCGCGAGCGCCGCGCCCCGCGCGTGTTCCGGCTCAGCAGGATCAGCGGCCCGGTCACGCCGGCCGGGCGCCCGGGCGCGGTCACGGTGCCGGACGACGTGGACATCCGCTCCATGGTCGGCCACCGCGACAGCCTGCTGCCCGAGCGGGCGGCAACCGTCCGCGTCCGCGCGGGCACCTGCCAGTGGCTGCGGCAGTCGGGCACCGTGCGGCCCGGTGACGACGGCTGGGACGTCGTGACGCTCGACTTCGCCGACCCCGAGTGGATCGCCGGGTCGATCGTCGGCTTCGCGTCCGACGTCGAGGTCCTCGACCCCCCGGACCTCCGGGAGGCGGTCATCCGCAGGCTGAAGGGAGCACTGGCGTGAGCAGCGCCGACCGGCTGCCGAGGCTCCTGGCCCTGGTGCCGTACCTCATGTCCCACCCGGGCGCGCAGGTCCCGGAGGTCGCCAAGCTGTTCGGCCTGACCGAGAAGCAGCTCATCGACGACCTGCAGCTCGTCTGGATGTGCGGGCTGCCCGGACACACCCCCGGCGACCTCATCGACGTCTCCTGGGACGGCGGCGAGATCCTCATCGACAACGCCGAGACCATCGCCCGTCCGCTGCGCCTCGGCGTCGACGAGGCCAGCGCGCTGCTGGTCGCGCTGCGCATGCTCGCCGAGCTGCCCGAGTTCGAGGACAGCGAGGCGCTGGCCCGCGTGGTCGCCAAGCTGGAGAGCGCGGCGGGCGAGGGCGCGGCGGCGGTCAGCAGCCAGGTCGCCTTCGAGCTGGACGCCGCCCCCGACGCCATGACCACGGCCACCGACGCCCTGCGCCGGCGGCGCCGGCTGTCCCTGCGCTACTACGTGCCGGGACGCGACGAGATCACGCCCCGCGAGGTCGACCCGACCCGGCTGGTGATGGTCGACGGGCGCTCCTACCTGGAGGGCTGGTGCTACCGCGCCGACGGCATGCGGCTGTTCCGGCTCGACCGCATGATCGGCGTCGAGGTACTGGACGTCCCCGCCGAGCCGCCCGCCGAGGCCGAGCCGATCGACGTCACCGACGGGGTGTTCCGGCCCTCGCCGACCGACGAACTGGTGGAGCTTGAACTGACCCCGGCCGGGCGCTGGGTCGCCGAGTACTACCCGTGCGAGGAGGTCACCGAGCTGGGGGAGGGACGGCTGCGGGTGACGCTGCGCGCCCGCGACCAGGGGCTGGTCGTGCGGCTGGCGCTGCGCCTCGGCGACGGCGGCCGGGTGATCGCGCCGGAGCCGCTGGCGCGGCGGGTGCGTGAGGAGGCGTCGGCGGCGCTGAAGCTGTACGAGTCGGCCCGCTGACGACCGTTCCGGTCCCGCGATGTGATCGAACCCCGATATTTCACCCCGGCCTTGGGTAAAGTGCGACCTCATGATGTGGATCTACGTCACGGTCGGCCTGGCCGTCGCCGGACTGGTCCCGCTCGGGGTCCTGACGGCCCGCGTGCTGGTGGCCGTGCGGGGTCTGACACGTGAAATCGAGCGGACGGCCGGCCGTCTCGAGACCGTCCATGCCGCCTCTACGGCCTCCGCGGGCGTATTGAAAGGCCAGGAGGGGTGAAGTAACCATCCCGCAGAGCGTACGATCGACCTGAGATTGCACGTCTCTCTGCTCTAAGGATGTGACATGGCCGGATTGGGTGTGCCCGAGCTGATCATCATCGGGCTGGTCCTGGTGCTGCTCTTCGGCGCCAAGAAGCTTCCCGACACCGCGCGTGCGCTGGGCCAGTCGCTGCGGTTGTTCAAGAAGGAGACCACCAAGCTCCACGAGGAGGACGACGCCAGGGAGGCCGCCGCGCAGGCCACGGCGCAGCCCATCGTGGTCCAGCCGCAGCCCCTCCAGCCCCCGGCGCCGTCCATCGAGGAACGGCTCCGCCTGCTGGAGGAGGAGAACGCCAAGCTGCGCACCACCTCCCAGGCGCGCGTCGGCGAGGCGACCGTCAGCGGCGCCTCCGCCGCCCAGGGCCCCAAGGACCAGGGCTCCGTCTGAGCGCGGGCCCCGCACGACCCGCATGACCTGACCGCCCGCGAAGACAGGGACGCCGGATGGCACTGCTGAAACGGTCGAGCCCGGCCGATAACGGCCAGGCTGCCGCCCCCGATTCCGAGGGGCGCATGTCGCTCATGGACCACCTCCGTGAGCTGCGCAACCGCCTGGTCAAGGCCATCCTCGGCCTGGCCGTGGGCACCGTGATCGGCTTTGTGTTCTTCGACCGGTTGTGGACGTTCATGACCGGTCCGTACTGTCGCCTGCCCGCCGCGCACAAGCTCAACGACGAGTGCACGCTGGTGATCCAGGGCGTCTTCGAGGGCTTCATGGTGAACCTTCAGGTCGCCCTGATGTTCGGCGCCGTGGTGGCCGCGCCGATCTGGCTGTACCAGGTCTGGGCCTTCGTCACCCCGGGGCTCTACCGCAACGAGCGCCGGTACTCGATCACGTTCCTGGCGCTGGCGGTCCCGCTGTTCGTGGCCGGCGCGGCGCTGGCGTACTTCACGATGGACAAGGGCCTGGCCCTGCTGCTGGGCTTCGCCCCCGGCAACGTGATCCCGCTCATCAGCATGGACCAGTACGTCGGGTTCATGATGGCGATGCTGGTCATCTTCGGGCTCTCGTTCGAACTGCCACTGCTGATGGTGTTCCTCAACCTCATCGGCGTGCTGCCGTTCAAGCTGGTCAGCAAGCACCAGCGCATGGTCATCTTCCTGATGTTCGTGTTCGCCGCCGTGGCGACGCCCAGCCAGGACCCGATCACCATGCTGGCGCTGGCGGTGCCGATGGTCGGCATGTTCCTGATCGCGGAGGTCTTCATGTACTTCAACGATCGCAAGAAGGAACAGCTCGAGGCCCAGCGTCAGCGCGAACTGGCCGAAGAACTGGACGGCCCCGTCGCCGGCCCGCCTCTGGACTAGCCGAACCGACCACCGGCCGGCCGAACCGACCACGCCGCCGCATGTTTCTCCCGTGCGGCGGCTTCGTCGTGTCCAACGGACCGCCTCCGTGAGCCGCGCAACCGCCCGGCGAAGGTCGACATGTTCTTGATGACCCGGGACAGCCGCCGTCACCGGACCGCGCAGCCCTCGAAGTCAGCGGTCGTCGAGCCAGAACTGGAGCTTGAACAGGACCGGACCCCCTACGGGCCGGGGAAAGCCCGTCCGCGGGTCGGTGTCGGGGTACCGTGCCAGTACGCGTGTGTGCCAGGTCGTCTCCTGGCGAGGCAGGACGAATTCGGTGCCGTCGCCACCCTCGTCGGGCGCCGACGCGGTGATCGCGACGATCCGCCCGGAGGCCAGGTAGAGGGGCCCTTCCCAGGTGTGGGTCCAGCCTTCTTCGGCGGGGGGCGGGCCGCTCCAGAGCTGGTACCTGACGTAGGAGAGGGATTCGGCGTCGGTGTCGAACGTGATGCCGTTCGGGCCGATGTCCATCCAGTCGCTACCGGCAGGGCGGCCGGTGTCCCAGATGGTCATGTCGCCGGGGTAGGCGCCCTCCTCCACACCCATGTCGCCGACTCCGAAGATCCGCGTGATTCCCTTGGGCTCGGAGAACTCCTTGACGACTTCCGCCATGCGCGATGCCTTTCCATAATGCGGAGCGTTAAGGTCCCCGAAGAGACGGTCCCGGTTCACCGGCCCGGCCCTGGGCCCGGAAAGCCGCATTTCGCGTGGTGTGCGGGTGAACTTCCTATTCTCAGCTTGTTGTCCCTGGCTTTGCCGGAACTATACCTATAGGTTCCGGCTGTGGCTGGTGAGTTGGTAGTCCTCGTGAACCCCGCGGCCCGTGGCGGCCGCACCCTGCGACTGCTCGACCCGGTCGTGCGCCGGCTGCGCGAGGGCGGTCGGCCGGTGTCGGTCATCGTGGGCTCCTCGGCCGACGACGCGCTCGAACGCGCGTGCACCGCCGTCGCCGAACAGCCGGAGGCGCTGGTCGCGTTCGGCGGCGACGGGCTCGTGCACCTGGCGCTCCAGGCCGTCGCCGGCAGCGACGTCCCGCTCGGCGTCATCCCGGCGGGCACGGGCAACGACATCGCCGCCGCCCTCGGCATCCCCCACAAGGACCCGCTGGCGGCAGCCGGCGTCGTCGCCGCGGGCAGGACGCGGGTGGTCGACGCGGCCAGGACCGGCGACGGCGAGTGGTTCGCCGGGGTGATGGCCTGCGGCTTCGACTCCAAGGTCAACGAGCGGGCCAACCGGCTCACCCGCCCGCCCGGCGCGGCCAAGTACCTGCTGGCGATGCTCCAGGAACTGCGGTCCTTCGCGCCCGTCCCCTTCACGCTCACCCTGGACGGCGAGACCGCCGAACGCGAGGCCATGCTGGTGGCCGTCGCCAACACCGGCTCCTACGGCGCGGGCATGCGGGTGTGCCCCCAGGCCGTCCCCGACGACGGCCTGCTCGACGTGCTCGTGGTCGGCCCGATGCCCACGGCGGCGTTCCTGCGGGTCTTCCCCCGCGTCTACCGGGGCACCCACCTCGGCCACCCCGCCATCACGACCCACCGTGCCCGGCAGGTGACGGTCCAGGCCCCGGACGTCGTCGCCTACGCCGACGGCGAGCGCCTCGGCCCCCTCCCACTCGCCTGCGAGATCGTCCCCGGCGCCCTGCGCGTCCTCGCCCCGGCCTCCTGACGTCCCATCCGACGGCCGGTCCCGCGTGGCTCCGGACCGGCAGGATCAGCAGGACCGGCTGGACGGCCTGAGGCGGTCGCCTCATGTCGCGAGGTCTTCACGTCGTGTTTCCCGGCCGGTACGGCGGCCGGGCGCGTACTCGCGCGGAGAGGATGCTGGTCGCCCGGCTTTCCGCGATGTAAGCGGCGCGTTTCGACGATGCCCCCTAATTCCTGTCGGCATCAACTGACATTTCGTCATATCCGCTATCTTGCGACCCTCCTTGCGGCTCATCTGGCCTTTCCATCCCCCTGACCAGACGCCCAAGAGAGGAATCCCGTGAGAACTTCGCGGTATCGGCTCACGACCGTGAGCCTGCTGTCGTGCGCGGTCGTCGCCTCGGCGGCGCTGCTCGCCACGCCCGCGGCGGCGGCCCCCACCACCATCCACGCGATCCAAGGCACCACGCGCAAGGCGGCGCTACAGAATGTGACCGTCACCGGCATCGTCACGGCGATCCGCTCCACCGGATCGAGCAAGGGCTTCTGGATCCAGGACCCTGCCCCCGACGCCGACCCCCGCACCAGCGAGGGCATCTTCGTCTACACCGGATCGTCGGCGCCCGCCACCGCGGTCGGCAACAAGCTCAGCGTGACCGGCACGGTCAGCGAGTACTACCCCGGCGGTTCCACGGCCGGAGGTCAGTCGCTCACCGAGCTGACCCAGCCATCGTGGTCGACGATCTCCACCGGAAACCCCCTGCCGGCGCCGGTCGTCCTCACCGACGCGCTGATCCCGGCCGCCTACGCCCCCTCGGGCAACCTCGAGACCCTCGCCCTCAACCCGTCCGCCTACGCGCTCGATCTGTTCGAGTCGCTGGAAGGCATGCGGGTGCAGATCGACGACGCGCGCGTGGTAGGCGCGACCAACGCGTACAACGAGATGTTCGTCACCGCCAAACCGGCGCAGAACCCCACCCCGCGCGGCGGTACCGTCTACGGCTCCTACAGCTCGCAGAACTCCGGTCGCGTCAAGGTGATGTCCCTGCTGTCCTCGCCGCTCCCGCAGGCCAACGTCGGCGACGTCCTCACCGGGCCCACCATCGGCCCCCTGGACTACGACCAGTTCGGCGGGTACCTGATCGCCGCCACCACCCTGGGCGCCCGCCGGAACGGCGGTCTCGCCGCCGAGGTCACCACCCCGCAGGCCGCCGACCAGCTCGCGATCGCCACGTACAACGTGGAGAACCTCGACCCGGGCGACCCGCAGGCCAAGTTCGACCGCCTCGCCGCCGGGATCGTCACGAATCTCCGCTCGCCGGACATCCTCGCCGTGGAGGAGATCCAGGACAACAACGGCCCCGTCAACGATTCCGTCGTCGCCGCCGACCAGACCTACGCCAAGCTCATCAACGCGATCACCGCGGCGGGCGGCCCGGCGTACGCCTTCCGGCAGATCAACCCCACGAATGGCGCCGACGGTGGCGAGCCCGGCGGCAACATCCGCGTCGGCTTCCTGTTCAACCCCGCCCGGGTCTCCTTCACCGACCGGCCCGGCGGCACCGCCACCGCCGCGGTCTCGGTGGTCGCGAACGGCGGCGCGGCGCAGCTGTCGTTCTCCCCGGGGCGGATCGACCCGCGCAACGCCAACTGGTCGGCGACCCGCAAGCCTCTGGCCGGCGAGTTCGTGTTCCAGGGCAAGACGGTCATCGTGATCGCCAACCACTTCAGCTCCAAGGGCGGCGACCAGTCGCTCCACGCGCGCACGCAGCCGCCGTCGCGGGGATCGGAGACCAAGCGCGGCCAGCAGGCCTCGATCGTCAACACGTTCGTCAAGCAGATCTTCGCCGTGCAGCCGACGGCCCGGGTCGTGGTCCTGGGCGACATCAACGACTTCGAGTTCTCCGCCACCATGTCCAACCTGCTCACCGGCACCACGATGACCGACCTGATCACCACCCTGCCGGCCGGCGAGCGCTACAGCTACGTGTACGAGGGCAACTCGCAGGTCCTCGACCACATCGTCACCAGCGCGGCCCTCGCCGACCGCGAATACGACGTGGTCCACGTCAACGCCGAGTTCGCCGACCGCGCCAGCGACCACGACCCCCAGGTCGTCCGCGTCCGCCCCTAACCCCCTCCAGGCCCGGGCCCGCGCGTTCACCGCACGGGCCTGGACCCCGATCCAGGCCCCGGACGTCGTCGCCGACGCCGACGGCGAGCGCCTCGGCCCCCTCCCTCGCGACTGAGAGATCGTCCTCGGCGCCCTGCGAATGATCGCCCCGCCGGCGGTCTGATCCGATCACCTCCGGCGCGCGCAGGTCGATGGCATGAGTTCGTCGCACAGCTGAGACATACGAGGTCGTGACGGCGAGGTGACGGCTGTCTTCGGCGCCGCTAACCTGAGCGGTCTGTGTTCGCGGCGGGACAGGGGAGAGCTCAGGGGCATGTACGAGCGCGGGATGCGGGTGCGGCTCCGGGACCGGCTGTGGGAGATCGAGGATGTCCGAGGTGCCGGAGAGGGCGCCTTTCTCGATCTGCGTCGCACCGACGACCGGCCTGGGCCTCGCCGGCTCAAGGTACTGGCCGGAGCCGAGCCGACGTTGGAGGCTCGGGCGGCGACGCGGTTGCGGTTCGAGCCCGGCAATCCCGTGGTGCTGGCCCAGCTCCATGACGCCCTCGCGCTCACCATGGCTCATGGGCGTGGTGACCTGCTGGCCGTCGAGCACGGTCGGATCGACGTCGAGCCGTACCAACTCGTTCCCGTCCTCGCCGGCATCCGGCAGCCGCGGGTCAGGCTGTTGATCGCCGACGATGTCGGTCTCGGCAAGACCATCGAGGCCGGGCTCGTCCTGATGGAGCTGGCGCGGCGCGGTCGCGCCGACCGTGTGCTCATCGCCTGCCCGGCGGGCCTGCAGGACCAGTGGGTCGAGGAGATGCGGTTCAGGTTCAACCTGGAGTTCGCCAAGGTCGACAGCAAGAAGTGGCTGGAGCTGCGCCGCGACAACCCGACCACGGTCAGCCCGTGGACCTCCGTTCCCTATGCGGTCTCCTCGGTCGACTACCTCAAGAACAACCTGTCAGCGATCACGGCGGCCCCTCAGTTCGACGTCGTCATCATCGACGAGGCCCACCATGTGGCACGGGCCTATGCCGGTGAGGGCCGTTCGTCCGGCACCGGCCGCAGCCGTCTGGCGCGCACCCTGGCCGACCACAGCCGTGAGCTGCTGCTGCTCTCCGCGACACCGCACAACGGGTACCAGGAGTCGTTCGCCAGCCTGCTCCAGCTCCTGTCACCGCACCTGGCGGCCGACGACGGCCGGCTCGACACCGAACTCGTCCGTCCCTATCTGGTTCGCCGGTTGAAGGACGACGTCGCCAAGGGAGATCCTCCGCAGCCCATCAGCCGCCGCCACCCTCCGCAGCCGATCGAGGTGTCGCCGACGACCCGGGAGAAGGAGATCCACCAGCGGCTTCGCGGTCACTCCAAGCGCGTGCTCAGGGCCCTGCGCGGCACCGACTCCTACCACGTCCAGGCGTTCGCGCTGGAGGTGCTGCGCAAGCGCGCCCTGTCCAGCCCGCACGCGCTGCTGAAGAGCCTGGAGCGCCGCGCCCAGAGTCTCGGGATGGCACCCGTCGACCATGCCGGACGCAGGCGGATGGACGCACTGCAGCAATACCGCGGGGACGTCGCCCTCCCGGAGGCCGAGTTGCTCACCGTCGAGGAATTGGCCCTGCAAGGGGTCGCGGCGCATCTGCCCGATGAGGACCTTCGCGAGGAGCGGCGCCTGGTCGGCGTGCTCACCGAGCAGGTCGCGGCGCTCGGCCCCGGCGACGACAGCAAGTTGACGCGACTGCGCGGATGGCTGGAAGGCTTTCGCGCCGGACGCCGAGGTGAGCGGATCATCATCTTCACCGAGTACCGCGACACGCTGGACTATCTGGAGGACAACCTCGGCCTCGGCCCCCTGTTCCGGGTCGACGGCTCCGTTCCGCTGGCGAAGCGGAAAACCGTCCTGGAAGGTTTCGCCGGCACACCGGGCGCGATTCTGCTCGCCACAGACGCGGCCGGGGAAGGGCTCAACCTCCAGGAGTCATCGCACGTCATCGTGCACTACGAGTTGCCATGGAACCCCAACCGGCTGGAACAGCGCAACGGCCGTGTCGACCGGTACGGGCAGCCGCACATCGTGGAGATCAGCTACCTCTACCTCGCCGACACCCGTGACGAGGAGATCCTCCAACGGCTCCGTGAGAAACTGGCGGTGATCGCCAGGCAGCTCGGTTCGAGCAGCGACGTGCTCGGCATGGCAGGGCAGAATGACGTGGTGGACGGGCTGCTGGAGGACGTCTCCGAACAGGAGCTGGAGGCCCGCCTGGAACGTGCCGTCCAGCAGGTGCGCGACTACCTCGAACGCACAGGGGCCCTCGTCCTCATGCAGGGCATGCGCGACGAGAAGCAGGCCGAAGCCGACACCGACTCCGCCCGCGAGCGGGCCCGCTGGCTGCTGCCCGACTTCGAGGAGTTCCGCCGCTTGGTGACGGGTGTCGTCATGCAGGGCTCCGGACGGGTGAAAGGCACTGGCGAGGTGATCGAGATCGACCCCGGCCCGTTCCTCGGCCGGTATCCTCAGGTGCCGCAAGAGCCGTTCCAGGCCACCTTCAGCCGGGCCGTCGCCCTCGACCCGTCCAACCGGGGCATCGCGTTCCTGACCCCCGCCCACCCCCTGGTACGGGCTGTGCTGCACCGGGTGCGCACCAGACTGTACGACGAGCAGATCACCGACCGGGTGGCGATACGCCCTGTCGCCGGCGCGCCGGAGGGCTACCTGTTCACCTTCCTGGGCCGGATCCTCTCCGACGACGGCCGGATCCTGGAGGAGCCGCTCATCCCGGTCTTCGTGCCACCAGGCGGACCGGCGAGCCAGGATGAGGACGCTGACCTCAGGCTGCTCCGGCAGCGTGGCACCGCCGGCACCGAGAGCACCGTCGAACGGGCCCGTGTTCGGCTGGCCGACGGATTCGACGATGCCGCCGGGCTCGCCGAACGTGAGGCGGTGCGCAGGCTCGCCGCACACGCGGACCGAGTACGGGACCACCTGGCCACCGAAGTCGAGCGGGTACGGCGCGACCTGGACCGCTGGCACGAGGTCGAACTGGCCGAGACCGAGCGCCGGTTCGCCTCCAGCGTGGGAGACCTCGTCCAGATGGGCCTGTTCGCCGACATGGGGCACGGCGCCTTCCACAGCCCCGAGGAGGCCAAAGCGGTGGTCGACGCCGAGTTCACCAAGCGACGGGACGCGCTGACCCGCGGCTTCGGGGTGGCCGAGGTGAGCGCGGCCGACCCAGTGGGCTGCGTCGTGTGCGTGGAGGCCTGAGCCGTGCTGAACATCACCGTCGCCGGAACCACGCTGTCTTCGTACTACCTGTCCGACCCGGCACTTTTCCTTCGCGAGCAGCGCGGACGGGCCGGAGCCGAGGACGCCGCCGAGGGCGTCAGAGTGGCGCGTCGCGAATTGCGCGCCCTGGTCGCCGACATAGACGAGACCAGCACGGCGGGCCAGACCCGCGGCCGGATGCTGAGCTGGCTGGGGTGCTTCGGCTGGCGGTTCCCCACGAGCCTTCCCGGCGTCGGCGAGGCCGTGTCCGCCCACCCGGCGGACGGCGCGGACGATCTGGTCTGGGTGCTGATCTCCCCGGCCGGGCAGCACTTGGACGCCGCGCCCAGCGGCCGGCGCGCGGGCAGGCTCCGGCCGCAACGCCAGGCGGAGGTCTGCGCCCGGGAGGGCACGTTGCCCGCCGTGCTGCTGAGCAACGGGTCCGAGCTGCGGGTGATCCGCCGCGACCCCGGGCTGGGCGGCGAGGCGAGTTACCTGACCGTGGACCTCGCCGGGCTGGCGGAGCTGGGCGACGATCACGAGTGGCGGGTGCTGTGGGCACTCCTGCGGCCCGAGGCGTTCACCCCCGACGCCGACGGCAAGTCCCTGTGGGACCGGGTCGAGGACGCGAGCACCGACGCCGCGACCGCCGTCAGCGAGAACCTGTCCGGCGGAGTGCGCAGGGCGCTCAGCGCCCTCGCCAACGGCGCGCTCGCCGGCTGGCGGCGGGTGGCAGAGCCGATCCCGGCGCCCCGGGACCTGTTCGCCGACGCACTCAAAATCGCCTATCGGCTGCTGTTCGTCTCCTATGCCGAGGACCGCGGCCTGCTGCCGGTCGGCACGCCCGCCTACGACCAGGGTTACTCGCTGCGCGGCCTGCGCAGGCAGATCGTCGACCCCGCCTCGGTGTGGACACCGGACGGCGGCTTCCTGTGGGCGTCCCTCCGGGCCCAATGGAGGATGCTCCGCGACGGCGTCGACGCCGGCGAGCTGCAGATCACCGCGTTCGACGGGGCACTGTTCGACCCGGACAAGTGTCCCCTCCTCGACGACGAGGATCTCACCATCGGGGACACCTTCGTCAGGGACGTCATCGACGCGCTCTCTTATACAGAGCCGGTCAGGAACGCGAAGGGCAAGGAGGTCGTCGGACGCCGTCCGGTCAACTACCGTGAACTCGGCGTTGAACAGCTCGGCAGCATCTACGAGGGGTTGCTGTCGTTCGAGCCGCAGATCGCCGACGTCCCCAAGGTGCTCGCCCGGGTCGGACGCGGGCAGTCGGCCGTGGTCCAGGTGCTCGACGCCGACCGCGTACCCGAGGGCGCCGAGGTGGTCGAACGGTACGACACCGGCGCGTTCTACCTGTTCGAGGCCACCGGTCAGCGCAAGGGGTCGGGGTCGTACTACACAGCCCGGCCGCTCGCGCACTTCGTCGTCGGGGAGACCCTGCGCCCGCTGACCGAAAACGCCACCTCCGAGCAGATCCTGAGCCTGCGCATCTGTGACCCGGCGATGGGCTCCGGCGCGTTCCTGGTCCCCGCCGTCCACCGGCTGACCGAGGCGTACGGCGAGGCGCTGGCGCGGGAAGGGGAGCTGCTCGACCACAAGCTCGACGACGCGCAGCGTGCCGCCTACCGCCGGCTCATCGTCGAGCGGTGCATCTACGGCGTCGACCTCAACCCGATGGCGGTCGAGCTGGCCAAGGTGTCCCTCTGGCTCGCCACGGCGGCGGCCGGGAAGCCGCTCTCGTTCCTGGACGCCCACCTGCGCTGCGGCAACGCGGTCATCGGCGCGAGCCTCGACAGCTGGCGGGGCGTCCCCGTGCCCGCGCAGAGCAGCAGGAGTGGCAACCGAGTGGCGGCGAAGCAGGACTCCCACCCCACGCTCTTCGAGATCGCGGAACCCGACCTGGCCAACGTCATTCGCGTACGGCAGGCCCTCATTGCCCAGCCGTCGGACGACCGCCTGCAGATCCGCGCCAAGGAGCAGCGGTTCGCCCGCCTGTTGGAGAGCAGCGACTTCACCGGCCTGCGGAAACTCGGCGACTGGTGGGTGGCGCCGTTCTTCCAGCCGGACAGATTCAAGGGCAACAGCGCCCAGTGGCTCAACGGCCGCCAGGACATCATCGAGCACGGCGACCCGATCCCGCCGCACCTTCACGGGGTTACCGACGAGATCCGGGAGCAGGTGCGGCCGTTCCACTGGGAGATCGAGTTCCCCGAGGTCTTCTTCGACGCCCGCGGCGCCCGCCGCCCCGACGCCGGCTTCGACGCCATGATCGGCAACCCGCCCTGGGAGGGCATCACCTTCAAGGCCGCCGAGTTCTACGGCCGCTTCGACCCGTCATACTCCCTGCTGAAGAAGAAGGACGAGAAGCTGGCCCGCCAGGCCGAATTGGACGAGCACCCAGAGGTGACGGCGGCGGCCGAGCGAGCCGACGCCCATCTGGCCGGAGTGAAGAGCTTCATCGGAAAGTCGGGCGTGTACCGGATGCTCTATTCGCACGGGACAACATTCAACTATTACCGAACATTCCTGGAGCGTGAGCTGGCGCTACTTTCCCCTAATGGGCGCATAGGCCTAGTGATCGACTCAGGCATCGTCTCGGACGCGGCTACCGTCGAGCACCGCCGTGAACTGCTTGAACGTTGCGCGGTCGATAAGTTTGTGCTCTGCGATAACGTGAATAAAATCTTCCCTATCGACAGTCGCGAGCAGTTTCTATTGCTTGTTGCTGGAGTTGGCGGCTCGACCGATCCGTTGCCGTTCACCAGCGATGTTTCTCGGCTTGAACATTTGCTAGATTTGGAACGTCGAACACTTCCTATACCACGCATAACGATCGAAGCCTTGGCCCCTGAGACGTTGGCCATTCCTGACACCCGGGATGCGGCTCTGCTGGAGCTCATGTCCGTGATCTACACGGACAAGCCCTACCTTCTGGATGAGATGTCGATCGGCGGCTGGCGGGTTGACTGGGGACGAGAATTCCATCTAGATGACGACAAGTCCCTGTTCGCATCTGATGGAACTGGCGTCCCAATGCGCGAAGGCAAGCACATACACCAATATGTTCACGACTTTGCCATTCCTGTCTATCACTTGAAGGAAGATGTTGGGGATAAGGCTCTTTTGAACAGGGCCAGAAAACGGTCTAAGAGAAAAAACGTGCGCGGGCTTCGCCGAGAGCGGGGGGAAAGGTTTCTCTCCTCTGTGGAGCTCCGGCAAGGTACCCTAGAATTGCCGGTTGATCAGTTTCGCCCATGCTTCCGTGAGACTGCGCGAGGCCGCGATGAACGGACCTTGATCGCCGCCGTGCTACCTCCGGGAACTGCAGTGGCGCATACTGTCCACTACTTCTATCGGTCAAGCTTCGATCTAGCGCACGATGGGTATCGCACAGTGCTGTCGGCTGAGGCGATGGTGTATGTGGTGGCACTAATTAATAGTCTTGTATGGGACTTCCTGGTTCGCCGTAAGGCCAGCCTCCATGTAACAAAGTCCATCATGGCGACGCTGCCGATTGCCGACGTCTCGCTAAAGGTTGCTCCTGGTGTCCAGATCGTGGCGCTTTCTGCAAGGTTGACATGCCGTGCTGTGGAGTTCGATGAACTGGCTGAAGTCCTTGGTGTTGAGTGTGAGCCGTTACCCAAAGACGTGGAGTACGACTTGCGGGCTGAGTTGGATGCTCGGGTTGCCCACCTGTACGGGTTGTCGAAGGATCATCTTGAGCTGATCCTTGCGGACTTCAGACAGAGCGCGGACGCTGAAGGGAGTCCTGTGCGGCCAAACGAGGAATACAAGCAGCTCGTTCGGGATCACTTTGCGCGACTGAGTGACACGTCTAATTAGGTCAGATGGTCCGTCAGTGCTTGAGCAGTCTCTCGGGCGGTGGGGGAGTCGACTGAGGCCAGTGCGTCGCGTACTTCGACCGCACGGCGGCGCACTCGACCGGATGAGACCTCACGGAGTTTGCCGATGGCGGTGACAGCCAGGGCTGCGCCCTCGTCGACTTCGCCCGCTTGAACGAGGCTGCGGGCCAGAGCAAATTGTCTGCCCGCGACATTGCGTCCGTACGATGCTCCGGTGTGGGCAACAGATGCCTGGAAGTACGGGATCGCAGCTTTGTGCTTGCCGGCCTCGGTGAACAGATGGGCTTGAATCACCTCGGCTTCTGATTTGTCATAGAACGCTGTCCAACCCGGAGATGGCCGGCCGGTTCGCGGTCGCTCCATGAGCCGCTGGGACCGGGTCAGGGCGGCGCGGGCGCCAGCGTGATCGCCCAGGAGCGAGAGGGCGTTTGCCTCACGGCTGGCGATGATCGAGAGGAGGACCGGGGATCCGAGGGGCTGGGCGTGATGACCTGCAGCAGCCAGCAGATCGAGAGCATGCTTGGGATGCCTCTCGTAGTTGGCCTGGAGGCCGAGCATCGCCAGTGCCTGGACTTTAAGCTCGGTGTCGTCAATGGTGGTGCCGATGGTCAGGCCCTCGTGCCAGTAGTGGCGGGCCTCGTCCTGATCGCAGGCGTCGAAGTGGAGGTAGGCGCAGCTGTTCGCGGTCTCGCCTGCCAGGAGGCGGAGTTGGCGGCCGATCGAGTCGGAGTAGGTGCTCGTCTCGATGATGCGGCGGATGCGGTTCAGGTGGCGGACGGCCAGGGCGCGGACCTCAGTGCCGCCGTGGGCGTCGCCGAGTGTGCGGAGGGCGCGCAGGCCCGCGCGCAGCTCCTGGACGTGCGGCGTGCCGACCGCCTCGGGAGGGGTGAAGGCGCCGAGGGCGGCACCGGCCGTGGTTCCCATTGCAGCCGTCACGAATGTACGACGGTTCACGTCCGTTTCCTCTGTTTGGTCTGTTATTAGAAACGTACATGGGTTTATTTCACCGTACGGCGCGGGCGGGAAACCCAGGTCGGCCGGGTTGACCCCGAACATGGCGTGCAGCACCCGCCAGGCCTTCTGGCGCGGCCGGGGCGGGTTGGGCAGGCACCAGCGGCGGAACTGGCGGTCGGTCAACTCGACCGGCTCGCCGACCATGTACGCCGCCTGCGCGAACGCGGCCAGGAACGCGGCCGGCCGGTCCCACCCCCGATCGGCGCACGCCTGCTCGAACAGCGTCCCCTGCCGTCCCATGTCCACCTCCGTGTGATCGTCTCAATGCGGAGGGTAATCGAAAGTCCGGGGAAGGAAAGCCCGTTGGCAAAGAAAAGTCGTCCCGTATGACGGGCGGAAGATCGCCGGCGTCCCGCACGTGGCCGGTTGTCTTGAGGGCAGGATTCCCCCTGGAGAAGGACACCCGGACGAATGAGAATCTATTCCTACGATGGGCAGCAGGAAAGCGCCGTTTTCCCCGGCAACGAGGCATCTGTCGGGGAGGCCCGGCGGTGGCTGGGGAAGATCCTCGGCGACCATCCGCGCCGTGACGACGCCGTGCTTTTGCTCTCGGAGATCTTCACCAACGCCGTGGCGTACACGCGGTCGCCGGAGATCCCGGTGACCGTCCTCATCGAGTGGGACAGAACCGTCCAGGTCAAGGTCACCGACCAGGGAGGTTCGACGGTCCCGTGCGTCTGCCGCGCCCCCGCGGACGACCTGGCCGAGCGCGGACGCGGCATCCGCCTGGTCCGGAGCCTGTCCAGGCGCTGGGGCTTCATCAAGGACGCGAGCGGCTGCACGGTCTGGTTCGTCCTCGACCCCCGGGACCCCCTGTATGACGATGAGCCGCCCATGTCACCGGCCAATCGCCGATCGACCTACCAGGAGGTCCATGACGGGTGAGCATGAGGATGCGGCCATGGCGTCCATCGGCAAGTCCGCCGTCTACGGGCGGGGCGGCCCGGGGTCAACCTTCATGACGTTCCGGACTCGCCGCCGGCTTGTCCGGCTCTGGCCATGTCGGCGATCACCGGTCCGAACACCTTGACCGTCCCGCCTCGCCAGGCGGAGCGTTGATCCCGCAAGTCCGTGCACACCTGGACACAAGAGGAGGGCCCCATGGGGCTACGGTTCATCGGAAAGGACCCGGAAAGTGACAGTGACCACTCGCCGACGGTGTGGGTCGATGAGGCGACCGGCGATCTTATCCTGCAAGGCTGGAGGATCACCGACGCCGAGACGCAGGCGGAGATCGGCACTGTCCCCGAGAATGAGACGATCATACGATTCCCCTCGCGGATGATCCCGTTCGTACTGGAGGCAAACGGTGGAGACGGCTCCGGTTCCGTCGTTCGGTGAGCTGATCTCCGGTGCCAGGCGGTCGGCGGTGCATCTGGAGATGCGCGACGTCTACGATCCCGGCTCACGCCGGTTCGCCACGTGGCGGGCCGGCCACCGTGAGAATCCGGCGGACCGAGAGGAGTGGTGGAGCCCCTTCCATCAGGTCGTCGCCGACTCGGTCACCCGGGGCGTCCAGGTGCGCCGCGCTCGGGTCGTGTCCGAACCGCTCAGCGAGTATGTCCGGTTCGAGTACGACGTTACCTTCTCCAACATCGCTGCCGGTGAACAGGTGCGGTGGCTGGCCCGGCGTCGCGCTTCGGACCTGGCACTTCCGGTCAACGACTTCTGGGTGTTCGACGACCGCCTGGTCCGGCTCAGTCATTTCGCGGGCGACGGGACGTTCGTCGAGGACGAGTTGACCGACGACCCGGCGATCGTGAAGTTGTGCCTCGAAGCGTTCGAGCAGGTGTGGGAACGCGCCCTCGACCACCACGACTTCCACCCCGCCTGACCGGCTCGCTGCTCAACAAAGCACACACATCGATGCCCTCGTCGCCGTCGTCCAGCGTCCAGCAGGCCCGGGAGGCACTGGCGGGCCGCCTGCGTGAGATCCGCCTCGATGCGGGGCTGTCGGCCCGGGCGCTGGCCGCGGCCGCCGGGTGGCACGAATCGAAGACCTCGCGGATCGAGAACGCCAAGACTCCGCCGTCCGACGCGGACATCAAGGTCTGGTGCGCGGTGTGCGAGGCCGCCGACCAGGTGGGCGATCTGATCGCCTCTTCGCGGGCCGTCGCCTCGATGTACGTGGAATGGCGGCGAGTCCAGCGCACGGGTCTCGAACGCCTCCAGAAGTCCTCTATCCCGTTGTACGAGCGGACACGACGCTTCCGCTTCTACCACTCGCTCCTGATCCCCGGCCTGTTCCAGACCGCCGGCTACGCGGGCGCGCTCATGGCTGCCATCAGCACGTTCCGCGAGATCCCGGACGACATCGAGCAGGCGGTCGCGGTCCGGATGGAGCGTCAGAAGGTCCTCCACTCTGGCGCACGGTTCGCCGTCCTGGTTGAGCAGTCCGTGCTGTACTACCAGGTCGGTGACGCCGAGGTGATGGCCGGGCAGCTTGATCATCTGATCTCCATGGCCGCTCTGCCCTCGGTAAGCCTGGGCGTCGTCCCGTTCGCCACCGGAGGGCGACCCGTGTGGCCACTGGAGGGCTTCAGCGTCTTCGACGACCATCAGGTGAACGTCGAACTGCTCTCGGCCATGGTGACCGTCACGCAGCCTCGGGAGATCGCTCTGTACGTCAAGGCGTTCGGCCGGCTCGCCGACATGGCCGTGTACGGAGCGGCCGCCCGATCGTTGATCGCAGCGGCGATCGACGATCTCCGGTAGGAACTCGGCCGCAAGTTCGTAGAAGTTCGTAGGCGCAGGGAAGCCCGGCTACCTACCGTCATGGTCTGCGCACACCTGTTCTGAGCCGTCGCGCCCGCCTTGTGAAGCTCCGGCGGCGTCGTGACGCGCGTCCCCGCGCCTTTCAGGAGACCTCATGCGAAGTCTTGACCTTCTCCGGTTCGCCTGGTGGGAGATCACCGGCAAGTGCCAGCTGACGTGCGGCCACTGCTATGCATCCTCAGGCCCGTATGCGACACATGGCACCATGACCACCGCCGACTGGCGGCGTGTCATCACTCAGACCCACCAGGTCGGCGCGAAGATGGGGCAGTTCATCGGGGGTGAGCCGACCCTGCACCCTGATCTCCCCGAGCTCATCTCTCACGCGCTCGGCACCGGCATGGAGGTCGAGGTTTACACCAACCTGGTCCACGTTTCAGCGGCCATGTGGCAGGCCTTCCAGCTCCCGGGCGTGCGGTTGGCCACCTCCTACTACTCCGACCACGCCCAGGAACACCGATCGATCACCGGCCGCCCGACACTCAAGAACACGACGAAGAACATCGCCCGCGCGATGGAACTGGGAATCCCGCTGCGTGCCGGGGTGATCGGGGTCCTGGACCGGCAGCGCACCGGACAGGGCATCGCCGCCTTGGAACGTCTCGGTGTGCGGGAGATCGGCTATGACGACCTCCGGGAGGTCGGCCGTGGCGAACGGGACAAGGGGCCCGGCGTCGATCAGCTGTGCGGCAACTGCGGGGATGGGCAGGTGGCCATCGCACCCACGGGCGAGGTGTGGCCGTGCGTCTTCTCGCGGTGGCTGCCCGCTGGGAACGTCCTGGAGTCGTCTCTCGCGGATATCCTCAGCGGTGAGAAATTCCTTCAGATCTCAGGTCGCCTACGGGATGAGTTCGCCGACCGAGGTCTGGCCAAGCCGTGCAAGCCCGATCCGTGTAGTCCGGACTGCAGCCCGTCGTGCAGGCCGCAGAACAACTGCCGTCCATCGAACAACTGCGCACCGAACTACTCGTGCGGGCCATGCGCCCCAAAGGATCAGAACTGCGACCCGGTAAGGAACTGTGAGCCGAACAAGTGCCGCCCCACCAAGAAAGGCTGACGTGACCAGTCGGCACCGGCGCCTTGAGTCCGGGCAGCGCGCCTTTCTGCGCCGTGTCTTGTCGGACGGCGCGACCCGGCTTGGTGTGTCTCTGATCGGGCAATCGGTGTTCGGCTGGCACGATCGCACCATCGGGTCGGCCGCTCTCCGCGCTGGGGGCGGCCGGTTCTGGTTGCGTGCGACTGCCGAGCATCGCGACTTCGCCGATGGCGACACCTGGACCGGCAACCATGACGCCAACCGGATAACCGGTGTGCCAAGGCCAGAGGTCATGGCCCGCGCCGAATGGGACGAACCGCCGGTCGTCATGTATGCCGAGCTGATGACCTATGTGCCCGATGCCCCTTGCTCATCCACCCCTGAACTCACCGAATGGCTCACGCTTCCCAGCACGTGGTGGATCGAGCTGCGCCAGGCGCTCGACACGCTGGCCGTGCAGCCGACCAGCCGGGGCTGCCACGATCCGCGGTCGTTCGTCCGCCGCGTCGAGGACTACTACGGTCGGCGGCTGGGCCCGCACACGCCCACGTTGCAGACGGAGCACACTGACCTGCACTGGGCCAACCTCACCAAGCCTGGCCTGTGGCTGCTCGATTGGGAGTATTGGGGAGCCGCCCCCGCCGGGTACGGCGCGGCGCTCCTGTACTGTCACAGCCTGCTTGTCCCCGGCATGGCGGCCCGTGTGCACGAGGTGTTCGCCGACCTCCTCGACACACCCACCGGTTTTGTGGCGCAGCTGTCCGCCGCCGCGCACATCCTTGATCGCGCTGAGCGCCTTGGCGACTATCGCGATCTGCGGATCCCGGCCCAGGAGCACGCCCTGCGGCTCCTTTCCGCGGGAGGGGGTGAGCCATGCTGATCAGCCGGCTCGCCGTACCCGCTCGCCTGGCGGCGAAGTGGCCGTTCACCCTTCCCGCCGTCAAGGGGCTTAGCTCTGGGGTCGAGCTGACCACCCCCGTGACCTTCCTCGTCGGAGAGAACGGCTCGGGGAAGTCCACGATCGTTGAGGCGATCGCGGATGCGTGCGGCATCAACTCCGAAGGCGGCAAGGCCGGGACCCGGTACGCCAGCACCGGTCCCGCCACCCCCCTCGGGGAAGTCCTCGAAGCCGAATTGACCGTCGATGGGCTGCGGCTGGTCCGCGGTCCCCGGCTCAAACGGCGGGCGTTCTTCTTCCGTGCCGAGACGCTGTTCAACCTCGGACGGAGCGTGTCCGGCCGGTACGGCTTCTGGGAGGAGGACCTCACCGAGCAGTCCCATGGGGAAGGGTTCTTCACCGTGCTGGACCGGATGGTGTCCGGCCCTGGCCTGTACTTGATGGACGAGCCCGAAGCCGCTCTGTCATTTCACTCGTGCCTGCGCTTGGTCGGGCTTATGGACCGCGTCGCGGGTCAAGGCGGGCAGATCATCTGCGCGACCCATTCGCCGATTCTCGTCGGCCTGCCGGGGGCGCGGATCCTGGAACTCGGTGACCACGGCATTCGCCCCACCGAGTGGGACCGGCTCGAACTGGTCGACCACTGGCGGCGCTTCCTCGTCAAACCGAACTTCTATCTGCATCACGTCCTGGATGAGACATCACCGGGCTCGATTGACTGAGGCTCCCTGCTCCGTTCCTGCAGATCGGTCAGGGAGGCGCGGATGTTCCCACCCCTCTCGTCCCTGCCGGCGACGGCAGGACAGCCCCGGGCCTGCGCTGCCAACGCACCTTCAGGCTTCAGGACAGAGCGACATGACCTTGAGGTTGATGTCGCTTAGCCAGACCGGCGGTTCGGTCGTCGCCTCGCGAGCGGCGAGACGGTAGGTTTTCGGGTTCTTGCCTTCCATACCCCTGCCGTCGGCAATGATCCGCATGATCCGCGAGCTGATCCTCTGTGGCATCTGTTGGACCGGCTCCCGGCCGCCTCACCACGTCGCCGGCTCCTGGAACTTCGATGTTGGAGCGTGACCTGGATAGGCGCTGTCAATACCTGATCCGGAGATATTTTTCATCGTGCCGAGCAAAGCCGGGGTTGCATGTCGGCCCATCCGGGCAGGTCACAGCGTTCAGGATTGAAAAGAGCCTGAGAATAATCAATATGCATGGGAATCATTGTCCGATCGGAACGCCGGGCATACCTAGACTCGTGACTGCCGATACACCCTACTTGCGGCCTCTTCGAGGACCTGTGATCAAGGAGATGAGATGACAACACACGAGTGGACGCCCCGGTACAGCCCGTTCGGCTCAGTTCACAGGGATGGACCTAACGGAGAGCGACGGCGGGATCGACGCGCTGCAATTCGGTACGCCCGTCCTGCTCCCACGGATTCCAACCTGGCCGGTGGCTGGGTCGCGGATCCTGTCGAGCGCTGGATCTTGGATCAGAGGGACAAGTTTCTAGGGGAAGTGCACTACGCTGCTGAGAATTTCGAGGGGAGCGTCGCAGATAATGTGGCGCTGGCTAGATTTGTCAGCCGCGCTCAGCTGGGTATGCCGGGTGGGGTAATCATAGATAATCGCCGGATGCTAGGTGATGAGTTGGCTCAGGCTGTCGTCTTATTTCTATTGCATTTTTACCGCTGTGAGATATTCGAGCGCGTTAATCGGAAGTTCCATCGTGTGGAACGGCGCGAAGTGGATATGCTCAAGAATCGGGCTGGCGATACATTCTACACCGAGGGTGCACGCTTCGCGCGTGCATGCGTGAAAGAGAATGCGCAATATCGTAAAAATGTTCCAGACTGTTCTGTCACTTCGGGAATGCTTGGATCGGGCCCTCTAAGGGATGCGCACCTGGCCCGAACCGTAGCGCAAGCCTTGATGGAGAATCATTGGCCAGCCGTTCGAATTCGTGACTACCTGGAGTTGTATGGGTATATTAACCTGAGTGGTAACGTTGGCCGATGGAACCATGATCAATATACGCGACTGGGACTAGGTGTGGAGAAAGCGGCTCAACGCTGAGAATTTCTTAGTCGGTGAATCGGTGCCGCTGCCAGTGATTCGGGCCTGCGTACTCCGAGGATTGAGACTGGCTTCAGTTCGGCGTCTGTCCGAGATGGTGAGGAACGTCTTGATCTGTTGGATCATGGCGGAAGCCGACGACCTACAGACGGATCCTCTGCCTGATCGGCTTCCGGGCGCGGCGCGGATTGTCGGTGGTGTCCGTTAGGTTGAGCGCTGCATGCGCGTGATAGGCGGGGGCTTTGCCGCGCGCATGGAGAAGACGGCGACGGAAGCGAGGAGTCCGGATGAACCCGTTAGAGCTGGCCGAGCGGCTTCGGGATGACTACCGGCGGTTCACCTGGACCACTTACCCCATCGCCAACGAGGGCCTTCGCGCACAACTGGAACGTATGGTCGACGACGAGGCGTTGCTCTGGCGCGGGCCGTATCTCTCGGTGCAGCCGAGGTTCCGGCTGGATGCCACGCTCGCCGAGCTCGCCTCGCGGATCGGGCTGCCTCCGGAGATCGTGAAGGCGTTCCCGCGGGTCGAACGCCTCTTCACCCACCAGGTCGCCGCCATCACCCGCATCAACGAGGGCCGGAGCACCCTCGTCGCCACCGGTACCGGCTCCGGCAAGACCGAGGCGTTCCTCATCCCCGTCGTCGCGCATGCCTACCGCAATAGGCACCGGCCGGGCGTGAAGGCGATCGCGCTGTATCCGATGAACGCCTTGGTCAACGACCAGCATGACCGGGTGAAGACCGCGTGCGAGGCGCTCGGACTCACCTACGGCGTCTACACGGGCGCGACGGCGCAGAGTGAACGCGCCCGGATGCAGGAGAACCCTCCCGACATCCTGCTCACGAATTACTCCATGCTCGAATACATCTTGACCCGGCGTGACGATCGCCAGCTCTTCGGTTCCGGGGTGCTGCGACATCTCATCCTCGACGAGGTCCACACCTATCAGGGCGCGCTCGGCACGGAGATCGCCGGTCTCATCCGGAGGCTGCGCGGCCACGTCGACGCCGACGGTCTGGTCTGCGTCGGCCTGTCGGCGACCGTGAGCGCTGGCGGCGATCACCAGGCGGATCTGCGGCGCACCGCCGCGTTCGCCGGTCGGCTTTTCGCCTCTGACTTCGATGTGGACGCGATCGTCGAGGAGACCGCGGTTCCCGTGCCGCAGCCGGACATCACCGCCATCGGGTCGGCTCCGGACGGGAACGCCCTGCGTCAGGCGCTCACGGATGGCGGTGAACCCGCCCGGCTGCGCGCCGTACTGGGAGATCCAGAGGCCAGTGCGGTCCTGGACATGTTCCGCACGCACCTGGCGGAGCCGCGTACGATCGACGATCTGGTCGACAGACTCGCGGAGGTACCCCAGCGGGCCGGGGCGGACCGCGAGGCCCTTCACGACGAGGTCGTGGGCTGGCTGCTGCTCGGCGCGGGCACCCACACGGCCGCCGGTCCGCCGGTGCTGGAGGCAAAGGTTCACCTCTTCCTGCGAGGTCTGCCGAGTCCGGTGCGGTGTGCCGCCGAGGCCGGGCATCTTCTCCTCGACGGGGCGACCACCTGTGGCGTCGACGGCTGCGCGGCCGAGTCGACGACCGCCCTGGGGGTCTGCCTGGGCTGCGGTCAGGACTATGACCTGGAGTACGACGAGCCCGGCGGCCCGGTGACACGCTACGTCGTGCGCGACCTGATCGCCGAGCCGCTGGAGGAGCCAAGAGCCCGGGACCGCCAGTGGTACCCGGCCGGCAGATGCGCCGTCTGCGGTAAGGACGTCCACGGGGGCACGTGCCTCGGGTGTGACGCTCCCGCACGGGAGGTCGTCGTCGCCGTCCCGGACCCCGGCAAGCCGCTGACGCGGTGCAAGGTCTGCGGGTACCTGCGTTCCCGTGGGGGAGCGGTGCAGGAATTCACCGCTCGTACGGCAGCCGCCGTGACCGCCGCGGCCTTCAGCCTGCACAGCGGGCTGGCCGAGCAGAGCGACGACGAGATGTTGCGCCGTCTGCTGATCTTCGCCGACTCGCGCCAGGACACCGCCTTCCAGGCGGGTTACCTGAGGGACCGGTCCCGCGCCGTTCAGGTGCGCCGCCTGATCGTGGACAGCGTGAGAGCACGTGCCACCGCCGATGAACCGCCGGCCAGTTTCAACGGCCTGGTGGCGGACGTGTTCCAGCGTGGACAGCGGACAAGGCTGTACGACGACCCGGCGGGCACCGACGCCCGGCAGCGCGCACTGAGGGTCTGCGAGTGGGACGTGCTCGGGGAGATCGCCAGCGACGAACGGCGGCCTCCCACGCTCGAACGGCTCGGCGTCGTGACCGTCGGATATCCAGGCCTCGACGCGTTGAGCGACGAGGATCTCAGACCTCTTCTCTCGCACGTGGGCGGAGAAGTCGCCGCGGCGCGCTGGCTGCTGGCCCGGATCCTCGACCTGGCCAGGACGCGCGGCGCGGTGGGCCATGAGCTGATGCGTGCCCGGCTGGGCGCGAAGGTCGAGCTTGAGCTGGCGGCGGCCGGGGCCACCCTGAGCGGGGGCCAGACGGTGACGGGCATCGGTGACACCACGATCAAGGTCGCCGGAGCGTCCGCGCTCAGCATGGGGGCCAAGGGCTCGATCGCCCGTCTGCTGAAGCTCGCCTTCCCGCTGGTCACCGACAGCGACGCCGTGGAGCGGGGCACGAGGGCCGCCGTCGAACTGCTCTCGAGTCATGGCCTGCTCATCGATACTCAAGTGGGCACCGGCCGGGCGCGGGTGCTGCTGCGCCAGGTGGCACCCCAGGAGATGGAGATCCGTCCGGTCACCGGGCCGTTGCACCGCTGCCGTGCTTGCCGCGCCGTCCAGCCCGAGCGATCGCCCCGCGATCGGTGTGCGACGTTCAACTGCTTCGGCCGCCTCGAACCCTGGAACGGCGACCCGGACGATCACGAGCGGCTGCTGGTGAGCGGTGAGTCGCCCCTGGTCGTTAAGGCGGAGGAGCACTCCGGGCAGATACCGCTGGAAGACAGGGAGAAGATCGAGGACAGGTTCAAGACCGCCGATCTGAACCTGCTCGTCTGCACGATGACGCTGGAGCTGGGCGTTGATCTCGGCCAGCTCCTCGCGGTCATGCTGCGCAACGTGCCGCCGCGTCCCAGCAACTACGCCCAGCGTGCCGGGCGGGCCGGTCGGCGCGAGGAGCGGGTGGCGCTCATCGTCACCTTCGCGGGCGGCATGCCGCACGACAGCTACTACTACGCCCGTCCCGTGGAGATGATCCGCGGGGCGATCCGCCCGCCCGCCTTCTTACTCGACAACGAGCGTGTCATCAAGCGCCACGCCCGCGCCATGGCGCTGGAGCTGTGCGGCCACGATCTTCCCCTGTGGATGCGCGACCTCGTGACGGCCGACCAGGCCGGCACACTCCAGGGCATCGAAGACGTGCAGGTCGCGCTGGCCGAGGACGCCGAGCGGATCGCCGCCCGGATCCACCAGGCGTTCAGACTGGGCTTAGGCACCTCCGACCTGCCCTGGCTCGACGAGATATGGGCCCGCTCGGTGGTCGACGCCTTCATCGCCGATCTCGACGAGGCGGTCGAGACCTATCGCCTCAAGCAGAAGACCCTTCTGGAGGAGTGGCAGCGGGCGGGGGCCGGTCCGCCCAGCGCGGAGTCGGTTCGCGCGGTCAGCAGCATCGTTGCGAGCCTGAGCGCGATGAGCCGTGGTGACCGCAACCGCGCCTACGTGCTGTCCTACTTGGGCAATGTCGGTTTCCTGCCCTCCTATGCCTTCCCGACCGACACCACCGCGCTCACGCTCGAGCGCGAACCGACCGAGCTCTCCCAGGACTCCGTCCAGGCGATCAAGGATTACGCCCCGGGCCAGCTCGTGTACGCGCGAGGAGCCAAGTGGCTGGTCGATCAGGTCGACTACCGCAGGGCCAATCTGATCAACGCCGCTGGGGTCGGGGCGCTGCCGACGGTGAACATCTGCCTTCGATGCGACACCGTCAACCAGCCCACCGACGCGCACTGCGCGTCCTGCAACAGCGACGAGCTGGCCCCGCAGCTCAGCGTTCCCATGCGAGCGATGCTGGCGACGCGGCGCCAGCGCATCGCGGCCGACGAGGAGCACCGTGCCCGCACCCCGTTCGACGTCACCCACCACCTCGGCGCTCCCAACACCGCGGAGACGTGGCTGTTCGAGCGGCCCGGTCTCGTGCTCCACTGGGAGCGCGGGGCGGACCTGACCGTTCTCAACCGGGGCCGCGTCGCGAAGGATCACCGTGATAGCGAGCGGTTCATCGTTTGCACCGGCTGTGGCCTGTGGTTCGACGCGATTCCCGGGCTTAAGCCGACCCAGGCCCAGAAGAACCGGGAGAAGCTTCACGATGCCATATGCAACGACCAACGGCTCGAACCAAGCGTTCTCCAGGTCGACCGCCGGGTCGACTGTCTTCAGATCATGCCCGATCTGGAGGAGCCCGGCATCACACCGGACCATCTCCAGGAGTTCCTCGCCAGCATCCGCGCCGCGCTCGACCTGGGCTGCCGGGTCGTGCTCCAGGCAGGGGAGGACGAGGTCGCGGGGTTCGACTGGCCTCGCCCCGATCCGGAGGGAGAGGACGCCGCACTGCGGCTGGCGGTGCTGTACGAGCAGGTCCCGGGCGGTGCGGGATATCTGAGGCAACTCGCGGAGCGCTTCGGGGAGGTCGCGGCGACCCTGGTTCCTGTACTCGACGGGTGCGCCTGCGAGCGTTCCTGCTACGCCTGCCTTCGGTCCTACGGCAACCAGCTCGAAGAAGATCTGCTCGATCGCCGGATGGCCGCGGATTTCCTGCGCCGCTTCGCCGGCGCGCCGGACGTGGAGGGTCGGCGCGTCCCCACCTATGCCGATGGCTTCGTAGGCCGTCCCCGCTCTGCGATCGAGCGGCGGCTGGCGATCGCGCTTGTGGCTCTTGGGGCGCCGCGCGGTCACGCGCAGTTCCCCTGGGGGGACCGCGGCTCCTCCGACGGCACTCCCCGGCCGGTCACGATCGCCGACTTCGCCTGGCCGGAGCGGAAGGTCGCCGTTTTCTGCGACGGATGGAGACACCACCACACCCCGGAGCGCCAGGCCTCCGATCAGGTCAAGCGCGCCGCGATGCGAGACGCCGGCTGGACGGTGCTCACCTTCTGGGGAGGTGAGATCGTCCGGGACGCTCATGGGTGCGCGGCCAGGATCGCGGCCCTTCTCACGCAGGGGTGATCAAAGCGCCTGGGGAGGCTCGACAGCCCCCGGGCGTGGTCGCCAACAACGACCGCGCCAGCGACCACAACCCGCAGGTCGTGCGCGTGCGCCCCTGACCCCGGCCGTTCGCGGGCCCGCGCTTACTTTGCGCGGACCCGGACCCGGGGGACCTGCGGTGATCGCCTGCACGCCTGGGGGAGAGGCCCGGAGGCGACGGGACCGGAAAGCCGGTATCGGTAGGCTGAAGTGCATGACGACGCCTGCGGAACGCTATGCCGCCTTCCGTGACAAGCATGCCGGCAGCGGGCCCGCCCTCACCTCCTTCCGCGGCCTGTACGACTTCGAGCTGGACGAGTTCCAGCTCGACGCCTGCCGGGCGCTGGAGGCGGGCGACGGCGTGCTGGTGGCGGCCCCCACGGGGTCGGGTAAGACCGTGGTGGGCGAGTTCGCCGTCCACCTCGCCCTGGAGCAGGGCAGCAAGTGCTTCTACACCACGCCGATCAAGGCGCTGTCCAACCAGAAGTACAACGACCTGGTCCGCCGCTACGGGGCGTCCAAGGTCGGGCTGCTCACCGGCGACAACAGCGTGAACGGCGACGCCCCGATCGTGGTCATGACCACCGAGGTTCTGCGCAACATGCTCTACGCGGGCTCCACCACGCTCGCCGGGCTCAGCCATGTGGTCATGGACGAGGTGCACTACCTCGCCGACCGCTTTCGCGGCGCCGTATGGGAAGAGGTGATCATCCACCTTCCCGAGTCGGTGCGGGTGGTGGCGCTGTCGGCGACCGTCAGCAACGCCGAGGAGTTCGGCGAGTGGCTCGGCGAGGTGCGCGGCGACACCACGGTGATCGTGGACGAGCACCGTCCCGTGCCGCTCTGGCAGCACATGCTGGTCGGCGACCGCCTGTACGACCTGTTCGTGGACGAGGACAACCGGCCGCGCATCAACCCCAGCCTCATGCGCATCTCCCGTGACGAGCAGCGCCTGGCCCAGGCGCGCGGCCGCCGCGGCTACAGCCGGCCGCGCCGCTCGGCCAACGGCGTCAGCCGGTCCGACGCGATCGAGAAGCTCGACTCCGAGGGCCTGCTGCCCGCGATCACGTTCATCTTCAGCCGCGCCGGGTGCGACGCCGCCGTCCTGCAGTGCCTGCACGCCGGAATCCGGCTCACCACCGAGCGCGAGCGCCACGAGATCCGCCAGATCGTGGACGAGCGCACCGCCCACCTGCCCGACGAGGACCTGTCGGTGCTCGGGTACCTGGAGTGGCGCGACTGCCTGGAGCGGGGCCTCGCCGCCCACCACGCCGGAATGCTCCCCGCCTTCAAGGAGGTCGTCGAGGAGCTGTTCACCCGCGGCCTGGTCAAGGCGGTGTTCGCCACCGAGACCCTGGCCCTCGGCATCAACATGCCGGCCCGCTCGGTGGTGATCGAGAAGCTCGACAAGTGGAACGGCGAGACGCACGCCGACCTGACACCCGGGGAGTACACGCAGCTCACCGGGCGGGCCGGGCGGCGGGGCATCGACGTCGAGGGGCACGCGGTGGTGGCCTGGCAGCCGGGCACCGACCCGGTGGCCGTCGCCGGCCTGGCCAGCACCCGCACCTACCCGCTGCGTTCCAGCTTCCGCCCGTCGTACAACATGGCGGTCAACCTGGTCGGCCAGGTCGGCAGGGAGCGCGCCCGCACCCTGCTGGAGGCGTCCTTCGCCCAGTTCCAGGCCGATCGCGCGGTCGTCGGCATCGCCAAGCAGCTCCGGCGGGCCGAGGAGGCCCTCGACGGCTACGCCGAGGCGATGACCTGCCACCTCGGCGACTTCCAGGAGTACGCCGGGATGCGCAGGGAGCTGTCGGACCGCGAGTCCGACCTGTCGCGTCAGCGCGGCACGGCCCGGCGCGCGCAGGCGGTGCGGTCGCTGGAGGCATTGAAGCCCGGCGACGTGATCCGCGTCCCCGGTGGGCGCCGGGCGGGTCTCGCCGTCATCCTCGACCCCGGCCTCACCATGCGCACCGAGGGCCCTTCGCCGCTCGTGCTGACCATCGGCAAGCAGGTCAAGCGGCTGTCGGCGGCCGACTTCCCGGTGCCGGTCGAGCCGGTCGAGCGGCTGCGCATCCCCAAGGGCTTCAACCCGCGCGCGCCGAAGGACCGTGCCAACCTCGTCGCCACCCTGCACGCCAAGATCGGCGACCGTGACCTCGGCCGTCCGGTCCGGGCCCGCGACCACGACGCCGACCCGACCCGCGGCTCCACCCCCGGCAGCCCCGAGTGGGAGATCGCCGAGCTGCGCCGCAAGCTGCGCGCCCACCCATGCCATGGGTGCGACGAGCGTGAGGACCACGCCCGCTGGGCCGAGCGCTACCACAAGCTGCTGCGCGAGACCGATGGCCTGCGCCGGCGGGTCGAGAGCAGGTCGCACGTCATCGCGCGCACCTTCGACCGGGTGTGCGGGGTGCTCGACCAGCTCGGCTACCTGGACGGCGAGACGGTCACGCCCGAGGGCCGCCGCCTGTCCCAGCTCTACACCGAGCTGGACCTGCTCACCTCCGAGTGCCTGCGCGCGGGCATCTGGGAGAACCTCGACGCGGCCGAGCTGGCCGCGTGCGTGTCCTCGCTGGTGTTCGAGTCGCGGCAGGCCGACGACGCCCGCCCGCCGAAGATCCCCGCGGGGGCCGCGAAGGAGTCGCTGGCCGCCATGGTGCGCATCTTCGCCGAGCTGGAGGACATCGAGCGCGACCACGGCCTGTCGTTCATCCGCGAGCCGGACTTCGGGTTCGCCTGGGCCGCGTTCCGCTGGGCCAAGGGTCACAGCCTGGACGCGGTGCTCACCGACGGCGACCTGGCGGCGGGCGACTTCGTCCGCTGGGTCAAGCAGCTGCTCGACCTGCTCGACCAGATCGGCAAGGCGGCTCCGCGCGGCGGGAAGGTGAAGCAGAACGCCGCCAAGGCCCTCGAAGCCCTACGCCGCGGCGTCGTCGCCTACTCCTCCGTCGCCTGACGCCTGCCCTGGCCCCGCCCGCCCGCTCAGGGTGGGCGGGATCAGGCGACGGTGAAGCGGACCTCGCGGGTGAGGAGGTCGGCGCGGGTGAGGCGCACGTCGGTCTTCTCGCCGAGGCGCAGCCCGTCGCCGTCGCAGCGGGCGACCACGGCGGGCTCGGCGATCTGCACGAGCCCGCCGGGCCTGCCGTCCTCGGTGTCGATCACGACGGCGCCGAACGTCTGCCCGACCCGGTCGCGCAGCACGAACGCCTCCACCAGGTCGACGCAGGCGCGGTCGACGGCGGCGGCGCGGCGCCCGCCGCCCGCCATGAGCGCGGGCAGCCCGGCCAGCGCCTCCTGGACGGGCTCGGGCACCGGCACGCCCTCGGCCACCGCCAGGCACACCTCCCCGGCGTAGCGGTCCACGAGGCGGCGCAGCGGCGCGGTCACGTGGGCGTACGGCGCGGCGACGGCGGCGTGCCCGGCGTCCCGGGGCGGCTCGCCGTTGAACGCGGTGTACCCGGCGCCGCGCAGCAGCGCCGTGGCCTCGTGCAGGAAGGCCGCGTTGCCCGGAACGGACGGGTCCAGCGTGTGCACGACCTTCCCGAAGGGCGTGCCGGCGGGCCAGGGGACGCCCAGGGCGGCCGCGATCCGGCGCACCCGCTCGACGGTGTCCGGCGCGGCGGGCGGCAGCGTCCGCAGCACGCCCATCTCGGCGTCGAGCATCATCGCCGCGGCCGCCATGCCCGTCATGAGGGATATCTGCGCGTTCCACCCCTCGGCGGGCAGCGGGGTGCGGAACTCCACGCGGTAGCCGTCCCCGTGCGGCACGATCTCCTGCTCGGGCGTCGGCAGCGTCACCCCGCCGCGCGCCCGCTCCAGTTCCTGGCGCAGGGCGCCGACGACGGGCAGCAGGCGCAGCGTGCCGTCGGCGGTGCCGGTGTCGACCGCGGCCTGCACGTAGTCGTAGTCGAGCCGCTCGCGGCTGCGCACCAGCGCGCGGGTGACGTCGGCCCCGACGGTGACGCCGTCGGAGTCCAGGTCCAGGCACCACAGGGCGGCGGGCCGGACCACGCCCGGCAGCAGGCTCGCCGCGCCCTCCGACAGCACGGCCGGGTGCAGGGGGACGCGTCCGTCCGGCATGTACACGGTCTCGCCGCGCTTCCTGGCCTCGGTGTCGATCGCGCCGCCCGGGCGGACGAACGCGGCGACGTCGGCGATGGCGTACCACACGCGGTAGCCCCGGGCGCGCTGCTCGATGCACAGCGCCTGGTCCAGGTCCATCGACCCCTGCGGGTCGACGGTCAGCAGCGGCAGGTCGGTGCGGTCCGGCAGGGAGGGCAGGCCGGTCAGGCCGGGCAGCGCGGACGGATCGGACGCCGCCGTCTCCGCGACGCGGCGGGCCTCCTCCAGCACGGGCTCGGGGAACGCGTCCGGGAGCTCCAGCTCGCCGCGGATGCGGTCGAAGCCCTCGGCGAGCTTCGGCGCGCCGGACACGTGGATCGCTTTGGGAAGCACAACCCGGATCTTAGGGGTGATACGCCCGATACGCCCGTTCAGCCGGCCAGCGTGGCGAGCAGGCGGTTGAGCGGGCCGTCCAGGTCGTAACGGTCGGCGAGGGCGACCAGCGCCTCCGGGTCGCGCGGCTTGACCGGCCGGGCCATGTCGAGATCGGGGAGGGGCGCGTCGTGGGCGACCCTGACCACGGCGGGGGCGACCGCGAGGTAGTCGCGGGCCTTGATGATCTTCGTGCGGCTGCCGGCGGGGAAGCCGTCCGTGACGCCCTCGTCCAGCGCCGCCAGCATGGCCTCCAGCGAGCCGAACCGCGTGATCAGCGCCGCCGCCGTCTTGTCCCCGACGCCGGGCACGCCGGGCAGCCCGTCGCTCGGGTCGCCGCGCAGGGTGGCGTAGTCGGCGTACGCGCGGCCGGGGATACCGTACTTGGCGGTGACCTCGGCCTCGTCGATCGTCTGCAGGTTGCGGATGCCCTTCACCGTGTACAGCACCCGGCACGGCCGCGCGTCGTCCACGAGCTGGAACAGGTCGCGGTCGCCGGTGACGATGTCGACCGCCCCCGTGGCCCGGGCCGCGCACGTGCCGATGACGTCGTCGGCCTCGTACCCGGGCACGCCGACGCGGGCGACTCCGACGGCGTCCAGCACCGCCTCGATCACCGGGACCTGCGGCACCAGGGTGTCCGGCACCTGCTCCTGGTCGCCCTCCGCGACCCGGTGCGCCTTGTAGGACGGGATGGCCGCGACCCGGAACGCGGGCCGCCAGTCGGCGTCCATGCAGGCCACGAGCTCGTCGGGGGCGTGGCCGCGCACGAGCGTGCCGATCATGTCGATCAGCCCGCGCACGGCGTTGACCGGCATCCCGTCCGGAGCGGTCATCGACTCGGGGATCCCGTAGAACGCCCGGAAGTACAACGAAGGGGTGTCGAGAAGCATCAGCCCTGGCATGCCCCCATCCTGGCAGCCCCGGCGCCCGTCCGGGACGTCGTGCCGCACCCGCGCGCCCGGGCGGCCGACACACGCGCCGACCTTCCTGGGGCGGTCGGCGGCTTCCGGGAGGGAATCGCGGGCCCGTCCGCGCCGATCCCGCTGGGGGTGACAAATGGGACAAGATGCTCGGAGGCTCGTGATCGGGGGGCGGCAGGTGGGCAGACGGGGGGAATCGGGGTGGAATACATTGGGCGATGTGACAACGACGTCGTCTGATCTTTACCCCGTGACCCGCGTCGCGGCCGTGCGCGAGGCCGCCGCAGCCGTGGGCATCGACGCCCTGCTGCTGACGCCCGGCCCCGACCTGCGCTACGTCAGCGGGTACGACGCGCTGGCCACGGAACGGCTCACCTGCCTGGTGGTGCCCGCCGAGGGCGAGGCGTTCCTGGTCGTGCCCAGGCTGGAGCTGCCCGCCGCCGAGCACTCCCCGGCCGCGCGGCTCGGGCTGGAGTTCGTCGCCTGGGACGAGACCGACGACCCGTACGCCCTGGTCGCCTCGAGGATCGGCTCCCCGGCCACCGTCGGGCTGGCCGACCGCATGTGGGCGATGCAGTCGCTGCGCTTCCGCTCCGCGCTGCCCGGCGCCGAGCAGGTGCTCGCCGGGTCGGTCCTCGGTGGGCTGCGCATGCGCAAGAGCCCGGCGGAGGTCGCGGCGCTGCGCGAGGCGGGCGCGGCCATCGACGCCGTCCACGCCCAGGTCCCCGGACTGCTGAAGGCCGGCCGCACCGAGCGCGAGGTGGGCAGGGACATCGCCGAGGCGATCCTCGCCGCCGGGCACGTCACGGTCGACTTCGTGATCGTGGCCTCGGGCCCCAACGGCGCAAGCCCGCACCACGACCTGTCCGACCGCGTCATCCAGGCCGGTGAGCCCGTCGTCGTCGACATCGGCGGCCAGATGCCGAGCGGGTACTGCTCGGACTCCACCCGCGTCTACAGCGTCGGCGAGCCGCCGGCCGACTTCGCCGCCTACTACGAGGTGCTGCGCCAGGCCCAGGAGGCCGCGTGCGCCGCCGTGCGCCCCGGGGTCTCGTGCGAGTCGATCGACGCCGCCGCCCGGCGGATCATCGCCGACGCCGGCCACGGCGACCTGTTCATCCACCGCACCGGCCACGGCATCGGCCTGGAGACCCACGAGGAGCCCTACATCGTCTCGGGGAACGCCGAGCCACTGGCGCCGGGCTTCGCCTTCTCCGTCGAGCCGGGCATCTACCTGCCGGGCCGGCACGGCGCCCGCATCGAGGACATCGTCGTGTGCACCGAGACCGGCGCCGAGCGCCTCAACGACCGGCCCCGCGACCTGATCGTCGTGTGATCTCCGGCCGTGACGACCCGATCCCCGTCACGGCCGCTCGGGCCGGCCACCCGGCCCCGCCCGCGATCATCCGGACGTGCGTCCGTCACGGGGTGAGGAGCTTCTCCAGACGGCGCACGACCGGGCTCCAGGTCGGGGGCAGGGTGTATCGGACGACGCTCCTGCCCTGGTAGGTGAGGGTGTACTTGTACATGTCCGCGCCGGGCGGCTCGGGCTGTGAGCGTCCCAGGCGCAGCCGCCCGAGGTCGCCGCGCAGCGCGCGGATGTCGCGCGCGGACAGGCACGGCTCGCTCGCCGGCCCGGTGCGGTGCTTCACGACGGCGCACCCGTCGGTGTAGAGCGTCACGCGGTCGTCGGCGCCCACGAAGCCGCCCTGACGGCGCAATTTGACCAGGGAAGTCCTTTTCTTTTGGACGGCCGGTCGCTGTCCCGCGGCCTCCAGGACGACCGCCCGCGTGACCGGCGGCGCCTGCCTCGCCTGGGGGGACGTGGCCTGGGCGGTGGGCGGCGCGCAGCCGGTGACCAGTGCGGGCACGAGCGCGGTGAGTAACGCGGTACGCCAGGTCCTCATGTCCTTTAGACGTACCCGGCGCCCGGGCGGCTCACCGGCCCGCGCTCATATGGCCGGCTCCAGGCTGAGAACCTCCCGGCTGAGAACGGTGAAATAACCCGCACGGCCCGCCGTGTTCCAGCCCAAGCAGACGCATACGGCGAAGACCAGCTGAGGAGAGATGACGATGGCGGACAAGCCGGTGCTGACCCCGGGACCCGATCACCCCATCACGGTCGAACGCAACTCCGCCCGCGTGGTGGTCACCGCCGGTGGGCGGGTGATCGCCGACACCACGGACGCGCTGACGCTGCGCGAGGCGAACTACCCGCCCGTCCAGTACGTCCCGCGCAAGGACGTCGACATGGCGCGACTGGAACGCACCGAGCACGCGACGTACTGCCCCTACAAGGGTGACGCGTCCTACTACAGCATCCCGGACGGCGGCGGGCGGTCGGTCAACGCGATCTGGACCTACGAGACGCCCTACGCCGCGGTCGCCGAGATCGAGGGTCACCTGGCCTTCTACCCCGACCGCGTCGACGCGATCGAGGAGCGCCCCGCCCAGGGCTGAGCGGACGGCGTCACGCCCGGGCGAGCCCGGGGTAGAGCGCGTCCACCTCGCCCGACAGCTTCGCCTTGACGCCACGGCTGACCTCGTCGGCGAGGATCTCCGGCCTGCCCTCCTCGACCCCGTCCAGAGCCCGGGCCGAGACGTTCGGAACGGAATCGTTGATCCTTACCGGACACTCTCCAGGATGGTCGCGTTGGCGAGGCCCCCCGCCTCGCACATGGTCTGCAGGCCGTACCGCGCGCCGCGGCGGCCCATGGCGTGGACCAGAGTGGTCATGATGCGGGCGCCGCTCGCCCCGAGCGGATGCCCGAGCGCGATGGCGCCCCCGTCGGCATTGACCTTCGCGGGGTCGGCGCCGGTTTCCTGGAGCCAGGCGAGCACGACCGAGGCGAAGGCCTCGTTCACTTCGAACAGGTCGATGTCGGCGAGCGTCAGCCCGGACCGGCGCAGCACCTTCTCGGTGGCCGGGATCACGCCGGTGAGCATGAGCAGCGGGTCCGAGCCCGTGACGGCGAAGGAGTGCAGCCTCGCCAGGGGACGCAGCCCGAGCCGGGCGGCCGTCTCACTGGTCGTGATGAGCAGCGCGGCGGCGCCGTCGTTGATCGGGCTGCTGTTGCCCGCGGTGACCGACCAGTCGATCTGCGGGAACCGCTCGGCGTAGGCCGGGTCGGCGAACGCGGGCCTGAGCCCGGCGAGGGCCTCCATGCTGGTGCGCGGGCGCACGGACTCGTCCGCGCCGGTCCCGCCGATCGGCGCGATCTCCGCCTCGAACGCCCCGGCGGCGTGCGCGGCGGCGGCCCTGTGGTGGGACGTGAGCGCGAACTCGTCCATCCGCTCGCGGCCCAGCGACCATTTCGCGGCGATCAGCTCGGCGCTGATGCCCTGCGGCACCAGCCCCTCGGGGAAGCGGGCGGCCACGCCGGGGCCGAACGGGTCGGCGCCCGGCGGGACGTTCGACCACATCGGGACCCGGCTCATGGACTCCACCCCGCAGGCCACGACCAGGTCGTAGGCGCCCGCGATCACGCCCTGCGCGGCGAAGTGGACGGCCTGCTGGGAGGACCCGCACTGCCGGTCGACGGTGACCGCCGGGACGGTGTCGGGGAAGCCGGCCGACAGCCAGGCGTACCGGGTGGTGTTCATGGCCTGCTCGCCGACCTGGTCGACGCAGCCGCCGATCACGTCGTCGACCAGCGCGGGGTCCACGCCGGCACGGTCGATCAGGGCTTTGAGCGTGTGCGCGAGCAGCTCCACCGGGTGGATCGAGGCGAGCGCGCCTCCGGGCTTCCCCTTGCCGATGGGAGTACGCACGGCCTGCACGATCACGGCGTCACGCATGACGTCCTCCAGTGGGTTGGAAAACTGGATTTACTCTAGCCGCAGTCAGTTGGATAATCCAACGCAGCCTCTAAAATGTGACCATGTCCACGCCGCCCGCACCATCCACGCCGCCGACACAACCGCCGCCGCCGGCACAGGGGGCGTTCACAGAGACACACCCGGAACCGGCTGAAACCCGCGCGCCCCGGCCGGAACGGGACCGGACCCGTGCGTCGGCGGAACCGGACGCGGCGAAGCCCACCCGATCGGAAGCGGGGCCCGCTCGCGCGGGTTCCCGGCCGGCCGCGCGCCCCTGCTCCGTCGCCGACGCCCTCAGCGTGATCGGCGAGAAGTACTCCCTGCTCGTGCTGCGCGAGATCTTCCTCGGCGTGCGCCGCTTCGACGCCATCGCCCGCAACACCGGCGCCCCGCGCGACATCCTGGCCGCCCGCCTGCGGCGCCTCACCGAGGGCGGCGTCCTGGAGAAGACCCTCTACAGCACCCGCCCGGCCCGCCACGAGTACCGCCTGACCGACGCCGGCCGCGAGTTGGAGCCCGTCCTGCACCTGCTGCGCCAGTGGGGCGACCGCCACCTCACCGATCGCCCGCCGATCGTCGTGGAACACTCCTGCGGCACCGACCTCGACCCGGTGCTGGTGTGCCGCACCTGCGGCGAACCCGTCACCGGCGGCTCCTGCCGCGTCCACTTCCAAATCCCCGGCTGGACCCACACCGGCGCCGTCCCCGTCCAGGACTCCCCGGACGACCGGCCTGCGGAGGCGTAACCCTCTGACCCACGCGTCCGATCCCGTGAGGAGACCTCGGCGAGGCCGCTGCCGGGGGACATGCCGACCGGGGCGAGCGCGGTCGGCGGTAAGCCCGAATTGGGCTGTTAGTTCATGGTGCGTCCCGCCCCCGAGGCCGTTACCCTGGCGATGGACGATCGGGCGGAACCCATGGCCGCCGGACAGGACGCATAGTGTCGGCGCAGCAGGGTTCCGCTGCACGCCCGCCGCCGGAACCAGGAGGCGAACGTGCGGGACGAAGCCGACGCCGGAAGCGGCAAGCCGGTCCACCCGCCGCACGCGGGGAAGAGACGGGGAAGGCTCCTGGTGGTGGCCGCGGTCGTGGTGGCGCTGGCCCTAGGCGGCGGCGCCGCGTACCGGCTCTGGCCCAAGCCCGCCCTGACGGTCCTGGCGCCGCCGAGCGGGCCGTGGCCGGTCGAGGGGTTCACCGTGACGCTGTGCGCCGGCACGCCGCCGCGTCCCGAAGGCTGCGCCCAGGCGGTCACCGAGCAGGGCAGGCGCGCCGTCGAAGCGGCCATTCGCGCGGTGCCGGGCGTCGGGAAGGTCTCCTTTGTCCCCGCGAAGGAGTTCGCGGGGGAACTGAACCAGATGACCGGCGAGGACGAGCCGGGAGGATCCGTCTTCATGAAAGACGACACGGTCCCCAGGTTCGTGGGCGAGTTGCGCGTCCGGGGTGACGCGGCCGCGACGCATCCCGCGGAGGACCAACTGCGGGCCGCGGTCGAAAAGCTCCCCGCGGTCGCCGAGGTCCTCTTCGAACCGGGCCTCTTCTGGGCGGGCAAGGCCGACCTCGCCGTCCGGCTGTGCGGGGCCTCCGCGGACCAGGAACCCCCGTGCGCGGGCAGAAGCCGCCCGACCCCGGACGAGCGCCGCGCCATCGAGAACATGCTGTCCTCGATCGAAGGAATCGGCACGGTCTACTTCGAACCCGCCGAGCACGCCCGCAAGGTAGCCGAATCCGCGCTTGGCGTGCTCCCGGCCCTGGAGGAGATGGGAGAGGCCTACCACGTCAAACTGGCCGACCCCCGAGCGGCGAACACCATCAAATCCACCCTCAAGCCCCTCCCGGGCGTCGCGGGCATAACTCCGCATCTCGCGCCCTAGGAGCCGTCACCGCCTGATCGTATCGAGGTCGTTGTCCTCATCGCCTTCGGCTCGGGCCGGTGGCCTGGTGTTGCCGGAGAGTTCGATCGCTCTTCACCGGCGGAGGGACGCGCCGGCTGTACGCTCCGTGACGCGCCTGGATGAGGCGCTTTTTTATCTACATAGCGGCTTCTGACCGGATAAAGGTGACTATGGAGCAGGCTGGCCACCAGGATTCGTCGGTCTATCCCTGGCAGCAGCCGTATCCGGGCGCCGCGCCTCCGTACCCGCCGTCGACGACCTCGGCGGCACCCGCGCGGCCGCGTAAGGGGGTTGCGGGGTGCCTGTTGATGACGGTCAGCCTGGTCGTCGGTGCCGTCGCCGTGGTGGCCTTCTTCTTCACGGTCCCGAACGGGCAGCCGGGCTCGGACGGCTTCGGGGTCACCGGCGGGATCGTCGCGGAGAACTCGCCGGACCCGGTGCGGGCCCAGAAGGAGCAGGAAGGCCCGCCCGACTCCTCGCTGACGGCCGAGGGGCAGCCGGTAGACCCGCCCGACTCCTCGCAGACGGCCGAGGAGGAGCCGGTAGACCCGCCCGACTCGTTCCAGCTGGCCGAGGACGCTCTGAGGCAGGCGGCCGAGGCCCACACCAAGGCGTTCCAGGCGGGGGACCTCGACGGTTACCTGAAGATCTTCGACCACGGCAACGCCGGACTGCTGAGAAAGCAGACGAACACCTTCAACAACCTCCGCAAGCTTCCCCTGGGGAAGGCCGCCTTCGAGGTGCAGGATGGGAAGGGCCTGACCAAGGACAGCTTCGGGAACTGGATCACCTTCTCCTTCGAGGTGACCCTGGAGCACCAGTTCGAGGGCATCGACCTGCGGCCGGTCGATGAGTGGTACCGCTGGACCGTGGTGAAGGCGGACGAGAACGCCCCGCCGACGGTGACCAAGGTCGCCGGAATCACCGGGACGTACGCCGGCTCCTATCCCGCCCCATGGGACAGCTGGGCGGACATGTCGGCCGTCACGACCGAGCACACGGTGGTCCTCACCCATTCCGACCAGGCCGACCTCGGCGCCAGGGTGGCCCCGCTCGCCGAGGAGGCCGCCGTCGCCGATCTGGACTTCTGGGCGCGGAACGGCGACCCCGGCACTCCGGTCCCGGCCCGCTTCATGATCGTGCTCGCGAAGAGGAGGGACGAGCAGGGACACCTGTTCCGCCATGAGACGCCCAAGTTCTATGAGGCCGGTGTCTCCATATCTATGCCCTCCTCCTCCGCGGCGGACGGGTACTTCGGCGGCTCGCGGATCGTCGTGGACAGCACGCCCTGGCATTTCGGCGACGCGGACGAGGGGGTGGACGCGGTACGGGAGATCTTCCGGCACGAGATCGCGCACTCGCTGCTGGCACCGCTGGCGAGCGAAGCGTTCGCGGAGTCGGGGGAGAAGTGGGTGATCGAGGGCTTCGCCGAGTACATCGAGCACCACGGCCAGAGCCTCGGTGACAACGGTCGGACCCCGGAGACGCGCGCGTACGTCCGGGGCGAGGGCGACCGGCCGTTCGAGGGACGGATCCCGGACAACGACTCCTGGGAGCTCAACGGTCTCGTCGGGGAGAACTACCAGCTCAGCGGGCTGGCGATCCAGATGATCGCGGAGCGGTACGGCGAGCGGAAGGCGGTCGAGTTCGTGCTCGCCCACTACCGGGGCGCGGGGTCCGACCAAGCGCTCACGGAGGTGCTCGGGATCGGAAGGCAGGACTTCGAGCGCCAATGGGCCGAGTACGTCCGTGCCGCGTTCGCCTGAACCGGTCCGGCACTGCGGTCAGGCGACCGCGGCGGGGGCCGTGCGGTCAGGCGTCGTCGTCGCAGGCCTGCCGTGGATGGGTTCCCATGCCGTTGTAATACGGGGATCGTGGGGACGAGGTGCGGGGATCTCCAGGTGTGCTCCGGGGGCGGAATATCGGGCCCTATCGCGCCCCGGATCGGGGTTTCGGGCGGGGGCGCGCGGAACGCCGGGCGGAGCCGGGGAGTCCGGCATGTGACCGGGAAGTGTCGGTTGCGGCCATGCCGTGACCGCTAAGCGTGACGAAACGGGTTCAGAGGGCGCTACCGTTTACGGAGTGGAGGACATCGATCGCCGTATCGTGACGCTGCTCGCCGCAGACGGGCGGATGAGCTTCACCGATCTGGCCAGGGAGACCGGACTGTCGGTCTCCGCCGTGCACCAGCGGGTGCGCAGGCTGGAGAAGCGCGGCGTCATCAGGAGCTACGCCGCGCTGATCGACCACGAGGCGGTCGGCCTTCCCCTCACGGCGTTCGTGTCGATCAAGCCCATCGACCCCTCCGCCCCCGACGACGCGCCCGAGAAGCTGGAACACCTCACCGAGATCGAGGCCTGCCACAGCGTCGCGGGGGACGAGAGTTACATCCTGAAGGTGCGCGTGCGCTCGCCGAACGCGCTGGAACTGCTGCTGCAGCAGATCCGGGCGGTGGCGAACGTCGCCACCCGCACGACGATCGTGCTGAGCACGCCGTACGAGTACCGCACCCCGGACCTCACCGGGGGCGCCTCCTGAGCGGAGGCGCCCCCGACGGCCCGGCGGTCAGGGGACCGGTGCCGGGATCGGCTCGCTGAAGCTCTCCCGCAGCCGGCGCGCCGCCTCCGGGCTCGCGCCGAGCCGGTCGAGGCCGAGCAGCGCCGCACCGACGATCGGCGGGACGTCCGCGACCAGCAGCGTCGCCGACGGCGCCTGGGCGGCGTACCTCCGCTCGATCAGCCCCATCAGCAGGGGGTGGCGCGCGGTGAGCACGCCGCCGCCGAGGACGACCTCGCACGGCCGCTCCAGCAGGCCGAGGCGGCGCATCGCCACCACGCCCATGACCGTCACCTCGTCGGCCTGGCGTTCCACGACCCCGCGGGCGACGGCGTCCCCCTCGGCCGCCGCCGCCAGCAACAGGGGCACGAGCCCGTGCAGCACGTCGGACGGCAGCTCGCCGAAGTGGATCCCGAGGACGACCTCCTCGACCAGCCGGGTGCCGAAGTGGCCGCGGACCACGTCGAGCAGCAGCGTCGCCGGGCCCCGGCCGTCCTCGGCGCGGACGGCGTGCCACAGGGCCTCCTCGCCGAGGCCGTAGCCGCCGCCCCAGTCGCCGCTGAGCCTGCCGAGGGCGGGAAAGCGGGCGACCTCGCCGGTGGGCGAGACCCCGACCGCGTTGATCCCCGCGCCGCACACCACCGCCACGCCCCACGGCCGGGACGCGCCCGCGCGCAGCAGCGCGAAGGTGTCGTTGCCGACCACGACGTCCGCGCCGTAGCCCCGCGCGGAGATCTCCTCGCCGAGCAGCCGCTCCTCCACGGGCAGGTCGGCGCCGGCGACGTACGCGGACACCAGGTCGGCGTACGGCGTGGCGGCGGCGTCGCCCAGCATGCGCCGGACGGTCTCGCCGATGACGTCGATGGCGGCGGGGACGCCCGAGCTCTGCGGCGTGAAGCCGGGGCCCCGCTCGCGCGCGAGGAGCGTCCCGTCCTCGGCCACCAGCGCGACGTCGGTCTTGCTGTTGCCTCCGTCGACCGCCAGGACGGTCTTCACGCGGCTCCGCCTTCCTGGGTCTCCCCGATTCCGGGCGTCGGCGCGCCGTCCCGCCCGGCCTGTGGCATGGTCGTCACGCCCGCACCGCCCACGGAAGGTGGGCGCGGTTGGCCGCGATCAGGCGCTCGGCGAGGTCCGCCGACACCGACGCCTGCCCGATCAGCGGGTGGGCGAGCAGCGCGTCGGTCACGCGGCCGGCGCCGCCGTGCAGCGCGGCCTCCAGCGCGAGGTTCTCGTACGCGGTGACGTGGGCGATCAGCCCGGCGTACAGCGGCTCGACCGGGTCGACGGGCAGCGGCGTGGCCCCGGTGGCGCCGATCCGCGCGGGGACCTCGATCACCGCGTCGCCGGGCAGGAACGGCAGCGTGCCGTCGTTGCGCAGGTTGACGATCTGCGTGTCGCCCCGGTCGTTGACCAGCGAGGAGATGAGCGCGACCGCGGACTCGGAGTAGAACGCGCCGCCGCGCTTCTCCAGCAGCGCGGGCTTGGTGTCGACGGCCGGGTCGGCGTACATGGCGAGCAGCCTCTCCTCCATCGCGGCGACCTCGGCGGCCCGCGACGGCTTGGAGCGCTGCTCGGCGACCACCGCGTCGTGCTCGTAGAAGTACCGCAGATAGTACGACGGCACGACGCCGAGCCTGCGGATCAGCGCCGGTGGCAGGCCGATGTCGCCGGCGATCTGCTCGCCGTGGTCGGCGAGCAGCTTGGGCAGCACGTCCACGCCGTCCAGGTACACGGACCGTTCCCACGTCAGGTGGTTGAGGCCCACGTGCCCGAGCGAGACGCGCTCGGGGGCGACGCCGAGGTTGGCGGCGAAGCGCCGTTGGAAGCCGATCGCCACGTTGCACAGGCCGATCGCCCGGTGCCCGGCCTGGAGCAGGGCCCGGGTGACGATGCCGACGGGGTTGGTGAAGTCGACGATCCACGCGCCGGGCGCGGCCTTGGCGACCCGCTCGGCGATGTCCAGTACCACGGGAACGGTCCGCAGGGCCTTGGCGAGGCCCCCGGCGCCGGTGGTCTCCTGCCCGACGCAGCCGCACTCCAGCGGGAGCGTCTCGTCGACGTCGCGCGCCGCCTGCCCGCCGACACGCAGCTGGATGAGGACGGCCTGCGCGCCGGCGGCGCCGTCCTCGATGGTGGTGGCCGTGCTCACCGTGGCCGGGTGCCCGGCCCGCGCGAGCATCCGCGACGCCATGCCCGACACCAGCGACAGCCGCCGCTCGTCGGGGTCGATCAGCGTGATCTCCGACAGCGGCAGTTCCTCCCGCAGGCGGGCGAAACCGTCGATCAGTTCAGGCGTGTAGGTGGAGCCGCCCCCGACAACGGCCAGTTTCATCATTTGACTCCCGTCAGCTTGACGCCCTCGATGAACGCCTTCTGGGCGAAGAAGAACACTATGATCACCGGTGCCATGGCGAGCAGGGTGGCCGCCATGGTCAGGTTCCACTGGACGCGGTGCACGGCTCTGAAGGAGGCCAGGCCCACCGACAGCGTCCAGTGGGAGGTGTCGGTCCCCGCGTACAGCAGGGGCCCGTAGTAGTCGTTCCAGCAGTAGAAGAACTGGAACAGGGCGACGGCCGCGATCGCGGGTTTGGCCATCGGCAGGATGACCCGCACCAGCGTCCCGAACTCGCCGTAGCCGTCGACGCGGGCGGCGTCGGAGTACTCCTTCGGGATCGTCGCCAGGAACTGCCGCAGCAGGAAGATCGAGAATGCGTCGCCGAGCAGCATCGGCAGGATCAGCGGCCACAGCGTGCCCGTGAGGTGGAAGCGCGCCCACAGGATGTAGATGGGCACGGCGACGACCTGCGGCGGCAGCATCATCGTGGTGATGACCAGCAGGGTCGCCACCTTGCGCCCCGGGAAGCGGAGCCGCGCCAGCGCGTACGCCACCGGGATCGACGAGATCAGCATGAACACGGTGGCCAGCACCGCGTACATGAGCGTGTTGAGGATCCAGGTGAGCAGCGGCGCCTTCTGGAAGATCTCGGCGAAGTTGCCCCACTCCCAGTCCTTCGGCCACAGCTGCGAGGTGAGGGCCTGGTGATCGGTCATGACGGCGGTCAGCGCGATGAACACCAGCGGGCCGAGGAACATGATCGACAGGGCGACCGCGATGGCGTGGGTGGCGATCCAGTTCAGCGTGGCCCGCCGGCGCGGGACGCGCGTACGGCCGGCAGCGTTGCGCGCCCGGGAGGCGGGCGCGAGGGTGAGCGTCATGCGTCCTCCTCGCCGAGGCCGCGGAACTGCCGCAGCAGGAACAGGGTGAACACCATCGACACCGCGAACAGGATGAGCGCCAGAACGCAGGCGTAACCCATGGCGAAGTCGCGGAACCCCTGGTGGAAGAGCCACTCGGGGAAGGTCAGGGTGGACTGGCCGGGGTAGCCGGGGGTGAACACCGACCCGGCGGAGTCGGTGGAGCCCGAGGCCACGCGGGCGGCCACCATGGCCTGGGTGAAGTACTGCAGCGTCTGGATGACGCCGGTGACGGCGGCGAACATCAGCACCGGCCGGATCACCGGCAGGGTCACCCGGAAGAACTGCTGCCAGGGCCCGGCCCCGTCCAGCGCGGCGGCCTCGTAGAGCTGCTTGGGCACGTCCAGCAGCGCGGCCAGGAAGATGACCATCAGGTCGCCGACCGACCACAGCGCGAGCAGGGTCAGCCCCGGCTTGGCCCAGGCCGGGTCGCCGAACCAGTCCGGGGACGGGATGCCGATCGCCGAAAGGATCGTCGGGACCGGGCCGGTGCCCGGGTTGAGCAGGAAGACGAACCCCAGCGTCCCGGCGACCAGCGGCACCAGGGACGGCAGGTAGAAGATGGTCCGGAACACTCCGACGCCCGACTTCAGCTTGGTGACGAGCTGGGCGACGCCGAGGCCGAACAGCACCCGCGCCGGCACCATCACCACGACCAGCCACAGCGTGTTGCGGATCGAGGTCCACGCGGCCTCGTCCCGCAGGAAGTACTCGTAGTTGAGCAGGCCGACCGGCTCCAGGGTGAACAGGTCGTAGCGCTGGAACGAGAAGTAGACGGTGGCGATCAGCGGATAGGCGAAGAAGACCCCGAATCCGACCAGCCACGGGGACAGGTAGAGCAGCGCCCGCAGGGTGGGGCGGTGCCGGCCGCCGACCGGCACCGCCTTCCTTCGACGCCCGAGCGTCGTCGCGGCCATGATCAGCCGCCCGCCGTCAGCTTGAGCTTGTCGTTGATCTTCTTGTCGACGTCCGCGAGCAGGGCGTCCAGGTCCTTGGCGCGTCCGGACTCCCAGTTGTTCTGGGCCTCCTGCAGCGTCTGCTGGTTGAACGCCGAGTTGATGTGCGCGGGCAGGGTGCTGCTGTTGGGGTTGGCGAAGATGTCGAGGAACGTCTGGAAGTTGGCGTCCTTGTCCAGCTTCGGCGACTGCAGGGCGGGCAGGGTGCTCGGCACGTTGCGCAGCGCGTTGGACAGCGTCACCAGCGCGTCGGTGTCGGTGGTGAGGTACTTCACCAGGTCCCACGCCGCCTCGGGGTGCTTGGCGCCGCGCGGGATGCCGACGACCGTTCCGGCGATGAAGCCGCTGCCGTAGAGCTGGGGCTTGTCGTCGGCCACGGGCAGCGGGGCGGTGCCGTAGTCGAGGTCCGGCGCGTCGGCGGCGATCATGGCGTTGCGCCACTCGCCGTCGATGGCCATGGCGACCTTGCCCTTCATGAAGGGGTTGTCGGCCGAGAACTCGTCGCCGAAGGTCTTGCGGAACTTCTCCAGCTGGTCGTACCCGAACCAGTCGACCAGGCCCTTCTGCCAGGTCATGAGCTGCTTCCACGCCGGGTCGGCGCCGATGGCCGAGGTGCCGTCGGGGTTGGTCCACTTGGCGCCGACCATCGGGCCGGTGTGGATCGGGACGTTCTCGTACATCTGGGCGCTGGGGTTGAAGCCGGCGACCTTGATGGTCCCGTCCGCGTCGCGCACGGTGAGCTTCTTGGCCAGGTCGGCCAGCTCCGACAGCGTCTTGGGCGGCTGGGCGCCCTTCATCAGCTTCTTGTTGTAGTAGAGGCCGTAGGTGTCGGCGAGCATGGGCATCACGCACCGCTTGCCGTCGTACTCGGTGTACTCGGCGATCACCTTGGGGAAGATCGACTCGTCGATCTTGGCCGCCGCGAGGTACGGCTCCAGGTTCTGGAACAGGCCCGTCTTGCAGAAGGTGGCCACGCTGTCGGTGGTGAAGGACAGCGCCACGTCCGGCGGATTGCCGCCGCGCACGGACTGGATGATCTGGTCGTCCTGGACCGCCTTGGTGGTGTTGACGGTGATCCAGGGGAACTTCTGCCTGAAGCCGGCCAGGGCGTCCTCGAACGCCTTGATCTCGTTGTCGGCGGAGAAGCCGTGCCACATGGTGATGGTCACCGGCTCCTTGTCAGGGGTGCTTCCCGCGGACGGCACGCCGGGCGCGCTCTCGGTTCCGGCCGTGCAGGCGGTCGACGCGAGTAGGGCCAGACCTGCCGCCGCGGCGAGCAGCAGAGGTGATTTCACGGAATTCCTCCTACGGGTGGTCGGTGATCAGGAGGTCGCACGAGGGGCGGCGGGAGCGCGCGGGTCCGGGGAATCCGGGGGAAGGCGGCAGGAGGGGTCAGGAGGGGTCGGGAAGGGCGGACGGGACGGTGGAGCTGAAGATCTCGTCGCGGGTCGTGGCGAGGGCGAGGCCGAGCGCACCGGTCAGCACGGGGTTGCCGTCGACGCTGGAGACCCGTACCGGCGGCCGGGGGAAGGTGAGCAGGTGCAGTTCCTGCTCGACCAGTTCGGCCAGGAGGTCGCCGCCGGCGAGCAGCATGCCGCCGGTGAGCACGACGATCTCGGGGTCGACCACGGCCGTGATGGGGGCGAGGCCCATGGCCAGGCGGGCGGCGACCTCGCGCAGCGCCTCCCGGGCGCGTTCCGCGCGGCCGCTTCCGACGGCGGCGTCGCGCACGGCGTTGCGGACGGCCTGGGCCGGCTCGGTGCCGCGGACGCCGTGCGAGCGCAGGAGCTTCAGCACGGCGGGGCCGCCGACGAGGGCCTGGAAGCCGTGGTCGCCGCGCTTGCCGGTCTCGCGGGAGGTCGGCGCGCCGACGGTGGGCATGTAGCCGACCTCGCCGGCACCGCCGGTCGCGCCGCGGTGCAGCCGGCCGCCGAGCACGAGCGCGGCTCCTATGCCCGCGTCCGCCCACAGCAGGATGAAGTCGGCGTGGCCGCGGGCGATGCCGTGGGCCTGCTCGGTCAGCGCGACGAGGTTCACGTCGTTCTCGATGTCGACCGGCACGCCGAGCCCGTCGCGCAGGGTTCCGACGAGGTCGGGGATGTGCCAGCCGGGGATGTGGGCGGCGTAGCCGAGGCGGGCGGTCGCGGGGTTGACGGCGCCCTGGATGCCGATCACGATGCGATGGAGGGCGGCGGGGTCGATGCCGGCCTGCAGGCACGCCCCGTTGACGGAGGCGCGCACCCGTTCGACGACGTTGCCGGCGCTACGGCCGGGGGTGGGCAGGATATGGTCGGCCAGGACGGCGCCGGTGATGTCGGCGGCGCGGGCGGCGATGCGCGCGGGCGTCACGTCCAGTGCGACGACGTGCGCGGCGACGGGGTTGATCCGGTACAGCTCGGCCGTGCGCCCGGGAAGTCCTTCGCGGATGCCGTCCAGCACGACGAGGCCGGCCTCCTGGAGGCGTATGAGCAGCTGCGAGGCCGTGGGTTTGGACAGGCCGGTGAGGACGCCGAGCTCGGGGCGGGTCAGGGGCCCGCGTTCCAGCAGCACCTGCAGCGCGGCGCGGTCGTTGATCGCGCGCAGCAGGCTGGGCGTTCCCGGCTGCGAATTCGTGTTCATACCGCCCAATACTCCTCACCACACGGACAGTCCCCGGCGCAAGTTAGGAAAGGTTACTAACTCACTAGGACCGTACCGCCACGCCCCCGACCAGGGTCAATAGGCTCTACCAAGCTGTGACCAGGTTGTTGACGCGCTCCCCGGGCTGAAGCCCGGGGATTCCGCCTGTGCCGCGCATGCTCACGCGGCGGCACGTCGGTGGCTTCCTGCTTCCTTGACCGTGCCCTTCTCACCGCGCCGGGGCGCGGGGGCGGGGGTCTTACGGGTCTCCACAGGCGTTTTGGGTCTCCGCTTCCCGCCCATCTCAGGCACGGGTTTCCGTCCAGCGGCGACCTGCCGCCTCCCGGCGGCCAATATGTTACGTGCGGCGTTGACGTCCCGGTCGTGGACCGCCCCGCACAGGCAGGTCCACTCCCGGACGTGCAATGGCATCTTGCCGGCGATGGCCCCGCAGTCCGAGCACAGCTTGGAGGAGGGGAACCACCGGTCGATCCGATGAAAGACCCGCCTGTACAGGGCGGCTTTGTACTCCAGCATGCCGACGAACGCCGACCAGCCCGCGTCATGCACGCTCTTGGCCAGCCGGGTGCGCGCCAGTCCCCCCACGGCCAGGTCTTCCACGATCACCGCTTGGTTCTCGCGGATGATCTTTGTGGAGAGCTGGTGGTGGAACTCGCGGCGCGCGTCGGCGACCTTGGCGTGCTGCCGGGCGACCTTCCGCCGGGCCTTGGCCCGGTTGCTCGACCCTTCAGCCTTGCGGGACAGCGCTTGCTGGAGCTTCTTGAGTTTCTTCTCCGCGCGGCGAAGGAAACGCGGGGCGTCTATTTTCCGCCCGTCGGACAGGACCGCGAAGTGCCCCAGTCCCAGATCGATCCCTGTCTCGGACTCGACCGGCGCAAGGGGCCGCTGTTCGACGTCGACGACGAACGAGGCGAAGTACCGTCCGGCCGCGTCCTGGACCACCGTCACGCTGGACGGTCCGGCGGGCAGGGAGCGGGACCAGCGGACGTCCACGTCCCCGATCTTCGGCAGGCGCAACCTCCCGCCCGTGGTGATGGAGAACCGGGCGTTCCTGGTGAAGCGGATCGCCTGCCGGTTGTCCTTGCGGGACCGGAACCGGGGCGGGCCCACCTTCGGCCCCTTCCGCTTCCCGCTGATCGAGTCGAAGAAGTTCCGGAACGCCTGGTTCAGGTCCGCCAGCGCCTGCTGCAACACCACAGCCGACACCTCACCCAGCCAGCAGCGCTCCGGCGTCTTCTTCGCCTCGGAAATGACCCGCTTGGACAACTCCCCGTCCGAAACGTACGGCAGCCCGGCCGCATGGGCGTCCGTCCGTGCGCGCAGACCGTCGTTGAACACCACCCGCGCGCACCCGAACGCCCGCGCCAGCGCGACGCGCTGACCAGCGGTCGGGTAGAGGCGGAAGTCGTACCTGAGCTGCACGGCGCCAAGAGTAACCTGGTACCGGACCGAACGAATGAGTGTTCGAGAAATCCGCGACACCTGGGGCGCCTACTTCACTGGTAAGCCGGCCACCGCCGAACGTCACCGCGAACCCCGCGGCCCTGGTCTGCCACCCGCCCGGCGGATCGAACGGCACAACCAGCTCGACTCCGCCGGGTAACGCCGATCGGCCGTTGGCGGCGGATCGGCTTTCCCTGCCCCGCTACGCGGGACAGTCCGCTTCACCCCGGGCCCGAAGGCCGGAGCACTGCGGACGAACTCGGTAGCACCTCGCTGATGTGCGGCGATCATCGGCCAGAGGGCCCCGACCCCGGTGAAGGGCGTGCGCGAGGGTGAACGGAGCGCGATCGGGGGATCAGACGGGGAATGGAGAAAAGGGCCCGTACAAGAGAAAAGCCGCCTCGGAGGGCGGCGACGAAAACCCGAGCGCGAGGGCCGATCTGCTATTCTGAGCCCTTGTTATCACAATGGACACAAATAGCAACATACGCCCGGAGTTTCACATTACTATCAATGATAATGAAGCAGGGACTACCCGTCAAATCGAGCTCGCCAGGGAGCAGCGTTACGTCGCCGGCCTGTACGAGCGGCTCGACCTGCTCCGGGCGCGCACACGAAAGCAGCTCGACGGCGTGCTCGCCCAGGGCGGCGGAGGAACCCACCAGAACCGCTCCGAGCGCGACACCTTCGCCGTCATGTACTCCGAGCGCCTCGCGCGGCTGTGGGCCGTCGAGAACGGCCTGTGCTTCGGCCGCCTCGACCTGGCCGAGGAGAAACCCCTCTACATAGGCCGCCTCGGCCTGTCGGACGACGAGCAGACCCGGCTTCTCATCGACTGGCGCGCCCCCGTCGCCCAGCCGTTCTACCGGGCGACCCCGGCCGAGCCCATGGGCGTCACCCGCAGGCGCCACCTGCAGACCCGGGGACGGCGCGTCATCGGCGTCGACGACGACCTGCTCGACCTCGACCGGCTCAGCGACGACGACCGGGCCACCCTCAACGGAGAGGCCGCCCTGCTGGCCTCCCTGGGCGAGAAGCGCACCGGGCGCATGCGCGACATCGTCGCCACCATCCAGGCCGAGCAGGACCGCGTGATCCGCTCCGACCTGAACGGCGTCCTGGTCGTGCAGGGCGGGCCCGGCACCGGCAAGACCGTCGTGGCCCTGCACCGCGCCGCCTACCTTCTCTACACCCACCGCGAGCGGCTGGCCCGCCGCGGCGTGCTCATCGTCGGCCCGAACCTCACCTTCCTGCGCTACATCGAGCAGGTCCTGCCCTCGCTCGGTGAGACCGACGTCCTGCTGTCCACCGTCGGCGAGCTGTTCCCCGGCGTCACCGCGACCGACCGCGAGCCCGACGACATCGCCGCCGTCAAGGGCGACGCCCGCATGGCCCAGGTGATCGCCCGCGCCGTCCAGGACCGCCAGCGGATGCCCCGCAGGCCCATCGACATCGACCTCGGCCGGTACACCCTGCGCCTCGACCAGCGCGTCTGCGAGACGGCGCGAAGCCGCGCGCTGCGCAGCAGGCGCCCGCACAACCAGGCAAGGTCGGTCTTCGTCCGCCAGGTCCTCGGCGCGCTCGCCAAGCAGGCCGCCAAGGTGCTCGGCCGGGGCATGCTCGACGAGTCCGACCTCGCCGACCTGCGCGAGGAACTGCGCACCGAGCCCGCCGTCAAGTCCGCGCTCAACCGCCTGTGGCCCTACCTCACGCCGCAGCAGCTCCTGCTCGGCCTGTACGGCTCCCGTGAGCGCATGGAGTACGCCGGGCTCGGCACGGCCGAGCGCGACCTGCTGTTCCGCGCGCCGCGCCCGGGCCGGGTCCAGTGGACCGAGGCGGACGTGCCGCTGCTGGACGAGGCCGCCGAACTGCTCGGCGACATCGACCCGATGGTGGTGCGCGCCGCCGCGATGCAGGCCGAGGAGGAGCTCGCCGCCGCCCGCCGCGCCGAGGAGGCCGAGCGCGACGCCGAGCTGACCTACGCCCGCGAGGTCCTCGAACTGACCGGCATGTCGGACATCCTGGACGCCGAGCGGTTCGCCGCCCGGCACCGCGACGACGAGATCCACCTCACGACCGCCGAGCGTGCCGCCGCCGACCGCACCTGGGCCTACGGGCACATCATCGTCGACGAGGCGCAGGAGCTGTCGCCCATGGCCTGGCGCATGCTCATGCGCCACAGCCCCAACCGCTCGATGACCATCGTCGGGGACATCGCCCAGACCGGGTCGGCCGCCGGCGCCACCTCCTGGAAGCAGGTCCTGGACCCGTACGCCGCCGGCCGCTGGCGCGCGGAGACGCTGAGCGTCAACTACCGCACCCCGGTCGAGCTGATGGCCGTGGCCGCCGACGTCCTCACACTGGTCGGGCCCTCCCTGCGGGCGCCGGATTCGGTGCGCGAGACCGGCACCCGGCCGTGGTCGCGCCGCGTCGGCGACCTCGGCGAGCTCGGGCCGATCGTCTCGGGGGAGGTCGTCGAGGGCGGGCGCCTGGTCGTGATCGTCCCCGCCGGCCGGGCCGCCGAGCTCGGGGAGGCCGTCACCTCCTCGGTGCCCGAAGCGGTGGCCGGGCAGGGCGCGGACGCGCTGGAGGCCCCCGTCGCCGTCCTGACCGTCGCCGAGGCCAAGGGGCTGGAGTTCGACGCGGTGATCGTCGCCGAGCCCGGGGAGATCCTCGCCGAGTCCCGGCACGGCGCCGGTGATCTGTACGTCGCCCTCACCCGCGCCACCCAGCGGCTCGGCGTCGTCCACACCGGCCCGCTGCCCGGGATCCTCTCCCGCTGCGAGCCCGTCCCGGCCCCCTGACCGCCGTGGCGTGCGCCCGATGGTCGCGCCGCCCCGGGCGGATGGTGTAGGCAGGTCGGGCAACGAAACGCACGGACGTTCAGGTGGTGATCTTTTGACCCGCGACACGCGGCGCGTCCTGGTGACCGGCGCGGCGGGCAGGCTGGGGCGCCCGACGCTCGACCTGCTCGCCGGGCACGGGGTCCCGGTGACCGCGCTCGACCTCCACGACCCCGGTGACCTCCCCGCCGACCGAGTGGTCACCGGCGAGGCCGGCGACTTTGAGACCGTCAGGGCCGCCATGGACGGCGTGGACACCGTGATCCACCTGGCCGCCATCCCGGCCCCGACCCTCGGCACGCCGGAGGAGGTGTTCCTGGGCAACACCCGGGCCACCTTCGCCGTCTTCCAGGAGGCCGCCAGGGCCGGTGTGCGGCGGGTCGTGTTCGCCAGCAGCCTCTCGGTCCTCGGCCTGCCGTTCTCGCCGCGCGCGCTGCACCCCGCCTACGTGCCGATCGACGAGGCGCTGCCCCTGCAGGTGGAGGACCCGTACGCGCTGTCCAAGCAGACCGACGAGGCCATCGCCGTCATGATGGCCCGCCGTCACGGCGTCGACTCGGTCGCCATGCGCTTCCCGCTGCTCGGCGGCCCCGGCGACAAGCTGCCCGACCGCGCGGCCATGTACGCGCGGGACCCCGCCGAGGGGGCCCGCGAGCTGTGGTCCTACCTGGACCTCAGGGACGCCGCCCGGGCCAACCGGCTCGCGGCGACGCGCCCGCTGACCGGCGCGAACGTCGTCTTCCTCGCCGCGCCGACCACCCTGTGCGCGCTGCCCACCGAGGAACTGCTCGACCGCTACCACCCGGGGGCCGAACGGCGGGCGCCGCTGCCCGGGCGCGCCGTCCCCATCGACCTGAGCGCCGCCTCCCGGCTGCTGGGCTTCCAGGCCGAGCACCTGTACCCCGTCGAGGCCCACACCGGTGAGGTGACACCATGATCGCCCGTGAGGACGCGGCCCCGGCGCCGCGCGAGGCCGTCGTGATGCCGCAGACCCAGGCTCCCTGGCCGGCCCGCGACCGCCTGCGGATCACCGGCGTGCGGGCGATCGTCACCGCGCCCGAGGGCGTCCCGCTGGTCGTGGTCCGCGTCGACACCAGCGACCCCGGGCTGTACGGCCTCGGCTGCGCCACCTTCACCCAGCGTTTCCACTCCGTCGTCACCACCGTCGAGCGGCACGTCGCCCCGATGCTGATCGGCCGCCACCCGGCCGACATCGAGGACATCACCCGCATGGTGCACCTCACGTCCTACTGGCGGGGCGGCCCGGTGCTCAACAGCGCGCTGTCCGGCGTCGACCAGGCGTTGTGGGACATCGCGGGCAAACGCGCGGGCATGCCGGTCTACGAACTGCTCGGCGGGCGGGTGCGCGCGGCGGCGGCGCTGTACCTGCACGCGGGCGGCGCGACTCTCTCCGAGACCCTAGGCCAGGCCCGCGAGATCATCGCCGCCGGGTTCCGGCACGTGCGCGTCCAGGTCGGGCAGCCGGGACTCGGCAGCTACGGCGCGCCGGGCAGGGGCGGCGCCTACCCCAGCCACCCCAACCCCGACGGATGGGACGTCCTGCACTACCTGCGCACCACGCCGGACGTCCTGGCCACGGCCCGGGCCGAGCTGGGCGACGAGATCGAACTGCTGCACGACGTCCACCACCGGCTCACCGTCAAGCAGGCCATCGGCATGGCCCGCGCCCTGGAGCCCGCCCGGCTGTTCTTCCTGGAGGACCCGATCCCGCTGGAGCTGTACGACCGGCTCCCCGAGCTGCGGGAGGCGGCCCCCATGCCGATCGCCGTGGGGGAGCAGGTCGCCTCGGTCCCCGACGCGGCCCGGCTGGTCACCGGCGGCGGCGTGGACATCCTGCGGTGCCACGTCTCGGCCGTCGGCGGGCTCACCCCCGCCCGCAAGCTCGTGGCGCTGTGCGAGCTCACCGGGGTCGGCACGGCCTGGCACGCGCCCGCCGACGTCTCGCCGGTCGGCGCGGCGGCCAACGTGGCGCTGGACGTCACCTCGCCCGCGTTCGCGATCCAGGAGGGGCACATCTACAACGACGCCACCCTGGAGGTCTTCCCCGGCACGCTCGTCCCGCGCGGCGGTCATCTGTACCCCAACGACGCGCCGGGCTGGGGCATCGGCCTGGACGAGACCGCCGCGGCCGCCTTCCCGCCGTCCACCCACCTGTTCGAGCGGTGGGCCGCCGGCGTGCGGCGCCCGGACGGAGGCATCGAGGCCCCCTGACGGTGTGCCGGGCTCGTCCGGAGATCACGAGGTGCATGCGCATGAGCTGCATAAACACCCCCATCGGCGCACATGGCGGCACTCACGTCTCCTGTCCTAGCTGCGAAAACTTAGGTTTCCGCTGATCGGGACACGGTTGACATCTGAGCTGAGGTCGGTAGTTTGCTGGACAGTCCAGCACGGGACTACCGGTTGGCCGTCTTCAGACATCGTCGGATTCTGCGTCATGACGGAGCACGACTCCGTCTGCTCAGCCAGGCGCAGCGCTGGCGTTCCGTCGAGTCGGGGCACCCCAGCCGGGTGGGGGGTTGGACCCGGGAGGGGCCTGGACACCCAGTAGACAACGGAACTCCGCGCTCGCCGCCGACGGGACGGATCCGGTCCGAAGGGTCGTCCGGGCCCTCTTCCCGTCCCGTGCCGCAACGCAGCGTGGTTCCTGGGCGTGACCCGTGCCCAGGGATCACCATGCGCGATCCTCCGCCGCGCCGCCCCTGCGGTTGGAGCGGTGCCCGCCGGGCGATAGCGTTCGGGGGTCACCGAAGGATCCGCGAGAAGAGACACCGCACCTGTGGCCCAGCGAACGGTGCAGCAGCACGAACGGACGCCGGCCGTCGCCGGCGGCCCGCCGCCCCCGCGCGTCCTGGCGCGGATCGCCGCCTCCCTCGCCGGGGGAGTCCTCCTTTACCTCGCCTTTCCGCCGATCGGGCTGTGGTTCCTCGCCCCGATCGGCATCGCGTCCCTCACGCTGGCGGTGCGCGGCCTCCCCGCGCGCCGGGCCGCGTGGGTCGGTTACCTCGGCGCCGTCGCGTTCCTGCTGCCCACGCTGGCGTGGGTGCGGCCGATCGGTGACGACGCGTGGCTGGCGCTGGTGGCGATCGAGAGCCTGTTCTGGGGGGCTCTGGCCGCCGGCGCGGCCCTGGTCACGCGGCTGCGCGGCTGGCCGCTGTGGGTCGCCGCCCTGTGGATCGCCCAGGAATGGCTGCGCGGCCGGTTCCCCGTCGGCGGGTTCCCCTGGGCACGCGTCGCGTTCAGCCAGGGCGACACGCCCTTCACCCCGTACGCGGCCCTGGGCGGCGCCCCGCTGGTGACCTTCGCGGTCGTGCTGTGCGGCACGCTGCTCGCGGCCCTGCTCACCGCCCTTGCCCCGCGCCTGCCCGCCCTCGCGCGGCGCGCGCGCCCGGCCGGGGGGACGCCGCCCTGGCCGGCCGCCTGCCTGTCGGCGGGCGTGGTCGCGCTGCCCTTGGTGGGGTCCGCGGTGGGGTACGCGCTCCCGCGGCAGCAGGGCGCGCCATCCGGCACCGTGCGCGTCGGCGTGATCCAAGGCGACGTGCCGGGCCGGGGCATGGGCTTCCTCGGCGACCAGCCCGCCGTCGTCCTGCGCAACCACGCGGACGAGACCCACGAGCTGGCCCGGGCCGTGCGCGAGGGCAGGATCGCCAGGCCGGACATCGTGATCTGGCCGGAGAATTCCACCGACATCGACCCCTACCGCGACGCCTACGCCCGCGAGGTGATCGACGCGGCCGTGCGCGACATCGGGGTCCCGGTGCTGGTCGGCGCGGTGGTGCGCCACCCCGACGGCGAGCACCGCATGACCCGGGGCATCGTCTGGGATCCGGCGAGCGGCCCCGGGGCGTTCTACGACAAGCGCAGGCTCGTCCCGTTCGGAGAGTTCGTCCCCTTCAAGGATCTGCTGTCCAAGTTCATCGCGCGCGTCAACCTCGTGGGCCTGCAGTCGCTGGCCGGCACCCGCGACGGCGACCTGAAGATGGGCCCGGTGACGGTGGGCGCGGTGGAGTGCTACGAGGTCGCCTTCGATGACACCGTCCGCTCGACCGTGCTCACAGGGGCCACGCCGATCGTCGTGCAGACCAACAACGCGACCTACGCCCTGACCAACCTGCCGCCGCAGCAGCTCGCCATGTCACAGCTCCGCGCCGTCGAGCACGCCCGCCCGGTGGTCATCGCCGCCACGACCGGCATATCCGCCTACATCGACCCGGCCGGCCGGGTGCGCTGGCGCACCGCCGAGCGCGTCAAGGACATGGCCGTGATCACCGTGCCGCTCCAGACCGGCCGCACCCTCGCCACGCGGGTGGGCGCGCTGCCGGAATGGGTACTGTCGCTCATCGGGGCCGGCGCCGTGGCCCTCGCCCTCGCGCGGCGGCGCGCCCCGGGCGCGGAAGGCGGACAGGGCACACGAGGCCCACAGGACCCGGAGGAACCGGAAGAAGAGGACAGGTGATGGAGGAGCGCACCCTCGGACGGGTGCTCGTCATCGTCCCCACCTACAACGAGCGCGAGAACCTTCCGATGATCGCGGCGCGGCTGCGGGCCGCCGTGCCGGACGTCCACCTCCTGGTCGCCGACGACAACAGCCCCGACGGCACGGGCGACGTCGCCGACGAGCTGGCCGCCGCCGACGATCATGTCCACGTCCTGCACCGCCCCGGCAAGCAGGGGCTCGGCGCCGCCTACATCGCCGGGTTCCGGTGGGGGCTGGCCGAGGGCTACGACGTCATGGTCGAGATGGACGCCGACGGATCCCACCGGCCCGAGGAGCTCCCCAAGCTGCTGGAGGCCCTGGCGGGCGGCGCCGACCTGGTGATCGGGTCGCGCTGGGTGCCCGGCGGCGAGACGGTCAACTGGCCGGTCGGCCGCGAGTTGCTGTCCCGGGGCGCCAACACCTACGCCCGCCTGATGCTCGGCGTGCCCGTGCGCGACACCACGGCGGGCTTCCGGGCCTACCGCGCCTCGGCGCTGGAGAAGATCGGGCTCGACGACGTGCGGTCGGAGGGCTACTGCTTCCAGGTGGACCTGACCCTGCGCACCGTGCGGGGCGGCTTACGCGTGGCCGAGGTGCCGATCACCTTCGTCGAGCGGACGGCCGGGGCTAGCAAGATGAGCCGCGCGATCGTCGCCGAGGCGTTGTGGCGGGTCACCGTGTGGGGCGTCTCCGGCCTGCCGGGCCGTGTCCGCGGGACGCGCTGACCCCGCTGGCCCTCGCCGGTGCGGGCCCGTCCGGGCGGCGCGGGGAACCATCCCGGCCGTTTCGGGCGTTGTACGTCCCGAGGTGCACGAGGTGCCCCGAGATGATGGTGGAGCCATGCTGCGTGTCGCGTTGTTCATCGCGTTCCTGGTCGTGCCGGTGCTGGAGATCTGGGCGCTCATCCAGATCGGCGAGGTCATCGGCGGCTGGCAGACGGTCGGCCTGCTGATCCTCGACAGCATTCTCGGGGCGTGGCTGGTGCGGCGGGAGGGCCGCCGCGCGTGGCGGGCGCTGAACCAGGCCCTGCAGTCCGGCCGCATGCCCGACCGTGAGCTCGCCGACGGCGCGTTGTTGGTCACGGGCGGCGCGCTGCTGCTCGCCCCGGGCTTCCTGACCGACGTCGCCGGGTTCGCCCTCGTCCTGCCGTTCACCCGCCCGGCGGCGCGCCGGGCGCTGGCCTGGTTCCTGGGGCGGCGGGTGCGGGCGATGGCGGCGAGGTCGCCGTACGGCGCGGTGTTCGGGGGCGGGGGATTCGGGGGCCCGGGGCCCGACGGGGCCGCGCACGGCTCGTCCCGGGTCGTCCGCGGGCAGGTCTTGGAGGAGGAGGGCGCGGACGGCCGGGCATGAGCACGGGCGGGCTCGAGAGCCATGAGTACGGCCGGGAAGGAAAGGCCGGACATGACGAACGGCGCCCCCGGTCACCCGTGCGGGTGAACCGGAGACGCCGTGCCGGCCTCTATCGTGCCTGTTTCGAGAGGTCAGGCGCTCCTGCGCCGCTGTGCCCGGAGGATCGCCAGGCGCTCGTTGAGCACCTCTTCGAGGTCTTCGATCGTGCGGCGCTCCAGCAGCATGTCCCAGTGGGTGCGCGGCGGCTTGGCCTTCTTCTGCTGGGGCTGCTCGGCGTCGACTCTCAGGGCCGTGGCGCCGCAGTTGCGGCACTCCCAGGTCGCCGGGATCTCCGCCTCGGCGGCAAGGGGAACGTCGAAGTGATGGCCCTTCGGGCAGGTGTAAGGCACCTCCTGACGCGGGGCCAGATCGGTGTTGCGGTCGTTCTCGTAGCTGGTGGCTCCGAGCCGGGTTCCGCGAAGTGCACGCTCGCCCATATTTCAATGCCTCCTGAGGGCCCCGTTCTGAGGGGTGGGTCTCCACGGCTTACAACGCTTGATACCGTGGATGGATTCCCACCCTGGGGGTGATCCAATCGCGCTTTCCGTATGCCGCAAAGGTGATCTTTCGGCATCTCCCCGACGGCGGCGCCCCCAGGCGGGCCGGCGCTAGAGGTGCGCGGGCGCCTCGTTGCCCGCCTCGCGCACGGCCCTCGGCAGGTTGACGGCCACCAGCAGCGCGAATCCCAGCACGAAGAAGATCATCAGCGACAGGATCGCCACGCGGTAGCTGTCGGTGATCTGCAGGGCCACCGTCAGCGTGAGCGATCCGAGCAGGGCCGACCCCTTGTCGCTCACCTCGAACAGGCTGAAGTACTCCGCCTCCCGGCCCGGGGGGATCACCAGCGAGTACAGCGACCGCGACAGCGCCTGCGTCCCGCCGAGGACGATCGCGATCAGGAAGGCGATGGCGTAGAACTGCACGGCCGCGCCCTTCTCCAGGAAGTACGCGACGCCGACGACGCCCGTCCACACCACCAGGCTGGCCAGCACCGTGCGCTTGGTGCCGAACCGCGAGCCGAGCCATCCGAGCAGCAGGGCCCCGCCGAACGCCACGAACTGCACCATGAGGATCGCGGTGATCTGCACGTCCTTGCCCAGATCGAGCTCCTGGTCGGCGTAGGTCGCCGAGAACGAGATCACCGTCTGCACGCCGTCGTTGTAGATCAGGTAGGCGAGCAGGAAGTGCAGCGTGCGCGGGTAGTGGCGCAGCCCGGCGACGGTGCGGCCGAGCTGGCGGAAGCTGCCGCCGACGGCCTGGGCCACCGTGGCGTCGTGGCCCTCCACCGGGCGGTTGCGCAGGCGCAGCATCGGGATCACCGTGAACAGGGCCCACCACAGGCCCGCCGAGGCCAGGCTGATGCGCACCGCGAGGCCCTCCTCGATGCCACTGCGCTGGTACAGGTACAGGTTCACGGCCAGCAGCAGGAACCCGCCGAGGTACCCGAACCCCCAGCCGCGCGAGGACACGGCGTCGCGCTCGTCGGCTCCGGCGATCTGCGGCAGGAACGAGTTGTAGACGACCATGGCCGCGCCGAACGCCACGTTGGCCGTCACGAACAGCGCCCCGCCGAGCACGTAGGCGTCGCCCGCGACGAAGTAGAAGCAGAGCGTCGCCGCCGCGCCGAGGTAGGCGAACAGGCCCAGCAGCTCCTTCTTGCGGCCCGTGTGGTCGGCCAGCGCCCCGGCGACCGGCATGACGATGATCTGCAGGACCACCGAGATGGTCACGATCGCCGAGAAGTACGCCTTGGCGCGCATGTCGAAGCCGAGGAAGGCGACGAAGCCGTTCTCGCCGCCCGCAGCCTTCTCGGCCAGCGCGGTGAGGTACGGGCCGAGGAAGACCGTGATCACCGTGGTCTGGAACCCCGAGTTGGCGAAGTCGTACCAGTACCAGCCCCACTGCTCGCGCTTGCGCGCCTTCGGGGTGTCCTCGGCGACGATGGACGTGGTCATCGGGGGTCTCCTGGCCTCGAAACGGGGGTGAGGGGGGCCGGTGGAAGGCGTCAGGCCCGCGCGGCGGGCCGCCGGGGGTGCCACTGGCCCCGGGCGCCGAGGACGTCCCTCAGGCCCGAGATGTTGTCGGTCATGATGCCGTCCACCCCGAGGTCCAGCAGGCTCTCCATCTGGCGGGGCTCGTCGACCGTCCACACGTGCACCTGCATGCCGAGCGCGTGGGCGGTGCGCACCAGGGCGCGCGTCGTCACCCGCATGCCGCGAAAGCCCACCGGCACCTGCGCGCAGGGGACGCCGAGCCGGGCCAGCCCGCCGAGCAGGCGGCCGTACCCCGAGCCCATGGCCGCGGCGCGCAGCCTGGCGACCCCACGCGGGCCGAGCGCCGAGCAGACCGGGCGGCCCACCGCCATGCGCGCCCTGGCCAGGCGCATGTCCGAGAACGACGTCAGGCACACCCGGTCGTAGGCGTCGGTGCGGCGGATCGCCTCGGCGAGCGGGCCGATCGCCGGGGCCTCCTTGACGTCGACGTTGACCCGCACGTCGGGCCAGGTGCCGAGCACGTCCTCCAGCAGGGGGATCTCCTCGACGCCGCCGATGCGCGCCCGGCGCACCTCGCGGTAGGGCAGCGCGGCCAGGCGGCCGTGGCGGTCGGTCACGCGGTCCAGAGTGTGGTCGTGGAAGGCGAGCAGCACGCCGTCGGACGTGGCGTGGGCGTCGGTCTCCAGGTAGGTGTACCCCAGATCGACGGCCCGGGAGAACGCGGCCATGGTGTTCTCGCGGCCCTCGGCGGCCCCGCCGCGGTGGGCGAAGGCGAGCGGGCCCGGGTGGTCCAAGAACGGGAAGCGGCGCTGCACGACCAGGAGTATCCCCTGTGTAAGGCTGTCAGGTCAGCGTACCGAATGAACATTTGGGTTACGAACGGACACGAAACGTGCGGGGCGGCGGGCCCGGCGGGAGGCTCAGCCGGCGGACGGGGCCCCGGCGGCGGCCCATTCCTGGCGGCGGGCCTCGGCGAGCACGATGGCCCCGGCGACGCCGACGTTGAAGGAGCCCACCCGGCCGACCTGCGGGATGTAGACGACCTCGTCGACGGCCGCGAGCACGGCGGGGGAGCAGCCGTGGTCCTCGCTGCCGAGCACCAGGCACACGTCCCGGTCCAGGCGGGCCTGGTGCAGGGGCACGGCGTCCTCGGTCAGCTCGACGGCGATCAGGGTGTAGCCGTCGTCCTTGGCGGCCCGCACGGCCTCCAGGGCGGGGACGGCCTCGTGCCAGGAGACCAGCCTGTCGGTGCCGAGCGCGGTCTTCTGCACCTTGGGGTTGGTGGGCGGGGTGGCGTTGCCGGCCAGCCACAGCTCGTCGGCGCCGAACGCCGCGGCGGTGCGGAACAGCGAGCCGACGTTGTACGGGCCCGTCACCGACTCCAGGATCAGCGAGAGCCGGTTCGCGGTGCCGCGCCGGTAGGAGCGGTTGAGCCGCTTGACGTCGGTGGGGCGCAACTGCCTGCGGGTGCCTGCGCTCATCGGGCGTTCATCGCTCCTCGTCGGTCGCGGTGTCGGTGGTGGTGTCGGTGGTGTCGGTGGTGTCGGTGGTGGCGCCGGTCGCGGGGCCGGTGGCGGCGTCGCGGGGGCCCGGCCGGGCGTCGACCTTGAGCACGCGGTAGGCCGACCGGGACGCCACCCGCGTGACCGGGTGGCCCTGGTCGCCGAGCCAGCGCTGCAGGGAGTCGGAGCCCAGGTGCTTTTGCACGACCAGGTAGGCCGAGCCGCCGGGGATCAGCCGGTCGAGCCAGCGGGTCAGCATGGCGTGCAGGGCGGGCTTGCCGATGCGGATCGCCGGGTTGGACCAGATGGCCGAGAACCGCACCTGCGGCGGCACCTCGTCCACGTGCACCGACCTTACTTTGTCAAGGCCGGCGGCCCGGGCGTTGCGCGCGCACAGCTCCACCGAGCGCCGGTTGACGTCCACCGCCCACACGGTCGCCTCCGGGGCGCGCGAGGCCATGGTCAGCGCGATCGGCCCGTACCCGCAGCCGAGGTCGAGCAGGTCGCCGCGGGCGGGCGGTGGCGGGACCGTCTCCAGCAGCACGCGCGTGCCCGGGTCGAGACGGCCGGGGGAGAAGACGCCGCTGTCGGTGGCCAGGCGCAGATGCAGGTCGGGCAGGACGACCTCGACCGTGCCCGGCCGGGCGGCCGCGCCGGGCCGCTCCTCGAAGTAATGTGCCCCCGTGGACTTGGACGTCACGTGCAGAGACGTTACCAACCGCGGGGGCCTGGTCGATCCCGCGGCGCCGGCGGGCCCGCGCGCCGGTCAGGGCAGGCGCGTCCCGAGCAGCATCGCGGCCCCGGCGACGAGCAGGCCGGCGAACACGCCCGCGATGGTGAAGTACTGGCCGATCTCCTTGTTGACCACCCGGTAGCCCAGCGAGGTGCCGATCTGGCTGTAGACGTCCCGCAGCTCGTCCCCGGACTCGGCGCTGTAGGCGCGCCCGCTGGTGCCGTCGGCCAGGGACTGCAGGGTGGCCTTGTTCACCGGCACCTGCACGTCGCGGCCGTCGATGGCGACCGTGCCGTCCGGGGTGCCGTAGGCGATGGTGGAGACGGGCACGTGGGCCGTCACGGCGGCCTGGACGGCCTCGTTGACCGACCGGCCGGAGGTGTTGTCGCCGTCGGACAGCAGCACGATCGCCGCGGGCGGCGGGTCGGTGACGGCGCGCTGGTCGAAGGAGCGGACCGAGTCCAGCGAGTTGAACACCGCCTCGCCGATGGCCGTGCCGGGGCGCGTGGTGAGGTTGCCGATCCCGGTGATCACCGCCTGGTGGTCGGTCGTGGGCGAGATGACCACCACGGCCGAGCGGGCGAAGGACACCAGGCCCACGTTGAACCGCTCGGGCAGGTCTTTGACGAACTGCTGCGCCGCCTGCTTGGCGGCCACCAGGCGGGTGGGGGTGACGTCGGCGGCCTCCATGGACAGGGAGATGTCGACGGCGACGATGATCGTCGCGCGGTCCCTGGGCACGCGCGTGGCGTCCGCCGGGCGGGCCGCGCCCAGCACCAGCAGGCTCATCATCACCAGGAACAGCGCGGCGGGCACGTGGCGGCGCCAGCCGGGCCGCTCGGGGGCGACCAGGCTCAGCAGGGCGAGGTTGGTGAACCGGACGGCGTACCGGCGCCGGGCGAGCTGCGTGAGCACGTACGCCCCCGCCATGAGGGCCACCGCCGCGAACAGCCACAGCCAGCCGGGAGACAGAAAGATCACGCGCCTGCCCTCCTGACGGCGTGCCGCCCGGCCAGGTGCGCGGTGCGGCGGTATCTCAGGACGTACTGGACGATGTCGTACACCCAGTCGCGGTCGGTGCGCAGCACCAGGTGACCGGCCCCGCAGCGGCGCAGCGCGCGCCGGGTGGCCTCGCGGTGGGCGTGGGCGGCCTCGGCGTAGGCGCGGCGGACCTTCGCGGTGAGGTGGACGTCGCGCGTCCGCCCGGTCTCGGGGTCGGTGAGCACGACCAGGCCGACGTCGGGGAGCTCGAGCTCGCGGGGGTCGATGACCTCCACGGCGAGCACCTGGTGGCGGGCGGCGAGCCGGCGCAGGGGCCGCTCCCACGGGCGCTCGGTGGCGACGTCGCCGCCCTCGCCGAGCTCCAGGAAGTCCGACACGACCACGCGCAGGCCCCGTTTGCGGTGCGCCCTGCCGAGCCCCTCCACGGCCTCGGCCAGCGTCGTCGCGGGAAGGGGGGACGGCGTGCCGCGCGGGGCGTCCATCAGCGTCTGGAGCAGGGCGTACATCGCGGCGCGGCCGGTCCGCGCCGGCAGGCGGTGGACGTGCCCGTCGTGCAGGACGTGCGCGCCGAACCGGTCGCCGACCCGGCTGCTGAGGAAGCCCAGCGCCCCCACGGCGGCGACGACCAGGTCGCGCTTCTCCATCGCGGCGGTGCCGAAGTCCATGCTGGGCGACATGTCGGCCAGGGCCCAGGTCTCCAGCTCCCGGTCGGCCACCAGGTCGCGGACGTGCGGGACCGTCGTGCGGGCGGTGACCGCCCAGTCCATGCGCCGCACGTCGTCCTCCCCCGGGACGTACACGCGGCTGTCGCCGAGCTCGCTGCCCGCGCCCGGCAGCAGGCCCTGGTGCTGGCCGTGCAGCAGGCCGTCCAGGCGGCGCACGACGGTCAGCTCCAGGCGCCGCAGGGCGTGCTCGGGGTCGCGTCCCGATTCGCCGGGCGGCCGGGCGTCCTCGGATGCCTGCGGGGCCGTCACCGCTGGGCCTGGTTCCAGACGACGAGCGGGGGCGGCACGGCCGAGAGGATCTGCCGGACGACGGACTCGGGGTCGACGCCGTCGGCCAGGGCGTCGAAGGTGAGCATCAGGCGGTGCCCCATGACGTCCGCGGCGACGTCGCGCACGTCGTCGGGCAGCAGGTAGTCGCGCCCGCGCAGCAGGGCCAGCGCGCGCCCGGCGGCGACCAGGCCGAGGGTGGCGCGGGGGCTGACGCCGACCTCGATCGCCTCGGCCAGCTCGCGCAGCCCGTACTCGGCGGGGGCGCGCGTCGCCATGACCAGGCGGACGACGTAGTCGGCGACGAGCTGATGGACCGACACCTGGTCGGCCAGCTTCTGCAGGGACATCAGCCGCGACGGGTCGAGCACCCGGCCGGGCAGCGGCGGGGAGACGCTCATGCGGTGGAGGATCTCCAGCTCCTCGGTCGCGGTCGGGTGCGGGACCCGCACCCGGAACAGGAACCGGTCGCGCTGGACCTCCGGCAGCGGGTAGACGCCCTCGGACTCGACGGGGTTCTGGGTGGCGAGCACGATGAACGGCCGGGGCAGCGGGTGGGTGCGCCCGGCCAGCGTGACCTGCCGCTCGGCCATGACCTCCAGCAGCGCCGACTGCACCTTGGCCGGGGCCCGGTTGACCTCGTCGGCCAGCAGGAAGTTGACGAACACGGGGCCGAGCTCGACGTCGAAGCTCTCGCTGGAGGGGTGGTACACGCGGGTGCCGACGATGTCGCTCGGCACCAGGTCGGGTGTGAACTGGATGCGGGCGAAGGTGCCGCCGACCACCGTGGCCAGGGTCGAGGCCGCGAGGGTCTTGGCGACGCCGGGCACGCCCTCCAGAAGGCAGTGACCGCGGGCCAGCAGCGCCACCAGCAGCCTCTCGATCATGTGCTCCTGGCCGACGATCACGCGCCGGACCTCCGCGATGGACTGCTGGAGCAGACGGAGGTCCGCGTCGGCGCCGTCGTCCGGTCCGGATCCGTCACTGCGTTCTTCCGCAACGGTCATGCGGCCATTCCATCAAACACGGCCCAAAGGTGCACGGCACCGTCACGGTGAGCCGGGTGTCTTGGTGTGCTTTCATGTCAACCGTGGCCACTCCGCTGCAGTACGGTGACCCGCCCCGGCTGGGGGCGTACGTCGTGCAGGCGCGGCTGCAGGCCCTGCCCACCGGGTTCGTCTACCTCGGGCAGGACTCCGACGGCCGCGTGGCGTCGATCGCGCTGCTGACCCGCGGCGCCGCGCTGGACGCCGCGGCGCGCGAGCGGTTCCTCATGGCGGTACGCCAGGCCTCGCCCGCGCGGGGCGGCGTGCGCGGCTGGCTGGGCCGTGCCCGCGGCCGGGGGTCCGCGGGCGCGCCCCGGGTGATCGCGATGGACGGCGGCGCCGCGCCGTGGGTGGCCGTGCCGTACGTCCCCGGCGGCCCGGGCGCGGCGTGGTTCCTGGAGTCGGTGCTGGTCACCGGCACGCTGATCGGCGAGACGCACGGGCCCGACTTCGTGCCGTACTGGCTGGGCGACCGCGCGCCGGCGCTGCCGGTGCCGCCGCCGCCCGCGCCGCCGCCGACCGAGACCCGGCGGGCGGTGGTGGTCGCGCTGTCGGCGCTGGTCGCGCTGCTGACGCTGAGCGGGGCCATCCTCTGGCTGATGCTCGGCCGCCAGGACGAGACCATGCCGCCCTCCCGGCCGCTGCCGAACACCTACTTCCAGCCCACGCCGCCGCCGGTGCCCTCGCCGAACGACACCCTCAAGCCGTGGCCCTCCCCGTCCCCGGACGATTCCGGCACGACGCCCCCGGAGCCCGGCGAGCCGCAGCAGGACATCTGACCGCACCCCGCTCCTCGGACGCGCGGTCCGTCACATGGCGAACGCCGGTACCCGCCGGTTCATCGACCTCGGCACCGGCCTGCCCACCCAGGAGAGCGTCCACCACGTGGCGCAGCGGGTGGACGCCGGCCGGCGGTCTCCGGCCGCTCCGTCCCGGGACCGTCTCGCGGTCCCGGGAGGTCCGCCCCTACCGGCGGGCCGCGCGGGCGTCGCGCACGGCTGGGGCCGCCAGGGCCACGAACACGGCGAGGACCGCCGGGATCGCCAGGGCGCGCGGCAGCCCGATCGCCTCGGAGGCGCCGCCGATCAGCACGGGCCCGGTGAGCAGGCCCGCGTACCCGAGGCCGGCCACCCGGGCGAGCGCACGTCCCGCCCGCGCGGGGTCGCGGTTGCCCGCGGCCGAGAACACCTGGGGCACGATGCAGGAGAGACCGGCGCCGAAGCAGCCGAACCCGATGATCCCGGCCACGGGATGGCCCACGAGCAGCGCCGCCGCGAAGCCGGTGCCGGCGAGCAGCCCGCAGGAGCGCACCAGCGCGACCGGGCCGAACCGCGCCGCGAGCCGGTCCCCGGCCAGCCGCCCGGCGGTCATCATGATCGAGAAGGTCGCGTAGGCCGCGGCGGCGAGGCCCGCGGAGCTGCCGAGGTCCTCGCGCAGGTAGACCGAGCCCCAGTCGGCGGAGGCGCCCTCGCCGACCATGCAGCAGAACGCGAGCAGGCCGAGGAACAGCACGCTCAGCGCTCCGCTGCCGGCCCGTGCCTTCCCGGCCGTCCCCGGCGTTCCAGACGGGCCGGGTACGGCGGCGAGCGGGGTCTCGGCGGCCGTGGCGGTCTCCGGTGATTCCGCGGGTCCGGGTGGCGCGACGGGGCCGGGCGGCGCGTCCTGACCGGCCTCGGCGGCGCGCACGGCGGGCATGGCGCGCAGGATCGGGCGGGACCAGATGGCGGCCAGGACCGCGAGCAGGGCGGCGGTGGCGGCGAACGTCGGCCACGGTCCCACGCCCGCGTGGGCGAACAGGCCGCCGATCGCCGCGCCCGTGAACCCGCCGACGCTGAAGACGGCGTGGAAGGAGGACATCAGCGGCCGTCTCCAGGCGCGCTCGACCTCGACGGCGACCGCGTTCATCGCGATGTCCACCATGCCGTGCACGACGCCGAACAAGGCGAGCGAGGCCGCCAGGCCGATCAGATTCGGCATGAGGGCCGGCGGCAGCAGCACCGCCGCCTGGGCGAAGGCGAGCGGCACCATCACGTTCGCGCCGCCGTGGCGGTCGACCAGCCGTCCGATGACCTGCATGCCGGCGAGCGCGCCGGCGGCGACGGCCAGCAGGGCCAGGCTGAGCTGCCCGTCCCCGAGCGCGAGCCGTTCCTTGATGGCGGGGATGCGCGCGGTCCACACGCCGAGGGCGACGCCCGGGATCGCGAAGGTGACGTACACGGCCAGGCGGGCGCGGCGCAGCGCGGCGTCGGCGTCGGACCGGGCGCCGGTGAGGGTTCGTGTCACGGCGTTCACGCGGCGACGCGGACGGTCACGCCGGCGGCGGTGAGGGCGTCGTGCTGGTCGCGGGGGATCCCGGAGTCGGTGACGAGCACGTCGAGGCGGGAGGCGGGGCAGACGGCGGCGAACGCGGTCTGGCGGAACTTGGTGGAGTCGGCGACGGCGATGACGCGCCGCGCGGAGCCGATCGCGGCCTGCTTGACCGCGACCTCGGCGAGGTCGTGGGCGGTCATCCCGTGCTCGGCGGACAGGCCGCAGCAGCCGATGACCGCGGTGTCGAAGCGCAGCCCGCCGATGGTGCCGACCGTGAGCGGCCCGGTGACGTTCAGCTCGCCGCGGCGGACCTCGCCGCCGGGCAGCACCAGCCGCACGCGGGGGGCGTCCGCTAGGGCCTGGATCGACTGCAGCGACAGTGGGAGCACGGTGACCCTGCGGTCGTGGAGGGCGCGGGCGACCTCCAGGGCCGTGGTGCCTCCGTCCAGCACGACCGCCTCGCCGTCGGCGATCAGTGCGGTCACCTCGGCGGCGATGCGGCGCTTGGCGTCGATCGACTCGTGCTCGCGCACGCCGAAGGGGGGCTCCTCGCCGCGCAGCAGCAGGCTCTGCGCCCCGCCGCGAACCCGCCGGGCGACCCCCTGCTGGGCCAGTTCGTCGAGGTCCCGCCGGATGGTCATCTCCGACACGCCGTGCTCGGCGGCGAGCTCGGCGACGGACACGCTGTCCGAGGTCATGAGGGTTTCCATGATGGCACGCAAACGATCCATGCGTTCATATGAACATCTGTCATGTGAGGTTGGCAAATCGTGGAGACTGTGGCCTATGCGTGCGAGCCGGCTGCTGTCCCTGCTGTTGCTCCTCCAGACGCGCGGCCGGATGACCGCCGCCGAGATCTCCCAGGAGCTGGAGGTGTCGATCCGCACGGTCTACCGGGACGTGGAGGCGCTGTCGTCGGCCGGCGTCCCCGTCTACGCCGACCGCGGGCCCGCCGGCGGCTACCGGTTGCTGGACGGGTACCGCACCCGGCTCAACGGGCTCAGCGCCGAGGAGGCGTCCTCGCTCTTCCTGGCGGGGCTGCCCGGGCCCGCCGCCGAGCTGGGCCTGGCGGACGTGGCCGCCGCCGCCGAGCTCAAGCTGCTGGCCGCGCTGCCGCCCGAGCCGCGCTCGCACGCCTCCCGCATGCGCGAGCGGTTCCTGCTCGACGTCCCCGGGTGGTACCGCGACGCCGACGACGTCCCGCTGCTGGGCCTGGTCGCCGACGCCGTCTGGGAGGGTCGCGAGATCCGCATGCTGTACCGCCGCTGGGGTCCCGCCGAGGTCACCCGGCAGGTCCGGCCGTACGGGCTGGTGTTGAAGGGCGGGTCCTGGTACATGATCGCCGCCCCGCAAGACGCCGGGCCGCGCACCTACCGGGTCTCGCGCATCATCTCCGCCGAGGCCCTGTCCGCCCGTTTCACCCGCCCCGAGGGCTTCGACCTGGCGGAGTTCTGGCAGGACTACTCCGAGGACTTCCGTGAGCGCATGTACCCGTACGAGGCCACCGTGCGCCTCGCCCCCGGCGCCGAGGAGATGCTGCGCTTCACGGCGGGCACGCGTCCCGTCGAGGCGGCCCTGGCGACGGCCGGGCCGCCGGGAGAGGACGGCTGGAGGGTGCTGCGGCTGCCGATCGAGTCGGTCCGGCACGCCCCCTGGTTGCTGCTGCGCATGGGCGCGAGCTTGGAGGTGCTCGGCCCGCCCGAGCTGCGCGAGCTCATGGTCTCGGCGATCCGGGAGATGGCCGCCCTGTACGAGGCGGGCTCACCGCGCGAGCCCGAGCCGCTGGACCACGGCCGCTGAGGCCGCCCGGCCCCGGCGCGCCGCCGTCGCGCCGGGGCCCGAGCGTGTCCGGGGTGAGCCCACGGTAGGCGCGAACCGTGCGGCTGAGAAGTGCCCGGCGGTGTCCAGAAGTGGTCGTTCACCCACAAGCCATGACAGGAGGGGCGCAGTCGCCGCGTCAGCGGGTGGGGGCGCCGCTCAGCGTCACGCGGCGGGGGTCGAACTCCGGAGCGGGGGCCATCTCGGTGGACACCACGACCACCGGGCAGCGTGCGCCCATGACGCAGGCGGCCAGCACGGGCGTCGCCGAGGCGGGCGCGCCCGGCGACGGGCTGCGGATTCCGAGGACGAGCAGGTCGGCGTCCTCGGCGTGGGCGAGCAGCACCTGGGCGGGCGGGCCGTGCGCCACGACGGGCTCGGTGGACGGCAGCACCTCCGCGACGATGCGCCGCGTCCGCTCGCGCGCCGCCTGGTACTCCTCGTCGTGGGAACGCCAGGTTCCCATCGGCGCGTACGACGCCCGGTGCTGGCCCGACCACTGCCAGGCGTGGACGGCCTCGATCACCGCGCCCCGCAGCCTGGCCTCGCCGAGGGCCCAGCGCAGCGCGGCGGTCGCGGCGGGGGAGTGGTTCACGCCCACGACGATGCGTGGCGGGGTCGTCTTCTGGCTCACGGGAACCTCCTCCCCACCGAGCATCGCCCCCGCGAAGTGACGTCCCGCCAAAGGCCCGGGAAAAACAGCATTAAATCCGACATCACCGGACACACGGTACGCCTCTATCCCCCGCGACACGCCCCCGCGCGCCCGTCCGGCGCGCGGGGAGCTGTGCCTATGGCGCGCGCCTCCGGCACGGCGGTTCGAGGCGCCCCGGAGGCGGCGTTCTTCCGTCGTCACTCGGAAGGGGCTCGTCCCTCACCCCTTCCTCCTTCCTCCTCCAGAACACAGCCGCGCCCGGAACAGGTCAGGAGGTGATCCGGGGGAGGGCGGCGGTGGGGTAGCGCTCGCCGGCGACCGCGCCGCGCGGGGCGGCCTCCTCCAGGCCGGCCAGCTCCTGGGCGGTGAGGGCGATGTCCAGGGCGGCGACGTTCTGCTCCAGGTAGGCACGCCGCTTGGTGCCCGGGATCGGCACGACGTCCTCGCCTTGCGCCAGTACCCACGCGAGCGCGAGCTGCGCGGGCGTGACGCCCTTGGCCTCGGCGATCCGCTCGATCCGGACGACCAGCTCCCGGTTGGCGGCGAAGTTCTCGCCCTGGAAGCGGGGGTTGGCCGCGCGGAAGTCCCCGGCCTGGAACTGGTCGGCGCTGGTGATCGCGCCGGTGAGGAACCCGCGGCCGAGCGGGCTGTAGGCGACCAGCCCGATGCCGAGCTCCCGGAAGGTGGCGATGATCTCGTCCTCGGGGTCGCGGGTGAACAGCGAGTACTCGTACTGCCCCGCGGTGATCGGGTGGACGGCGTGCGCGCGGCGCACCACGGCGGGCGCGGCCTCGGAGATGCCGAGGTGGCGCACCTTGCCCTGGGCGACCAGCTCGGCGAGGGCGCCCCAGGTCTCCTCGACCGGGACGGCCGGGTCGACGCGGTGCTGGTAGTACAGGTCGATGTGGTCGACGCCGAGCCGCTGGAGGGAGGCGTCGCAGGCCCGCCGCACGTAGTCGGGCCGGCCGTTGATCCCGCGCATGGAGCCGTCCGGGCCGCGCTCGACGCCGAACTTCGTGGCCAGCACGACCTCGTCCCTGCGCCCGGCGATCGCCTTCCCGACGAGTCGCTCGTTGGTGAAGGGGCCGTACATGTCGGCGGTGTCCAGGAAGGTGACGCCGAGGTCGAGGGCGCGGTGCAGGGTCGCGAGGGATTCCGCCTCGTCGCCGGCCCCGTAGAACTCGCTCATTCCCATGCAACCGAGGCCGAGAGGGGAGACGGTGAGGCCCTGGCCGAGGGTTCTCTGCTTCATACGTGGTTCTCCTTGATGCTCTCGCTTGTGACCGAAGTCTTCGTGCTGGAGTGCGCTCCAGGTCAAATACGTCAATGATCTACGTTGTAAAGGGCCCGGGGGGGCAGCCCCTCCTCTACCCCACAGAAGCGCACGACAGGCGGCGGTGAACAGGGCGTCAGTACACCGAGAAGCCGCCGTCGACGTACAGGATCTGGCCGGTGATGTAGGCGGCCCCGTCCCCGGCGAGCAGCACCGCGGCGCCCGCGAAGTCGGACGGAAGGCCGTTGCGGCCGGTCATCGAGCGGGCGGCCAGCGCCTCCACGCGGCCGGGGACGGCCTGGGCGGGCGCGGTGAGCGGGGTGAGGACGAACCCGGGGACGACGGTGTTCACCGACACGCCGTGCCGCGACCAGGCCTCGGCCTGCGAGCGGGTCAGCCCGGCGATGGCGGCCTTGCTCACCCCGTACACGCCGCTGTCGCCGAACGCGCTGATCGACTGCTGGGAGCCGACGTTGATGATGCGGCCCCACCCGCGGGCCGCCATGCGCGGCCCGAAGTGCTGGCCGAGCATGTAGGGGGCGGTGACGTTGACCCGCATGGTGAGGTCGTGGTCGGCGGGGGTGAGCTCGGCCATGGGGCGGCGGATGTTGTTGGCGGCGACGTTGGCGAGGATGTCGATCTCGCCGAAGAAGGAGGCGGCCCGCGCGCAGACGTCCTGGACGGCGCCGGCGTCCGCGAGGTCGGCGGAGATGGAGTCGGCGCGCACGCCGTGGCCGCGCAGGGTGGCGACGGCTTGGGCGAGCTCGGCGTGCCTGCGCGCGACGATGACCACGGCGGCTCCGGCGCGCCCGATCGCCTCTGCCATGGCGAGGCCGATGCCCGAGCTGCCGCCGGTGATCAGGGCGGTGCGCCCGGAGAGGGAGAAGAGCCGGTCGAGATAGGAGCCGGCCGGGGCCGCCGGGTCGTCGGGCGCGCTCATGGAGCGGAAGGTATCACCCGGTGTCGATCAGACCGGTGGCGGCCTCCCGGAGCTTTCCCATGACGTGTTCGAGCTGGCGCAGGGTGTCGAGGTCGAGGGCGTCGAGCAGGCGGCGGTAGCCGGCGGGCCCGGCGTCGGCGAGCTCCTCGGTCATGCGGACGCCCGCGTCGGTGAGGCGGATCCGCCGGACGCGGCGGTCGTTGGGGTCCTCGTGGCGGGAGACCAGGCCCTGGGCGACGAGGCGGTCCACGATGCCGGTGACGGTGCCGAGGCCGGTGCCGAGGGCGTGGGCGAGCTCCTGGCCGGAGGCCGAGCCGCGGCCGGCGAGGATGAGGACGACCTTGAGCTGCTGCATCGTGAGGTTCAGCGTGAGCAGCGGCATGGACCTGTCGTGGGTGAAGAGGCGCCCGAGGGCGTGCTGGTCCTCTTCGATGCGAGCGATGAGCTCTTCTCTCTCGTCCACGTTCACCTTCCGGCGTCGCGAGCGCAGGTTACCAGGTGTTCACAGTCCTGCTAAATATTCGTATATCGCGAAGTGTTAGGGTTGTCCAAACTTACCGTGCCATGGTGACGCCTTTGACCTGCGTCCACCCACGCCTCGACCGATACGGGGTCCACGTCATGGGCCCGGCCGCCACGCGGCGGCCCTGTGCGCGGCCGGGGCCGCCGGTCCCCATAGACTGAGGCAACGTGACCGTCAAGCCGCGCATCCCGAACGTCCTGGCCGCCCGCTACGCCTCGCCCGAGCTGGCCCAGGTGTGGTCTCCCGAGCACAAGGTGGTGGCCGAGCGGCGGCTGTGGCTGGCCGTCCTGCGCGCGCAGGCCGACCTGGGCGTGCCCGTGCCGCCCGGCGTGGCGGATGACTACGAGGCCGTGCTCGGGAAGGTCGACCTGGCCTCGATCGCCGAGCGCGAGCGGGTGACCCGTCACGACGTGAAGGCCCGCATCGAGGAGTTCAACGACCTGGCCGGGCACGAGCACGTGCACAAGGGCATGACCTCCCGCGACCTGACCGAGAACGTCGAGCAGCTGCAGATCCGCGACAGCCTGCTCCTCGTGCGCGACCGGTGCGTGGCGCTGCTCGCCGGGCTCGCGGACCTGGCCGCCGCCCATTCCGGCACGGTCATGGCCGGGCGCTCACACAACGTGGCGGCGCAGGCGACGACGCTGGGCAAGCGGTTCGCCACCGCCGCCGACGAGCTGCTGGTGGCGTTCACGCGGCTGGAGGAGCTGATCGCCCGCTACCCGCTGCGCGGCGTCAAGGGCCCCGTCGGCACCGCGCAGGACATGCTGGACCTGCTCGGCGGCGACGCGGGCAAGCTGGCGGAGCTCGAGGGCCGCGTCGCCCGCCACCTGGGCTTCTCCGCCGGGCTGACCAGCGTGGGGCAGGTGTACCCGCGCTCGCTCGACTACGAGGTGCTGACGACGCTGGTCCAGCTCGCGGCGGCGCCGTCGAGCCTGGCCAAGACCATCCGGCTGATGGCGGGGCACGAGCTGGTCACCGAGGGGTTCCGCGCGGGCCAGGTCGGCTCCAGCGCGATGCCGCACAAGATGAACACCCGCTCCTGCGAGCGCGTGAACGGCCTGACGGTGATCCTGCGCGGGTACGCCTCGATGGCGGGCGAGCTCGCCGGGGGCCAGTGGAACGAAGGGGACGTCTCCTGCTCGGTGGTGCGCCGGGTGGCGCTGCCCGACGCGTTCTTCGCCTTCGACGGGCTGGTCGAGACGATGCTGACGGTCCTCTCCGAGTTCGGCGCGTTCCCGGCCGTGATCGAGGCCGAGCTGGAGCGCTACCTGCCGTTCCTGGCGACGACGAAGATGCTGATGGCGGCCGTGCGCGCCGGGGTCGGGCGGGAGACCGCGCACGAGCTGATCAAGGAGCACGCGGTGGCGGCGGCGCTGGCGATGCGTGAGACCGGCGCGGACAACACGCTGCTGGACCGGCTGGCCGCAGACGAGCGGTTCCCGCTGGACCTCCCCGCGCTGCGGGCGCTGCTGGCCGACCCGGCGCCGTTCACCGGCGCGGCGGCCGCGCAGGTCGCCGAGGTCGTGTCCCGGGTGGGCGCGGTCGTGGCGCGGCATCCGGAGGCGGCGGCCTACCGTCCGGGCGCCATTCTGTGATCCGCGAGCTGTACCGGGCGGGCGACGTCGTCTCGGCGTCCGGGGACGACCTCCCCATGGTGTGGGCGGCGCAGGGCATGGCCGCCGGGGTGCGATCTTCGTGTCCGGCGCTGCGACGGCCCCGGCCGAGCAGGGCAAGGGGCACGCGGCGGCGGTGTGCCGGTTCCTCATCGGCGTCCTGCCGACCGAGCAGGGGCGGGTGGCCCTGATGGTCCACTCGTGGAACCACGCGGCGATCCGCCTGTACGAACGCCTCGGCCTGCGCCACCGGCCGATGGCCGCCGCCCACGTCGCCTGATCCGGCGATCGCGCTCACGTCGCGCGCGGGCGTCGGATACGCGCCGGTCGCCGTCGCCCGGAAAACCAGGTGAACGCCGCAGATCCGCGATGCACAGTTATTGAGTGATGTCCGATTTCGCTTCTGGTTTCGTGCCCGGCCGCGAGTTGTCGCGTGCCTATTACACGGAGGTGGTCAGGCCGCTCCTCGGCGAGGTGCCCCACGGCGCCGCCCTCATCGGCCCCGGCTCGGAGGTGCTCGCCTTCGACACCGAACGTTCCGCCGACCACGACTGGGGGCCACGGGTCCTGGTCTTCGTGGAACCCTCCCTCGCCGATGGCATCGCCGCGCGGCTGCCGGAGGCGCTGCCCGAGCGGTTCCGCGGATATCCCACCATGTTCGGATCCGACCGCAACCCGGCGCGGCACGGGGTCGTCGTCACCGGCTTCGGATCCTGGGCGCGGTCCCGGCTCGGCTTCGACCCGCGCGGCGAGATCACCACCGCCGACTGGCTGGGCGTCTCGTGGCAGCGCCTGGCCGAGACGACCAGCGGCGAGGTGTTCCACGACGGCCTGGGCGAACTCGGCCGCGCCCGCGCCAACCTGCGCTGGTACCCGCCGGAACTGTGGCGGTACGTGCTGGCGTGCCAGTGGCGGCGCGTCGCCAGGATCGAGAGCTTCCCCGGCCGCTGCGGCGAGGTGGGCGACGACCTCGGCTCGGTGATCGTCACGGCCCGCCTGGTCGAGGACCTGATGCGGCTGTGCCTGCTGATGCGCCGCCGCTACCCGCCGTACGCCAAGTGGCTGGGCAGCGCGTTCGCCCGGCTGCCCGGCTCGGCGGAGCTCGGGGAGACGTTCGCGGCGGCGCTGTCCGCGCGCGGCTGGCGCGCCCGCGAGGAGCACCTGTGCCGCGCGTACGAGCGGGTGGCCGGCCTGCACAACCGGCTGGCGCTCACCGAGCCACTCGACCCGTCTGTGCGCCCCTACTTCGACCGGCCGTTCCGCGTGATCGGCGCCGAGCGGTTCGCCGACGCGCTGCTGGCCGGCGCCGGCCCGGAGGTCGGCTCGCTGGCTCCGGTGGGGACGGTCGACCAGTTCTGCGACAGCACCGACGTCCTGTCCGACTCCACCGGCTCGCTGAGGCTCGCCCGCGCCGTCCACGCCCCGGAGTGACCCGCCGCCGGGGGGCGACGAGGGCCGGCCCGCCGCGCACGCGTGCGGGCGGCCGGAGAACGTGGACGGACGGACTACCAGCGATCGTGGACGAGCGGGCGGATCAGCTCGTCGTCCACGCCGGCGACTCCGGCGTGGACGTCATCGCTCATTCGTCGGTGATGGCCACGGTGTGCTCCACGTGCGCCGCGCGGCTGCCGTCGATGGTGCGCAGCGCCCACCCGTCGGGGCCAATAGAAATACCGGTATTGTTATCGCGGTACTATGAGGGGCATGGTGCGAATCCCGCTGACCGGCCCTGAACGCGAGCGCGGCGAACTGCTCGGCTCCCTGCTGCGGCAGGCGCGCGGCGACCGCAGCATGGCCGAGGTGGCGACCGCCGCCGGAATCTCCGCCGAGACCCTGCGCAAGATCGAGACCGGGCGCATCCCCACGCCCGCCTTCTTCACCGTCTCGGCCCTGGCCGAGGCCCTCGGCATCTCCCTGGACGCGCTCGCCGCCGTCTGCGCCGACCACTCCGCCCGCCACGGCCGCCTGGCCGGCTGAGCGGGCCGCGGCCTCGCGCGGCGCCTGGAGACAACGGCGTGGCGGCCGGGACGCTACCGGCGCGACAGGGCCAGGCGCAGGCCGAAGCCGACGAGCACGGTGCCGGTCAGGCCGTCCATGGCGCGGCGCACCGCCGGCCTGGAGAGCACACGCCGCGCCAGCCCGGTGACCAGGATGAGCACGGTGAACCACGCCATGCCCTCCAGGTTGTGCACCAGCGCCAGCAGGACGCCCGCCGCGAGGTGCGGCACGCCCTCGGGCATGAACTGGGGCAGCAGCGCCGCGTAGAAGACCCCGACCTTGGGGTTCAGCAGGTTGGTCGCCAGGCCGCGCATCCAGGCCCGTCCGGCCCCGCCCTCCCGATTGTCCGTGCCGTCCGGCCGCGCGTGACCCTGGCCTCCGCCGCGCAGGGCCCGCCACAGCATCGCCCCGCCCAGCCACACCATGTACGCCGCGCCCGCGTACCGGAGCGCGGAGTAGGCCAGCTCGGAGGCGGTCAGCAGCGCCGAGACGCCCACGGCCGCCGCGGCGCCCCACACCAGCACGCCGGTGTTGACGCCGAGCGCCGTCGCGAAGGCGTGCCGCCTGCCCGCGGTCACCGCCGACCGCAGCACCAAGGCCGTGTCCAGCCCGGGAACGATGGTCATCAGACCTGCAACAACCGCGAAGGACACGAGCATCGACCACACGCCCCCATCATCCCGTCTCGTGGGCCCCATGTAACCGGATATGCAGTGAGGCAAAGGAGTAAATCCCGACATTTCCCGCTCAAGGCCCCTGTCAAGGCCACGACCACGACCACGACTGCGGCCACGACCGTGTGACCACCACCGTGTGACCACCACCGGCCCGCGACAGCGGACCCATGGCGACGTCGGCGGCACCCCGAGCCGCGCCGCCGTCGTCACCCGGCGGCGGGCGGGCGGCGCAGCAGGGGATGGGTGCGCATCGCGACCTCCAGCTCGCCGGGCAGCTCGTCGCGGTAGCGGCCCAGCGTCGCCAGGTCGCTGTGCCCGAGCACGCGGCGCACCGCGTCCATGTCCACGGCGTCGGCCAGCAGGTGGGTGGCGGTGGTGTGCCGCAGGCCGTGCGGCGTCACCGAGCGCCGCTGGGAGGGGTCCACGTGCCGCTGGACGCGGTCGATGACCGCCTGGACGTCCCCCCGCGCCAGCCGCCTGCCCCGCCACGACAGCAGCAGCGCCTTCTCGGCCGTCGCCGGGCGGCCGCGCGACAGGTACGCATCCAGCGCCTCGGCGACGTCGGCCGGGAGCGGCACGTCGCGGGTGCGGCCGCCCTTGCCGAAGATGCGCCAGTAGCGCACGCCGTCGTTGGTGTAGAAGTCCTCGACGTTGGCCCGCACGAGCTCCGACACGCGCGGGCCGAGGGTGGACAGCAGCAGGACGATCAGCGCGTCGCGCGCCTCCATGCGCTGGTCGCGCCGCCCGCGCGGCTCGGGCTCGGACGACGACAGCGACCGCGCCGCCCCCACCAGGCCCTGCGCCTGCTCACGGGTCAGCGCGCGGCGCTCGGCGCGCAGCCCGCCGCGCTCCTTGGCCGTCACCGTCACCGCCGTCATCGGGTTGACCTGCACCCACCCCGACAACGTGGCGTGCTTGAAGAACGCCGACACCGAGCGCCGGAACCGTGACTGCGAGGAGGCGCTCTGCGACTCGCCGCCGGGGGAGGTGCGGCGGCCGTCCGGCTTGCGGGCGAACGCCAGCAGCACTGCGTCGACGTCCTCGCCCGTCAGGTCGTCCAGCACCTGGCCGGGGCCCGCCAGCGCCGAGAACGTCGCGACGTCGCGCGCGTAGACCTCCGCCGTCGCCGGGGACAGCGCCCCGGTCACGGTCTTGGCGCGGACCAGCTCCACATATCGGTCGGTGGACTCCTCGACGGTGATTCGCGTCAGCTCGGCGGGGCGCATCGATCAGCTCCGGTCCTTTCCGATCCCTTTCCCGGTATGGATCACGCCGACCGTACCCCCTCGCACCGACAATCCCGTGCCCCACGCGCGAACCGGCCGCCGGATCGCGGTCGCGGGATCGCCGGGGGCCGGAACGAGGGCGGAAAAACCGGATGACACCCGCCGCGCGTCCCGGACATCATGGGCCCTCCGTGCCCATGCCCGCCCCGGTGGCGGGCCCCGCCGCCCGCGTGGAGGACCGTCATGACGCTTCGCACCATCGTCCCCGGCCTGCTGCCGCCTCCGGGGTACGCGCACGCCGCCGTGGTCGAGACGGGGGAGCGTCTGGCGTTCATGGCCGGGGCCGTGCCGATGGACGCCGAGGGCAGGCTCGTCGGCCCAGGCGACCCGGCCGCCCAGACCCGCCAGGTGCTCGGCAACCTGGAGACCGCCCTGCGCGCCGTCGGCAGCGACCTGTCCCACGTCGTCGCCAGCACCATCTACGTCGCCACCACCCGGCACGAGGACCTGCTGAGCGTCTGGGAGGTCGTCCAGGCGTCCGAGCTGTCGGCGGGCCCGCACACCTCGACCCTGCTCGGCGTCTCGTTCCTCGGTTACTCCGGCCAGATGGTGGAGATCACCGCCACAGCCGTCATCCCCTGACCACCGAGCCCGCGACGGGAGCGTCCGAAGCACTAGGATCCAGGCATGTTTGGCATCGGATGGCTGGAGATCTTGGTTCTCCTCGTCGTCGCGGGCGGTTTGCTGGGAGTGATGTTCGGTCTCGCGCGCCGGGGCACGAGCAGCTCCGGCCCGTCGTACATCTCCGCGTGGGACGAGCGCTCCGCGCCGCCGAACCTGGACGACCTTGGGCGCCAGGCCTACGCCCTGACCGCGCAGGGGAAGAAGATCCACGCGATCAAGCTGGTCCGGCAGCGCACGGGCATCGGGCTCAAGGACGCCAAGGACTACGTCGAGGCCGTGGCGGAGGGGCGTCCCGTGCCGCCGGCCGTCGCCCGCCTGCTCCGCATGCCCGCTCGGCCTCCGATCGCCGACGCGCCCGCGGGGCCTCCGCGGGGCGACCTGGCCACGCGGGCGCGCGGCCTGAAGGCCGACGGTCGCACCGATCAGGCCGTCTTCCTCGTGCGCGGCGAGACCGGCATGGGCCAGGAGGAAGCCGAGGCGTTCGTCCGGCAGCTCTGACCCCCGTCACGGGCGGTCCTGGCACCCCAGAACTTCGTCACGGGCGGCCGGGCGGCTCCGCGTCGTCGTCACGGGCGGTCGCCGGACGGCCGCAGGCCCTCCAGTACCCCGTACGCCGGGTTCGCGCGCGCCGCGCCGCGCACCTCGCGCGCCGTCGAGGCGACGTACGCCTGCCCTGTCACGATCGACGAGTGGCCGAGCAGCTCCATCAGCTCGTGCGCCGAGGCGCCCCGCTCGGCCAGTCGCGTGGCGAACTCGTGCCGCAGCGCGTGCACCAGCGTCCCCTTCTGCACCCGGTCGTGGATCCCGGCGTACCGGTAGCACTGGCGCACCAGATACTGCAGCCCGCCGCGCCGCAGCGGCTCGTTGCGGGTGTCGACGAGCAGCGCGGCCGACCGGGGGAGCGTCGTCAGCCCGAACCGGCCGAGCCTGCTGCTCAGGTAGGCGTCGATGAGGTGCTCGATGGGCGGTTCGATCGGAAGCGAGCGGGTCTTGCCTCCCTTGCCGACCACCTGGATCCGCCGGTCGCCCTCGGCCCCGCCGATCGACCCCAGCGTGAGGCTCAGCAGCTCGGCCGAGCGCATGCCGGTCACCAGCGCCAGTGCCAGCACGACCAGATCGCGTTCCACCCACGGGTCGCGGGACTCGCGGGCGCCGGCCGCGATCCGCTCCAGGAGCGTCGCCGACGCCGAGCCGTCGCCCAGCAGCGGCTTGGGCGCCTTGGCGGGCTGCTTGGGCCGGGGCACCGCCGCCATCGGGTTGCCCTCCAGCATCCCCTCGGCCACGCAGAACGTCAGGAACTGGTTCCAGGCACTCCACGCCCGGTTGACGCTCGCCGCGGAGCGCGGTTCGGCGAACTCGGCGAACGCCGCCCGCACCAGGCGCCCGCCCAGCGCGCGCACCTCCAGGTCCTCCACCGGCACGCCCGCCACGTCCGCGGCGGCCCCCGCCACCAGGCGCAGATCGCGTTCGTACCCGGCGAGGGTGTGCGGCGAGAGCTTCTTGGCCCGAAGGGACGACAGGAACTCGGCCGCGGCCTCCGGCAGCCGCATCAGCACCAGGGGGACGTGATCATCCACGGCGCCTCCGGTTCTCGGACCTCGTTAGAAGTGCTGCGATTATGCATCAAACCCGTGCGAGCGGGCCGAAGACACGCCGCCGGAAGGCGTCGCAGGTGGGAGGATCTCGTCCTCCACGAGGGGAAGTCTCGGGACGAACCGGGCGCCGCGCGGGGAGTCCTCGATGACGAGGGTGCCGTCGTGCGACTCGGCGATCTCGCGGGAGATGCCGAGGCCGAGGCCGCTGCCGGAGGGGTCGCGGCGCCGGGCCTCCTCCAAACGGGTGAAGCGGCACTCTTTCACCGTGGACTCGACTTGATCAACGGGGGCTCGGAGGTCAGGCTGGGGGCATGGGTGGCGATCGCGCGTTCGACGACATGGTGGCCGAGGCCGCGGCGGTTTCGGTCGACGGGTGGGATTTCTCCTGGCTGGACGGGCGGGCGACCGAGGAGCGGCCGTCGTGGGGGTACGCGCGGCTGCTGGCGGAGCGGATGGCGCGCGCGTCCGCGGCGCTCGATCTGGACACCGGTGGAGGCGAGGTGCTCGCGGGGGTCCCGCTGCTGCCGCCGCTGACCGTGGCCACCGAGTCCTGGCCGCCGAACCTGGCCCGCGCGACCGAGAGCCTGCGCCCGCGCGGGGTGGCGGTCGTGGACGCCCACGGCGAGCGGCTGCCGTTCGCCGACGGGGTCTTCGACCTGGTGACCAGCCGTCACCCGGTGTCCACCTGGTGGGAGGAGATCGCGCGGGTCCTGCGCCCGGGCGGCGCCTACTTCTCGCAGCAGGTCGGGCCGGCGTCGGCGGGGGAGCTGACCGAGTGGTTCCTCGGGCCGCGGCCCGGCCCGCACGCCCGTGACCCCGAGGCCGCGCGGGCGTCGGCCGAGGCGGCGGGCCTCAGGGTGGCGGACCTGCGGTTCCAGCGCCTGCGGATGGTGTTCCACGACGTCGGGGCCGTGGTCTACTTCCTGCGGAAGGTCATCTGGATCGTCCCCGGCTTCACGGCCGAGGAGCACCTCACCCGCCTGCGGGCGCTGCACGAAAGGATCGCGGCCGACGGCCCCTTCGTCGCGCACTCGACCCGCTTCCTCATCGACGCCCGCAAACCCGCCTGACCGCTACGACTCCGGCGCGCCGCGCTGGTCGATCAGGTGCGCGATGCCGTCGAGTACGCGCTGGAGGCCGAACTCGAAGGCGTGGGCCGGGTCGGACGCGGCGCCGTACGCCTCGCCGGCGGCCGCGCCCACGCGCGCGGACAGCGGATAACGACCGGCGTCCATGACCGTGCCCAGGTAGGGCGCGTGGGCGTACCACCACTGCTCGTCGGAGATGCCGGTGCGCTGCTCGACCTGGGCCGCCTCGACCGCGCCGCGCGCGGCGCCGTGGACGTACCCGCCGATGAGGGTGACGACCGAGTCCATCTCCAGGTCGGTCAGGCCGACGCCGTCCACGGCGGACAGATCGTACTCGTAGGCGGCGGTCACGTTGGGGCCGAGCGGCGGCCGGGAGGTGGCGACGTACAGGAGCCAGGGGTGTCGCTGGTAGAGGGCCCACTTCTCGCGCGCGATCAGCTCCAGCCTGGCGCGCCAGCCGCCCTCGACTCCGATGGGCCGGGCGACCTCGCCGATCACCGTGTCCAGCATGAGGTCGAGGAGCTCGGCCTTGCCAGGCACGTAGGTGTACAGCGACATGGTGCCGACCCCGAGCCGTTCGGCGACGCGGCGCATGGTCAGGGCGGCCAGGCCGTCGGCGTCGGCGAGCTCGATCGCCGCGCCGACGATGCGGTCGACGCCGAGATCCGGCCGTCCCTTCCTGCCGGACTTCTCGCGGGTGCGCCACAGCAGGGCCAGGCTGCGCGCGGGGTCGCCCGCGCCGGTGTACTCGGTGGTCATCGTGGCTCGAATCCTATCCCCGTGCCGCTCGCCGCCCTCCCGCAGGATGTACCGTACGCATTCCCGTAGGCTGTACGGTACGACGTACGGAGACATCGAACCGAGGAGGACGCCAGTGGATTCCACGCGACACGCGATCGTCGCCGAGGGGCTGCGCAAGCGGTACGGCGACACGGAGGCCCTGGCGGGGTTCGACCTCGCCGTGCCCGAGGGCATCGTCTGCGGGCTGCTCGGACCCAACGGCGCCGGCAAGACGACGGCCGTCCGGGTGCTGACCACGCTGCTGCGGCCCGACGCCGGCCGGGCAGAGGTCGCCGGGGTCGACGTCGTGCGCCAGGCCGCGAAGGCGCGCCACCGCGTCGGGCTAGTGGGCCAGCACGCCGCGCTGGACGAGGTGCTGAGCGGCCGGCAGAACCTCGTCATGTTCGGCCGGCTCTACCACCTGGGCCTGGCGCGGGCCCGCCGCCGGGCCGACGAGTTGCTGGAGCGGTTCGGGCTGGCAGACACCGGCGCCAAGCCCGTCAAGCAGTACTCCGGCGGCATGCGCCGCAGGCTGGACCTCGCGGCCGGGCTGATCCTCGCCCCCTCCGTGCTGTTCCTGGACGAGCCGACCACCGGGCTGGACCCGCGCGGGCGCAACGAGGTCTGGGAGGCGGTCGGCTCGCTCGTCGCCGCCGGCACCACGGTGCTGCTCACCACGCAGTACCTGGAGGAGGCCGACCGGCTCGCCGCCAAGATCTGCGTGGTCGACTCCGGGCGCGTGATCGCCGAGGGCACTCCCGGCGAGCTGAAGAGCGCGATCGGCGGCGACCGCCTCGACGTCGTGCTGCGCGCCGACGACGAGATCCCCGCCGCGATGGCGATCGTCGGGCGGGTCACCGGCGGCGAGCCGGAGTCCGACCCGGACACGCGCCGGGTCGGCGCGCCGGTCCGCGAGCGGGTGGCCGCCCTGACCGAGGTCGTGCGGGCCCTGGACGAGGCGGGCATCGTGGCCGAGGACATCACGCTGCGCCGCCCGTCCCTCGACGAGGTGTTCCTGCGGCTGACCGGGCACCCCGCCGAGGAGCGCGCCGGGCGGCAGGAGGTGGCCGCGTGACGATCGCCTCCTCGGCGGCGGCCGATCTCGCCCCGCGCGGCGGGCCGGGCCGGCTGCGGTGGGCCCTGTCCGACGCCTGGGTGATCACCCACCGCGACCTGTCCCACTGGGCCCGTCAGCCCGCCCAGCTCGTCGTCGGGCTGCTGTTCCCGGTGATGATGGTGCTGATGTTCGCCTACCTGTTCGGCGGCGGCATGGTGATCCCCGGCGGCGGGGACTACCGCGAGTTCCTCATGCCCGGCATGTTCGCCATGACCATGGTCTTCGGCATCGAGGCCACGTTCACGGCCGTCAGCACCGACGTGAGCAGAGGCGTCACCGACCGGTTCCGGTCGCTGCCCATGGCCCCCTCGGCGGTGGTGGCCGGGCGCAGCGCCGCCGACATGCTGAACTCCGTCGCCGGGCTGGCCGTCATGATCGCCTGCGGGCTGGCGATCGGCTGGCGCTGGCACGACGGGCCGGGCGCGGCGCTGGCTGCCGTCGGCCTGCTGTTGCTGCTGCGCTTCGCCCTGCTGTGGATCGGCATCTACCTCGGGCTGGTCATCAGGAGCCCCGAGGCGGTGATGGCGGTGCAGATCCTGGTGTGGCCGCTCGGCTTCCTGTCCAACACCTTCGCCTCGCCCGCCACCATGCCCGGCTGGCTGGGCGCGATCGCCGAGTGGAACCCCCTGTCGGCCACGGTCGCGGCGACCCGCCACCTGTTCGGCAACCCGGGCTGGGGCGGCGACTCCTGGGCCGCGCAGCACGCGTCGCTGATGGCGCTCGTCTGGCCGCTGCTCATCCTGGTGATCTTCTTCCCGCTGTCGGTGCGGCGCTACCAGCGCCTTAGCCGCTGACCGGGGCAGTGGTACGCGCCCGCTCACCTACGGCGTGATCGACCTAACGGCCCTCGCGCTCGGAGGCGCGCTGGTCGATGAGGACGCCGAGCCCGTCAAGGACGCGGAGCAGTCCGAACTCGTAGCCGTGGTCGGGGCTGGCGGGGGCGTTGTGCGTCGCGCCCGCCGCCGCGCCCACTCGGGTGGCGGTGGGGTAGCGGGCGCCGTCGAACACGCGGGCCAGCAGCGGCCCGCTGACCTCCCACCACTGCTCGTCGGTGAGCACGCTCTCGCGCTGGGCGGCGCGCAGGTCGGCCGCGGCGCGGGCCGAGGTATGGACGAAGCCCAGCAGGTAGGTCAGGGCGTCGTCCATTTCGACGTCGTCCAGGCCGAGGCCCTCGAACGCGCGCAGCTCGTGCTCGTACTTGGCCAGCACCCCAGGCCCGAGCGGCGGGCGGCCGGTGGACACGGCGAGCATCCACGGATGTCGTTCGTACAGGTCCCGGTTGTGACGCGCCACCGTCTCCAGCCGGGCACGCCAGGGGAGATGGGACAACTCCGGGCGCGCCACGCGCCCGAGGACGGTGTCGACCATGAGGTCGAGCAACTCGGCCTTGCCGGGGACGTAGGTGTAGAGGGACATCGCCCCGACGCCGAGCGCCTGGGCGACGCGGCGCATGGTCAGGGCCTCCAGCCCCTCGGAGTCGGCGAGGGCGATGGCGGCCGCGACCACCTCGTCGAGGGTCAGGCCCTGGCGGGGCCCGCGCTGCGAGGGACGGGCGCCCGGCTCCCTCCAGAGCAATTCCAGGGTGCGAGCCGGGTCACCGGCTCCACTCCGGTGGATCGTGGGTGGCACGCGCATATCTTCTCACCTGCAATAACTCCGGACGTTGTACGGAGTGCATTCGCGCGCGTTCGGTCAGTTCCGGCGGGCTCATCATCCCGCCACGTGCAGGATCTCCCTGGATCCGCGACCTCCCGGACGGGCCGCGGAGTCCCGGTTTCGTCACCTTCAGGTGAGGCGATTGCGTGGAGGTAGCGCTGCTGGGGGAGGCCGGTCGTCCGGGCGGCCGCCTCGCGGTAGGCGTCGCGGGCCGCCGGGTGGTCCCCCGACATCTCCAGCAGGTGGGCGCGCACACGGGCCGCCGGTACCCGTGAGGGTACGGCGGGCGGCGTCCCCGTGGCGAACGCGCAGGCTCAGGGGCGGGGCGGGGCCGTCACCAGCCCGCTCTCGTACGCCACGACGACGAGCTGGGCGCGGTCGCGGGCGTTCAGCTTGGCCAGCAGCCGGCCGACGTGGCTCTTCACCGTGGCCAGGCTGAGGTGCAGACGCTCGGCGATCTCCCCGTTGGACAGCCCGCACGCGATGTGGAGCAGCACCTCGCGCTCGCGTCCGGTGACGCCGTCCAGCTCGCGCGGCAGCGCGCGGTCCGGCTCGGGGCGGCGCGTGAACTCGGCGATCAGCCGCCGGGTCACGGTCGGCGCGAGCAGCGCCTCGCCGGACGCGACGATCCCGATGGCGGCCAGCAGGTCGGCCGGACGGGTGTCCTTGAGCAGGAAACCGGCGGCGCCCGCCCGCAGCGCCGCGTAGACGTAGGCGTCGAGGTCGAAGGTGGTGAGGATCAGCACCCGGACCCCGGCCGTCTCGGGGGAGCCGCAGATGCGGCGGGTCGCCTCGATGCCGTCCATCTCCGGCATCCGCACGTCCATGAGCACGACGTCCGGCCGCTCCCGGCGGGCCACCTCGACGGCCTCCGCGCCCGTCCCCGCCTCGCCGACCACCGTCAGCCCCGGGGCGGTGTCGATCAGGAGCCGGAAGCTGCCGCGCAGCAGGGCCTGGTCGTCGGCGACCACCACGCGGACCGGGTCGCCGGCGCCCTCCCCGTACCCGGCGCCGCCGCTCACAGCGCCCGTCCTCGCGGCTCGTACGGCAGGCTGGCCGCCACGGCGAAGCCGCCCTCCGGGCGGGGCCCCGCGCCGAACTCCCCGCCGTACATCGCCACGCGCTCCCGCATCCCGACCAGGCCGTGGCCGGGCGGGGCCAGGTCGGGGACCGGCAGCACCCGCGTGCCCGGCCCGTCGTCGGTCACCTCGATGCGCACCGCGCCCTCCGAACCGCGGACGACGACGCGGCACCGCGCCGGGGCGGCGTGCCGTACCACGTTGGTCAGCGCCTCCTGGACGATCCGGTACGCCGACAGCTCCACGCCTTCCGGCAGCCCTTCCACATCCCGGACGTCGAGCTCGACGCGAACCCCGGCCGCCGCCGCCCGCTCGGCCAGCTCCGGCAGCCGCGCCAGGCCGGGCGCGGGGTGCAGGTCGTCCCGGTCCCGGTCCGTGACGGCCTCCGCGCGCAGGACGCCCAGCATGTGCCGCATCTCGGTGAGCGCGCCGCGGCTCACGGACTCGATCTCGCGCAGCGCCGCGCGGGCCTCCTGGGGGTGCTCCCCGGCGACGTGGTCGGCGATGCCCGCCTTCACCGTGATCAAGGTCATGCTGTGGGCGACGACGTCGTGCAGCTCGCGGGCGATGCGCAGCCGCTCCTCGGTGACCGCCCGCCGCGCGGCGTCCTCGGCGGTGCGCGCGACGTAGGTGCGGCGCTCGCGCACGGCCCGGCCGATGGTCCACGAGCCGCCCATGAGCGTCGCGCCGAACAGCAGCACCGGGTACGGGAAGCCGCGCATGAAGCCCGCCGCGGGCCCCGCGATGGTCGACCCGACGACCATCATCGCGCTGACCAGGCCGATCGTCCGCGTCGGCACCCAGCGGACCCTCGGCGTCGTGAGCGCGACCGCGTAGAGGGCGAAGGCCGCGCCGGCGAACGGGTCGCGCACCGCGTCCAGCATGGCCGACACCACGCTGAGCACCAGCACCGTGCCGAAGACCGGCACCGGCCACAGCCGCCGCACCGCCAGCGGCAGGCCCATGCCGGCGAGCAGCAGCCCCCACGCCACGGCCGTCCCCGCCTCGCCGTCCGGCACCCGCGCGAACGTCGAGGCCGAGAACAGCGCGACGTACCCTGCGGCCACGAGCCCGTCCAGGACCACCAGCCGGTGCCGGCCGGGGGAGAACGACGGGCGGCGCGTGACGGAGATCGGCCACCGGGTCCGCGGCGGATCGTACGCATCGTGCACCCGACGACCGTACCCGTGCGGGCCCGCCCGGCGCCTCCTCCCCGGGAACGTCATCCTCCGGGCCCATACGCGGCGGATGTCCCGCTCGCCGTCCGCCCTGGGTGGTACGCGCGGATCGGGGCCCCGGTCCGATGCGGACGCGCGGGCGCCTGCGGCACCGTTGCGGCGTGATCGAAGTCAGAGAGCTGACCAAACGCTACGGCGGAACCCTCGCCGTCGACCGGCTGTCGTTCGAGGTCGGGCCCGGACGGGTCACCGGATTCCTCGGACCGAACGGCGCGGGAAAGACCACCACCATGCGGGCCCTGCTCGGCCTGAGCGCCCCGACCTCCGGCCGCGCGCTGATCGGCGGGCGGCCGTACGCATCCCTGCACCGGCCGATGCGCCACGTCGGCGCCCTGCTCGACGCCGCCGCGGTGCACGGCGGACGCCGGGCCCTCGACCACCTCGGCGGGCTCGCCCGCGCCAACGGCATCGCCCGCGAACGGGTGCCGGAGGTGCTGGAGCAGGTCGGCCTCGCCGGGGTCGCCCGGCAGCGGGTCGGGCGCTTCTCCCTTGGCATGCGCCAGCGCCTCGGCATCGCCGCCGCCCTGCTCGGCGACCCCGCCGTGCTGATGTTCGACGAGCCGGTCAACGGCCTCGACGCCGACGGCGTCCGGTGGATCCGCGGGCTCATGCGCGACCTCGCCGCCGGTGGGCGCACCGTGCTGCTGTCCAGCCACCTCATGAGCGAGATGGAGCTCACCGCCGACCGGCTCGTCGTCATCGGCCGCGGCCGCCTCATCGCCGACACCACCGTGCGCGAGCTGGCCGAGCGGTACGGGCGCGGCGTGCTGGTGCGCTCTCCCCGCGCCGGCGACCTGGCCGCCGTGCTCACCGAGGCCGGGGCCGAGGTGACCGGCGACCCCGGCGGCGGGCTGTCGGTGAGCGGCATGGAGGTCGCCGGGATCGGCGACCTGGCCGCCCGGCACGGGATCTCGCTGCACGAGGTCACCCCGCGCGGCGCGTCCCTGGAGGAGGCGTACCTGGCGCTGACCTCCGGCGCGACGGAGTACCGGCCGGGCACGGGAGGCGGACGATGAGCGGAGCGGGACCGGTGGACGCCATGGACGTGGCCCCGGCCAGGGAGCGCGCGGGACGCGCGGTGGCCGACGTCATCGCGTCGGAGTGGCTCAAGCTGCGGTCGGTGCGCTCGACGTACTACGTCCTCGGCGCCGCCGCGCTGATCGTGGTGCTGACCGCCCTGCTCACCTGGCAGGCGGTGAGCGCGTGGGACGGACTCCCGGCGGCGACCCGCGCCCGGTGGAAGGGCATCGCGGTCGAGGAGTACTTCCTGCCGTTCGTCCAGCTCGTGATCGGGGTGCTCGGCGTGATCGCGATCACGGGGGAGTACTCCACCGGCATGATCAGGACCAGCCTCGTCGCCGTTCCCCGGCGGGGACGGCTGCTCGCCGGCAAGGCCGTCGCCCTTGCGGCCGTCACGCTCGCCGCGGGCACGGCGGTGCTGTTCGCCGTCGTCGCCGTCGAGGCGTGGGTCGTCGGGGACCGGCCGTTCCCCGGGCACCCGGTGTCCCTGGCCGAGAAGACGCCCCTCCTGGCGTGCATGGGACTGTCGGTGATGGTGATGGCCTTGGTCGCCTTCGGCCTGGCCACGCTGACGCGGTCCACCGCGGCGGCGATCGTGGCGGTCGTGGGCCTGACGTTCGTCCTGCCGACCCTCGCCCTCAACGTGCTGCCGCACCCCTGGGACCGGCGGGTGGCCATGTTCATGCCGACCAACCTGCCGGACCAGCTCGCCGGATGGACCCCACCCCAGGACATCCTGCAGGGCCCCTTCGCGCGAAGCGCCGGGCTCCCTCCGCTCGCCGCGCTGGCCGTGCTCGCGGCCTATGTCGTCGTGTTCGTGGGCGCGGCGGCGCTCCGGTTCTCGCGCTCGGACCCCTGACCCTCCGGCCCGGCGAGGACCCGACCCCTGACCAGTACGGCGCGGACCTCGGCCTGGCGCCGGCGTGCGGCGTCCTCGCGGCGCTGCTGCCGGGCCACGAGCTGGACGAGCCCGAGGTCGCCTGGGAGCCCTCGGTGAACCTGCGCGTCCCGTCCCGTCTGATGCTCCGCGCCCGCTGACCAGGGGAGACCTCTCCCCGCGATGTCGAGTGGCGACGCCGGCCCGGTCGATGGGCATCCGCTGCCGCAGAGCCCCGAGCCACCGCCGGTCAGGGTCTCCCTGGTGTGGAGGCCGGTCAGGTGTCGTGGCGGGGGATTCCCGACACCTCGTGGTCGGCGTGGAAGAGGGCTTCGGCGATCAGACGGCGGACGTGCGCGTCGCGGGCGCGGTACAGGACGCGGCGGCCCTGCCTGCGGGTCTCGACCAGCCCGGCCAGCCGGAGCTTGGCGAGGTGCTGGGAGACCGAGGGCCTGGCGGTGCCGATGGCCTCGGCCAGCGAGGTCACGTCGTACTCGCCCGAGGCGAGCAGCCACATCAGCCGCAGCCGGGTGGCGTCGCCGAGCATGCGGAAAGCGTCGACGGCGGTCTCGACCTGGGCGGCACTGGGTTGCTCCTGCAACAGATGCGCACCTGATTCGTTGTCGCGTGCGTACATGGCTACATATAATGCGCGCGAAGGCCGATCCCCGCAAACGGCCGCGGAAGGGGTGACCATGTCCGACCGGCTCAGGCACGGCTCTCCGCCCACCGACGGCCCTCCGCCCCCGATCCACGATCACGCGGCCGGGCCCGGAGACGGACATGAGCACGGCCACGGCCATGAACACGGTCATGGGCACGAGCACGGACACGGACACGGGCATGCACACGGGCATGGACGCGGCGAGGGAGAAGCTGCGAAAGGGGTGCGCGGGCTGAGGACGAAGGCGGCGACGGCCCTGCACGCCGTGCTGCACGTCTTCGCGCCGCACAGTCACGACAGCGCCGCCAGGACCGACGCCGCTATGGAGTCGAGCCGCCGCGGCATGCGCGTCCTAGTCCTGTCGTTCGCCGTCCTGGTCGCGACCGCCCTGGTCCAGGCGGTGATCGTGGCCTACTCCGGCTCGGTGGCGCTGCTCGGCGACACCCTGCACAACTTCGCCGACGCGCTGACCTCCGTCCCGCTGGCCATCGCCTTCTCGTTGGGACGGCGCGCGGCGACCCGCCGCTTCACCTACGGGTACGGCAGGGCCGAGGACCTGGCGGGCCTGGCGATCGTCGCCGTGATCACCGCCTCGGCCGTGATGGCCGGTTACGAGGCAGTGCGGCGGCTGCTCGCGCCCGAGGACGTCCACGCGCTCGGCTGGGTCGCCGTCGCGGGCGTGGCCGGGTTCCTCGGCAACGAGTGGGTGGCCCGCTACCGCATCCGGGTGGGCCGCGAGATCGGCTCGGCGGCGCTGGTCGCCGACGGCCTGCACGCGCGCGCCGACGGCCTGACGTCCTTGGCGGTGCTGATGGGCGCGGGCGGTTCCGCGCTCGGGTTCCGCGCGGCCGACCCGCTGGTGGGCCTGCTGATCACCGTCGCGATATGCGTGGTGCTCCGGGACGCCGCGCGGCAGATCTACCACCGGCTGATGGACGCCGTGGACCCCGCCCTGCTCGACACGGCCGAGCAGGTCCTCGCCGCCACCCCGGGCGTCCGGAGCGTCGGGTCCGTCCGCATGCGCTGGATCGGCCACGCCCTGCACGCCGAGGTCGAGATCACCGTGGACCACCGCGTGTCGCTGGTCGAGGCGCACGCCGTGGCCGTGGAGGCCGAGCACCGGCTCATCCACCGCGTGCCCCGCCTGCGCGCGGCCACCGTCCACGCCGACCCCGGCGGCCCTCATGCCGCCGACCACCACGCCGCCCTCCTCGACCACCGCGTCCCGAACCCCCGCCGCCCCGGGAGCTCCGGGCCGCTCGACGAGACCCGCCGCTCGGCGCGGCGCCGTGCGACCACGCGCCCCTGAGCGCGACCGGTGCGTCAGCCCGTCGCGGGAGCCGGAGCATGTGCGAAACCCTATGACCTTCACCGACGAACAGCAGGCGGCCTCGGGCCGGGAGACCGGGTGAGCTCGGTGCTCACGGTGATCCTGGCCGTGTGCGCGGCGGCCTGCAACGCCCTCTCCTCCGTACTGCAGCGCCGGGCGGCGCGAGGGCACTTCAGGCATGTCAGCCATGTCAGGTGCACTGCCTCGGTACTACCAGCCTGAGCGAGCGGTGGCCGCGCTCAATCCTTGGCTCCGTCCGTCGGCGCTGCCGACCGGGTGCGGGGCGGACGTCCCTCGCGCCCGGCAATCCCCGCTCGACCGGGGCGCTTCCGTGGCGGGACACCCGGTCTGCTGTTCCTCGGTCTCCAACGTCGCCAGCCGGAACCCCATCGTCTCGCGCGCCTGCGCCGACAGCGGGCCGTACCGCGGCGGAGGCAAGGGCAGCGAAGCTCTGTGATGGCTGATCCCTCATTGTGTGATGAAACGATGACAACGCGGTTGACCACCGAATTCGTCTGATTGCCTACGGACCATGCAACCGACGACCCCCTCCTCTCCTGACTCCCCGTCCCCCCAAGGATCCGCTGGCCGCCGTCGTGCCGGAGTGATGGCGGCCGTGGCCGTCGCGGTCGGGGCCACGCTGGCGGCCTGCGGCGCACTCACCGCAGCCCCCGGCGACGGACCGGCCGCGGCGGACGCGACGGCCCAGCACGCCAGTCAGGCGGCGGCCGGCGTCAGGGTGTTGTGGATGGGCGACTCCATCGCGGGCGCGGAGGCCCCGGCCGTGGAGGCCGCGCTGAAGGCCAGCGGTGTGCAGTTCAAGAACGCCACCTCTGACGGCGGCGGCAACGTCGTCGCCGGTGATCACCCGGTGACGGCCGTGGCGGCCGAGGACACCTGGAAGAGGCTGAAGGAGGACCTCACCTCCTTCCGGCCAACGGTGATCGCGTACCAGATCACCACCTACGACTGGGGCACGCCCCGCCAGCAGCTGGCGGCCTACCAGAAGCTCTCCCAGACGGCGAAGGACGCCGGTGCCCGGCTCGTCCTGGTGTCCGCCCCGCCGTTCAAGATCGACGACTTCTACAAGCCCCACGCGGACGCGATCAAGAGCGCGCCCGCGATGGCCGCCAAGGTCGCTGACGCTCGCTACCTGGATGCCTCTGAGCTGTGGGGGGACGACTACGCCGCCGACGAGGCCCAGCGTGCCAAGGACGGGATCCACTCCTGTCAACAAGGGTCGGCGGCCTTCGCCACCTGGTTCGCCAGGCAGCTCGGCAAGCTGGCCGGCTTCACTGCGGCCGCCCCCGGCACCTGGGCCACCGGGCCATGGACCGGCGACGAGCGCTTCGTCAAACTCGGCTGCGGCTGATGGCTTCAACCTCCCGCCGCGCGCATATCGGCGCGCTCGATGGGCTGCGCGGGCTTGCCGTCGCCGCGGTCCTGCTGTTCCACGCCGGGCACCTGCGCGGCGGGTTCCTGGGCGTCGACCTGTTCTTCGTCCTGTCCGGCTTCCTGATCAGCGGTCTGCTGCTGGAGGAGCTCGCCGGGCGCGGCCGTATCAACCTGGTGGCCTTCTGGGCTCGCAGGGCCCGTAGACTCCTGCCCGCGCTGGCCGTCATGGTCGCGGCAACGTTGCTGCTGGCCTGGGCATTCGCCCGGCCGGACATGCTAGGGTCCGCCCTGCGGGACGCGCCATGGGCGGCCGCCCAGAGCCTGAACTGGCATTTCATCGGCGAGCAGATCGGATACTGGAACGCCTCCGGCACCCGTCTGTTCGCCCACCTGTGGAGCATCAGCGTCGAGTGGCAGTTCTACCTGGCCTGGCCCCTGGTGGTGGCGCTGGCCGGGAAGGGGAACGGCGGGCAGCGGCGGGTCGCGCTCGTCGCGGTCGCCGGCGCGTTCATCTCACTCCTGCTCATGATCAGGCTCGGGGCGGCCGTGGACACCACCCGCGCCTACGAGGGCACCGACACCCGGGCCTGCTCCCTGCTCCTCGGCGCGGCCGCGGCCACCGCGCCCGTCCGCCACGCCGTGGCCGGCCTGTCACGCACGGCCGTGGACGCGATCTGCGTCCCGCTCCTGGGCGGGCTGCTCGCGTCATGGGCGCTGACCAGCGGGGAAACGACCTCCGGCCTGTTCCAGGGCGGGATGTTCGCGCACGCCCTGGCCGGCGCCGCGCTGATCGCGCTCCTCGCCCACGCGCCGGACGGTCTGGCGGGCCGGGCAGTGGGCAGCGCCGTACCGCGCCGACTGGGCGAGCTGTCCTACAGCCTGTACCTGTGGCACTGGCCGGTCTATCTGCTGCTGCCACGGCCGGTGGCCGGGCTCGCCGGCTGGGGCTGGACGCTCACCGCGATCGGCCTGTCGCTGCTGGCTGCGGTAGTGTCGAAGGTCGCCGTCGAGGACCCGGTACGACTGCGCGCCCGATGGGCCACCGGACGCCGTGGATGGGTGGCGCTGGCCGTCGCGGGAGTGATGGCGGCGGGACTGTGGGCGGCGATACCGCGGCCGCAGCCCGGTGCCGGGACGGTCGATGTGAGCAGGCTCGGCCGGCTCTAGCCAGGTCACACCGGTGACATCGCGTCGAAGAGGAGGAACAACACATGCCGGGGGTGCTGTGCCGCGTGGCGACCGTCCTGGTCGCGGCGGCGGCGCTGGCGGGCTGCGGGATCACCGACACCGATGCGCTGCCCGCCGGTCAGCCAGTCCAGGGCGGCCTGACCGAGAACAGCAACCGGCTACTGCGGGTGTACTTCGTCACGCAAGAGGGTATCTGGCCGGTCTCGCGGCCGGACCCGGCCGGAAACCGGCTGCAACGGGCCATGAACGCGTTGCTCGCCGGCCCCACGGCGGAGGAGCGGGCCCGAGGTCTGATCACACAGCTTCCCTCGTCAACCCAGCCGGTCCGGGCCACGACGAACAGGGGCCGGGTGGAACTACGTCTGCCCTGGCTGGTAGCCAACCTGCGGCCGGTGGCGGTGAGCCAGCTCGTGTGCACGGCCGCCGCCGCGGACGTCGTCGACGACCCCGTCGTCGAAGTGGTCGAGCCCGCCATGGACCGGCCCTGGCCGGTCAGATGCGACGAGAACGGATCGGCCGTCCCAGCCGACCAAGGAGCCTCCTCATGACCCGCGTGCTCGTGATAGAAGACGATCCGGCCGTGCGCCGGGGCGTGAGCGTCGGCCTGCGCCACAGGGGCCACGAAACCGTGCTGGTCGCGACCGGTGAAGACGGGCTGGCCGAACTCGTCGCGAGCGCCCCCGAGGTCGTGCTGCTCGACCTGATGCTGCCCGGCATGAGCGGCCTGGAGACCTGCCGCCGCATCCGCGCCTTCAGCCAGGTGCCCATCGTGATCCTTTCCGCGCGCGACGATGACGTGGACATCGTGGTCGGTCTGGAGGCCGGCGCCGACGACTACGTGATCAAGCCTGCCAGCAGCGAGGTCATCGAGGCACGCATGCGCGCGGTGCTGCGCCGTACCCCGCCGCCCGCCTCCTCCGACCAGACACGCATCACCCACGGCGACCTGCTCATCGACCGCGTCGCCCTGCGCGCGCTCAAGCACGGCACGCAACTTGCGCTGGCGCCGACGGAGCTGAAGCTGCTGCTGTTCCTGTCGGCCGCGCCCGAACAGACCTTCAGCCGCCAGCAACTCCTGGAACAGGTGTGGGAGCACACCTTCCACGGCGACTACCGGCTGGTCGACGCGTGCGTGATGCGGCTGCGGGCCAAAATCGAGGACGACCCGCGCAACCCCCGCTACATCCAAACCGTACGCGGCTTCGGCTACCGCTTCGGGCCGCTGTGATCCAACCGTCCCTCGCTCGCGGCCTGCGAGCTCAGCTGGTCCTAGTGTTCCTGCTGGTCTCCGTGCTCAGCGCGCTGATCGTCGCCACCATCACCTTCCGTCAGGGCCGCACCGCGATCGTGGAGCGCGCCCAGGCCGACGCCCTGCAGGACCTGCGTGCCCACCTCGCCTCCCGGACGCCTGACCTGCCCGCCGACCCCACGGAGACGGACCTGCGTATGCTGGCGCTGCAACTGGACCGCGCGGCAGGCATCCGCCGCTGGCGCACCGCCCTGTCCTATCGCGGTGGCCCGCTCATCGCCACCGGCGCGCAGCCGCCACTGCCCGCGCGGTTGCGCACTCAAGCGGCCACCGCGACCACCGCACTGGCCCAGCGCTTCCATCGCGGCCAGGCGCCCTGGCTGGCCGTGGCCCTTCCGGTCACCGCCGCCGCCCGCCCACACGGCCCCCCGCCCCTCGTCATCTACGCCTCCTTCTCCCTGGCTTCCCAGCAGCAGGATGTGGACACCCTGGCGGCCGCCGCCCGCGCCGGAGCCCTGCCCGTCGCCCTGGTCTCCATCGTCCCCGCACTGCTAGCCGCGCGCAGACTGCTGCGACCGGTACGGCGGCTGCGGACGGCCGCCGAGCGGATGGCGGGCGGCAGTCTCGACACCCGCGTACGCGTCACCGGTAACGACGAACTCGCCGACCTCGGCAGTACCTTCAACACCATGGCGGCCAAGCTCCAGTCCGACGCGGCCGCGCTGCGTGACATGGAAGCGCGGGCACGCCGGTTCGCCGCCGACGTCTCCCACGAGTTGCGCACCCCGCTGGCGGCCATGTCCGCCGTGACCGAAGTCCTCGACGCCGACGCCGCCTCCGGCCGCCTCGCGCCACTCGCCGCCGAGGCGCTGCAACTCGTCTCCGACGAGACACGCAAGCTCAGCCGTCTGGTAGAGGACCTGATCGAGGTGTCCCGCTTCGACGCCGGCGTCGCCGTACTGAACCTTGACGAAGTCGATGCGGGCGAGCTCATCGGCAAGACGCTAGCGCTGCGGCACTGGCGCGACCGGGTCCGCACCGATATTCCCCCCGGGCTGCGCGCCCGGCTCGACCCGCGCCGCGTCGATGTCATCCTGGCCAACCTCGTCGGCAACGCGCTGCGGCACGGCGGCACGGAGGTATCGGTGCTCGTCCAGGTTCGGGCCGATACCGATCAGATCGCCGTCATCGTTTCCGACGACGGGCCCGGCATCCCCGCCGACCTGCTGCCCCACGTCTTCGACCGCTTCACCAAAGGTGACGCCGCCCGTACCCGTACCGACGGCAGCGGCCTGGGCCTGGCCATCGCCACCGAGAACGCGCGCCTGCATGGCGGCACTCTCACCGCGACCAACGCTCCCCGAGGCGGAACCATCCTGACCCTCACCCTGCCACGAAATCCACCATGAGGAACGCCCGTCACGCCGATTCGCCGAACTTGATCTGCCGGGCACGCGCGGTTCCGCGCGTGCCCGGGGCCGAGGGGGGCGGATGCTGCCGGGCACGAAGCGCCTCGGTCGGCCCCGCGCCGTGGGGCCGGCCGAACTCGCCGCGCTGCGACGCATGGTCACGAAGGCGTGAGCGGTGACCGAGGCCGACCCGCTCCTTGAGCGGGAAGACCCGGGCCCGATCGAACAACGCCCTCGGGCCCTCCGTCGAGGACCACACCCGGGCCGCGAGGAATCGCCGCACCTCGGCTTCCGCGTCGGAGAAGTCCCGGTAACCCAGCAGCTCCCGGATCTCCCACGCGTGCTGATACACCGTCTGGGGCCGTCGGCCGTAGTCAGCGAAGCAGGCCGCATCGACGTCGAGTTGCTCGGCGACGAACGCGACCACACCATCCGGCACCGCCGTCGGGTTCTCGGTCAAGAACACCCCGAGCATCCGCACGGTGCCCCACTGCACCGCCCACCCCAACTTCATCGCCGGACGCCGCCGTATGGCCACCCGCTCCAGCGCGACCTGGTCCAACCGGAAGAACTGCTCCAGCTCCGCCACCGACGGCTCCTGAGGGAACCGGCCGTAGCGAGCAACCTGCTCATCAGAGAGAAATTCGAAGGGCATGACCCAGGAATGTATGCGCCCTGACCAGGTCAAACCCTGCCCGAATCCGAACCGAAACCAAGATCGGCTCCCTGCCGCCAATTCTTGTACGCAGCCTCCTCGAGGGCCGTATCGGCGTCCTGTACCGGGGGTCAGGCGATGTGCGCTCCCAGTCCGGTCAGGCCCGGTGCCACGTCCGGTCGCAGCACGAGGTTTTGGTCGTAGTCTCCGCCGTTCTGCGTTCGGTACGCGATCGGCTCGGTCGTCGGGATCGCGAGCAGGCGCTCGCGCAGCTCCTTGGCCGCTGCCTCGCCTTCCTCGGGCGCGAACCTGTCGGCACCCGAAATCAGCACCGGGGGCAGCACCTCTGCGCCCGCGTAGAACAGGGTGCCGTGCTGCAACCCGAACAGCAGCTCGTCGACGGCTCCGTGGATGCCCCGCTCGCCGTAGAACCACGCCGGCCCACCCATGGTCACAACCGCCATCGCACGCTTGCCCGCAAGGAACCCGTCTCCGTAGCCGATCCACTCGCCGTTCGGGCCGCGCAACCCGTACGCGAAGCCCTGGTGCCAGACCCGGTCGAACCAGCCCTTGAGGATGGCGGGCATTCCGAACCACCACATCGGGAACTGGATGACGATGGTGTCTGCCCGGTTGATCTTTTCCTGCTCGGCTCGGATATCGGCGCTCAGCGCGCCGCTCTCATACGCCCGCTTCGCGGCAGCAGCGACCTGGAACCGCTCCGCCGGGTGGTGGGCGTAGCCGGCGGCATCAACGACGGGGTTCCAGCCCATCGCGTACAGGTCCGACACCTCAACGCGGTGACCTTCGGCACGGAGCGCGCGCTGCCCCTCCGCGGCAAGGTAGCCGTTGAGAGAGCGGGGTTCGGGGTGGGCAAGAATCCAAAGAACATTCATGACGTCGATGGTGACCGTGCGGCACCGCCACGACGACTGGCCTGATGGACAACATGTGCGAAGATCGGGCCATGGCTGCTTTTGCTGGTGACGCGCGCCACCGAGTGGCGGTCCTGATTCGTGACAAGGTTCTGTCATTCGAGCTCAGCATCGTTCACCGGATCTTCGGCCAGGCGCGCTCGGCCGACGGTGCCGCGCTCTACGAGGTCGTGACCTGCGCACCCGAGCCCGGGAAAATACACACGGACGCCGACTTCACCGTCACCGTCGATCACGGCCCCGAGGCGCTGGCCGAGGCCGACACCGTCATCGTCCCAGCCTCCGAAGACGACTTCGAGCCCCGAAGCGAGCCGCTCGAACCCGCGCTCACCGCCGCGCTGGCGCGGATTCAACCCGGCACACGGATCGCCTCGATCTGCACAGGATCGTTCGTGCTGGCCGCGGCCGGCCTGCTCGCCGGTCGGCGAGCGACCACGCACTGGCGCTCATCCGCCCGGTTCCGGGAGCGATTCCCGGACGTCGTATTCGACCTGGATGTCCTCTACACCGACGACGATGGTGTCCTCACTTCTGCCGGAGGGGCGTCGGGCATTGACCTGTGCCTGCATATGATTCGCACCGACTACGGCGCAGCAGTCGCCAACGACGTGGCGCGCGGCTCCGTCGTCCCGCCACACCGCGAGGGCGGGCAAGCGCAATACGTGCAGCGACCGATGCCGGACCCGAGGATCTCCTCGACCGGCAAGGCACGCCGATGGGCACTCGCAAACCTGCACCGGCCCGTCACGCTCCGGGAACTGGCAGCCCAGGAATCGACAAGCACGCGAACATTCACCCGACGCTTCCGTGACGAAATCGGCACCTCGCCGGGACGGTGGCTCACCCAACAGCGCATCGAGCGAGCCTGCTCCCTCCTGGAACGCACCGACCTGCCCATCGACGAGGTCGCCGCCACCGCAGGCTTCGGCACCGCCGGCTCAATGCGATTGCATCTACAAGCCGAACTAGGGGTCTCACCCAGCGCCTACCGCGCCACATTCCGCGGCCCCTGACCCGCCACATTCCAAGGTCATGACGGCCCGTTTCTGCCGTATTCCGGAACCACCGCATATCGCATCTGATGCGAATTGGCGACGCCTCATGCGCCATGCTTTCAAGGGAGCAGGAAAGCCTGCGACAGGGAGAGTTCCAGCCGATCGCACTCTACCTAGCCGATGCCTCCATAGGCTGGCGAGACGCACGAGACACACATGCTGACCTGTGGCGCTAGACAGGCCTTCGCGTTGGATGCGAATATTTCGCATCCAACGCGAACAGCGGAGAGTGGCAGCGTGAGCACTGACGATCGCCTCCCGGGTGCCGCTCGGCTCCAGTTGGCCGAAGGCGTGGCGTTGCTGCACCCGCAAGAGCAGGTGTTCGAGGCGATGGTGGACGGCTGGCGCAATCAGCAGCTGGCCAGGAACCTGGCGTTATCAACGATCGACAAGCGGATCGGGCGCCTTCGCACCTTTCTCCGGCATGCTGAGGCCTTCCCCTGGGAGTGGACGGCCCAGCACGCCGACGAGTGGTTCGGTGACCTGCGCTCGGTCCACGGCTGCGCGCACTCGACCTTGCGGTCTTACCAGGATGCGCTGCGCTCGTTCTGCCAGTACGTGGTCGACCCGGCCTACGACTGGGCGACGGTCTGCGAGGAACGGTTCGGCACGCACCCGATCCAGATCGTGCACGAGGGCAACTCCGCAGCCCACGTCCAAGAAGTCGAGTCCCGACCCGACAAGCGGGCCTTCACCATCGATGAGCTGCAAGGCTTTTTCGACTATGCCGACGAGCAGGTGACCAAGGCGCGAGACCGCGGTCGCAAGGGCTGGCTGCCGGCCTTCCGGGACGCCACGTTGTTCAAGGTCGCCTACAGCTATGGTCTGCGCCGCAACGAGACCCGGATGCTGGACGTCGCCGATATCGGCCGCAATCCGCACGGACCCGAGTTCGGCGACTATGGCCTGCTCCACATCCGTTACGGCAAGGCCAAGAAGGGGTCGCCGCCCAAACGGCGCAGCGTGGTGACGGTCTGGACCTGGACCGCAGAGATCCTGGATGAGTGGATCATCGAGTTCAGGCCTGTGCCGGCGGCCCCCGGCACGACAGCTTTGTGGCCGTCCGAACGCGGCAGCCGGATCGGGCTGCAGCGGATCAACTCCCGCTTCGCCGCCTACCGCGATGCCCTCGGCCTGCATCCTGGGCTGGACTTCCACGGGCTGCGCCGTTCCTATGTCACCCACCTCATCGAGGCGGGCCGCGATCCGATGTTCGTCCAGTTCCAGTGCGGTCACGAGCACGCCGGCACCACGTCTCTCCACACCTGCGTGTCCTCCGACTTCCGCACCCGCACCCTGCGCCGGGCCTTGGATGAGACCCTGGCTGCCGCTCTCGAACCGCCCAGGAGGAAGACACGATGAGACGCCAGGTCAGCTACCAATGGCGGCTGCGCGAGGTCATGGCAGCCCACGGCATATTCACCATCAGCGACCTGGTCCCGCTGCTGGTCGAGCGCGGCATTGACCTGTCGGTCTCCCAGGTTCACAGGCTGGCCACCGGCGTCCCGGAGCGGCTCTCGCTGCCCGTGCTCGCCGTGCTCTGCGACATCTTCACCTGCACTCCGGCCGACCTGATCGCCACCAAAGCCGAGAACGCGGTCGTCGGCAAGACCGCGACCGACGACGGGCCGGTCAACCTCAACGCCCGGCGGCCCAAGCGCGCTCGCCTCCGGCCCGAGGAGTGAGCAGACCTGGCCTGACCTGCGATATCTGCGGGAAGGAAGGGCGCAGATATCGGCGTGGTCTCTGCGGCCAGTGCGCCTTGACCCAAGATCTGGAAGCCGTTCTGAACAGCGGAGACGGCAGTATCCGGGCCGAGCTGCTGCCCTTCTTCGACGGATTTCGCGCGATGGGCAACCCGCGAGCGGGCATCCAGTGGATCCGTCATCCCCATGTTCATCAGATGCTCCGAACCCTGGCCGACCCGGCCACACCCCTCACGCACGAAACGCTCGACGAGATGTCGCCCTGGCGTTCGGTCGCCTACCTGCGCGACCTTCTGATGCTGCACGGCGTCCTCCCGCCCGCTGACCGGCACCTGATGCTGTTCCAGCGGTGGCTGCGCGACACCCTCAACCAGATCACCGAACCTGATCGCCGGCAGCTGGTGGCCAGATTCGCCACCTGGCACTGTCTCCACCGGCTCCGGCGGTTCGCCGAAAACAAACCAATCACCGAGAAGCAAACCCAGCAGGCCCGAGGCGAGATCCTGCAGGCCATGGCATTCCTGAGCCGGCTGGACCGGCACGGCCGCGCCCTCGACAGCTGCGGCCAGAGCGACATCGACGGCTGGTATGCGGGCGCCTACACCGCCCGACGCCTCACCCACGCCTTCCTCAGGTGGGCCATGCGGACCAAGC
>NZ_JBFAGG010000011.1:0-319898 GCF_040653595.1 Sphaerisporangium sp. NPDC051011 | reverse complement strand
CCGCTACGCCCCAGGCGACGACCACTCCCCGTGACGACCACGATCTCAACCACGGTCGAATAGGCGACAGTTGATTACGCGAGGTCGCCAGAGTGGCACCCGTGCCTGACGGCATCTCAGGCACTCGAACGTGGTAGATGCCTGACGTTCCAGGATGGCGAGGTCCTCCTGAGGCACCAGCGCCGCGACCTCGGGTGCCACGCTTAGAACACGTCTAGAACCGTCACGCTGGTCTCCCGTCGAGCAGGGGAGGGCGGGGAGCCCTTTCGTCAATCGCAGCGTACGCACCGCAATTCTTGGCTGCATCGAGAATCGGTGTCGAGCTCGAAGGGCATCAGTTCGACTGAGTGTCCTGACTCAAGAGAAGTGATGCCGGGCGCGACGCGCCCGCCTGGGGTGCATCAGATGTGCTGAGCCGATCGGCAGGCCCGTGGCTCAGTGGATCTGATGCGAACAGAAGGCGGACGCCGAGATCCGGGGCGGCGTCGAGCTGGGGAGCGCCAGGTTGCCCGAGCCGAGGCATCAGTTCGCCGGTCCCTTCGCATCAGATCCACGCCGAAGCCGGATCAGTTTGAGGTGAACCAGGACACCGGAGGTCGTCGGCGATGAGGCTGTACTCGGTGATGTAGCCGGCGATGAACTCGCGCTACAACAGGATCGCGAGCGTCGCCCAGGTCGCCGCCGCGCCCGCCACAGCGGTGCAGCAGATGAAGCCCCGGTTGGACGCCTGCCGGGGCTTCACCCATGCCGGGCGCCCTGATCAGGCTTCAGGATCCTGGCCTTCATCGTCGTGGCGCTGACCGCGTCGTCTCCGGCCTGCGATTTCTCTCGCTGCCGTCGCGATGACTGCGACAGACGTAAGTACCGATGCGACTTGTTCCAAGACGTCAGTGATCGTCACTGCGGGTCTCCCTACCAGCCCTTGGCCTGGATGAGCTGGTAGGCCCGGAAGGGGATCCAACACATCCAGGGCATGCCTGAACGTGTTGGAGGTCTCTTCCGTCGCGTCCTGAGCCACTACTTGGGGCACGACCGGTAGCCCCGGGTGACTCGCCCCCCTCTGCATTGCTGCGTCATGGGGGACAGACACCTTTAGTGTCGGGCGCTATCGCGAAGGGACGATACTTCCCTCTGCCCTCCACGGCACTTCGCTGGGGCCCGCGGCGTGTTGGCTGAGTCGAGGCATCAGTTCGCCAGTTCCCTTCGCATCAGATCCACTGAGCTGGATCAGCCGGCTTGTCCGGCTCATGCTGCTGCTCCCATCCGACCCCCATGATCCGCTGTGGAAGAGCGCAGCCGACGACTGCGGAGACCTCCCCTCCGTCATGTCGATCCGTGGATGGGTCGGCGATGCCGCCAAGATGTGGCCCGAAGGGGCTCCCCGCATGCTGGCTGAGATGGTCCTCATCGCGTTCGGCGATCTCGGCGAGAACACCCTGCGCCTGCTGTCGCAAGCGGTCGTAGCCCCGAACTCCCGCGCCAGCACCGGAACCGGTGTCGGCGCCGCGTGGGCCGCCCGCGCCCGCGAGACCGCCATTGACGTTCTGGCTGAGGCCGATCCATTGGAGGAGAGGCTCGCCGCAGGCTGGGACTGACGCGCGTCAGCAGGAGCTTTCGGATCCCGCCGAGGGAAGTGGGCGGCGGCCGCCGTCCGGTCGGCGTGAGCGCGCTGGCCCGGCCCCCAAGGCCGCATGCCCGGACCGGCTGGCCGCCTGGCGCTGAGCGACTTGGACGCCCCCACCACCACGTTCCGCCGTGCGGCCGGGTGACTCCTCGGCCGGTGTCGGCCCTTCACATGCTTCGCATCCAGCAGGATGGCCCGATGAACTCCCCCGTCCCCCAGACGTTCCTCGCCCGGCACGCCGCCACCCTCACCCGGGTCGTCGATGACCACATGTTCGCCGTCGACCAACCCGGCGGGCCGCCCGCCACCTTCCGCCTGCTTTGGCGGTGCCACGCCTTGCTGTCGACAACCCAGACGCCGGAGGGTCCGATCACCAGGTGATCGATGTTGGCGCGAGACCCGGGGATGGCGCGATCGTGCATGACGGTGTATCCCGCGGCCGCGAGCGGTGCGAGGATCCGCGCGGTACGGCGTTCACCGTTTGCGCCTTTGCGCCAGTTCGCCGCGCTCGCCGTTCGGTACCATCCTGCCCCGATGATGCTCGCCTGCCCCACGGCTCGCCCGTCGAGGCCCGAAGCGCCGTGGTAACCCTTTTGTGGCTGTCATCCGGTCCCGTGCGGGTAGCGTCGCCGGGTGCCGTCGGCGATTATCGACGCGACGTGACCGCGCTGCGAAAGGATCGGATATGACGTGGCATCCGTGGACACAGGCGTTCCTCACGGCGGGGGCGGCCGTGGTCGGCTTCGACCCGTCCACGCGCACGTGGGTCACCGACGCCGCCCAGTCTCAGGGGATGGTCGACCTGCCGCCGCTGAAGGGCAAGGTGGTGACCGATCCCGCCTCGCGCGGCCAGGCGGCCGACGACTTCGGGCACCTGGTCCATCAGACCCCCGGGGCCGTGCTGGAGCCCGGCGCCGTGTCGGACATCATGCTGATGATGAAGTACTGCCGGACGCACAACCTGCAGGTGGCCGCGCGCGGCCAGGGACACGCCACCTTCGGTCAGGGCCAGGTCGCGGGCGGTCTGATCATCGACATGACCCCGCTCAACGCGGTTGAGGTGCGGGAGGACACGGCCGTCGTGGAGGCGGGCGCGCTCTGGAGCAGCTTGGCGCAGGCGACCCTGGCCCACGGCCTGACCCCTCCGGTCTTCACCGACTACCTGGAGCTCTCGGTCGGCGGCACGCTCTCGGTGGGCGGTGTCGGCGGCCAGACCCACCACCACGGAGCCCAGGTGGACAGCGTCGTGGAGCTCGAGGTCGTCACGGGGGAGGCCAGCCTGAGGAGGTGTTCCGCGGAGTCGCGCCCCGACCTCTTCCGCGCGGCGCTGGCTGGAAGAGGACAGTGCGGCATCATCACCAAGGCCACCGTGCGCCTGCTGCCCGCCCCCACGACGGTCCGCCACTACCTGCTCTCCTACCCGAGCGTCGCCGCGCTGACCGCCGACCAGCGGCGCGTGGTCAACGACGGCCGCTTCGCCTACGTGGAGGGAGAGCTCGGGCTGCCGACCGGCTCCGCCGGCTGGAGTTACCAGCTTGAAGCGGTCGCCTTCTTCAACGGCACGACCCCGCCCGACGACGCCAGGCTTCTCGACGGTCTGAGCGACCAGCCCGGCGACCGGCAGATCCAGGACATGTCCTACTTCGACTTCCTCAACCGGCTCGCCGCGGGCGTCGCCTATCTGAAGTCCACAGGCGAGTGGTACCGCCCGCACCCCTGGTCGAACATGTTCCTGCCCGCGAGCCGCACCGACGCCTTCGTGGAGGCCGCCATCAAGGACCTGACCGAGACCGAGATCGGCGCCAGTGGCGTGGTCCTGCTCTATCCCTTCCCCCGCTCCCGCCTGCACCTGCCCTTGCTGCGCACGCCCGACGAGGAGACGGTCTTCCTCTTCACGCTGCTCAAAACCGCCTCGCACGGAGCCGAGAGCCCGCAGGACATGGTGGAGGCCAACCGTTCCCTCTACCTGCGCGCCCAAGCCGTCGGGGGTTACCAGTACCCGGTCGGCTCCATACCCACCACGCCTGAGGAGTGGCGCACCCACTACGGCCCCGCATGGGCCGCCTTCCAGGCGGCCCATGAACGCTACGACCCCGACGGAATCCTCACTCCGGGCCAGGGCGTCTTCCCTCCGGGACCGTGAAGTCCGTCGCCGGCCGGGTCGGGCAGCTCCCGCCCGTTGACGGAGGCTACGAAGCCGAGCTCGGCGAGGGCGTCGACCAGCTCGGCGATGTCGACTTCGACCAGGTGCTCGGCGGCGATGCCCTCCTCGGCGGCGGTGACCGGCAGTCCCTCGCCGAGCAGCCGGATCGCCTCCCCGTACAGCGCCGGCAGCTCGATGAACTCGCGGAGCTCCGGCCGGCCGACCACGATCGTCTCCGGATCGTCGTCGTCCGGTCTCATGACCAGCGCGTGGAAGGTGATCCGGCTTTCCGCGGTGACCGGTGCCGAGATCATCGGGCGGTCGGCCCGCAGGCGGGGCACTCGGGGTCGCGGGGGAAGTCGATGAAGTAGGAGTGGTCCCATCGCGCGTAGTTCCAGTGGAAGATCCGCCCGCGCGCCTGGGCCGGCAGCCCGGCGAGGTGGTACATCACCTCCAGGGCGCAGAGGTGGCCGCTGATGTTCGCGGTGGCGGCGACCACCGCGTTCGGCCGTTCCGGCGTCAGCGGGCGGCCGTGCGCTCTGAACTCGCGCTTGGCCTCCTGCGTCGCCAGGCACTGCCAGCACCCGGTCTCGCCGGGAATGTACGATCCCACCACCGCCATCGGCCCGGCGTAGAAGCTGATGAACCACGGGGTGGCCGGTTCGCTGGGCGGCGTCGTTGGTCCAGGCCAGGATGTCCGGATGGGTTCGTCCGCGCAGAGCACCAACGCGTCGCGCCGTCCATCAGCGCGACGACGTCGTCCGGCCCGGTCACCTTGGTGTCTCTGCCTGTCACCTCGGCCGGGAAGACCCGGTCGGCTCCTTGGTCGATCCGTCATCAACCTTCGTCGCGTTCGATGGTGGTCTCGATCTTCTCCAGCCTGCGCAGCTCCAGCTTGAGCTTGCGGGGCTGGGCCTCGACCGTCTGAACGGGCTCGTCCACGTTCCCTCCCATGCAGGAATGTGCTGTGCGCACCCTTTGGACGCTACGGAGCGACGCCATAAAAACGCCATATGGCAGAAAGGACCGCGAAGGATCTGGTGGCGTGCGGGAGTGAGTAGCGTCTGCTCAAGCATTCAAGGCCGCGAACGCCACGAGGTGCGCGGGCCGGGGCGGGCGTATGAGCAGCGAACGCTCTGTCCTCCGGGTGCGGAAAACGCCGGTGACGCCCTGTGGGTGGTGTGACCGATGCACCTCGACGTGAGGGCGGCCGCCGGTCGTCATGGATGGTGTCCACAGATGGGGCATCGGCATGGGGCGAGCGCTAGAGCAATCCCTGCTCTATGCCCTTTTCAATGGTGCCGATCATACTGTTCGCCGTACCCGTGCGGGATGGTTGGAGAATTCGTGATCGGTCGGATGGAAAAGCCCGCTCTCGCCGGCGGCGCAGGAATTTCTGCCTTGTCGGTAGAGTTTCCGAGATTGACTCGTGCCAACGATTTCTGGACCCAGAAGCGCCCTGACCCGATCCCCTCAGGTGAGGGGCAGGGCTTCGTCCGCCTCCTCGCGTCCGAGGAACAGAAACCCACCGACGACCTGTACGAGGCGGAACGCCGCCCGTACATGCGAGACGCGTTCCGCGGGAGCAGGGAAAGGCGGGTTCTCGCCGAGGGCGAGGGCGCGCTCGACCTGGAGGCGAGGGCGCTGGAGAAGCTGTTGCGCGCCCGGGGCGCCGGACTGGACTCCGTCGACGCGGTCATGGTGTCCTCGTTCCTGCCCGACACGTTCGGGCCCCAGAACGCCGCCTACCTGACCCATCGTCTGGGAATGACCGTGCCCGCCTGGAATTTCGAGTCCGCGCAGAACGGCTCCATCGTGGGGTTGCAAAGCGCGGCGGCGCTCGTCCGGTCGGGCGAGTACGAACGGGTCGCGGTCGTGGTGTCGTACGCCGTCAGCAGGCTCGTCGATCCGGAGGACACCATGTCCTGGTTCTTGGGTGACGGCGCCGGAGCGTTCTTGGTGGAACGGTGTCCTGCCGGCTCGGGCGTGCTCGGCGCGAAGGTGATCGGCACCCAGGAGACCTGCGGGGCCTACGAGTTTCCTCTGGAAGTCGAGCCCGACGGTCATACGGCGCGGGTCCGGCTGCGATGGGGCGCCCCGGCACCGGGGGCGCAGATGCGGGACGACGCCGGCGACCAGATGAGAACCTGCGTCGAGGGGGCGCTGCGGAAGTCCGGCCACGCGATCGAGGACGTCGACTTCTTCATCTTCAACACTCCGGTCGCCTGGATGGCCTCGTACTTCGCGAAGAAGCTGGGAGCCGACCCGGACAAGACCATCAGCACCTATCCGCTGTACGCGAACATCGGCTCGGCTCTCACACCGGTCAATCTTTTCCACGCCGCGGAGTCCGGCAGGGTCAGGCCGGGAGACCTGGTCGTCCTGTTCGGCGTGGGCTCGATCTCCACCGCCGGCGCCCTCGTCATGCGATGGGGCGACGTCGCCCTGGGACCGGTGCCCGAGCCCGGCACCCCGGCTCCCCTGTCCGACCCGATGGACGACGGCAAGGAGACGAGCCGGTGATGTCACGCGAAGCGATGGGGTCCATGCCAGACGAGCCTCTGTTCGTCGACCATCTGCTGGAGGTCCTGAAGGCCAACGGAGTACGGAAGGTCTTCGGGCTTCCCGGCAGCGCGATCGGGCCGCTCCTGCAGGGCCTGCTGATGGAGACGGGGATCGATCTGATCGTCTCCCGGCACGAATCCGGAGCCGTGGCCATGGCCGACGGATACGCGCGGGTCACCGGGGGGCTCGGGGTGGCCATCGTCACCAGCGGTCCGGGCGCGCTCAACGCCCTGCCCCATCTGGCCGTGGCGAACGCGGACAACTCCCCGGTCCTGCTGATCAGCGGTGAGGCCGCTCAGGCGCGTCACGGGCGCGGAGCCTTCCAGGAGAGCGGCAGGGACGGTGTGGACGTCGTCGACGCCTACCGCACATGCACCGCCTACAGCCGCTCCCTGACGGACCCCGGCTCGGCGGTGACCCTTCTCGACAACGCGTTGCGGCACGCTCTGTCGGCTCCACGCGGCGCGGTGCATCTGAGCGTCCCGGTGGACCTGTACAGCCGGCCCTGCCCGTCGCCGGTCGTGCCCGGCGGGGTGAGCACGACGTGGGGCCCCTCCGTGCCCGACGAAGCGGCCGACATGGCACTGACCGCGCTGCTGACCGCGTCGCGCCCGCTGATCCTTCTGGGCAACGGCAGCCGCCAGGCGCTCAGCGAGACGCCTTCGCTGGGGGCGGAGTTCGTCGGCTTCTGCGCCCGGCACGGGCTGCCGGTGGCCACCACCACCAAGGCCAAGGGCTTGTTCCCCGAGGACCAGGAGGAGGCGTTGGGCGTGGTCAGCATCGGCGGCTCCGCCCGTGCGCACGCCTACATCGAGCGGCCTCTGGACACCGTGCTGGTGCTGGGCAGCAGTCTCGGTGAGTGGGCGAGCCGCAACTGGACGCCCGTTCTGCAGGCTCGCGACACGTTCATCCACGTCGACGCCGACCCGACCCGGATCGGCCGTTCCTACCGGGCGGACGTCGGCATCACGGCGGACATCGCCCTGTTCCTGCGGGCACTCCTGCGCGCGGACGCCCGGCGCCGCGGGCAGGACGGGCACGATGGGCACGGTTCGCCCGCCTCGCGCCGGGCGGCCCTGAGAGGGCTGCCCCCCATCCATCCCAGCGTCCCCGCCGAATACCACGAACTCACCCCGGTCAAGCCTCAGGTCGTCATGCACCATTTGAGGGAGTGGCTCTCCCAGGACGCTGAGCGGATCCTGCTGCTGGACGCCGGCAACGGCACCGGATGGTTCACCCGGCAGGTCCCCGTCAGCCCTCCATCCCGTGCGCTGCTGCCCTGGGGGATGGGCAGCATGGGCTGGGCCAACGCCGCGGTCGTCGGCGCGAAGGCCGCCCGCCCCGACCTCACCTGCGCCACCATCACCGGAGACGGCGGCTTCCTGATGAATGCCGTGGAGATCGCCACCGCCACCCGGCAAAGGCTCGGCGCCATCTGGATCGTCCTGCAGGACGACTCCTTCAACACGGTCCGCCAGGGCATGAACCACGCCTACCCTGGCAGCCGCCACATCACGGACGAGGTGTTCCGGCTGGGCGCCCCCGACCTCGCCGGTCTGGCACGTGACCTGGGCGCTCAGGCCCATTCGGTCGACCACCCGGGGCAACTGGCCGGCGCCCTCAGCCTGGCCGAGAAGCTGGCTTTTGAGGAATGCCGTCCTCAGGTCGTCCGCGTGCACGTCGATCCTGACGGGCCGGGGCCGTTCGACGACCGCAACGACGCGGTGACCGATTCCTTCCAGATCCATTGAGCCGCCGAGAAGGCCGCCGCCGTCGATGTCCCGGGGCGCGGTCCCGGCGGTCGTGCGCGAGAGAACGGCCGAAGTCGAGGCCGCTCCCGCTCGCGAGAGCCCGCAGGGCAGCCGCTGAGGGCCGCGCTTGGCCCACCGGGCGGGACGCCGGGCCCGAGGTTCCCGCCCAGGTCGGGAGGGAACCTCGGGCCCGGCCGTTACCAGGCGAACTGGACGCTGTAGTCCCCGCCGTCCTCCTTGAACGCCATCGGGACCGGCGTGTTGCCGGGGCCGTACTTGCGGTAGTTCGCGCCCAGGATGTCATCGCCCCCGGGCCCGCCGGCCAGCGCGTCGTCCACCTGCCGGCGGAGTTCGTCGCGCATCGCCGCCCAGTTCGACGACCAGAAGTTCAGCTGGTAGGCATTGTGCATGGCCGTGTCGATGTACGCCATGTCGTTGGAATCGAGGTCCCGGCCGCCGTCCTGCTCGACCATCACCGTGGCCGTGAACACCGAGCCGGCGCTGCTCGACGTGATCGTCTTCGACAGGTTGTAGGTCTTCCCGCTGTAGGTTTCCAGGCCCGGGTCGACCAGGACCGTCTTCGTGTCGGTCGGGTTGCTGAGGTTCCCGCCGAACACCACGAAGTACGGGTTGTCCGGGTCCCATGTGTCGGCCGTCTCGACGCACTTGATCTGGGTCAACCGCAACGACCCGGCCGCGTTCGCGGGCGTCGCGGCCAGCATGAGCCCCAGTGCGGCCAGCGCCGCCCCACCGAGCCGAACAAATGATGTGAATCTCGGCATGAATCTCCTCCGTTTCTTGAATCGGGACAGGCAGGAGGGGCGTCCTGGTCGGCCTTGCCCCGCTCCCGTCCGCGCGTCAGGATTCACTGACAGCAACCAGCGTGGGTGACGAGACGGAAACGGCCTAGAGTAGCCATTGCTTGAGTCGCGGACGCGGTCGCGAAACCTGGGGGCCGCCGGGAGGACACGTCGGATTGTTCATCCGGTCTGGGACACAATGGTGTGGTATTGTGACGCCGATTGCGTGCTTTTATACCGATTGCGCAAAGCGGGATGAAGCGTGCGCTTTATGATGATCTGGGATGTCGTGTATCGCTTCTCTGGGACTCATCTCGTCATCCCCGCCCATCCGGCGTCACCTCTGACCCGGTCAGTGGCGCAAGAGGCCGCCGGCCCGGCAACCCGCCCGACCCCTTGGGAAGCGTCATGAAAGATCCCTGGCCGTTGGTGGGGCGGGACAAGGAGCCGGAGCAGTTCACGGCGGCTCTCGCGCGTCCCGGCTGTCAGGCCTTCCTCATCACCGGCGCCCCGGGGGTCGGCAGGACGCGCCTGGCCGACGAGTGCCTTCGCCTGGCCGCCGGCGAGGGCGGCGTGGTGGCCCGGGTGGTGGCGAGCCAGGCCGCGGCGAGCATCCCGCTTGGAACGTTCGCGCATCTGCTGGCCGTCGCGATGGCGGAGAAGACGCCGGAAGGTCCCGTGAGCGGGTCCGGCCCCATCGTCCCGGACGCGGTCGGTCTCTACTCCTGGGCTCGCCAGGCGCTGCGCCGCAGGACGGGCGGCCGGCGTCTGGTGTTGCTCGTCGACGACGTGCACCTGCTCGACGCGGTGTCGCTCACCTTGCTGGGGCAGCTCATGGAGGCCGGTGACGTCTTCCTGCTGGGGACCCTCCTGGTGAACGAGCCGCCCCCGGACGTCCTGCACCGCATGTGGTCGGCCGGCCGTGCCACATGGGTGCAGTTGTCCAGCCTGACCGGCAGGGACGCCAAGGTCCTGCTGACGCGCGCCCTGGGCAGCCCGGTCACCGCCGACACCGCCGCGACCCTCTGGAACGTGAGCCACGGAAACGTGCTGTACCTGCGGGAGCTGGTGCTCGGCGCACTGGAGAGCGGAGCTCTCACACCGCGCGCGGGAGTATGGCGGCTCGGGAACGAGCCGCTGCCGACGCGCCGCCTCCAGGAACTGGTCGCGGACCGGATGAGAACGCTGGAGCCCCCGGCGCGGGCCGTGCTCGAGCACCTGGCGGTGTGCGGGCCGGTCGGGGCCACCGCGCTGACCGCGCTCGCACCCATCGAGGTACTCGAAGACCTGGAACGGTCCGGCCTCGTCGAGATCAGGGCCGACGGGCGGCGCAGGCCGGTGACCCTGTCCCATCCCTTGTACGCGCAGGCGATCCGGGACGGGCTTTCGCGGCCCGTCGTCGAGCGCGTCCTGAGAAGGCAGATCGCTCAGGTGCACGAGCTGGGGGCGCGACGGCTCGACGACACGGTGAACGTGGCGATCTGGCAGCTCGACGGCGGGGGCCAGGCCGATCCCGGGCTTCTCGTGCGGGCGGCGCGCCTGAGCAGGAGCGCCAGTGACTTCCCCCGGGTCGAACGGCTGGCCCGCGCCGCGCTCACGGCGGCCGATTCGCGCCTGGCCGCCGAGGTGGGGCACCTACTGGGCGAGGCGCTGAGCCATCTCGGCCGGGTCGCCGAGGCGGAGGAGGTCTTCGCGCTCGCCGCCGCAGGAAGGGCCGCCGCCGACGACGCGGGCGGCACGCCGGTCGCCCCGATGCGGGCACTGAACCTGTCGTGGGGCGCGGAGTATCCGGACCAGGCGCTGGCCGTCGTCGACCGCATGCGTCCGGCGCTGGACGGAACGCTCGCCGGCGAGCTGGACGTGGTCTCCTCGCTGGTGCTGACGCTGGCGCACCGGCCACGCGAGGCCTATCGCATTCTCGCGGGGGAGGAGGGCCGGCTCACAGAGCCGGCGAGCCGCCTCGGCTCGCTCGCCCGGGTCGCCGTACTCGCGGCGCTCGGCCGGACAGGGGAGGCCATCGCGGCGTCGGATGCCACACCACCCGAGGACGCGCCGGACGCCGGCCTCGACTTCGGAGTGCATCCGGTCTTCCACACCTATACCCGGGTCATGGCCCTGTACTCGGCCGGCCTGCTCACCGAGGCGATCGCCGCGGCGGTGCGCGGGCTCGAGCAGGCGATCGTCGACAACGTGGTCACCACGCACGCGGCCTTCAGCGCCTTGCTCGGACGCTGCCATCTGACCGCGGGCCGCCCCCGTACGGCGATCCGGTGGTTCCGCGAGACCGCGGCCATCGCGCACGCCAACGGCCTCACCGGGCAGCTCCGGCTCGCCTACGCCGGGCTGGCGATGGCGCACGCCTTCCTGGGGGACCCGGACGCGAGCAGAGACGCCATCTTCGACATGAGCCCTCTCACCGAGGCCGCGATGAGCCAGGGCCTGCCGCCTCAGGCGCACGCGTGGAGCCTGGCCGTCAACGGTGACACCGGGCGGGCGATCGACCGGCTGCTCGCCGCGGCCGCCGACGTGGAGGTACGCGGAGAGCTGGTGCTGTACTCGACGCTCCTGCACGACGTCGCCAGGCTGGGAGAGCCGGAGCGCGTGGCCGACCGGCTGGCCGAGCTGGCCTCCACCGTCGACAGCGCGATGGTGACCGCGCGCGCCTGGTACGCGGCCGGCGCGGCCCGCCTCGATCCGGAGCTTCTCGATCAGGCCTGCGGCGCGTTCGAGTCGCTGGGCGCCTGGTTGTACGCGGCCGAAGCGGCGGCGCAGGCGCAGCGCCACAGCGGCGGGGCGCGGGGGAAGGAGGCGCGCGCCGTACGCATCACCGGGCTGATGCGCCGATGCGAAGGCGCTCGGACACCGCCGCTGCTCGAGGTCGGCCCACCTGCCTCGCTGAGCCCCCGGGAGAAGGACGTCTGCCTGCTGGCCGCCCAGGGGTTGTCCAGCCGGGAGATCGCCGCCGAGATGGTCCTGTCGGTCCGGACGGTCGACAACTACCTGCAACGGGCCTACACCAAGCTCGGCATCTCCCGTCGTGGCCGGCTCGCCGAGGCACTGGCGGTCTACTCCGAGGCGGAGCCCGCCGATCGGCGGGCCGATTGAAGGTGGGACAGGGCCTGACGGCACAGCAGCAGCGTCGGATGGCCGGCCGCCACGACCCCTCGCAGGACGCCCTCCGCTCGGCGGTACAGCGCCGTCGCCCCGTCGAGGTCGCCGGCCTCCTGCCTTATCCGGGCGAGGTTGCAGAGCGTCGCCGCCAGCTCGGGGTGATCCGCTCCGAGCACCTTCTCCTTGATCGACAGGCTCCTCGCCAGCGATCCGGCCGCGTCCTCCACCCTCCCGGCCGCGTATTCGGCGGTGCCGAGATTGTGGAGGACCACCGCGACCTCGTGGTGTCCCGGGCCGTACGTCCGCTCGAACACCGTCAGGACGGCGCGGAGCGACTCGGCGGCCTCGTCGTGACGCCCCAGAGCGAGGACGACGGCCGCCAGCGCGCCGCGGTCCGCCGCCGTGGCGGGGTGGTCGGCGCCCAGGGCGCGCTCCCGGATCGTGACCGCGCGCCGGGCGGCCGGCTCGGCCGCCGAGAGGTCGCCGCGGGCGTGCGCCAGACCGCCGAGGTTGTGGTACACGGAGGCCAGTTCCGGGTGGCCCGGGCCGAGCCGCCGCTCCAGCACCTCGCGTACCCGGTCGTAGAGCGCGGCGGCCTCCTCGAACCGGCCCGCGTAGCGCAGGGTCATGCCGAGTTCGTTGCAGGGGGCGGCGATTTCCACGCTGTCGTCGCCGAAGGCCGCCTCGGCCAGGGTCAGGGCCGCGCGAAGCCGGCTCTCGGCGAGGGGGTAGTCGCCGCCGTCACGCGATGAGGCCCCAAGCGCCGTCATGGCCTGGACGCGCGCCCGCACCTCGTCGTCCTCCGGCACGTACGGCGCCGCCTCGGGCGCCGGTATCCGGCTCTCGTCCACCATCACACCGCCTTCCCGGTCGCCGCGGCCGGCGCCGTACGCTGACTTCGTCAGTGACACCGGCGCCGGCCACGGACGCCGCGACTCGTCAGGCCGCCGCGAGCACCGGCAGGACGACCTCGTTGTGGTTGGTGGTGAGCGCAGGCAGGACGACCTCGTTGTGGTTGGCCGTGATCGTAGGCAGGACGACCTCGTTGTGGTTGGACGCCAGCGCAGGCAGGACGACCTCGTTGTGGTTGGGCGAGAGCGAAGGCAGGACCACCTCGTTGTGGTTGGCCGCGATCGCAGGCATGTCGGCATTGATGTGAGCGGGCGAAGTCGTCCGCGGGGTGACTTCCAGGTCGTTTCTCATGATGCGTCCCTCCGTTGGTCTGGCAAGCCGGACGGCCCCGGCCCGCACTGCGCTTTCCGGAGACAGGCAACAGCGGATCCACCCAGGTGGGATAGAGCAGTGAATACTCCATCCGCCGGACGCGGACGCCACGCGGAGGCGTCACCCGCCTCCTCGCGGCGTCCGGCGTGGCCGGGCGTCACGTCATGGTCGAGCCGCGACCGCCGGGGCGCTCAGCACGTCCCCGCGTACGACGTGACATGGCTGTAGCACGCGGGCTCGTCCGGGTCATGGGAAACGCTGAGGCCCTGCAACTGGAGCACGTACGCCATGGTCCCTCACCTCCTCCCCGTTTCGTCGGCTGCGGAAGGCCGCAGGTCGAGCAGGGGCGCGATGGATCCGTTGCCGCCGAACACGAGACCGAGCGCGACGAGGACCCCCGCCCCTCCCGTCTCCAGATCCATCGACAGCCGCAGCAACTGGTTGCCGGGGAACGCGAGGTGCCCCTCGTACGACAGGGCGTGCCACGCGAGCCGGCGCACGTGCTCGCGAACCACGGACCTGTCCTCGGGCCTGCCGAGCAGGTGGAGAGCGGCGATGGTGCCGGCCCGCCCCATGAACAGGAAGGGGTGCCGGACGAAGGGCGCCCGGCAGGCCCGGCGAGCCCCGTCGATGACGCGCGCGAAATCCGGTTCGTCCTGCCAGTTCGGGAACCGGGACAGGACCAGTGCCAGGCCGGCGCCGCCGGTGCCGAGATAGGCGTGGTAGCGGTTGCCCTCGAGCAACTGGAACGTGCCGTCGGGCAGAGCCCTGCCGCGGGCGATCTCCCGGCGCAGCGCCAGCCGGGCCAGATCGAGGTGGCGGCTCTCGTGGGTGGTCTCGTGCAGCCGCAGGAAGTAGAGCCCGGCCCCGGTCAGGCCGTACTGGAGGCCCGTCCTACCCTCGCCCGGGAACATCCGCGACCCGCCGTCCAGGAGTTCCGCGGCCAGCCGGTCTCCGATGCCCAGGGCCTCCGCGCGGAGCGCGTCATCCCCCGTGACCCGCGCGAAGTGCAGCAGGCTGAGGCCCGCGCCGGCCAGCCCGCCGTGAATTCCCGGCGTCACGAGAAGGTCGTGCGCCGTGCGCGCCCGGTCCAGAAGGTCGAGGGCGTCGTCACGGCGGCCGAGCGACTCCAGGGTCGCCGCCACACCGTGCAGCCCGTCGAACAGGCCCGGCCGGGGGTCGGGACACCGGCGCGCGGCGGCGACGAGCCAGTCCACGTGGCCGGAGGGTATCGGGGCGCCGACCTGGTGAAGCGCCCAGAGCACCCCGGCGGCGCCGTCGGCCACGGTGAACCCGCCGGTGAGGAACTGCCGTGGATCCCCGGGGAAGAGCCTGTCCTGCCGTTCGGGGGTCGCGCTCGCGTTGATCCCGGCCACGAGCGAGTCACGGATGGCGGGCCAGTCCACGTCCGCGGCGGTGAACATCGACGCCGGCCGGTCCGTGCCGAGGGGTCCCCTGGCCGCGCTGAACCGCCGGATCATGCGGGGGCCGAAGGCCGGGGGCACCGGGAAATGCTCGGTGACGACCTCGGTGAGGGTGGCCAGCTTGACCGGGTCGCGATCCTGCAGCGGGGTGATCGGGAGGAACATCCACTGGCGCAGGCAGTCCAGCAGGTACTCGTCGGCCTCGCGTCCGCGCAGATGCGAAGGCGCGGAGAACCCCAGGGCGCCGAGGCCGGGAGGCCGGGGGTCGGCCAGGTCGGAGGCGATCTCGAAGTCGATCAGGGCGACGCGCCCGTCCGGGCGCACGATGACGTTCCCGGGGTGGAGGTCGTTGAAGCCGACGCCCCGGGCGTGCACGGCCATGAGGGCGTGATCGACCTTGGCCAGCACGCCGGTCGCCCACCGCGTGTAGGCGGCCAGTGCCTCGGCGGTGGGATCGGGTCCGGCCAGCGGGTAGCTGGAGAACACCTCCTCCATCAGGGTGAGGCCCTCGACGTACTCCTCGACCAGGAAGTGGTGCTCCCAGATCACCACGTAGTCGAGCACCCGGGGGACGCAGTCCAGGCCGCTCAACCGTTCCAGGATGTCGCGCTCGCGGCCCAGTCGCGTCACCGCGTCGACGCCGTGACGGTCCAGGCCCGCGTGCGGGCGGGCCTCCGACAACACCACGTGGCCGCCGGCGGCGTCGCGGCGGGCCAGGTAGACCCCGCCGCCGTTGGAGAAGTGCAGCGGCCTTTCGATCCGGTAGGGGAACTCGTCCGGGCCGCCCGGGCGCACCCTGGCCAGTGACGCGCGGAGCACCTCCGGCACGCGGACCCATTCCGGCACCGTGAACACCGGAGAGCGCCGGTCCGGCACCAGCCGCCCGTCGGGCGCCCGCAGCGCGTAGGTCACCTCGCCGTCCGGCATGACCAGCGTCATCGGCCGGAACGCGCCGTAGCGCACGTACACCGGCGAATCCTCGTACCGCAGGTCGCTGAGGATGTACGGACCGGTGAAGCCGGACAGGACCTCGGCCAGCGCGGGCAGCGCCTCCGTCAGTTCACGCTCGTCCCTCGGGTAGATCGTGATCAGCTTGCCGCTGCTTCCCCGATCGGCGTACTTGCTGTTCAGCAGCCGCGTCGCGGGCCCGCTGCGGAGGAACTTGACCGGAAGGCCGCGGTCGAGGCAGAAGTCCACCACCAGCCGGCAGACGGTGGCGGCGTCGGCGTCGGAGGACGAGACGTGGATCTTCCAGCCCTGGTCCGGGAGCGCGGCACGCGGGGGGCGCAGGACGACCCACAAGCTCTCCTCCCCTCGCCGCCATCCGCGGGGAAGACGCGTGGACGCCGCCGGAAACAGGGCGTCGCGGTCCTTGATCCGCGAGGGCGTGTCGAAGAAGAGGGGGTCGGCCTGGCAGTGGACGAGCAACTGCCGCGACGCGGTGTCCATGGAACTCCTGGTAGGTGAAGCGTGCGGAGACGTAGGCGAGGTGTGTCCGCCTTCTGCGTCAGGCCTCCGGCCGCGGACCCGGGCGGGGATCGAGGATTACCGGCAGTTCGAGCAGATAGCGCACCCGGCCCTGCCGTTGACGTGGCGGCCGCGCGTCACGGGCGAGGTCCATGTCCGGGAAGCGCCGCGCGAGTGTCCCGATGGCGATCCGCGCCTGGGCCCGGGCCAGGGCCGCCCCGAGGCAGTGATGGCGGCCCTGGCCGAAGGCGAGGTGGGGGTTGGCCGGCCGTCCGATGTCGAGCACGTCGGGCTCGTCGAAGACGCGTGGATCCCGGTTCGCCGCCACGAGGGAGGCGGCGACGAGTTCGCCCTCCGGGACGAGCGTGCCGTCGATCTCGATCGAGGTCGCGGCGTACCGGGGCAGGCCCACGGGGAAGGGCGTCACGTACCGGAGCAGTTCCTCGACGGCGGGGACGATGAGCTCGGGGTCCTGCGTGAGCCGGGTCCACTGGTCCCGGTGGCGCAGCAGGGCGGCCGTGCCGTTGGCCAGCAGGGTGGCCGGTGCCCGGTGACCGGCGGTCATCAGCAGCCGTGCCGCGGCGACGAGGTCGTCCTCCGCCGGCCGGTCCGCCTCGCCCGCGAGGACCCAGCCGAACAGGTCGTCGGAGGCGTGCCCCTTCCTGGTCCGGATCAGCGCGCGCAGGTAGTCGTCGACATCGTGGTGCGCGTCGCCGGGGTGGGCGCGCATCCTGTCGACGAGCCACTCGTGGATGTAGCCGCGATCCCGCCGGGGCACGCCGAGCAGCTCGCACAGGACGATGACCGGCAGGGGAAGCGCGAACGCCGCCACCAGGTCGATCGCCTCGTGCCGCCGCGGCACGGCCAGCAACGCGTCGGCCTCGCGCTGGATGCGGGGACCAAGCGCCCGCACCCGCCTCGGCGTGAGGTACCGGCCGATCATCCGGCGAAGCCGGGCGTGCTCCCGGCCGTCGATGGTGACGAGATCCCGTTCGCCCTCGTGTGGGATGGCCGGGGACTGGAGCCGGAAGCCGGCCGTGATCGCGACACCCGCGGCCGGCCCCGGATCGGCGAGGGCCGTGGTCGCCCGGTGCCCGGTGAGAATCCAGGACGGCGCCACACCGGCCACGTTGATCCGGTGGACCGGGCCGGTCTCCCGCAGCCGCCCGATCAGGACGGGATCGTTCAGCAGAGCCGGGGTGAGGGCGGGGAGGCGCGACGGTGACAGCTCCGGCCGGTCCCGCCGCCCGCCGGACGGCCGGGTCAGCTCACCCAGAAAGGACACGATCCTCTCGGTCAGCGTGCTCGGCACGTCGGCGGAGAGCGTCAGCGCCGGACCGTACAGGTCGGCGACGCGGACCTCGCCCTGGCCGGTGCCACGCGCGGAGTCCACGGCCACCACCGCGGCCACCCGCTCAGGGTGACGGCCCGCGATCTCCAGGGCGGCCCGCCCGACGTCGCCGTAGCCGAGGAGCACGGCCTGGTCAGGGCTGCCTGGAGCCGCCAGGACGTCGCTCACGCGCCCGGCGCATCCGGCCGGGTCGCCTGCCGGCACATCGGCGACCTGAACCCGCCACCCGCGGCCGGTGAGCTCGTGCTCCAGCCGCTCGCTTCCGGCACCCCGGTTGAGGATCACCATCGCCGGCCCGGGTTCCTGGTCCCCGGTGGCTGTGACGGGGGGCGCGCCGATCGCGCCGCCGGTAGTCATCATCATCCGCGCCCCTTCGGTTCAGGGGCGATTCGATCACGGAGGCTTGCCACCGGCTTGCAGGCGGCTTACATCGTGACGCACAGGGGGGCGGGCGTGGCCGGACGCGACGCCGGCAAGGCTACGGATCGCCCGCCACCGCGCCGGCCGATCCCGGATCCCACCGCTCCGAGGTCAGGCCGAGGGCCGTGGCCAGCGCCGTCCGCCGGGAGATCCCCAGCTTGGTGTAGGACCGTTGCAGGCAGTTGTCGACCGTCCGCACCGAAAGCGACAGCCTCGCGGCGATGTCCCGGCTGGCCAGCCCTCTGGCCGCCAGCGAGCAGATGTCCTTCTCGCGCTTGCTCAGCGGGACGAGGGCCTGGAAGGCCAGCAGCGGCGGGGTCCGCGCCCCCTCACATTGCCGCAGCAGCGCCCGGACCCGGGTGGCGGCCGAGTTCTTCCGGGAATCGCTCGTCCACCGGTGGGCCTGTGCCGTGGCCTCGGCCGCGTAGAGCATGGCTCCGAGCGACTCGAAGGCCGCCGAGGCGCGCAGGAGGACCGCCGGATCCGACAGCGCGGACCCGGCGGCGTAGAGCGAGAAGGCCGCCACCATCGCGCTGTCCGTGGCGGCCTCCAGTGCCTTGAGGCGGTTCACCACAGGCTCGGGCGCGCCGAGGCGGGCGACGTCATGAAGCAGCGCGGCGCACAGCATGAAGTCGCCGCCCGATTCGAGGCCGTCGGCCGCGGTGAGCAGCAGTTCGATCGCCCGGCCGGTGTAACCGGTGACGGCCAGGTTCCAGGCGTCCGCGACGACCGGCAGGCCCTGCCTCGCGGAGCCTCCGGCCGACCGGCCCATCTCCTCCACGGCCTGGCGGCTCGCGGCTTCGTCGGCGAGACAGGAGTGTGCCATCGTCAGGCCCGCGTAGGCGAGGCGGAGCCGGCCCGCCATGGCGTGGGCGCGCGAGATCGCGGCGGCCTCGCGGAACCATCGAATGGCGGTGCGCGGCCGGCCCGCCGTCAGGTGGCAGTGCCCCAGCAACTGGGCGAAGGCCACGTGCGTGGTGGTGACGCCCCGGGCGACCGCCTGCTCCAGCCCCTGCTCGGCCGGCGCGACGGCCTCCCCCAGCCGCCCCGCGCAGTACAGGGCCACGACGCGGCCGTAGGTGTGCAGTATCGCGTTGTCGGCGATCGTCGTTCCGCCGGGCTCCCCCTGTGCCGTGGCGCCGGATAAGTCGAGAGCGTCCTTCGTCCTGCCCATCGCCGAGAAGGCCGCGATCTTGGCGAGCCTGCTCCAGGACCCGCCCACGCCGTCCCGTCCTCCGGGCGCCGCGGCCGGCGGCTCGTGCGCCTGCCGGGGACGATGGCACAGGGTGAGGATCAGCGCGGCGAACGCCGCGAGATCGCCGTCAGGAGGGTCGCCGTGTGCGGACAGGCAGCGGTCGAGCAGGGACAGGGCGCGATCCGGTTCGGCGCATCCCCAGGCCAGGTTCAGCGCCCGCGGCAGGACGATCGCCGGTTCTCCCGCGTCGCCCGCCCCCGCGCGCTCAAGGCTCTCGAAGACCTTCTCCGCCTCGGTGACCCGTCCGAGATGGCCGAGCGCCTCGCCCAGCGACCTCGCCGCCCGCACGCTGAGCGCGGCGTCGCGGCCGTCGGCGATCACGGCGCGTGCCAGCCGTTCGACCTGGGCGAAGTCGCCTGCGTCGCCGCTCCGCCGCATCGCGCGCCGCAGCAGTTCGGGGGCGGCTCTGCCGACCCGGTCGAGCTGCCAGCGCGCCAGCCGCGCCGCGTCGTCCGCCCGGCGTGCCCCCGACCGGCGCACCCGATCGATGTGTTCGTGGAGGATCCTGTCGATGGCGAGCCGGGGGAGCCGGTCTCGGATCGCCGCCGCGTACAGCGGATTCGCCGGCGTCACCAGCCGCCGGCGCCCGTCGGGCCGCACGACGATGAGCCGGGATCGTTCCAATTCCGCCAGCATCTCGGCGGACGTGAACGTGGTCAGGGTGGATACCCCGAGCGGCCGGCACACCGCCAGGTGTTCCAGAACGGCGCGGGCCTTCGGTCCGAGGGTCGCCATGTGCGCGTCGACCAGTTCCCGCAGGCGGCTCGTCGGCCGGGGCTCTCCTTTCAACCGCCAGATCCCGTCGGTCATGGCCAGGGTCCGCTCCTCCAACGCGCCCACCACCAGCTCCCGCAGGAACAGGGGGTTGCCCCGGCTGGCCCGCCAGAGGGCGGCGCAGGTGTCGCGGGTGACCGGTCCGCCGAGCACGCGGGAGGTCAGGGCGGTGACCTCGGCTCGCCCCAGGTCGGCCGGCTCGACCCACAGCGTCCGTTCGCGGGACCACATCCGGTGGGTGTCGAGCCGCGCCGGCTCGTCCTGCCGCACCGTCGCGACCAGGAACACCTCACCGGCCTCGACGAGAGCGGCGAGGAGGGTCAGCGACTCCTGGTCCAGGAGGTTCAGGTCATCGACGAGCAATATCAGCCGCCCCCCGTCGGTTCCGCCGCGCCGCGCCCGGCGGAACCACGAGGACAGGGCGATGCCGACCGAGTCACCGCCCGCGCCGTCCCGGTCGCCCGCGCCGGTCTCGGACGCCGTGGGCGAGGCCAGCAGGTGAGCGAGGGCACCGAACGGCACTCCGGCCGTCGTGCGGCTGGCGACGACGCGGGCGACCGGCCGGCCCTCGCCCGCGGCCAGGGCGAGACACTCGTCGGCCAGGCGCGTCTTGCCGACCCCCATGGGACCGGTGAGGATGAAGGCGTCGCGATCCCGGTGGGACAGCGACGTCTTGAAGAGCTCCAGTTCCCTCTCGCGGCCGGCCAACGGCCAGGGATCGGTCACGGGCCTCACCAGGGCAGGGGGACGGGCGGCTGGGGGATGAGGCCGCCGTGGCGTCGGACCTCGTCCATGAGGTACCCGTGTGAGTCGTCCATCAGGGCCAGCCGCCGGGCGGGGTCGGCCAGCAGACGCCCGTCCCGCTTCAGAATCCGGCCGGCGACCATGACCGTGTCGACGTTGCCCGCGTGCGCGTGCATCACCACGGCCGCCACCGGGTCGTTCACGGGCAGCATGTTGGGGGCGTCGCCGCGTACGACGATGATGTCGGCCTCCTTGCCCGGAGTCAGCGTGCCGATGCGCGAGGCCAGGCCGAGCGCCTCCGCGCCGTTGATCGTCGCGCCTTCCAGGTGGGAGAGGGTGGATGGCCGGATGTCGTCGGGACCGTGGTTGCGGGCCAGGTCCAGGTCGTTGCGCAGCATCCGCTCCGTCTGCAGGGCGAGCCTGACCTGGGGGAACAGGTCGCCGGAGTTGTTGGAGATCACGTCGCAGCCGAACGTGCACTTGCCGCCCACGGCCATGAACCGCCCGTGCGCCGGATGTCCCATCCCCATCTGCATCTCGGTCTCCGGCGTCGTCGAGATGGCGCCGCCGGTCTCGACCACCCGGCGCAGCTCGTCGTCCGTCGTCTGGTTCATGTGCACCCAGACGAGGTCCGGGCCCAGCAGCCCGGCCTCGTCCAGGAACGCCACCTCGCTCACCGGTTGCGGGAACATGACGGCGTTGGCGTGGAGGGTGATCCGCAGCCCCAGCTCACGGGAGACGGCGACCTCCTCGGTGACCCTCCCGATGCCCGCGACCAGCACGTCGGACAGGCTGATGCCCATCGTGACCAGTCCCTGGTCGGAGGAGAGCTCCTTGGCCCGCAGTTCCCGGGCGTGCTCGATGCGCGCGGCGAGGGTGGCGAAATGCGGGTGGGGCACGGGGACGTCGTTGAGCCCGAGCGCGAAGACCGATCGGATGCCCGAGTCCCGGGTGCCCTGCAGGGCGGCCGCCGCGTGCTCGGGTGTGTTCACGCAATGGGAGAAGTCGAGGACGGTGGTCACACCCGCGTCGATCGCCTCCAGCATGCCGAGGTAGTTGCCCGCGTACATGTCCTGCGGGCGGTAGAAGACCGCCGATTGGAAGCGGATGGCGCGGATGTAGTCCTTCAGCGACCAATCGTGGGTGACCCCGCGGAGCTGGGTCTGCCAGACGTGCCGATGAGTGTCGACCATGCCGGGCAGGACGATGCAGCGGCCGGCGTCCACCACGTCGGCGTCGACGCCGGACAGATCGGGCTCGATGGCCGCTATCAGGCCGTCCTCGACCAGGATGTCGGCGCGGCGGGGACGGCTACCGGGTTCCATGGTGAGGACGGTGCCGTCACGGAGGAGGATTCGGTCTGGCATGAGCGCTCCACGGTCGTAGGAAGGTCCGCGCCAAGCACAACTCATCGCCCCGCGTCGCGTCCAAGACCTGCCGCGGCCCGATTGATAGCCATCCGCTGATCACGGGGACGCCGGTCCCACCGGTGCGTCGCCGGCTCCGGGGCGCCACGGCCGCCGGATATCCCACCCGATGACCGTCTCGTCCCCTTGCGAGACGAACGGGCAAAATGGGGGAGTCCATACTTATGCCATGGATCTCAACTTACGGCTGGTGCGCTACTTCGTAACGGTCGCCGAGGAGATGCACTTCGGCCGTGCCGCCGCACGGCTGTTCATCGCGCAGCCATCCCTGTCCGCCCAGATTCGCCGCTTGGAGCAGGAACTGGGCGCGACCCTGCTGTCGCGCAGCACCCGGAAGGTCGAGCTCACCCCCGCGGGAGAACGGTTCCTCCAGGCGGCCAAGCGGCTGCTCGCCGCGGCTCAGGAGGCCGTCGACGCCGCTGTGGGAGACGAACCCCTGCGGATCGCGACCATCGTGGACGGCCTGGACACGGTGCCGCTGATCCTGAGGATGTTGCGCCGGCGGCATCCGTCACCGGAGATCGTCCACGGCATCGCGGGCATGGTGAGCCAGATCGCCGAAGTCCGGGCCGGTCGGCTGGATCTGGCCGTCGGCCTGTACACCGAGCATCATGCCGAGCTGGACTTCGAGATCATCCGCCTCGACCCGGTGGGCCTGGTGCTGCGGGAGGACGATCCGCTCGCGGCGCACGCGGAGATTCCCGTGAACCGTCTGGGCAAATGCCGCTGGGTGTTCGGCAACATCGACCACACCCCCGATTGGGTCGGCTTCGTCCTGGCGTTCCTCGCCGAGGCCGGAGTCCGGCCTCGGCCACCGGTTTCCGGTCAGACTCCGCTGTCGAGCATGCTGGAGCAGGTGCTCGAAAGGAACGCGGTGGCGGCCTGGCCCGAATCCTGCCCGCCCCCCGGCCCGGGACTGGTCGTCCGGCCGCTCGTCGACCCCTCACCGGTCTTTCCGTGGTCCATGGTGTGGCGGCGTGACCGGATGAGCGACCGGATCCGGGCCTTCCAGGCGGCCGCGCGGGTCACCGCGGCCGAGAGCGGGTGGCTGGCCGATCCTGTACCCCCGCTGTGAGACCGCCAAATCCTGGCCATGGTCGGCCAAAATCCCCTTTTCCTACGTATTGAGTGGGTATGCTGGCGGATGTTGCCGTTCTTCACCGAGGGGATCGGATGGCCCTACCGGACTTCCTGGTGATCGGAGCGCCGAAGGCGGGGACCACCGCCCTGCACGCCGCGCTCGCACGACACCCCGCGCTGTTCATGTCCGCGGTCAAGGAGCCGAAGTTCTTCCTCACGGACGGGCCGCCGCCGACGCGGGGCGGGCCGGGCGACGCGCAGACCTTCCGGGAGCACGTCTGGCGCCGCGAGGACTACGAGGCCCTGTTCGACCAGGCGCCGCCGGGAACGGTGCGAGGCGAGTCCACCCCGTTCTACCTGTACGACCGCAAGGCACAGCGCCGGATCCACGCCATGGTCCCGGGCGCGAAACTGATCGTCGTCCTGCGCGACCCGGTCGAGCGGGCGCACTCGAACTGGACGCACCTGTGGTCGGCGGGGCTGGAGCCGATCGGCGACGTGGTGCGCGCCTGCGCCGAGGAGGAACGCCGCATCGCCGCGGGCTGGTCGGCCTTCTGGCACTACGTCGGGCTCGGCCGGTACGGCGAGCAGCTCCGGGACCTGTTCAAGCTGTTCTCCCCGGCCAACGTCCTGGTGTTCCGTTACCGGGACCTCGTGGACGCGCCGCTGGCGACCCTCGACCGCATCTGCGAGTTCCTCGGCGTGGAGACCGGGCTGATCGCCGAGGTGCCCCGGGAGAACGTCACCGCCCACCCCGAGCACACCCTGCGGCACCAGGCGCTGTCGCGCGTGATGCGTGTGGGCGCGGCCGTGGGGCGTCACCTGCCGGGCGCGCTGGCGGGCCGCCTCACCGAGTCGCTGGAGGGCGCCCTCCAGGACAACGGCCGCCCGCGCCGCCCCCTGAGCTGGGACGAACGGCAGGCGCTGATCCCCCGGTTCGAACGGGACGTCGCCCTGCTGAGTCAGGTGACGGGCGAGGACTTCGGTGACTGGCTCGGGCCGCGCGAGCGGACGGGAGGGCTGATGGGCGACCGTCCGCCCGGCCAGCGCCAGGCCCGCAACGGCCGCCCGCGCATCTCCTGACCGGAGGCCGCCCCTCACCGGGAGGAGCGGCCCGTGTCACCGGGTGCCGGGTTCACCGGGGCCGGCGGGAAGGCCCGGGGGTGCTCACTGTCGGCGCAGTACTGTCAGCGCAGTTCGGTGCGCAGTTCGTGCGCGCCGTCCTCGCGGGTCAGCTCGTAGTACAACCGCTTGCCGCCGTCCGGGAGCTCCAGGACGTCCAGATAGCGAAGCCCGCCGTACGGTGACTCGGCCAGCGGCTTCTCGCCGACGGGCGTGAGCGTCGCGGGGTCGGTTCCTGTGGCCAGGCCCGTGCGCTCCTCGTAGTTCTCCTCGGCCGTCGCCCGCCCGTCGTAGGCGACGTGCAGCGTCCCCTCGTGGCGGACGACCGCGGTCACCCGGGCGCCCCGGGAGTCCCAGCAGCCGGGACGGCCGCTCAGCGCGGTGCCCTGCCACGTCCAGTCCAGCCCGTCGGGGCTGGTGGCGTAGTCGCTGACCATCTGGTCCTCCTCGCCCAGGTCGGTGAGCGGATGGCAGGAGGCCCACAGGTGCCACACGCCGTCGTGGCGGACGATCACCGGGTCCTTCACCCCGGTCTTGGGGTCGCCGGGCAGGACGACGCGCCGCGTGGAGGCGTCGAACCGCGCCGGGTCGTCCGCCTCGATCAGCTCGACCCGCCAGTGCTTGGAGTCGTAGGTGGCGCAGCTGATGTACAGCCGCCACGTACCTTCCGGCGTCCGGACGAGGGCGGGCCGTTCCAGGGACTCGGTGTCGACCTCCTCGCGGCCGAGGGTGTAGATCGTCTCGAAGCGCTCGCCGTCCAGGGATCGCGCGACGACGACGGCGTAGCCGCGTCCCTGGCCGATGGGGCGCCTGAGGCGGTAGGCGAGGTAGTAGGCGCCGTCGCTGAGGACGGCGCTCGGCGCGCCGGCCCAGTGGCCGGGCGCCTCCTCGGGCGGCGCCACAACGAGCACGGAGCGATCCGGCTGGGGGCGTGGCAGGACATCGGGGCCGTCGATCTGAGGGTCGTTCGTATTCATCGGCACGGCCAAACAATAGACAACATTCACCCGTGCTGGGGGAAGACGTGGCCGGTCAGAGGCTTGATCGCACCCCTGACGTCGGCCCGCCGCACCCCGGAATCAGGACGAAACCCGGTACCTGGGACGCGTCACCCGCGCGGGGGCCGCGGCGAGGCGGCGGGCGAACGAGTGGGGGACGCCGGGAGTTGCCGGGGCTCAGCCGACGGCCGTGCCGACCGCGACGCCGATCCCGTACGTGACGGCGGCCGCGGCCGCTCCCAGCAGGAGCTGCCTGGCCCCGCCGTACAGCGGTGAACGGCCGGTCAGCCGGGCCACCATGGCGCCGGTCCCCGCGAGGCCCGCGGCGGTGAGCAGCACGGCCGCGAGCACCGAGCCGAAGCCGAGCAGGAACGGCAGCAGGGGGACGAGCGCCCCGATCGCGAAGGCCAGGAACGACGACCCGGCGGCCACCCACGGCGAGGGCAGGTCGTCGGGGTCGACGCCGAGCTCCTCGCGCGCGTGCACCCGCCAGGCGACGTCCGCGTGGCGGTGGAGCTGGCGGGCGACCTCGCGGGCCAGCTCGGGAGTGAGCCCGCGCGTCTCGTAGAGCTGCGCCAGCTCGTCCTCCTCGGCCTGCGGGTTGCGGGCGATCTCGCGGCGCTCGACGTCGATCTCGGCCATGGTCATCTCCGACTGCGAGCGCACCGAGGTGTACTCGCCCGTGGCCATCGAGAAGGCGCCGGCGGCCAGGCCCGCGAGCCCCGTGATGGTGACGGCGGCGGTGCTCGCGCCTCCGCCCACCACGCCCGCGATCAGCGAGGCGTTCGACACCAGGCCGTCCATCACGCCGAACACGGCGGGACGGAGCCACCCGCCGGTCACGTCCCGGTGGCTGTGGTGCACCTCGGCGCGCATGGTAGTCATAACAGAACTGTACAAACCCCCAGCTTTTCTTGACGTACGGCGGGGTAAGCGGCCCGGGACTCAGTCATCGGCCGCGTCGTCCCGCGGCGCGGCGGCGGAACCGGCGGGCACCCGCCGCAGCAGCACGATCGCGAGGACGGCGGCCGAGGCCATCACGACCCCTCCCGCGGCCGCGGTCACGTTCATGCCCTGCGTGAACGCGTCCCTGGCCGCCTCCAGCAGCGCCGTCCCCGCCGGCCCGGGCAGCCGCGCGGCCTCGGCTGCGGCGCCGCCGAGCGTTTCCCCGGCCGAGCGCACCGCCTCGGGGGACAGGCCGGAGGCCAGGGAGCCGCCGGACAGCACGCCGGTCATCCGGCCGGCGTAGACGGCCGCGCCGACGCTGCCGAGCAGCGCCAGGCCGAGCGCGCCGCCGAGCTCGCTGCTGGTCTCCGACAGCGCGGCGGCGGCGCCCGCGCGCTCGGGCGGGGCCGCGGTGAGGATCATGTCGGCGGTGAGCGTGGCGGCCGTCAGGATCCCGGCGGCCAGTGCCGAGACGCCGAGGACGAACAGCCACAGCGGCGAGCCGGGGCGCAGGGTGGTGAACACCACGAACCCGGCGGTGGCGACGAGCAGCCCCATCCCCATGACGTGCCCGGGGCGGACGCGCCGCGCGAGGACCCCGGCGACGGTGATCCCCGCCGTGATCGCCGGCACCACGCTCAGCGACCACAGAGCCGCGGTGAACGGCCCCATGCCGAGCACGAGCTGCAGGTACTGGTTGCTGTACAGCGAGACCCCGATGAACCCGAACATCGCGACCACGTTCACGGTGAGGGACGCGCCGAACGCGCGCCGCCGGAACAGAGCCGGCTCGACCAGCGGGGCCGGATGCCTGCGCTGGCGGAGCAGGAACGCCGCGCCGAGGAGCAGCCCGGTGGCGGCGGCGAGCAGCGGGCCGGGCGCGGGCCCGTCCACGGCCGTCTCCTTGACGCCGTAGATGACGGCGACCACCGCGCCCAGCGACAGCGCCGCACCGAGCAGGTCGAACCCTGCGGCGGCCGGGGCGCGGAACTCCGGCAGCAGGATCGGTCCGAGCACGAGCAGCAGCGCGATAGGCGGCACGTTGACCAGGAACGCCGAGCCCCACCAGAAGTGGTCGAGCAGGAACCCGCCGACGATGGGCCCGATCACCGCGCCGCCGGTCATGCCGCCCGTCCAGATCGCGATCGCGGTCTTGCGCTGCCCGCCGTCGTGGAACATGTTGCGGATCAGCGCCATCGTCGAGGGCATCAGCGTCGCCCCCGCGAGGCCCAGCAGCGCGCGGGTCGCGATCAGGACCTCGGCGCTGCCGGAATAGGCCGCGACCACCGAGGCGGCGCCGAAGGCCGCGCCCCCGGCGAGCAGCAGCCTGCGCCGGCCGATCCTGTCGCCCAGCGCCCCCATCGTGATCAGCATCCCGGCCAGGACGAACCCGTAGACGTCCATGATCCAGAGCTGCTGCATGCCGCTCGGCGCCAGGTCGGCGCTGATGAACGGCAGCGCGAGGAACAGCACGCTGATGTCCATCGAGACGAGAAGGCAGGGCAGCACGAGCACCGCCAGGCCGATCCATTCCCTGCGTCCGGCCCGGCCCGTGGCCCCGGTGACGTCCGTTTGCGCCATGTCCCACTCTTTCGCTTTCGGTGCGGCGGATCGCCCGCACCGCAAGCCTCGGAGAGGGCGCTGACCACCGGCGCACCGGACGCTGACCGCCACCCCGGCCGGTTCCGCAGGTACAGGGCCACGAGCACCTGGAACCCGAACAGGGCGGACACCGGGGACTACTTGCGGGCCTGGCGTGGCCTCCGTACCGGCTTGTTTCACCGTCCCGCCCTCGGGGCGCGGGCCGATATGATGACATCGAGGTCCCAGCCGGGGCCGCGGCGGTGGGGCTCGCCGCCCTCCACGGAGGTGAACCGCGGTTCAGCCGCCAACGGTCCCTACCAGATGTGTCGTCACCATGCTGGTAGGAGGACTCATGATCGAGCCCCGCGTCATCACGGGCACCGAGGCCGGCGCGCCGGCGGCCCGCCCCCCGAGACCCCGGCCCTTCGCGCTGCCGGTGCCGCTCGCCGTCTCCGCCGGAGGCGTGCTTGGCGCGCTCGCCCGGTACGGCCTGTCGCTCGCGCTCCCGCACGCCCGCGGCGCCTTCCCGTGGGCGACCTTCCTGACCAACGTGTCGGGATGCCTGCTGATCGGCGTGCTCATGGTGCTGGCCGGGGAGGTGTGGGCCGGGCGCCGCCTGCTGAGGCCCTTTCTCGGCGTCGGCGTGCTCGGCGGCTACACCACCTTCTCGACCTCGGTCGTGGACGTCCACCAGGCGGTCGCCGCCGGTGCGCCCGGGACGGCGCTTGCCTACCTGGGAGCCACGGTGACCGGCGCGCTGGCCGGGGTGTGGGCGGGTTCGGCGCTCACCGCCCGCCTGCTCAGGACGCGGGGGAGGCGGCCATGAGGCGCGAGACGCCCGCAGTGCGCCTGACCGTCATCGTCGGCGAAAGCGACCAGTGGCGCCACCGTCCCCTCTACCACGAGATCGTCCACCGCGCCCACACGGCGGGGCTGGCCGGCGCCACCGTGACCCGCGGCATCGAGGGGTACGGGGCGCACAGCCGCATCCACACCACCCGCATCCTGTCGCTCTCGGAGGACCTGCCGGTTGTGATCGTCATCGTGGACGACGAGGAGAAGATCCGCGCCTTCCTCCCGGAGCTCGACGAGATCGTCGGCGAGGGCCTGGTCGTTCTCGACCCCGTCCTGGCGATCCGCTACCCGGGGGACGACGCCGGGGAGGCGCGGTGACAGTCCTGCTCGTCGCGCTGGGGGCGGCCGTCGGGGCGCCGCTGCGCTATCTGGTCGACCGGTTCGTCCAGGCGCGTCATGACTCGGTGTTCCCCTGGGGCACGCTGACCGTCAACGTGGCCGGGTCGTTCCTCGCGGGCCTGCTGGCGGGCCTCCCCACCGGCCAGGCCGTGACCGCGCTGGCCCTGACCGGCTTCTGCGGCGCGCTGACGACCTACTCGACGTTCGGCTACGAGACCCTGCGCCTGGCCTGGGACGGCTCCCGCCTCTACGCCGCGCTCAACGTCGCCGCGAGCCTGCTCGCCGGCCTAGGCGCCGCCTACGCCGGCCTCACCCTCGCGCGCGTCATCACCGGCTGACATCAGAACGTCCAAGCCTGGGGTCGGGGGAGCGCGAGACCGTCCACCCGCACTGAGAGACTGGCCGCCATGACCAAGCTCGACCAGTTCGCGGCCAGCCGTCCCCGGTTGCTAGGGCTGGCCTACCGCATGCTCGGCGAGGCGACCGAGGCCGAGGACGTCGTGCAGGACGCCTACCTGCGCTGGCGCGACAGCGTCGAGGTCGACGTGCCGGAGGCGTGGCTGACCAAGGTCGTCACCAACCTGTGCCTGAACCGGCTCACCTCCGCCCGCGCCCGGCGCGAGCGCTACGTCGGCACGTGGCTGCCCGAGCCGGTACTCACCGACGGCGGCGCCCTCGGCCCGCTGGAGACCGTGGAACAGCGCGAGTCCCTCGCGCTGGGCATGCTCCTGCTGCTGGAACGGCTCACCCCGCCGGAGCGGGCCGCCTTCGTCCTGCGCGAGGCGTTCGGGTACGGTCACCGCGAGATCGCCGAGTTCCTCGACGTAGAGGAGGCCCACGCCCGCCAGCTCTACCGCAGGGCCCGCGAGCACGTCGGCGACCCGCGCAGGCGCTTCACCGCGTCGCCCGAGGAGGCCACGAAGATCCTCGAACGCTTCGTGGCCGCCGCCTCCGAGGGCGACGTCGCCGGTCTGGAGCGGCTGCTCGCCGAGGACGTCGTCTCCTGGGCCGACGGCGGCGGCAGGGCCCCCGCGGCTTCCCGCCCGGTCGCCGGCCGCACGCGCGTGGCGCGCTTCTTCGGCGGCCTGGCCGCGCGCTTCCTGAGGGACGGCGTCGAGCTGGTGATCGGCATGGTCAACGGCGGCCCGGCGATGATCGTCCGCCAGCACGGGACGCTGATCGCCGTCACCGTCCCGGAGTTCGACGGCGCCCGGATGACCGCGCTTCGCACGATCACCAATCCCGACAAGCTCGCCCTCCTGGCGGCGCGGCTGGTGTGACGCGGTTCACAACGCCTCGTTGTCACGGATCCTCCCTCTCGCCGGTTCAAAGGGCGACGAAGGGAGAGAGGAAATGTCACCTCACATCGTGGTCCTGGGCGCGGGCTACTCCGGGCTGGTCGCCGCGAAGCTCGTCGCCGGGCACGGCGCCAGGGTCACCCTGGTGAACGCGCGGGACCGGTTCACCGAACGCGTTCGGCTGCACCAGCTCGCCGCGGGCGAGAACCTGCGCGACCTGCCCCTGAGGGACCTGCTCGCCGGCACCGCCGTGGACCTCGTCGTCGGCCGCGTGACCGGCATCGACGCCGGAGACCGCGCCGTGCGACTCGACGGCGGGGCCCCCGACATCCGGTACGACGTGCTGGTCTACGCCCTCGGCAGCCGCACCGACCTGGACACTGTGCCCGGCGCCGCCGAGCACGCCCACGCCGTCAGCGGCCCCGACCAGGCGGAACGCCTCAGGGGCCGCCTGGCCGAAGCCCGGGTCGCCGCCGTGGTCGGCGGCGGGCTGACCGGAATCGAGGCCGCCGCCGAGCTCGCCGAGGCGCACCCCGGGGTGAAGGTGCGGCTGGTGACGGGAGGCGCCCTCGGAGAGGGCCTGTCCGAGCGCGGCCGGCGGTACCTGTCGCGGGTGTTCACGCGGCTCAGCGTCGACGTCCGCGAGAACGCGCGGGTGAGCGAGGTCCGCGAGGACGGCCTGGTGCTGGCGGACGGTGAGCACGTCGCCGCCGACACCGTCGTCTGGACGACCGGGTTCCGCGTCCCCGCCCTGGCCCGCGAGGCCGGGTTCGCCGTGGACCGCCACGGCCGCGTGATCGTCGACGGCACCCTGCGCTCGGAGTCGCACCCGGAGGTGTACGCGGTCGGGGACGCGGCGGCGGCGCGCATGCCCGGCGGGCAGGAGCTGCGCATGGCGTGCGCGACCGGGATCCCCGCCGGGCACCGCGCCGCCCGGGCGATCGTCGACCGGCTCGCCGGCCGCGAGCCCCGGCCGCTGCGCTTCCGCTACTTGGGCCAGTGCGTCAGCCTCGGCCGCCACGACGGGCTCATCCAGTTCGTGCACGCCGACGACCGGCCCCGCGAGGCGGTGCTCACCGGCCGCGTGGCGGCCCTCTACAAGGAGGGCATCGTGCGCGGCACGATCCTCGCCATGCGCCGCCCGTCGCTCCTCGGCTCCTGAGCCCCCCGGCTGGGCGGCCCTGAGACCGGGCGCCTGCTGCGCGCCTGCGCGGACGTCACCCGCGAGGTGCTCGGCGAGCCCGGTGACCGGCTGCCGCACTGGGACCTGCACTACGACAACGTGCTCGCGCCCCTCGACGGGCGCGAGCCGTGGCCGGCCATCGACCCCAAGCCCTTGGCCGGGGACCCGGGGTTCGACCTGCCGCCCGCCCTGGACAACAGGTGGGACGACGCGGGCCGGCTACGCGGGGCGGGTCAGGCGCCGGCCGAGGCCGCCGTCCACGGCCAGGTCGGCGCCCGTGGTGAAGGTCGCGTCGAAGGCGAGGAACAGGACCGCCTTGGCGACCTCCTCGGAGGTGCCGTGCCGGCGCATCGGCGTGATCTGGTCGCCGAGCTTCTCGAAGGCGGCGCGTTCCTCGGGCGTGGCGTCGGCGGCGCCGAGGGTGGGCGTGCGGATGAAGCCGGGGCTGATCGTGTTGACGCGGACGCCGCGCGGCAGCAGTTCGGCCGCGAAGACCTGGGCGTACCCGCGCAGGGCGGCCTTCGTGCCCGTGTAGACGCTCATGCCCGGGTGGCCCGAGCCGACGGCGACGGAGGTGGTGAGCACGAAGGACCCGCCCTCCTTCACCAGCGGGGCCAGGCGGCGCACGGTGAAGTACGCGCCCTTGGCGTTGACGTCGTGCTGCCGGTCGTAGTCCTTCTCGGTGACGTCCTGCAGCGGCACCAGGGACGAGACGCCGGCGTTGACGAAGACCAGGTCCACCTGGCCGAGTCGCTCCTCGGTGTAGGCGCCGAGGGCGTCGATGTCGCCCAGGTCCGCGGTGTCGGAGCGCAGGACGTGCGCGCCGGGGCCGAGCTCCCGCCGGGCCGCCCGCAGGTTGTCCTCGTTGCGGCCGGTCACCAGCACCTCGGCCCCGCCGCCGGCGAGCGCCTTGGCGGTGGCGAGGCCGATGCCGATCGTGCCGCCGGTGATGACGGCCTTCCTGCCCGCGTACGTGGTCACGGAGACTCCTTGATCGTTTCAACGGGAGCGGGCGTGCGCGCTCCAGCTCGTGGCGTGTGGGCTCTCGCGAACGGAGCCGCGGCGGGTGGTCCCCGGCCGCCCGGCCGTCGCCTTGGTAAGCCTTGCCGCTCACGTTAGGATCGGCAAGTACTGACTATTTCGTGAGGTACTTACCTTTTCGTAAGTGAGGACGGCGGGCGCATGTCACGACAGCCCTACGTGTGCGGCCTGGACGCCGCCGTCGACATCATGGGCGGCAAGTGGAAGGCGCGCATCCTGTGGCGGCTCTCCCAGGGGGAGCTGCGCTTCGGGGAGCTGAGAAAACACATCTCCGGCATCAGCGAGAAGATGCTGATCCAGCAGCTCCGGGAGTTGGAGGCGCACGGCCTCGTCCACCGCGAGGTCTACCGTGAGGTCCCGCCGAGGGTCGAGTACTCGCTCACCGAGTTCGGCGCCTCGCTCAACGCCGCCCTGGAACCCCTCGGCGAATGGGGGCACACCCACATGGAGCGCATCGCGGCCGTCCGCGCGTCCGCGGACGAGAGCCCGGCCTAGGCGCGGGATCGCCTCCAAGCCTGGGCGCCCGGGGCCTCGGCGCGGTCAGGTCAGGCCGAAGGCGTCGGCGAGGGTGGTGGTCTCGGACTCCAGCAGCGTGCCCGGGTCGTGGCCCATGGTGGCGAACTGCCCGACGACCTCCAGGCTCACCACCCCGTGCACGCGCGTCCACGCCAGCACCGCGCCGGCCAGCGCCGCCCCCGCCGGGACGCCCGCGCCCGCTCCGGCGGTGTACCGCTCCACCCACCCCGCGACCCCCGGGTCGCCGCCCGCCCAGGTCTCCATCTGCCGGACGACCGGCAGCACCGCCTCCGACGGCCGCGCGTCCCGGAAGACGTCCACGAACGGCCCGAGTGCGTCGCGTGCCCGCAACAGCGTGTCCGGCGGCGCCGCGTACCCCGGCAGCGGCGAGCCCATGATCATCATGTAGCGGCGCGGCTCGGCGACGGCCCAGGCGCGGTAGGCGCGCGCCAGCGCGTGCAGCCGCTCGCGCGGGGAAAGATGCGCCGAGTCCTCCGCGGTCCGCGCGAGCGTCGTGGCCGCGTCGTCGTAGGCGTCGCGGATCAGCGCGCTCAGCAGGTCGTCCCTGCTGGCGAAGTAGCGGTACAGGGCGGGGCCGGAGAGGCCGAGCTCCTTGGCGATGCGCGTGAACGCGACGGCGTCCACACCCCCCTCGGCGAGCTGCCGCAGGGCGATCTGCTTGATCTCGCCGCGGGTCTGCTCGCGGTAGCGGGCCCGGGGTCCTCCCTCCGACGTCACCGCCGCCTCCCTCCGCCGGGCCGTCCGCGGCCCTGGCACGTGAGGAAATCTAGCAGTCGCGACGACCGATAACGGAGATGAGACGCCCTAAGGACGGGTGGCGGCATCGGAGGCGGGCGTCAGGGGCGCCGGGCGCCGGGCGAGCGCGCCGGCCAGCAGCAGCACCGCGACCATGAGCGTCGTCACCACGCCGAACGACACCGGCAGGCTGGTCTGGGCGGCGATGCCGCCGATCGCGCTCGGCGCGACGAACCCTGAGGTGTAGCTGATCGTCGCCACCCCGGCCACGCCCTCGCTCGGCGTCCGCGCGGCGTTCCCCGCCGCGGTGAACGCCAGCGGCACGACCACCGCCACGCCCACCCCGAGCATCATGAAACCGGTGATGGCCGGCAGCGGCGTGCGGGCGACCACCACGAGCACGCCTCCCACCGTCGCCAGCAGCCCGCTGATCCGCACGGTGAGCACGGGACCCAGGCGGCGGACCACCATGTCGCCGCACAGCCGCCCGGCCGCCATGGTGAACGCGAACGCCGTGTAGCTCGCCGCCGCCACGCCGGGGGAGGCACCCGTCACCTGCTTGAGGTAGACGGCGCACCAGTCCGCGCTGGCCGACTCGCCGAAGATGGCGCAGAAGCCGATGAGGCCGAAGACGAGGATCCGCCGGGACGGCAGGACGAAGTGCGCGGGCGCCTCCTCGTCCTCCTCCGGGCGGATGTCCAGCAGGTTGCGGCCGACCACGACGCCCACGACGAGCAGCAAGGCGGCCATGGCGGCCAGGTGGAGCCGCGCGTCGACCTCGAAGTGTGCGGCCAGCGCCCCGAGCCCTCCGCCCACCAGGCCGCCGACGCTCCACATGCCGTGCAGCCCCGACATGATCGAGCGTCCCAGCCGCTGCTCGGCCACGATGCCCTGCGCGTTCATCCCGACGTCGCACATGCCCGCCACCGCCCCGAACAGCAGCAGCGTCACCCACAGCGCGGCCAGGTTGGGGGCGAGCGCCGGGAACGCCAGGAGCAGGCACCACAGCGCGAGCAGCCAGCGAGTGGTAGGGCGGTTGCCGAACCGGTGGCTCATCCGGCCGGCCATCGGCATCGCGATGAGGGACCCGACCGCCGGGGCCAGCAGGGCGAGGCCGAGCTGGCCCGGACCGGCGTGGACGTGCTCCTGGATCCAGGGGATTCGGGTGGCGAAGGCGCCGCTGACCGCTCCGTGGATGGCGAAGGTCAGTGCGACGGCCACGCGGGCTCGTCCCAGCACGCGTGAGTCCACGGGGAGAACCTAACAGAATTCCCGATTTGGATCACTTGTAGTGGATCACCTGTTCGGGTGACGCCCCGACGTCATCGCGGGATCGGACGGCCTCGCGGCCGATGTACGCTCCGTTCCACCGAGATCCGTCCGGCGGGAGGTCTGGCGCATGGCCGAGGCGATGGGTGGGCAGATGGGGGCCGTCACCGCGCTGGTGCGCTCCTCCTTCCTGGTGAGCTCCGTGTACGCCGAGGCGGCCCGCGAGTACAAGCTGACCCCGCAGCAGGGGCAGTTGCTGTGCGTGCTGATGGCGCAGCCGTACGGCATGGGGGAGCTGAGCACGACGCTGCGGCTGGCCAAGTCCAGCCTCACCGAACTCGTCGACCGCACCACCATGCGCGGCCTGGTGCGCCGGGAGCCGGACCCTCGGGACGGCCGCGCGATCCGCGTGGTGCTCACCAAGCGGGGCGGCGAGCTGGCCGAGGCGTTCTACACCGCCGCCTGCCGGCGGGTCGACGCGCTCATGGAGGGCATGACCCCCGCCCAGCGCAACGCCCTCGCGGAGCTGCTCGGCCTGCTGGTGCGCCACAACAACGTGCCGATGGTCTTCATGGAGCCGGACGGGGGCGCCTGACCGCGCCCGGTCAGCGCCGGAGTGGGGTTGACTCTGCCACCATGGCGGCCCGGGTCAGCCCGGTTCGGCGGCCTGCGGGGTGGAGCGCCATTCCTCGCGGAGGAGGCCGTAGACCAGGTCGTCGGTCCACTCGCCCTTGAACCACATTTTCGCGCGGCGCAGCCCTTCGCGCCGGAAGCCGAGCCGCTCCAGCAGCCGCGCCGAGCGCAGGTTGCGGGCATCGCATTCGGCCGACACGCGGCGCACGCCGTGCTCGAACAGGTCCTCGATGACGCGCCGCACGGCCTCGGTGGCGTAGCCCTGTCCCTGGTGGGCGGCGGCGAGGGTGTAGCCGATGTCCGCCTGCATCCGGGTGTCGTGCAGCTTGACGCCGACGTCGCCGATCAGCACGCCGTCGCGTTCGACCGCGTACTGGAACCAGCCGGGTACCCGGGGGTCGCCCGCGGCGTAGATGGCGATCAGCGACCGGGCCCGATCGAGCGGCACGGGCGCGTCCCAGGACTGGTAGCGGGCCACGTCCGGATCGGAGCGGTAGGCGGAGAGGATCTCGGCGTCATCGGGGCGGAAATGTCGCAGGATCAGCCTGGAGGTCGACAGCAGCACTGAGCAAGTATGACCCCGATTCAGCCGATCGGCGTGCTCACATCCCGCAGGATCGCGGTGTGCGCGGAGCGCGGCGCGGCGGCCCAGCTCACCTGCGCGCCGGGCGGCATGGACGGCAGGTGGATCTCCGCCTGGGGGGCGCCGCTGAGGTTCAGCGCGTCCAGCACCAGCAGCGCGGCGCGTCCGAGCGCGGCGTTCCGGGTGACGGCCATGATCCAGCCGTTGCCCTCGCCGAGCCCCCGGGCCACGAAGACGGGCCGGTCGGCCGTCCAGCCCGGCGCCAGCTCCCTCACCTGGGCGCTGTCGGCCGCGAGGTCGTGCGCGGCGATGGCCCGGCCCCCCGCGGTGACGCCGAACAGCAAATGGTGCCGCCGGCCGGCCCTGCGCGCGTCCACCGTGGCCGCCGAGAGCCCGTCGACCAGGGGCCGCTCGGACGCCCGCCCGGTGGCCGGGTCGAGCGTCCAGCGGTGCACCGCCACGTGCGCCTCGTCCGCTCTCGCGCCGTTCATGCCGTCCGTGCCGTCCGTGCCGCCGACGTACGCTCGGTCGTGGCGCACGCCCTCGACGACCACGCGGCCGCCGTCGTCGTAGGCGTTCACCACCCGCGAGACGTGGCAGGCGTCGATCGCGAACCACAGCGGCGCCCCGCCCGGCCGCCGGGGCAGCAGGCCGAGACGCGCCGGGCGGTCCGGCCGCCACCGGTAGGGGAACCGGGCGCCCACCAGGGCGGTGGCGCGGTCGTGGACGACCGGCAGGTCGAACACCACGACGTACCGCTCGGTCAGCGCCACCGCGCTCATCAGCGGCGCCCCCTCCAGCGCGAGCGGGCGCGCGGCGCGGACCTCGCCCTCGGGGCCGAGGACGAGGTGGACGGCGTGGTCGTAGCCGGGGTAGGTGGCCACCGTGTGCCATTCGCCCGAGACGCGGTCCTCGACGGGCGGGGCGACGCTCGATCGTCCCGTCCCCTTCCACCCTTTCTCGGCCGTGGAGATCAGCATGGCGGGCGCGGGCGGCAGGGGAGGCATGTCCTCGCTGGAGGTGCGCAGCCGCCGGGCGGTGCCGCCGGAGAACCGGACGCCCGACAGTATGGCGTCGCCGCCGACCGGGTGCGGGGAGGCCTGCACGAAGGCGCCGTCCAGCTCGGCGGGGATGACGCCGTCGACGCGCAGCGGCTCGTCGTGCGGGAGCCGGGCGGGCGCCGCGGCGGGGACGAGCGGTACAGCGTGCTCCGTCACGGTCATGATCGGGCACCTCCTCGCTTAGTCTGAACCTGTAGGCATAACACCGTCATAACGCTGTTATGAAAAACAATAACGCCGTTATGTCATACTGTCAAGGTGAGCCGACGACGATCGAAACCCAAGACCCGCGCGGCCCTGGTCGACATCGCCGCGCGGCTGCTCGCCGACGAGGGGCCCGAGGCCCTGTCCGCCCGGCGCATCGCGTCCGAGGCCGGCAGTTCGACGATGGCCGTGTACACCAACTTCGGCGGCATGAGCGGCCTGGTCCGCGAGATGGTGTACGAAGGCTTCGCCCGCATGGAGAACTACTTCTCGCACGTCACCCCCACCGAAGACCCGGTGGCGGACATGGCGCTGTTCGGCCGGGCCTACCGTCACAACGCCCTCACCAACCCCCACCTGTACGCGGTCATGTTCGGCGGCGCGTCACTCGGCGGCTTCTCGCTGTCCGCGGAGGACCGCCAGTACGGCCGCTTCACGCTGAGCACGGTCGTCGAGTGCGCGACGCGCTGCATCGAGGCCGGCCGGTTCCGCACCGGCGACGCCGAGCTGGTCGCTCACCAGCTCTGGACGGCCATCCACGGCCTGGTCACTCTCGAACTGGGCGACTACCTGATCGAGCCGTGCGACGCCGACCGCGTCTTCGAAGCCCAGCTCACCTCGCTCATGATCGGCGTCGGCGACACCCTGGAGGCCGCCACCGGCTCCGTCGCCTCCTCCGAGGCCCGCCTCGCCACCGAGATCGAACCCGCCGAACCGGCCCCGCCCACGGAAAGACCCGCCAACGACCACGACCGCACCGCCTGACCTCGCCCCGTCCACCTGATGTGGCCCCCGCGGGCTTCTTTAAATTGCGCACTTTCGCCTGTAGCGGTTGGTTTCGCCCCTCTGGGTGCACAATTGCCGATGGCCTGGTCGGGTGAAGGATCGGAAAGAGGCTGATGTGACGCCTTCGCTCCCCGGTTCAGGTGGCGCGGGTGTCGTACGTCGCACGGTTGGCGAGCACGTCGTCCATGTGCATCTCGGCCCAAGTCTTGAGGCCGCGCATCATCTGGTGCAGTGAGAGACCGAGGTCGGTCAGCTCGTAGGAGACCGTGACAGGCACGGTAGGCGTCGCAGTGCGGGTGATCAGACCGTCACGCTCCAAGGAGCGCAGCGTCTGAGTGAGCATCTTCTGACTTACGCCGGCCAGCAGGCGGGACAACTCCGAGTAGCGCATCGACCGGGGCTCACCGGCGCAGTCGGCGCCGAACTGATGCGAGCCGTCGCTGCCCAGCGCGGCCAGGACCAACGTGACCCACTTGTCGGAGATGCGGGCGAGCAGCTTGTGGCTAGGACATACCGCCAGGAAAGCGTCATATTCCGCCTTGGTCTGTGCCCTCTTCTGAGCCGCCGTCATCGTTGCCACCAACCGCTCCTTCAACCATGGGTGCGTTACGCACTCGGAGGCAACGCCGAGGGACCCCAACCCGGATCGCTCGCTGAGCCGTTCGAGACCCTCGTCGAACTCCAGCAGCAGGGCCTGATCCGGCACCTAGGAGTGAGCACCGCGACGGCGGAACAGGTCGCCGAGGCACAGGCGATCGCGCCGATCGTGTGCGTGCAGAACATGTACAACCTCGCCCACCGCCACGACGACGAGCTGATCGACATGCTCGCCGAACAGGGCATCGCCTACGTGCCCTACTTCCCGCTCGGCGGCTTCAGCCCACCGCAGTCCTCGGCGCTCTCGAGCGTAGCCGCCCGGTTGGACGCGACGCCGATGTCCATCGCCCTGGCCTGGCTACTGCAGCGGTCGCCGAACATCCTGCTCATCCCCGGCACCTCGTCCACGGCGCACCTGCGCGAGAACATCGCCGGCGCGGGACTCTCGCTCTCCGACGAGGACCTTGCCGCGCTGGACAAGATCGGCCACTGACGAGGCATCCGCCGGCCCACTCCACGTAGCAGACGTGCCCGACACCCGTGGCGTCGGGTCGTCCCGGTGAGTCCTGCGCAGCCTCGCGTCGTTCTGCTCGTGGAGTGAGGGGCCGCGAGAAGGCTGCAGATTCGACAGGGGGCGCTGAGTTAGGGTTCCCGGCGGGGTGGATAGGCGGATCATCCGTGCATCCACCCCGCCATACTTCCTTGTCCTGGCAGAAGTGGGGAGATGTGGTGAAGTCGAGGTCGGCCAAAGCGCTCAGTGTCCTGGTCGCATGTTTACTGGCGCTGGCGTCATGGATGCTCGCCGCCAGGCAGGAGACCGCGAACGTACGGTCGGCCGGCGCCCCGTCCGATCCGGCCGCATCCCCTCGTATGGTCGGGGGTGGGGGCCCTGCGCCTCGCCCGAGATCGGGCCACGGTTCGGTCGGCTACAGCAATGCCCCAATCGACGCGTGCCCGTCATTCAATGGTTATACGATTTGCCGATTATATTTTGGCACATTCGATGCGAAGCGAAATGAAGCCGGTGTCGCCCGCGTCCCTCGCCCCGTGCTCATACCGAACCGGATTTCTCTCACACTTTCCCTTAAGGCCCATACGACCGGTCAGGGACATTGCGGTGATGCCCTTCAGCGTAAGTACTGTCACCATTCTATCGTCGCCCTGCGTTCCAAGGAATACCTGATGTTCGACCGAACGAGGGAGACCGACTGCGGACCCGTCCCGGGGGATCGCTATGCCAGCCCCTCCGCGACCGGCAAGGAGAGATACGTCGCAGTTGTGGTGCGCTACCTGGTTGAGTTCGACTTCTCCATAGACAGCGCCGGGAACTACGGGTGGGGATGGACCTGCAGGGTGGCGAAAGCGACACCGGTGACCGAGGCTGCGTCGACAGGCTGACATCTGTCGCGAACGCCGCAGGCCCGTATGGCTCGCGGTATCGCCCCGGCGCCCTCGGTTGCCGGGACGGCGAGCTTTGCGACGGCCCGTAAAAACCGCGAATCGCAGCCCTTCTCTGTCAAGTACACTAATTAGTGGATGCGAGATTGAAAAAGATCGGAATCGGTGCGCTCGGTGCGCTTCTCTCGATCGTCGTGGCGGCCATCTGTGTAGTGCTGCTGCTGAACTTCGTAGAATTCGACCACAAGAGCGGATCGGGGGAGTCCAAGGCGAACGATCCATGCAACGGAGTGGTCGTGGTAAACGTCGCCCGGGTAGGTTATGTTCTCAATCTCAATTACAAGTTCTGTCCATCCGGGACTGGACGAATCGATTCTCTGTCCACCTCAAATCCGTATCTGACGGATGGGCGCCATTGGGTGGTCAGCGGGTTTGCGAAGGCGAAGAGCTACGCGTACGACTATAAGGGGTTAGGGCATGAGACGGGCCAAGCCCTTGAGTCCAAGGTAGCCCTTGTGCGGGATCCTTCATCGCGAGAAGGTTCGGGGACTATGCGCCCGCGTGGTCCTTCGCCCAGCGAAGGGGCTTTACGGTGGTTACGCCTCTGGCCATCCACCGCTTCGAGGAGCCCTGGGCATGCTGCGAGGTGTGCAAGCCGCTGGTGGTCAAGCGGCAGCTCCACCTGATACTCCAGCGGGCCCAGCGCGGCATGGTCGAGGGCGAGCTGCTGGACCGCCCCGGTCGGCGGGCGCAGCGGGCCTTCCTCAAGAAGGTGTTTCAGACGGCCTTCGAGGTGGGCCTGAAGCCCCCCGTGCCTCTCAACGACAGCAGCGACAACGACAAGCAGGAGGCGGACGGCAGTGGCGAGTAAGAAGGTCGAGGAGCGGTCCCGGGCGATGACATCGTTCTCTGGGCCAGCCTCGGTGGCGAGATCACCGCACTGGTGAAGGAGGTCCGCCGTCTACGAGCAGATGGGAGTAGTCGAGCTGCTCCTGGACGAGATCGAGTGGGCCGAGTTGAGCGCGCCCATCGGCACGGACGTCGACATGGCGAGCTGACCCCCTGAAACGACGAAAGGCCCCCGGTCCGAAGGCGAAGACCGGGGGCTGGGCTCTCCTCTGAGAGCGGGCTACGAGAGTGCCACCCACGGGACGAAGCCCTGGTGAGCCCACCCAGAGGGGTCGAACACTGTGGGCGGCGTGGTGACGCCGCTCGGAGAGCTTGCGCTCCAGTACTGGCTGGGGTTGTTGGCGACCATGGAGTTCATGTGCCTCCCAGAGAGATTGGAGTTCGACAGCGGGTAGGTGTGCAGTACCCAGACGTACCTAACCTCGTCCGAGGCGGGGATAGGCGTGGCCAGGTTGATCGTCGCGAGGCCGTTGGTCTTGAAGAGGTTGGGGTCGTTCGCCGTTCGAGCGATCTCGTTGCCGTCGTCGTCGTAGACGATGAACAGTGCGTCGCCTGTAGCTGAGGCACTGCCTAGGGCGTGAACCGTGATGGAGTTCACAGGCATACCTGCCGGAACCCCGACGCGTACGGCATAGAACTTCGTAGCCATGGCGGTCGAGAGCATCGAGTCTGCCAGAATCTCGGCGTAGCTTCGCGCCTTGAAACCTTGCTCACCGAACTCCGCAGGGACGGGGTCCGTCTTCAGGTGAACGCCAGTGAAAGTAATTTCAGCCATATGGTCTCCTGCGTCTAGGGGATTATGGGGCCGCGGTTGATAAGGGTAATGCGGGTCGGGCACACCGCGCTGTTGAGCACCGTTCGGGTACCTCCGGTCACGTGGCCGTAGAACCGGACGGTCACCTGGCCGTTGACCAGGTCACCAGCCTTAACGGTGTAGTGCGCGGAAGCTCGCGGGCCCGAGTAGTTGCCCGTGGGTACGTACCAAGAGGAGATGCCTCCGGGAGCACGGGAAGTTCCGTCCCCGGTTGACCAGTAATTAGTGTCGGTACCCGCCACGTTGGTGGCGGCCTCGAACTGGACGTCCGACCCATCGGTGTGCGCCATCAGATCCGGGATGACCTCAAGCACGTCGCCCACAGCAGCGTTAAGGGTTAGGTCCGTACCGAGTTGCGTGAACGTGGTGGTGACCGTTACCGGGCCGCTGGTGATGAAGCCGGTGTCAACCATGCGGATGCCTGCGGCCCCGCCTGAGCCGGGCTCTCCGGATTCACCAGGCGGCCCCTGCGGGCCGACGAGGGAAGCCAGCCATTCGACCTCGGTACCGGAGAAGCCATGGGACACAGCGATCTGATACGCGCTCGCGCCATCTTCGCCATCTTCGCCATCTTCGCCGTCCTGGCCGTCCGCGCCGTTGGTGCCTCCGTGCCAGCGGCCCCGGGCGGTCCCTGGATTCCCTGGACGCCTTGCGGGCCTGGGGCCCCATCGGCTCCAGCCGGTCCGGATGCACCATCGGCACCTGCCGGACCCCATGGCCCTTCGAGTCCCTGAGGCCCACGGTCACCGGTCGGCCCTCGGTCGCCGGGCGCACCGGGTGCGCCGGCCGGACCCTTGAGGGATGCGAGCCATTCGGCTGGCGTCCCCGTGAAGCCGCCCTGCACGGCGATCTCGTAGGCGCTGTAGCCTCGATCGCCCTTCGAGCCTACGCCCACGCCAGCGGGCAGGTAGCCGACCTCTACGGCCTCAATCTCCTCGGGGAACTCGAAGCTGAGCGTCCCGTCGTTGGCAATCTCGATGACGTCACTCACCGGTCGTCACCTCCGCAGAGATGGCCACCGAGCCTTGGAGCAGACGGACGACGGTCCCGTCCTGGAGAACCACCTCCAGGTCGTAGACGCCCTGAAGGGTCGTCCAGGCCGAGGAAACGGCAGGCGGTATGTAGATCAGGATCGTGCCATCCACGCCACCAAGGGTGAGGCCACCGTTGACGGTGTCGAGCCGGTGCAGCAGCGTGCCCCGGCCGCCGTGCGAATCTCCATGCGGGCTGTAGCGCCGCTGAGACCCACGGGCTCGCCAGCGCGGAGCCAGCGGAGGACTCGGCGTACTGTCGCGCCCTGGTCAATCTTGAAGCGGTAGGTTCCCGCCACTCTCAGCCCTTCCTGTGAATGAAGAAAGACCCCCGCCGCGAAGGGCGAGGGTCGAGGTCTTTCTTCTTGCGCTACGGGGTCACGTGGAGAAGCCACCTCGCACTCACTGGACAAGAGGCCCGCTGAGTTGGGAGCAAGGGCCTTCTCTTGTGGCTACACTGATAGCCAACGCCCTTGGAGTGTGGGGGCGCCGTGTGCGGGCCGACTATTATGATCTTCTTGTAACTATTGGAAACACGTACGACCTATGGGTAGCGAAACGGCCCTAGCTACCTGGTGCTTGCCGCGATCGCGGCGAGAGCACCTATCCCGTAAGGGATCGAGGTTGGCGTGCGTTCCTATCCTGCTCCAGCCTCGATCTAGTGAACTCGGAACGAGGCAGGAAGTGTGAGCAGTCAGTTTCGCGCAACCCTCTGCGTGATCATCGACATTCTGTTTTCCCTGGTGATGGGCGAGATGGCGTTCATCGTCGCCCGAGAAGGCTTCAATTTGCCTGGGGATGTGTCCCTCGCATGGGGCGCCGCTACCTTCATCGGGATGGCCACGCTGACGACGTCATTGATGGCCGCACTCGGCGCATTCCAGCAGCATCTCAAGGCCCCACAGAGCACCCCCTGATTGCGGGGCCTACAGGTCACTCGGAGGTCTGGGACTCCGCGGTCTTGTCGTTGTGCAGGAAGGACACGATGGCCGTCAGCGCGGCCTGGCTGAGGGACAGGCCCAGCAGGGTCCAGTTGATCTCGGCGTCGACCTGGAGGGCGGTGAGCACCCCGCCCACGGAGATCAGGACGGAGGCCAGGACACCCTGGATACCGGTCCGCTTGGCGCGGTAGATGGCGTTCGCAACGTTGGTGATCTTCACGTCTCCTGCTTCCTCGTTGACTTCGATAAGGTGGTCGTCGAACTCGAAGGGGTCGTATATGGGCTGGTTCGCGGTGGAGTCCATGGGCGCGAACAGGTGGTCGTCCAACGTTCCTAAATTCACCACCGGCGGTGCGATCGAGTGCGTTACCGTCCACTTCGACGCACACGGCGACGGTACGTATCGCTGGAGCTGGACGGTATCCCCGTAGTTAGATTTCCGATCTTTGCCTGGGTGCGTTATCGCGGCGACGGCGGCATGTGCTGGCCTTGTTCGTTTCCTCATGGCCGCTCTTGAGACGCGGCCGGAAGTCGTGAGCCGGGTGAACGCGCCCGAGGGGGATCGGGACCTCCGGCTTCGCGCTGCTCTGAGGCCAGCGTGGCGAAGCCGGCCGCCGCTGGGCGGCCGGCACCCGAGTCAGCCGCAGGGTCTCCCCACTCTCTATGGGCCGGGGAGACTACCTCTGGGCTGATCCAGCGTGCCCGCGTGCGCGTCGGCTCGCGGTGGTCTCGCCTGCGTTCACGTTGATTCCGTTCGACTGCCGGAGGGGCGCCGCAGATCCCAGCGAGCCCAGACGGTCTTGCCTGGGGACTCCGGGAACGGGGTGACGCCCGACCGGTCGGCGAGGGCGTCGACGATCGTCAGCCCGCGACCATGTACGGCCTCGGCCCCGAGGTCGAGACGACGGGGAAGCCCCGGCCCGTGATCGGCCACCTCGATGACGAGCTCGCCACCCTCGTCCCGCAGCGAGACCCGCACGGGAGGCTCACCGTGGCTGATCGCGTTCGCGAGTAGCTCGGCCGCCGCCAGTACCACGTCGTCGGCCAAGGCGTGCAACGCCCAAAGACGCAGCACGTCGTGCATCATGTTGCGGGTCTTACCGACCATCGCGGGGTCCGGCGGGAGGTCCCAGCTCACGGTACGGGCGTCGTCATCGGCTCGGGCCACGGTGGCTCCTTGGGAGTGCGGGGACTGCGGGGGTGAGGGGGACGCGGGCCGCTCGGCCTCGCGCATCAGGTCTCGCAGCTCGTCGGTGGTGCGGGCCTTGACGAGCAGGGGTTTCGGGGCGGTCCAGGTGGCGACGGCGTAGAAGTGCCGCGCCCCGACGCCGTACCACACGCACCAGACGGGTTCGATCAGATCCACGTGCCGCGCCTCGGCCCGCTCGGCCGGATCCCACCGCCGCGGCTCGACGTGGATGGCAGGCCCACCTCGCCGATGCCGCCCCTGTCGGCGTATCGGTTCCTCGCGGCCCGTCATACCGCCGCCCTCGCTTTAAACGGCCTCAAGAATCGGCTGCCGGGCTCAGGTTCTCCCGTACCTGTGACGCTCACATGTCACCTCTTATTCGGACATAGCTGGCGATTTTTGGCGACCTTGGCAAGCGCTCATTGAATGATGGCGAGACGATTGCGGAGGGCCCCTCTGACTTTCTGGAACCGCTTCACAGAGTGCCTCTGACCGGCTACGTTGTGCATCGGAACCTGGATTACATCGCGGGACAGTTTGTGCTCTCCGTGTGCTCGCTGTGCTGGCGGTGTAGTGATTTCTCATCGGACGGAGTCGAGATGTCCGTACCCCCCGAGCCTGATCCGACCGTTAAGCCGCTCGTCATTCTGGGCGCCGAGATGCGCAAGCATCGAATAAGGGCTAATTTGTCCCAGCTACGTCTGGCGGGGATAATGCAGTTCAGTCAAAGCCTGGTCGGCTTCACCGAACGCGGCATGCGCACGCCGAGCCACAACTTCATGCAGCGCTACGACGACGCCGTCGGCGCGAGGGGCGAACTCGTCCGCCTGTGGGCACACCTCACACGCGGCGCGAGTCCCAGATGGTTCCGCAACTGGCTGGAGATCGAACAGGAGGCTCATGCTCTTCATGCTTGGGAGCCGCTGTACGTGCCGGGTCTTCTGCAAACCGAGGAGTACGCCACCCTGGTCATACGGGGAGAACCCGGTATAACCCTGGATCAGGTGGAAAAGGCCGTTACCGCGCGCATGGAGCGACAGGCAATCTTCGACCGTCCGGAGCCACCTATGCTGCGTGTGCTCCTGGACGAAGGGATTCTCTACCGTCCGATCGGCGACAAGCAGGTCATGCATTGCCAACTGCTGCGCCTGCTGGAAGCGGTAGAGTCCCCGCGGATCGGCATTCAGATCGTGCCTATGTCGCTGGGCGTTACCACGGGCCTTCTCGGTGGCTTCGCCATAGCCCAGCTATCGGGGAGTCCAGATAGGGTGTATATCGAATCCGCGACCCATGGGCACGTGTCGGATCGTCCGGAGGACGTCGAAGCGATCCACAGCAGATATGACGTTCTACGCGCTGCGGCGCAACCGCAACACGTGTCCCTTGAGCTGATCAGAGAGGCGGAGAAACTGTGGACCTGAACGATGAACTGAAGACCGCGGCCTGGCGTAAGGCGACGAAGAGTGGCTCCAACCAGGGCAACTGCCTGGAGGTAGCTCCGTTGTCCGGAGGGCGGGTCGGGCTGCGGGATACGGAGGCCCCTGAGAAGGCTCCGTTCGTGGTCAGCGCCAGTGTCTGGGACGCCTTCATCGACGGCGCGAAGAAGGGTGAGTTCGATTGCGACACGATGTCGCAGGAGGTGAGTGAACCGAGGCGTATGGAGGCCCCCTGATCAGGGGTTCCTCGGCTCCGAGCTAGTGCCTGGAGCCCGTCCCCACTCTGGCATGCGTCGCGGGTAACGGCGGGGTGTGGAGCGCAGAGGGAAAGCCCAAGGGGCCCGGTTCCATCCCGGGCCTACAGGCGAGGGGAAGACCGAAAGGGCGAACACCAGTGAACCCTCGAGAAATCGGGCATGTCCGGTTCGGAGGGGGGCCGTCGGAAAAGGACTCGCACACCACGGGCACCTTGCCGCGCGGCCCACCCTTTACGGAGTATGTCCGGTCAACGACCGTACAGACGCGCTTGCTGGCGGGTATGACCGGCCGGTGATGCGGGCGATGTGGGCGTCGCGTTCCGCCTCGGTCCTGGGGCGTCCGGCGATCCCGGGCCGTTGTTGCCACGGTTTCGGGCCCTGCGGCCGGCGGAACTCGATCCCCATGGCTTCCAGACGCAGCAGGTCAGTTCCCATGCGCTCGCGGAAACCGGGCAGGTCACGCAGGCAGGCCGGAGTCCACAGGACTTCCGCCATCGCCGCCAGGCGGGGAAGGCGAAATAGTCGACCACACGTCCGGAGTCCATGTACTCCGTCCAGATGTTGGCCTGGCCCCCGATCACATGGCCGGCTTCCTCGGGAGAAAGCTCCGCGGGCACGGGCTCGAAGGCGTAGGCGCGGTTGAGGTCAGGACGACGGACTGCGGTATCGGCTCGGTGTCCAGGTCGGATTGCCGGTAGTCGAGGTAGGCGTAGTTGCCGGGGCAACTGATCACATCGTGTCCCCGGCGGGCCGCGACGACGGCGCCGGACATGCCGCGCCAGGACAGGAGCGTCGCCCCGGCCGGCAGGTCGCCTTCGAGCAGGTCGTCCCAGCCGAGCATGCGGTGGCCGTGCCCGGCCAGGTGACGGCCGATGCGTCCCAGGAACCATCCCGGCAACCGGTCCACGCTGTCGAGCCCGAGTTCGGCGGCTCTGGCCCGCGAGGCTGGATCGTTGCGCCGGCGGGCCTTCGGGGCCTCGTCGCCGCCCACGCAGACATACGGTCACGCCGTGCACCGGCATGAAGTGCCGTGCGACGTCGAGCAGGACGCCGCGCCACGGAAACCGCGGCGCGGCGGTGATGGTGGTCGCGCCGATGACCCGCGAGGCGCACGTGGTCGGGGGTGACCCGCAGACGGTAGCACTCGGGGGCGAGATGGGCTCGAGTTCCAGCCGGTCGATCCGGACGCCGACTCGCGCAGGGGCAGCCCGGTCCCGACGCGCAGGGCGCCCTGTAACCACGCCAGGACTCCGTGCAGGGCGTCCGGCGCCGTCAGGCCGGTTTCCGTGGTGAGGACGAAGGCGCCGCAGGCCGGGACCACGGCGGCGGGCAAGGGGACGAGGCTCATGCGGCTTTCCTCACAGGTCGCGGAAGGGATTGACGGCAGCGCGCGGACGACGTCGCCCTTCGACGGTCATGCCGGGCGCATGGCATGAACGTGTTGCGGCCCGAACAGGCCGCGCACCATCACGGCCTGTTCGAGTGCTACCTCGTAGCGGTTCAGTAGAGCCGGGTGATCTTCCACCTGTTGAGGTTGAAGCCGCCCGTCACCGCGTAGATGCCGAACTGGTGTCTCCCGGCGGGCAGGTCGACTTCACGGGAGATCGTTCGGTAGCTCGACCAGCTCCCGGTGTTCGGCACGTTGACATTTCCGAGCGGAGTGGCGCCCTCGTTGACGTCCAGCGAGATCACCCCGCCGTTGTTAGGCGACGCGACGCGGTACTCCACCAGGTAACGCCCGGCCGACGGGATGGTGACCCCGCCGAAGGCGATCCAGTCGGTGCTGTCGAAGGAGCCGACGTGCTGCCCGCCGCCGGTGTCGGGCGTGGGCTCGGTGATCACGCCCTTCATCGCGGTGTAGTTCTCGGCCTCGAAGGTGCGGGTGTGGCAGCCGCCGGGCGCCAGCTCGCAGATGTCGGCCCGGTTGGTCGACACCTTGAGGTCGTCGTACCAGATCCAGGAGTCGTTGGCGGGCGCGAAGGTGGTGGTCGCCCCGCCGAAGAAGGAGGAGAAGTAGGCCCTATCGATCAGGTCGCCGTTGCGCACGAAGCGCAGCCCGGTGACGGTGGCGGCCGAGACGCCGTTGTAGAAGATCTCGATTTCGCCATCGGGGTTGGCGTTGCCGTTGGTGACGGTGTTGACCTTGAGCCTCTGGACGATGTTGAACCACTCCCCGCGCGGATAGAGGATGTCGGCGCCGTTGCGCTGGAGCACGGCGTAGTCGCCGTACTGCCCGGCGTGACCCATGTGGTAGTAGTAGATCGCCGCCTGGCCGCTGTTGCGCCGCCAGATCATGCGCGAGCTGAAGCCGTTGTAGCCGTCGCAGACCTGGCCTCCCGAGCACGAGGCGCCGCCCGCCAGACCGAGTCCCAGCTTACCGGCGAACTCCGTGGTGCCCCAGCTGAAGTCGCTGCTGTAGCGCGCCCAGTAGGACAGGTAGTACTCACTAGCCGGGGTCAGCGCGAGCGGCGCCTGGGCACCGGAGTCGGCCGGTCCGATCTTGCCCTTGGGGTAGAAGACGCGCAGTGACTTGCCGCCCGAGTGGTTGAAGTTGCTGCCGTCGATCCAGGTGCGGGTGCTCATGCCCTCCTCCCAGGGCGCGCTCCAGCCGTCGGCCGCCCACTGGCTCAGGGTGTAGGCGGTGCCCTGTGCGGGCCGTTCAAAGGTGTTGACGCGGGGTGCGGCCAGGGCGGTGCCGGGGATGAGGGCGAATAGGGAGACGAGTGCGGTGAGGACCTTTCCTCTCATGGGCTGCTCCTGTTCAGAGATCGAGGACGAGCGTGCGTCCCCCGGGGTGACGCTCGGCTTCGGTGAAGCCGAGCGCGGCATAGAAGGCCAGGGCCCGGCCGTTGGTCTCGGCGACGCCGAGGTGCAGGCCGGGCACCTGCCGTTCCTGCAACGACGCGATCAGGGCCGACATGAGGCGGTGGCCCCAGCCCCTGCTCTGCAGTCGCGTGGTGAGCTTGATGTGCGCCTGGGCCGGGTGGCTGGTGAACCAGGGCCGAGGCGCGTCCGGGTAGTCGTGGATCACATCGACGTAGCGGTGGTCGAGGGTGCCGTCGCCGAGATCGGGACGGCGGGGGTACTGCTCGCGCAGCACCGGCCACCAGTGCTCGCGGGCCCACCCGAGGAACTTTTCGGTGCAGGCGGTGGCGACGACGTAGCCGCCGATCCCCTGCTCGTCAGCCACGACGAAGGCCAGGCCGGGATCGGCGACCGCGTACGGCCCCGCATAGAGGTGACCGGGCAGGTCGGGGGCGTGGAAGCGGAGTGCCTCCGCCCGGCCCGACCCGTCGACGAGCAGGCACACCCGGTAGATTCCAGCCAGGTCGGCAGGGTGGTAGGGCCGCAGGTGCGCTGCCATGGCGAGCTCCTAGGAGACGGTGACGGCGACGGTGCCCCTGTCGCCGGATCGGACATATCTAACGGATTGTGTACTCAATGTGGCATTTCGTGTACCTGGTGCGTGAACCGAGATCTCATACCTTCCGGTTGCTCCGCGCGGCACGGTCAGCCGCAGCTCGGACCCGGCGTAGGCCGCCGACGCCCGCTCGATCAGTGCCGCCAGTAAGGCGGTGATCTTCTTCACGCCGCCTCCAGCCACGCGTCGCGGTGCCGGGCGACGAACTCGTCGTCCACCAGCTCGGGGTAGGCCGCGATGACGCGATCGAGCTCTTCCGCTTGGCCGGGCGACAGCCCCGCGGCCGGGTCGAGCAGCCGTACCTCGGCCAGCAGGCCCTGGCGGCGCAGCACCTCGTGCACTCCGGCGATGCAGCCCGCGAACCCGTGCACCACGTCGAAGACCGCGCCGTTGGCGTCGGTGAGCCGGGCGGCGAGCGTGAGCAGCTCGGCGTCCACCCGCCCGCTCCTGACCGCCTCGTGTGCGCGGTGCAGCAGTTCCACGGCCCGGTGGGTCCACACCGCCGTCTGGCCGAGCAGGCCGCCGACGATGCGCTTGACCACTGGCTTTCCGTCCACCTGGATAGAGAACGCGGTGAGCAGGTCGACCAGGATGTTGTCGTCGTTGCCTGTGTACAGCGCGATCTCCTCGGCCCGGCCGGACTCGCAGATCGCCCGGACCACGTCGATCGTGCGGTAGCGGTCGAATGGCGCGATCTTCACCGCGCGCAGCGCCGGGAGCCGGGCCGCTTGGCGCCAGAAGTCCACGCCGAGGACGCGCCCGCCCACGGCCGGCTGCAGGTAGAACCCGCAGAGCGGCAGCACCTCACCGATCTCGGCCAAGTGGGCGACGAGTTCGCGGTCGGGCAGGTGGTCCAGGCCGCGCAGGATGACCATGGCCAGGTCGTAGCCCAGGGAGGCGGCCAGCTCGGCCTCGCGGACGGCCTCCGCCGTACCGCCCGCCACGCCCGCGACCAGCACGGGGGCCGAGCCGCCCGCCCGAGTGCCGGCCGTGGCGGCTTCGTCGGCGGCCAGCCGCAGCACCGGCTCCAGCAGGCCCGCCGTGCGGATGCCGAACTGGGTGGTGTGGACGCCGACGGCGAGGCCGCCCGCTCCGGCGTCGAGGTAGTACCGGGTCAGCGCTCGCTGGCGGCGCTCGTCGAGCGTGCCGTCGGCGGTGATGACGAGGGGATGTGCGGGGATGATGACGCCTTCCAGCAAGGTGCGTGCTGCGGGGGGCGCCAGGATGGCCGGCATCAGAAGCGTCCTTCTCGTTCCTGGAAGTGGGTGGCCTTGCCGTGCACCGCTCCCCCGGCGGCCACCCAGCGGGCGGTCGCGTCGAGGAGGCGCATCAGCGGGACGGTCGGGTAGCCGAACAGGGCGTGCGAGCGTGCGGCGTTGGAGAGCAGGGCCGCCGGCTCCTCGCCACCGGTGAAGCGCGGCGTGACCCCGAGGCGCGCGGCCAGCTGTCCGGCCAGCCAGCGGACCGACGCGGTCTCGGGGCCGGCCATGTTGAGGATCAGCGGTGGGGTGGCACAGTGCTCGAAGAGGCGCAGCGTCATGGCGTTGACGTCGCCCTGCCAGATGACGTTGACGCTGCCCGTTGCCAGGTCGATCGGCTCGCCCTGGTGAACGGCCCGCGCCAGTTCGAGCAGGACGCCGTAGCGCATCTCGACGGCGTAGTTCAGGCGGACGATGGCGGCCGGGGTGCCCTGGGCGCGCGAGAAGTGCTCGATGATGCGTTCGCGGCCGAGACAGGACTGCGCGTATTCGCCGACCGGACTCGTTGGAGTGCTCTCGTCGGCTCCGCCGCTGATCACCGGCACCAGGGGGTAGACGTTGCCGGTGGAGAAGGCGACGACGCGGGATCGGGGGAAGCACCGCATGACGCGTCCAGGCAGGTAGGTGTTGAGCGCCCAGGTGCCGTGTTCGAAGCCGTGCGTGCCGAACTTGCGCCCGGCGAGGTAGACGACGCGCCCGGCCTCGGGCAGGCGGGCCAGGTCGGCGTCGTCGAGCAGGTCGGCCCGGAAGATCTCCACGCCGGCCTGCTTCATGAACGCCTCGTCCTCCTCCGAGAGGGTGCGTGCGACGGCGATGACCCGGGCGGTGGAACCGCGGGCGTCGAGCGCCCGGCGGGCCATCACCGCGAGGTCGGGGCCGATCTTGCCTCCGGCGCCCAGCAGCATCAGGTCGCCTTCGGTACGGGCGAGGCCGTCGGCCACGGCCTCGGACGGCGCGGAGAGCGCTTCGCGCAGATCGTTCAGGTTCTCGATCATCGGATGTGCTCCATCGTCAGCGAGCGGAAGGCGGACAGGGCCTCATGCAAGGGCGCGGCCTGCGGATACCAGGCGGCCTCCCACTCCAGGGAGATCCAGCCTCCGTAGCCGAGACGGGCCAGTTCCCCGGCGCACGCGTCGAGGGGCACGGCTCCGGCGCCCGGCAGCACCGGCGCGAGATCGGTGACGGAGGCGACGTCCTTGACCTGGACGTGGGCCAGCCAGGGACGCAACGCCTCGGCCGTGACGGCCGGGGGCTCGCCCGCGCGCCACGGGTTGACCACGTCCCAGAGGGCTCCGACGTACGGGGAGCCGACCTGGTCGAGCACTCCGGCGACGGCGCGTCCGGTGAGGAAGGCGTCATGGGTCTCCAGCAGGATCCGCACACCGGTCCGTGCGGCGCTCTCAGCTCCGGCTCGCAGGGTCGTGACGGCGCGGGCCGCCACGCCGGGGTCGTCCGGGTCCCCTCCGAAGACCCGCACGAACGACGCGCCGGCCAGTCGCGCGAGCTCCAGATGCCGGGCGAGTGCGGCCCCTTCGCCGGGCATCCCGACCCGCACGTAGGAGGCGAGGCAGACGATCTCGATGCCCGCTTCCGCGAACCGGGCCCCGGCCGTCCGGGCCTCGGCGTCGGTGGCCGTGGGCGGCAGGAGCTCGCCGGTGGCACAGCGCAGCTCGATGCCCGCGCAGCCGTGCTCGCGGGCCAGCTCGATCACCTGCCCGACCGGCGCGCCGGGGCAGCCGAGGGTGCTGAAGGCCAGGCGGCCGAGGCTGCTGAAGGCAGGGCGGCCGCTCATGCCGTGCTCCTCAGCAAGGCGGAGCCGACCTTGGCCGGGCGGCCGTGGCCGGCCGACTCGTAGATGGCCAGGACCGCGGCCACGACGGACCGGCCGTAGTCGCCCCCGACCAGCGGCGGTCGGCCCGTCGTGCAGGCGTCGGCGAAGTCGGCGAGTTGATCGGTGAAGGCCGCCACGGGGTGCTCCTCGCCCGGCGCGATCTGCCGCTCGGCACCGCCGTCGCTGACGACGGTGCCCTCGGTGGTCGACCAGCGCAGCGAGCCCCGTTCGCAGATCACGACCGTCTCGTCGGTGTAGGGCAGGCCGGCGCTGGTGAACAGGAAGCTCGCCCGGACGCCGCTCGACAGGCCGAGGACGCCGATCGCGTCAGTCTCGATGTCCAGGCCGCCCCGCTTCCACAGGTGGGCGTGGACCGACTCGACCTCGCCGGCGCCGAGCCACTGGATGCGGTCGAGGCCATGGGTGCCGACGTTCATCACGATGCCGCCGCCGGCCGCGACCGGGTCGAAGAACCAGTCGGGACGTGAGCCGCGCTCGTAGTGGGCCGTTCTGCGGTGGGTGATCGCGTGGACCGGGCCGAGCTCATCGGCGGACAGGAGCGCAGCGGCCTGGCGGGCGAGAGCGCTGAAGCGCAGCACGTGCCCGACGGCGAGCGTCACCCCCGCGGCCGCGCAGGCTTCGATCATCGCGGTGCAGTCGGCGACCGTGGTGGCCATCGGCTTCTCCACTAGGACGTGCACCCCCGCGCCGGCCGCGTCCCTGGTCATCTCGGCGTGCAGGTTGTGCGGCGAGGTGATGATCACGCCGTCCAGCCGCTCGCGGGCGAGCATCTCCCGGTGCGAGGTGTAGGCGGTGGCGCCCGCCTCCTCGGCCACGCGCCGCGCGGCGTCGGCGCGGATGTCGCAGACCGCGCCGATCGTGACCTGGGGCAGGTTCGCCGCGGCCCGCAGATGCAGGTCGCCGACGATGCCGGTACCGATGAGGCCGAGCCGGAACGAGGGCTCGTTGGTAGGCACAAACAACTCCTTAGGCTTGGGCGGGCTCAGCCCTTGAGGCCGGAGGCCGCTGCGCCGCGTACGAAGTAGCGCTGGGCGACGATGAAGACCACGAGGATCGGGACGAGCGACATCAGGGCCCCGGCGGTCACCAGTTGGTCGTTGCCGACGAACTGGCCGCGCAGGCCCATCACCCCGATGGGGAGGGTCAGTTTTTCCGGGGAGGTCAGGTAGACGGTCGGTTCGAGGACCGCGCCCCAGGACGTCATGAAGGTGAAGACGGCGAGCGTCGCCAGGGACGGCTTGACCAGCGGGAGGTGGATCCGGGTGAAGATCGTCCAGAGGCTGGCGCCGTCGAGGTTGGCGGCCTCCATGAAGTCGGTGGGGATGGCCAGGAACGCCTGGCGCATCAGGAAGATCCCGAAGGGGGTGGCGAGCCAGAACGGGACGATCAGCGGCAGGAAGGTGTCCAGCCAGCCGAACTCGTGGAACATGATGAACGTCGGGATGATCGTCACCACCGTCGGCAGCATGAGGGTGGCGAGCGCGGCGGTCAGCAGGGCGTCGCGCAGTGGCAGGCGCATGCGGGCCATCGCGTGGCCGACCATCGCGCTGCTGATCACGGCTCCGGCCGTCGCCAGTCCCGCGATGACGAAGCTGTTGATCGCGTACGTCCCGAACGGGGCCCGGTCCCAGACGTCGGTGTAGTTAGACCAGACCGGCGGGTCGGGCAGCAGGGTCGGCGGGATGGCGATGAAGTCGGCGTAGGACTTGAGCGAGTTGAACAGGGACGTTACGAACGGCAGCAGCATGACCGCGGCGCCGGAGACGACGAACACGTAGGCCAGCACGCGGCCGGGTCGCACGCGGCGCCTGCGAACGGGGCTAGGCATAGTGCACCCACTTCCTCTGGAGCCACAGCTGGAAGAGGGTGAGGACGAGGGTGATGCCGAACAGCACCCAGGCGACGGCGGCCGCGTAGCCCATCTGGAAGAACTCGAAGCCCTGCCGATACATGTACAGCACGGTCACCTCGCTGGCATCGCCCGGCCCGCCGCCCGTCATGACGTAGACCTGCTCGAAGGCCTGAAGGACCGAGATCGTCGACAGCACCAGGACCAGGAACGTCGTCCCGGACACGGCCGGCACGGTGATGCGCCAGAAGCGGCGGACGGGCCCGGCGCCGTCCACCTCGGCGGCCTCGTACAGCTCCTTCGGTATGGACTGCAGCCCGGCCAGGAAGAGCACCATCATGTAGCCGACGCCCTTCCAGACCGCCACCAGGGCGAGGGTCGGGATGACCAGCGCGGGGCTTTCGAGCCAGTTCTGCGGATCGACGCCGAACCAGCCGAGGACGGTGTTGGCCGAACCGGTGCGCGGGTTGAACACAGCATCGGCGACGTACGCGATGACCACCCAGGACGACACGACCGGGACGAAGTAGGCGCCGCGCAGCAACGGCATGAACGTCAGCCGCTGGTTGAGTCCGACGGCCAGAACCAGCGCCAGGACCGTCTGCGCCGGCACGTACAGGAGCGCGAACAGGCCCGTGTTGAGCAGGCTGTTCCAGAAGTGCTCGTCCTTCAGCAGCCTGGTGTAGTTGTCCAGGCCGATCCAGGTCGGCGAGGAGACGGTGTCGTAGTCGGTGAAGCTGAGGTAGCTCAGGGCCAGGACGGGCCAGGCCGTGAGCAGGACGAGGTGAGCCAGGTAGGGGGAGGCGAACAGGCTCGCCCACAGCCTCTCGACGACCTTTCCCGATCGGATCGCGGTCGTCACTTCTCTCCCCCTTTCCGTTCCTCGATGTGCCGGGTCATCCGGCTGGCTTGAACCGGTCGATGACGGCCTGGGCGTCGATCTGCGCGGTCTTCAGCGCGTCCTCGATCCCGGTCTGCCTCGACAGGGCGCCGGTGACCTGCTTGGTGATCGCGGCGGTGTACTCGCTCCACACCGGGTTCAGGCCGATGTCATCGGCGTTCGCGAGGGCGTCGGTGAAGGGCTTGCGGTCGGTGGGAGGCGTGCCGGGGTTGAGGAACGCCGGGCTCTGCACGACCTTCTTGTTGATCGGGATGGCCTCGCCGATGGACATCCACTCGGCCTGTGGCCCCTCACCCGCGAAGAACTTGATCCACTTCCAGGCAGCCGCGGCCTTGGGCTCGGACGAGACGCGGTTGACCACCCAGGAGTTGATGTTGGCGAGGTCGCCGCGCTGCCCGTTCGGCCCCTTCGGCAGCGGCACGACGCCCATGTCGATCTTCCCCTGGGCCGCGGTCTGGATCCGGGCGTAGATGCCGAACTGCATCGCCACGATTCCGCTCGGGAACAGGATCTGGGACTTGCCCATGGCCTCGGTGGTCACCGGGTCGGGGGCGACCTTCTCCTCATGCATCGCCCTGTTCATCCAGGTGAGGGCGTCGCGGCTCTGCGGGCTGTCGATCGCGACCTTCCCGTCGTCGGCCAGGACGTCGCCGCCGAAGGCCTTGACCATCGGCCACCAGCTCTCGACGAAGCTGGGCGAGTAGGCGCGGAAGCCGTAGATGTCGGTCTTGCCGTCGCCGTTGGTGTCCTGGGTGAGCTTCTTGGCCGCGGCGAGGAGGTCGTCGTAGGTCCAGTTCGCGGTCGGCGGCTCCACTCCGGCCTTGGCGAAGATCCCCTTGTTGTAGAACAACGCGGTGGACTGGGCGCCCTGCGGGAAGCCGAACAGGCGTCCCTGCGGGTCGCCCTTCTTGATGAGGTCGATGCCGTAGTAGTCGGCGGGGTTGATGTCGGAGGCGTACTCAGTGAGGTCGCGCAGGCTGTTACGGCCGCTGAACTCCTGGACGAGGACGCCGTCGGACAGCCATACGTCGGGTGCCTGGCCGCCGGCGAGCTGAGTGCGCAGGCGCTTGTAGAACTGGTCGTAGTCGGCGGACTCGATCTTCACCTCGACGCCGGGGTTGGCCTTGGTGAACTGGTCGACCAGCTTGCGCATCATGCCGTCCGCGGGGCCACCGGCTTCGGCGTAGTAGCCGAGCGTCAGGGTGACCTTGCCGCCGGCCGTTTCGTCGCCGCCTCCGCCGCAGGCCGCGGTCGTGGCCAGGATCAGGGTCAGGGCCGTCCCGAGCGCGGCGATTCCGAAACGTTCTCTTTCAGGCATGGGGGTACCTGCTCTCCGTGGGGTGACGCGTCGTCTGGGAGGCGACGAAAAGGTGACCAGTAGTTCTGGGTGGCTAAGGAGTCGTGGGGGTCCCGCCGCAGGACGATCGCACGACCAGCCGGGGCTGCAGTTCGATCCGGTGGGCCGGGGCGGCGGGGTCGTCGATGCGGCGCAGGAGCAGCTCCGCGGCCAGCGCTCCGACCTCCGGCTTGGGCGGGGCCACCGCGGTGAGCGGAGGGTCGGTCAGGTCGACGACGTCATCGTCGTAGGCGACGAGCCCCAGGTCCTCCGGTACCCGCAGGCCGAGCCTGCGCGCCTGGATGACGAGCGACACGGCGTCGCGGTCGCCATGGCAGAACACGGCGCTCACGCGGTGGTCGCGGCAGTCCCGGGCGAAGGCGAACAGTTCCTCGGCCGGCCACTCCGTGCGCCTGACGACCGCCTCGGCGACCCGTTCGACGCCCAAGGCCTGGATCGCGCGCTCAAATCCATCGGTGACGACGTCGGCTGTCCCCGTTCTGACCCGCCCGACGAAGCCGATCCTGGAGTGGCCGAGCCCGACCAGGTGCCGGACCGCGGCGTGGACGCCGCCGACATGGTTGGTGACGACGTAGGAGGTCGGGTCGTCCGGCTCCAGCACCGTCGGACGGCGTTCGACCAGCACGTACGGGACGGGCAGTTTGCGCAGGGCCTCGATGTGCGCCTGAGGGTCGTCCATGACGTTCAGGTTCGGCACGAGGATGAGCCCCTCGACTCCACTGTCGAGAAGCCTGCGGGTCTGGGCGTGCTCCAGGCCGGGTTGGTTCTCGGAGCTGGCGAGAATGACTCCGGAGCCGGCCGCGGTCAGCGCCCGCTCGATGCCTTCGATGACCCGCGGGTAGTAGTACGAGGTCGAGGGGACGAGCACGCCAATGAGCCTGCGGCCCGCCGACGCGGGCCGGCTCGCCACGTAGGTGCCCGAACCCTGCCGCCGCACCACGATGCCTTCGTCCACGAGGATACCCACCGCCCGCCGGACGGTGTTGACCCCGACGCCGAAGGTCGCGGCCAGCTCCCGCTCGGTCGGCAGCCGGCTGCCCACGGACCAGCCCTCGTTGGCGATCCGCTCCCGCAGTGCGGCCGCGACCTTCTCCGATTTCATTCCCTGAGAGAATGAATTAGGTCCGATTGGCGGTGTCATGGCCGAAATCATGCCTGAGTCAAAAGAGGTGGTCAATAGTTGTCTAGCAGTTTTTTTCGTGGTTTCCTCCTGTCTGCCGCCCCTTCTGAGGTGCGATTTCATGGAATGAATTCATTCCCTTTTGAAGGAGGAAAGTGCTTGGCTCGAGAATGACCGTGGATTCGGTCGAATGCTTCGTCCTGCACCTGCCCGCGCTCCGCGACTTCAAGATCTCCGGCGGCACCGTCACCCGCGCGGGCGGCACGCATGCCCGTGTCCTGGTCCGCGTCGGCGCGGACGGCTTAGCCGGGTGGGGCGAAGCCACTCCGGCCCCGGCCTGGACCTACGAGACGACAGAGAGCATCGTCTCGACCATCCGCGGATACCTGGCTCCGGCCCTGGTCGGCCATCCAGTCTGGGACCTCGACGGCGCGATCCGCCTCTTCGAGCGGTCCATCAGTCCCGGCTACACCCTCGGCGCCCCCTTGGCCAAGGCGGCGGTCGACGTGGCCCTGCACGATCTCATCGGCCGGGCCCTGAACGTCTCCGTTGGCGAACTCTGGGGCCAACGCCGGGTTGACGAGATCTCCCTGGCCTGGATCGTGTCGGGCGCCGACCCTGAATCGGCGGCCAAGGAGACGGAAGAGGGCCTGGTGGCCGGATATCGGGCGTTCAAGACGAAGGTGGGCACCTCTTCGCCCGAACACGACGCCGAACGCGTGGCAGCGGTCCGCGCCCGCGCGCCCGACGCGCCGCTCTGGATCGACGCTAACCAGGCCTACACCCTCGACCAGGCTCTCCGCCTGGCACGCCGCATCGAGCCACTGACGATCAGCCTGCTCGAACAGCCGCTCCGGGCCAACGACCCGATCGGCCTGAGCCGGCTGCGCGAGCGGCATCGGCCTCGTCGGCTCCGGTCTCACGGACTCCGCCCTGGGCCTGGCGGCCTCCCTCCATCTGTTCGCGGCGTTCGGCATCACTCACCCGGCCGACCTCAACGGCCCCCAGTTCGTCCGATCACCTTACGTACGCGGTCCAAACGTTGTGATCAGCAACGGCACCGCTCAGGTGCCCTCGGGGCCCGGCCTGGGCGTGGAGGTCGACGAGGACGCGGTCCGGGCCCTGGCCGTCCCTCAATCGGCTTGGTCATAGGCCGTGCCCACCACCCGCGCACCTCGGTGTCGATGCGCGATCTGGAAGCCGCGCGGAAACTCACGGCGCCCTGGATCATTGCCAGATTCGCCACCAGTGTCCTGGAGGCGTTCAGACGGTAACCGGGGGGCAGACCAAGTCGAGAGAAAGGGACAGTGGGGTGTTGAGGTGCTGCTCAGAGGGTGTTTGTCGGATGATGTGACCCTCCGCCTGGGTTTGGTTGCGGCTTGATGAACAAGACCGTTCGGCAGGGTTGATCACCGCTACGGTTTTCGGTGTCTGGACGCCGGGATAGAGGCGAGGGCCGGCCCGGGATGACGTGGATCGAGCGGACCGCCTATCCACAGTTCGAGCGGCTGGTCGGCGCGGGTGCTGCACGTGTTCTTCACGCCGTCGCCGGAGGAGGTGACCTGGGCCGACCAGCACCTGGCCACCAGTATCCGCGCTGAGGTGGACGCGACGATCTTCGCCACGATCCTGCAGCGGATGGGCGAGGCCGGCCGGGCCCGGATGGAGGGGTCTGCTCGTCGTCGGGCTGGACGGCAAATCGACGTTCAACCAGCTCAAGAAGCCCGCCCAGCGGGCCACCTGGTCGCGATTCCGTGAGCAGGTGAAATGGCTGGATCAGGTGGACGCCCTCGGCGACACCGACGCGTGGCTGGACGGCATCGCCCCGTCGAAGATCGCCGACTTCGCGGGGGAGGCCGACGCCCAGGACGCCGACACCTTGTCGCGCTACGAGGCGGTCAAGCAGGTGGCGTTGCTGGCGTGCCTGACGCACATGGCCCGGATGCGAGCCCGCGATGACCTGGCCGAGATGTTGTGCAAGCGGATTGCCTCCCACGTCAAGCGGGCCAAGGCGGAGCTGGAGGAGATCCACAACGCCGTGGACATCTCCGACGTCGTACGGCAGTTGGTCGCCGAGGGCTGGAACATCACCGCCGACCAGCTCGGCCAGATCGCCCCCTACGCCGGCCCACATCAGCCGCTTCGGCGCGTACGCCACCGACGAACTACGTCATCGGCCAGATCCGTTCGACCCCTGCTGAAGGAGGTCGACTTCACCTACGTCGAGCTGGCCGCTTGATCACCAGCTCGCAGGCCAGGCGAGGGGAAGTTAGGAGAGCTCCGAACTCAACTCAGGAACTGTTGCTCACCCAACTCCGCCACATCCACCACCACCGAACTCATCAACAACGGCATCTCCATCGAAGCCGACGCAGTGCTCGGTCTGACGCCCGCATCCAGCGCTTCGGCGGCTACGCCACCGACGAGGTTGCCCACGCGCCCGAGCCGTTCGACGCCCGCCACCACTGGTCAGGATCTTCGCGATCGACCATCGCCCGCGAGCTCCACGGCGGTGAAAGTCTGATCAAGTGGTTGGGAACGGCGTACATGCTCGCCATGGGTGTCCTGCTGCGACCTGCTTGAGCCGGATGCGGTTGACGCCGCACGTCCGGTTCTGAGGAGGCGGGGCACGGAAACGTGCCCCCGCTATCCGGCCTTCTAGCCGTGGACAGACGCTACGGAGGCGTCCCCAACCGCATGTACCATTTGGTACATGCGGTTTGAATCTGCGGTCACGATCGCCGCCGGCCCGGAGCGGGTGTGGGAGGTGTTCAGCGACGTGGAACGCTGGCCCGAATGGACCGAGACCGTCACGTCGGTGGCGCTCGCCGAGCCGGGTCCGCTCAAGGTCGGCTCCCGGGCGAAGATCAAGCAGCCGAAGCTGCTGACGGCGGTCTGGGAGGTGACAGAGTTGGTGGAAGGGGAGTACTTCGTCTGGGTGAGTAGGAGCCCGGGCATACGGGTCACCGGAGGCCACTGGGTGGAGGCGACCCCGGACGGTACGGTCGCCCGGTCGACCATCGACCAAGAGGGGCCGCTCAGCCCGCTCATCGCGCGACTGACCGGCAAGCTCACCACCCGCTACCTCGCGCTGGAGGCCCAGGGCTTCAAGGCGCGCAGCGAGCGGGCGTGACCCCCAGGGAGAAGTGGCTGGCCCAGGCGATCGAGTACTTCGCCGCCAACGGGATCGGGGACGCCAGCCTCCGTTCCATCGCGGCCGGCCTCGGCACCAGCCACCGCGTGCTGATCCACCACTTCGGATCGCGTGAAGGGCTGCTCGCCGAGGTCGTACGAGCGGTCGAGGCGCGGCAGCGGTCGAGCCTCGCAGACCTGGCCGGGGACGAGTCGCCGCTGCGGGAGACCTGGCTGCGTTTCCGGGAGAAGGTGGTCGAGGCCGCCCTGATCTACGGGCGTCTGTTCTTCGAACTCTCCGCGCACGCGATGCAGGACCGTCCGTACGCTCGGGGCCTGCGGAACGATCTCATCGACGGCTGGCTGCCCCCGCTGACCGAGATCTGCCTGCGGAGCGGGATGGGCCCGGCGGAGGCCCGCGCGTACGCCCGGCTGAGCCTGGCCGCCACCCGCGGCCTCCTCTTCGACCTGCTGCTGACCGGCGACCGGACGGGCGTGGACGAGGCGTTCCTGCTGCTCGACCGGCTCTACCAGGAGCTGGTCGCCGGCGGCCGGTGACCGGGCGCGTGACCGTGGTCGCGATCCGACGTGCCATGCGGTGAACTCAGCGTGGGTCTCCCTGACGTCCGGCTTCGCCCTCCTGGAGGTTCATGCGGTGTGCGGCGGCTGCCGCCTGTGCGCGGTTGGCCACGCCGAGCTTTTGCAGTACCGCGGAGACATGGTGCTCGACCGTCTTGGCCGACAGCGTCAGGCGCTGCGCGATCTGCGCGTTCGACAGCCCGTCGGCGAGCAGCGCGAGCACGTCGACCTGCCGCGCGGTCAGGCCGGCCACGTTGGCGGCGGTCGCCCGCCGGGGACCGCGCGGAATCCGGGAGAGTCCGCGCACGCGCAGCTCCGCCCGCAAATGCTCGGCGGCCACGGTGGCGCCGAGCCCGTCAAGGATCCGTAGCGCTTCGACCGCCGCGCTCCGGTCACCGCCCGAGAGCGCCTTGGCCCGTAAGAACACGGCGCCGCGCCGAGCCCATTCCTTGGCCGCGCCGTCCCAGTCGCCCGTGATCATCATCTGGTACGGCGCGGCGATGGTGGCCGGGAGCGGATCGGTGCCACCGGCCCGCCACAGTGCGTAGGCGATCCTCCCGATGACGAACGGCTGGCGGCTCACCGACAGTGCCAGGGCCAGTCCGCGACGGGCCTCTTCCTGGGCGCGTTCAGTGTCGCCGTACCACAGAAAGTACTCCGACCGGGCTGCCGCGACGGGTAGGACGAACTGTGCGTCGCGGATCCCCGCCGCCTGGCGTGCCGCTTCGTCGAGCGTGGACAGCGCCTCGGGGTGGCCGCCGGCGGCCTGGATCCGGCCACGTACGATGAGCGGCCACACCGCGCCGACGCCGAGCAGACCCATTCGCCTCAGCGCCGCGTCGGCATCGGCCAGGGCGCCGCTCCAATCGCCGCGTTCCATGCGGATCCTGGCTCTCGTCCCGAGTATGTGGTGGATCCACCCATCGAGGTCGTGCCGCTTGGCGTATTCGAGCACGCGATCGATCGGCGAGGCCGCCGCGGCATACTGGGCGAGCTCGTCGGCCGCGATGTTGCCCAGATTGCTCAACGCGCGAGCGCCGTGTTCGAAGAACCCGTGCGCGGCCGCCCTCTCGTGTGTCTGTTCCATCGCCGTCCAGGCGTCGGTGTCGCCGTCGGCGAGCCGGGCGGTGTTCACATTGATCGTCACGTGGATGGCGGTGTCCAGATCGCCGAGCCGTTCGGCGAGCTCGCGGGCCCGCTCTCCCCATGTGACGGCCTGGTCGAACTTGTAAGCGAGCATGTAGAGCTGCGACTGATTGCTGTATGCCATGGCGAGCCGCCGGCTCGGGGGCCCGGCTTCGAGGAGGGTCACGGCCCGGGCCGCCGTCTCCCAGGCCAGCGTGGCGCGTCCGGTCAGCCACGCCAGCCGGGAGATCCAGCGCAGGTTCTCGCCGGCTTCTTCCGGTTGTCCGAGCGCCTCCCGGATGGCCAGGGCGGTCTGCCGCGCCTGCAGACCTTCCTTGTACAGCCCGGTCAGGTGGGCCTCGACCGCGTACGCTTCGAGCAACTCGGCCCGCTGCGGTTCCGGTAATCGGTCGGCGGTCGCCGCCGCGGCCTGGTAGTGCGCGGCCGCCTCCCGGTGCGCGCCCTGCCTGGCCGCGTCCGCTCCCGCGGTCCGCGCGTGCCGGAGCACGGCGGCGGAGTCTCCCGCGAGCCTCGCGTGGTGGACCAGCCGGGACGGGTCGATCCCGGTGACCTGACTCAGGATGCCCAGCGCCCGCTGGTGCAGAGAGGCCCGCCGCGCCGGTGACAGCGAGTCCTCCACCGCGTTGCGTAACAGCTCATGCCGGTACGACACGCCGTCGCCGGCCGGCACGAGCACCCCGGCGCCGATGCAAAGATCCACGAGTTCCGACGCGCTGGCCACGATGGCGGCATCCGCGCGGGTCGGAATCACCGCCACCAGCTGGGCCAGCTCCCGTGCGGGCGACGGCAGGGCTCGCAGCCGATCCAGAATGAGATCCTGCACGGCCCCGGGCACCGCATCGCCATCGGTCTTGAGCAACTCGGTGACCAGTAGCGGGTTTCCGCCGGTCAGCCTGTGGATTGTTCCGGCGTCTCGTCCCATCCGGCGCGCCTGTTCGGCCACGCACGCCTCCGACAGCGGCGGCAGCGTCACCCGTCGCACGATGGTGCTGGGCAAGGACGCGAGAGTGCCCCGCAGCGGGTGCTCGACCCCCACTTCGTCGTCGCGGTAGGTCACCACCAGCAAAGCCGAGAGCCGGCCGATACGCCGGCCGAGGAAGGCGAGCCAATCGAGCGTGGCCCCGTCGGCCCAGTGCGCGTCCTCCACCACGACCACCGGCCGGGGTCGCTGGCGCGGCCCGGTGAGCTCGTCCAGGAACGCCGTGAAGATCTCTTCCTGAGCCCCGTAGGCGTTCAGCCGGTCGGCGAGGAGTCCTCCTGTCTGCCGGCCGATGTCATGCAGAGGGCCGAGCGCGCGCGGCGTGACCATTCGATCGCAACCGCCCCAGAGCACGCGGGCTCGCGTGCCGCATCTCCTCGCGAACTCGGTGACGAGCGAGGACTTCCCCAGGCCGGCCTCGCCCGCAACGAGCGCGATGCGACCACCCCCGGAGCTGCCTCGCAGAAGATCATCAAGAACGTCCAGTACCGAGGTGCGTTCCCACAGCTCCACGATCAGTGATGATATTGGGGTCCAGTGCCCGATCCAATCCAGCGTCGTGTAGTGCCAGGTCAGGATCCCCGCATCGGCGAGCGGTACGAATCGCAGTCGGACTCATCGAGCCGGACCACGTCATCTGCGGAGTGCGCCTCGGCTTGTGCGTTGAGGCAGGACATTGAGGATTCTCCAGTCCTCACTGCGGGCCGGATCACGAGACCAGCGGCTCAGCGTGCCGCTCGCCACGGGCAGGCGCGAGGACTGGAGGCCGGCGTCGGCGGCGCCCGCCACGATGGCGGCGCTGCCCGCTTCGAGCTGAGCGGAGGCCGCCGTCCGGCCACCCAGCGGCAGGCCCCTGGGGGAGCCCGGGACTGCGGTCGCCATTTCTCGAAGCGCCGCGGAGACCTCGATGCCGAGTTCACGTCGCAGGATGTCTTGGCATACCGTGATCTGCCGCAGGGCCGCGGTTCGGTTCCCCGCCGCCGCAAGGGCCCGGACCAGCAACTCGTGATTGCCTTCGTCGAGCGGGTTGCAGGCCACCGCACGCGAGGCGTACGCGATCGCCTCGCATGGCAGGCCGGCTGCCAGCAGGGCGACCGCCGCGTGGCGCAGCCGTGCCTCCAGCGTGGCCGAGACGCGGTGCCGCTCCACCAGCAGCCACGACTCGAATTCTGGGCTTGAGGCCAAGCTGACGCCTTCGAGCAGCTCGCCACCGAGGTCCAGGAGCGCGGCGGGGGCGGTGTGCTTGTCGGTGAGCCGGCGGACATCGACCACGACATCCTCATCGAGCGTTGTGATCACGGGGTCGCCGTTGAGCATGTCGGGGAGGCCGAACGCCCGGCGTAGCTCGGCGAGCGTCCATCGCAGCGCTCCCAGCGGGTCGTTGGCGTCCCCGAAGAGCAGTTCGGCAAGGCGCTTGCGGCTGGGTGGCCGCTCCGCCAGCAGCAGGTAGCTGAGCAGCGCCCATGCCTTGCGGCCCCTGGGCGGACGGACCGGCCGGCCGTCCCGGACGATGGCCGGTGGTCCCAGCAGCCGGATCGTCAACATGTACCGACCCCCTCAGTGTGATCGGCGTCCGACCATCTGGACGGACCCCGGCCGATCGATGCCCCGAGCGGCGGCCCACCATCGGCGTCCAGGGTGGAGAAGAGGGGGGTGGTGTCGACGCCGTCGCGCATCCGCTCGTTGACGGTGGCGGTCATTGCTTTAGTTGCCTTTCGGTGTGGTGGCGCGGGCGTGCGGGCTTGCCGAGGCGCGCGATGAAAGTGCGGTCAGGCGCGAGCGAAGTCCCGATCGCCTGGAACGGGCGGGCGGCCATTTCCGCCGCCTCGACCTCGATGGTCATGCTGAGCTGCTTCCGCGGTTCGACGAACTTCGGTATGGCGGATAGCCGGCCGGCGACCACGACGACGTCGTGGTGGCTTTCAATAGGCACTGGGTGAGCTCCAGGACTGCTGGTCAGAAAGGGCTGCTGGTCAGAGAGGAGGAGATCAGGCATGTGAATGGTCGGAGTGGCATGCGCGTAGCTTCGGTGAAGCTCCGTTTTGGGACCGCACGTGCGAAACAATCTGTCAGAGCGACCAGATGGTTCCCGTACCGAGATAGGTCACGATTTCCTTCAGTGGGAGCCGTTCACAGGGAACGATAAATCCACTGCCAGTCGTGACAAATGGGGGGATCTACCTAAATTCTGGCTTCCCCGTCCCTCAGGCTAATGCGGTGCGCGGCGGCTGCCAGGCCGCGGTCAATGAACGGCCCGAACGTTGCCGGTAGAGGGTGAGGCGTTCACGGCTTCTCCTCGCCGGTCATCCGCCGCTTCGATCGGGTTCACGGCTTCCGCGAGACCATGCGGCAGGCGTGCACGGACGACGACCGGCCGGTACGCGGGCAGGCGTTCACGCGGGCAGGCGTGGCGGTTCTTTCGCCGCGACCGGCGTGACGAGGCCGGTCTCGTAGGCCGTGACCACGGCCTGGACGCGGTCACGGAGGCCTAGTTTGCCCAGAATGTGGCCGACGTGAGTCTTGATCGTGTGCTCGGACAGGACCAGCTCGGCGGCGATGGCCGCGTTCGTGAGCCCTCTCGCGACCAAAGTGAGGACCTCCGTCTCACGCGGGGTGAGCTCCGCCAGCCGTTCCGGGCGGATCGGCGGCGTCGTGCGGTCGGCGCGGAGAAAGTCCGCTATCAGCCGCTTCGTCACGCCCGGGGCCAGCAGAGAGTCCCCCGCCGCGACCACGCGCACGGCGTTGACCAACTCGCCGGCAGTGGCGTCCTTCAGCAGGAACCCGCTCGCCCCCGCCCGAAGCGCCTGGTAGACGTACTTGTCCAGATCGAAGGTGGTCAACACCAGCACCCTGAGCGGCCGCTTGTCATACGACGGCTCGGCACCCACCACGTGCCGGAACGGCACTGCCAGGCGCCGGTCCGGTTCGACCTGGTCCGCGGTCGGCCGTGGTGGCGGCGGCAGTTGTTCGGATGACGGCGCGAGCAGGCGGCGGGTCGCCTCCAGGCCGTCCAGTTTGGGCATGCGGATGTCCATCATCACCACGTCGGGCCGCTCGCCCCGCAGGCTCAGCTCGGCGATCTTCGCCAGCGCCTCCGCGCCGTCCCCGGCCGTCCCCACCACCGAGAGATCCGGCTGCGCGTCCAGCAGGAACGTGAACCCCTCGCGCACCATGGCCTGGTCGTCCACGACGAACACCCGCGTCACCACGACGTGCCACCTCGCTCGCCCGTGAGCGGCACCGCGACGCCGACGGTGAACCCGCCGTCGGGCCGCGGCCCCGCGCGTAACTCGCCGCTCACGATGGCCGTTCGCTCCCGCATGCCCGCCAGGCCGTGACCAGGCCTTGCCGCCTCCTCCCGTAGGGCCACCAGGTCGCGGCCCGGCCCCGCCGTCCGGGCGGGACGGGGCGGCGGGTCGTTGTCCACCTCGACGCGCACCTGGTCATCCGAGTACCGCAGCTCCACCCGGACGGGCGCGCCGGGGGCGTGGCGACGTGCGTTGGTCAGGGCCTCCTGCGCCACCCGGTAGAGGACCAGGCCGACCGTGGACGGCACCGTCCGAGGGGCGCCGCACACGGTCAGCGTCACGGGCGCGCTGGAGGAACCGGCCTCGGCGACCAGGTCCTCGATGTCGGCCAGGCCCGGCTGCGGCGCGAGCTCCACCTCGTCGTCGTCCCGGCGCAGCACGCCGAGGAGCCTGCGGGTGTCGTTGAGCGCCTGGCGGGTGGCGTCGCCCACCGCGGCCAGTTCGGCGCGCACCGGATCGTCCTGCGGGGCCTGCCGCAGCGCCGCCAGCCGGTACGGCGCGGTCTCCGTCCGCACGGCGATGAGGGACAGATGGTGGGCTATGACGTCGTGCAGTTCGCCGACGATGCGGGCCCGCTCCTCCAGGACAGCCCGCCTGACCTGCTCCTCGGCCACCGACCGGCTCACCGTGTCGAGCCGCTGCTCGATGCGGTCCTGTCGCCCGACGCCGAGGCCGGCCAGCGTCGCCGCGCCCACCGCCAGGACCCCCGCCGCAGCGGCCCCGGACAGCGGCCCAGCCCCGGCCACCAGCCCGGCCGGGAGGACCAGGACGAGGCTCAACCCGGCGATGGCCATGTCACACGGCAGCGGGGCGCGCGCGACCGCCATCATCACGACCGGGAGGTATAGCAGCATTCCGGGTGTCCAGGGCGAACCGATGGGGTACCCGGCGTCCCCGTGCGCGAGCATCGCCGCGACGGCCATGGTCAGCACGGTGCCCGCCACGGTGAGCCGCCAGGCCGTCAGCGGCAGGCGCCGCATGAGCAGGACAGGGACCATGTGCAGCAGGATGACGACCGGGACGAGCGCGCCGCCCCGGTCGGGGAGCCAGCCGTTGCCGATCTCCCCGCTGAACAGAGCCGCCACCGCCACCACGAGCAGCACCCGCTGCGCGTACCGCCTGCGTCCGGTGCCCCACGCGGACGGCGGCAGGTCGCGGTCGCGCCCGGATACCAGGACGTACCAGACCGCCCGCGAGACCCGGGCGGTGAACCCGCCGACACCGGCCCGGGCGGTGAATCCGCCGGCATCGCCCTGGGGCATAAATCCACTGACACCGGCCTGGGTGGTGAAACCATCGACACCGACCTCTGGGGCCAACGCGCCGACACCGGACTGTGGGGCGACCCCACCGAGCCCATCCCCGGCCGCCGTGCTTTTCATATCGGCCCACGCTATTCGACCCGAAGGCCCTCCACATCGCTCTACGGAGTGATCCTGGGCATCACCGCGAGGTCGCGGATTCGCCTTCTGGCGGGAGGAAAGGGCCAGTCCGGAAATCGACCGGCGTACCGACGCGAACCAGCGGCCGTACCGTCCAGCCTGGGCACATGAACACCACCGAACCGCCCTCCTCAGCCACCGCGAGCCAGGCACCCGAAACCGCCCCCGCGCGGGAGACCACTCCCGCGCCCGAGACCGCGGTGGCCGAGATTGAGGGGGCCACTGTGATTCCGATCGGGAGGACCGTCGCCGGAACCGTGACGGCCAAGCCCTCGGCAGGAACCGCGTCCGCCACCCCTGCCACTGGAAGTGGCCCGACCGAGCCTGCGGCCGGAAACGGACCCGCCAGGCTCGCGGCCGGGACTACGATCAACTGCCCGACCGGGACCGCCGGTCGGACCCCGACCGTCAACTGGACTCCGTTCGTCGGCCCGACCGCGACCTCCGACCCGACTTCGATCACGGGCCGGACCCGGATCGCTGGCCCGACCCAGATCGCCGAACCCGCTGTCGGGGACCGGCTCGCACGGATGCTCGCCCGTGCTGGAGGGCTGTGGCTCGCGTGCGGGGTCGGTACCGCCGTCGCCAGCGAGCTGGGCCGCAGAGGCGGAATCGACCTGATCCGTCCCACGTTCAGCGAGCTGATCTTCACGAACCCCGGCACTCGCCTCGTCGGTCTCAGCATGGTGTCGCTCGCCTTCGCGGCCGTCTGCGTCGCCTTGGCGCTGGACGGCCTGCGGGCCCCAGTGGACCGCCTGACCTGGACGCTCGTCGGGGGATGGAGCGGCACCCTGATCGTGGCCGCGATCTTCCCGATGACGTCCGCCGGAGCCCCGCCCGCATGGCACGACTCGCTGCACCGCTACGCCGCGCTGGCCGGGCTTCTCTGTCTCCCCTTGGCGGGGCTGCGGCTGGCCCGCCGTTCCAAGGCCGATCCCCGCAGGTTGCCCGCGATGCCGCTGGTCCGGCTGCTCTGCGTGGCGAGCATGCTCGGCGTCGCCGCCTTCCTGGCCACGTTCGTTCCCGTGGGCCACCCGCTGTGGCTGCTCGGCGCGCGTCAGTACAGCGGCGTCACCGAGCGCGTGGCTCTGGTCGCCGACGTCGCGCTGCTCGCCACCCTGATGGCGGCGGCGCTACGTACGTCCGCTCGGTCCCGGCGCGGTTGACCCAGCTGGCGGGCCGCCGTCCGTCACGGCAGGAAGCACCTGCCGGGGTCGCGGACGACGCGGCCGTCGCTGGTCAGGCGCTTTGCGCGATCCGGCACTGTGAGTGATCGACCCAGGTCAGTGCTGGGCGATGTGCGGAAAACGGGGCTAGGTGGGGTCTGCGGTAGGGGTGGGGCGTCGTGCCGCCGGCGTTATGCCCGGCACCCTCCGAGGAGTCGATGCCGTACGGTGACGCAGTCATGGTCGCGGTGCGTCCGCTCCACCGAGGGGGATCCCGTCACCGAGCCTGAGCTGGAGCGGCATGGTGAGTCTCGCCGTGTTCTGGGCCACCGGAAACCCCTCCACGCTCCACGTTATGCTCGCCGTGCAGTCGCCCGCGCGCAGGCTCATCAAGCGACCGTTGCGAATGCTCGCCTGGAGCAGGACGATGTCGAACTCCAGGTCGATGCCGAAGTCGACGCGGGCCACGTGCTGGCCCTCGACGTACACGTCGACGTAGGGGGCGTGCTTCGACGTGATCGTGTGTCCGGCCAGCCGCACCATTTCAGTGCTTCCGGGTTGTTCGACGCTCCTGCGTGCGGCCAGCCGCAGTTCCCGGTACCGCTGCCAGCCGCCGAGCAGTACCGCACCCAGGTCGATGCCGCGTAGCAGTTCGCCGCCCGCTTCGGCGACCCTGCCGTTGAGCGCGTCGCGGAAGACCGAGCCCGCCCGCTGGGCGCCGTCCTCGACCCGCTCGAGCGTGCGGCGCGCGTCGAGGACCCGCGACAGCTCCGCCGCCGCGTTCCTCGGGTCCGCGAAGAGCAGGAGATCAGCGGTGCCCGGCTCGGTTTCGATGTGAACTGTCACGATATGACCTCTCTCAGTTCCTGGCGGCCGGGGTCCGCGAACAGCTCCACCCGAATGTCCGGCACCGGGGCGGACGGGGCCGCGCCCGGCGGGGGAGAGCCGGTCAGGCGGATCTCCAGGCGCGGGGCGGGATCGGGGTGCGGATCGCAGTGGATCGACGGCACCTGCTGGGGCTGGGTTTGGGATGGGAACTGGGGATACGGCTTGGTTTGGGACGGGGACTGGAACTGGGCCTGGTGCGGGTCGCTCGTTGGCACGGGACGGCGGGCCCGCAGGGTCCGGGCGACGAGGACGAGGGCGAGGGCCAGTCCCACGAGAATGACCCCTATGAGCACTATGGGGACCAGCGGCGAAGAGGAGCCACTGTCGGTCACCCCAGGGCCCGTTTCGCCCCCGTCTCCACCGCCGCCCGGGTTCGGCGGCGGCTCCGTCACCGCCTCCCGTAGTGACACCGTCACGGTCGCGCCCTCGGGGACCTGGCTACCGGCCGCGGGATCCTGACTGCCGATCTTTCCCGTCTCGGGCGAATCGGGATCCACGCGGAGCACCAGGCCGACCTCCGAGAGCCGCCGCCTGGCCGCTGCCGGGCCGAGTCCGATCAGCGGCGGCACGGTCACCTGGGGCGACTTGACGGGTGCAGGAGTGGTGATCTCGGGCGAGGGCGGATTCGGGGAGACCAGGTCTAATCGCACGGTCGTGCCGAAGCTCACCAGTCGGCCCGCGGGCGGATCCTGTCCGGCGACCTTCCAGTCGGCGCTCGCGCTCGCCGGCTGCGGGTCCTTGCCCAGGCCGGCGGCGTCGAGGTCGGTTTCGGCGCGGGCGCGGGAAAGGCCTTGCACATCGGGGACTTTCGGGCCGACCTCGAGGATGACCGTGTAGACCACGTCGTCCGGGATGTTGCCGTTGATGCCCTGGGCCGCCGAGCAGTTCTCCACCACGTAGTCGATGACGTAGGACGTCGAGGTCGGCAGGAGGGTCTCGGGAATCACCTGGACGTCGATGTCCGCGCCCGGCACGCTCAGAAGCGTGTCTCTCGCCACCTGGAGCTCCTGACCCCGTACGTCGGGTGGCTCACAGCCGCCGGGCACGATCGGCGTGGGGGACGGTGACACCGGGCTTAGGAACACGGCCAATGACACGGCGAGTGTCGAGAGGTGGCGGAACATCGGCTACTCCGCGGGGGATCCGGTCATGACGCCCTGAACACGGCTGGTGCTTGGCATTTGATTCACTCCCCTTGAACGAGGTCACTTACCCAGGGCGATGATGAGGAAGAAGAGCACGATCAGCACGACCCCCGCCACGACCGCCCACTTCACTTTTCCTGCCGAACCTGTCGAGGTGACCGGCACCGAAGGCGTGGCCGGCCCTGGAGGCGTGGCAGTGATCGGGGCCGGTGTCACGGCCGACTCGCCCGTGGGCCAGGGCTTCTTGATGAAGCCGTCCACGTTGACGTAGAGCCGCTCCCCGATGACCATCCTCGGCCACACCGCAGCCGCCTCTCGGAGTCGCTCCCGCACACCGGGCGGCGGCAGGGTACGGCTGCACTCGATGAGCGTGTCGGCGAGGGCCGACGGCATGACCCTCCGCAGGACCGCCGGATCCGGCTGCCAGGTTTCGACCGTCTCCTGGACGCAGCGCACCACCGCCCAGGCGAACTTGTAGTAGTCCGAGGTCACGTCGAAGGGCACCCCACGCTGCTCCACCGGAAGCTTCCACTGCTCCGGGTCGACGGGAGGCATCGCGCCCTCGCCCAGGAGGGGCACGCAGGAGTCGCAGTCGAGGAGGTACGCCTTGGGACGCGGATCGATCGTGAAGACGGCGTTGCGCAATTGCAGATCTCCCACCGCGTACCCGTGCTGGTGCAGCCAGGTGACGGTGTCCAGCAGCTCACCGAGCACGGCCAGCTTGTACGGCGGCTCGTAGTACGCCTTCTTCACCTCGTACCGTTGCGCGATCCGCCTCGCACGGTCCGGGCTCCGGGTGAGCTCGTCGAGGTGACGCGGGGTCTCGGTCGTCTCGCCCAAGCGGGAGGTCCGCTGTTCGAACATCGACCCTTCGGCGAGCCTGATCAGTATGCCCTCGGCCCTGGCGGGCGTGCCCACGGCGGCGATCGGCCAGGCGCACCTCTCGTCCAGCACCGCACGCTCCTCGTCCGGGAGCTCTCTGCGCCAGCGGATCATGGAGTGCAGCGCGGTGACGCGCACCTCGTCGGCGGTCTCGGACTTGTACCTCTTGAACAGGTAGGTGCGCTGGTCGGGGGCGACGCAGAGTCGCAGCCCGTCCGTCTGCCCTCCGTCACGGAGCACCGGCCCCTCCCCGGTGAACGTCAGCTCGCCGATACGGACGATCATCGGAAGATCCGTCATGGTACGGCCGTATCGTGGCGCCCGGCCCAGATCGCGACCACCGTCCGGTCGTCGTCGAAGGTGGAGAGGCGGAAGTCGACCTCCCGGACGAAGTCCACCAGGCTCGGCGGCGTGCGCCATGTCTGGGACAGCCGCTGGGTCAGCGGGGTCCGGCCGCCCGCGACGCCCGCGGCGAAGCCGTCGCTGCTGAGCACCAGCAGGTCACCCGCGCGCCACGAGAACACCTGGACCTGGATGTCGGCGAGGTCGCCCGGGATCGCCGCCGTCACGTTGTCGCCGCCTCCTCCCCCGCCCGCCAACGCCTGCCACTGGCCGCCGGTGACGAGGATGGCCGGGGAGTCGCCGACGGCGGCGCACACGGCTTGCCCCTCTCCCTCCGAAGGGAGGACGGCCACGGTCAGAGTGGTCCCGGGACGTGCGGAAGGGACGCGTTCGGTATTCGTGCCAGGCCGCGGCGCGCCCAGGGACTCGGTGGTCCGCCTGACCGTGTCGGACACGTAGACGAACACCGATTTCCAGTCCCAGCTCTGCGGGCGTTCACCGGACCGCAGCGCGGAGTCGATGCCGTCCAGCGCGGCCCTGACAGCGACCGTGGACGCGATCTCCGCGTGGCGCGCGCTGCCCAGGCCGTCGGCCACGACGGCGATGACCCACCGCTCGTCGCTGCTGAGCCGCACGCCGTATGCGTCCTGCCGGGTCTCGCCGCGGAAGCTGTGCGTGCGGCCCCGTACCGTGGCGGCGCGTACTGTCGTGCCCTTGACCAGGCCTCCGTCGAGCGCAAGCCCGGCATCGGCCGAGGTGGTGCTCCAGGGCAGGTGCACGGCGATCCGCCTGGGCTCGGGGCCGACGACCACGCGGGTGTCCTGCGTGGCAGCGGACTGCGGCGCATCGGGTGTCGCCACGTCCGGCTGCCTCCCCTCACGCACGGCGGTCGTCGCGGGACGCCAGCCGAGGCGGTAGAGCGCGGTGAACGCCACCGCCCCGCCCAGCAACAGGGCCAGGATCATCTGTGCCAGAGGGAACCCGGACGACGTCGGCACGTTGTCGCCCGCCCAGTCCCTCGCCACGTCGGCCGGCCTCTTCCCGTTGTTCTTCACCTCGGTGAGCAGACGGTCGACGACCTGCGGGGTGAGCGCGTCCGTCACCTCCTGGAGCACCCGCTCGGCCTCCGGTTCCGCCTTGGCGACCTGGTCGCCGGCGAACACGCTCAGCGTCCGGGGGGGCAGGATATTGTCCGGGTCTTCGAGCGGGACGAGGTTCCCCTTCTTCGAGCCGGCCGGGACGATCGCGCCTCCCATGAAACCGGACCGTGTCAGGGCGGCGTCGAAGGCGGCCTGGTCGGCCTGATCGCTGACGGCGAGTCCCCGGTCGGTCAGCGCCCGGTTGAACACGCCGAACTCTGGCGGGACCAGGACAGTGACGCGGGCCGTTTCGTTCTGGTACTTCTGCGCGAATTCGGCGATCGTCCGGACGCCCCGCTGCAGCGAGGGGGACACGGCGAGCACCGCGCGGCTCTGGATCGCCGTCCTGCTCACGAGTGTGTGCCCGGGGAGGGCGGTGGGGAGTCGCCGGTCGTCCGGCGTCGCCGGCCCCGGCGACGCGGCCGCGAGCACGTCGAGATCGTAGTCGACGGCGACCCGTGCGTCGTCCGGCTGCTTCGCGTAGTCCGCGACCTCGGCCACCTTCTTGGCAACGCCGTCGACGCCGGCCCGGTCGAGCGCGGCGGCGTAGATCTCGGCGACGAGCTGCTCACGCTCTCCCGCCCGCGCGTTGACGATGATCTGCCGCCCCGAGTCGCCGGACCCGCTGCAGCCCGCGACGGCGAACCCGATGACGAGGGCGGCGACCGCGCTGGTACGGACCCGGCCCGGCGGGCCCATCAGGAGCCTCCGCACGAGAGCCGGCGCATGCCGGCCGGAATCGGGATCACGAAGTCGGAACTCCTGATCGAGCTGCCGATGCTGTCCTGGACCGCCTGGGCTATCGCCGCCACCACCTTGACCGCCTGGATCGACTCGTCCGCGACGTACGCCAACGGGTTGTTCCGGAAGGATGTCGCCACCTGGCAGAGGGTCTGCTCGGTGACCTGGCCGAAGCCCATCGCCGTGATGTGCGGGCGGTGCGGGAACGCGGGGTCGGTCAGCCTGGCACGGGCGGGCAGCCAGACCTCGGCAGGCTGGCGGCCATTTCCGACGAAGGGCTCGCCGTCGGTGATGAAGAAGACCACCGGGGTCTTGAGCTGGTACTGCCCGGCCAAGCGGGCGCAGTCGGTCTGGATGAGGTGCCGCAGGGCCAGGAACACCTGCTCGTAATTGGTCTGACCACCCTTCGGCAGCGCGGGGATGTTGCTCGCGTCACAGGGCCGGGTGAGCGGGAGCACCACGTCGGCCCTGTCATGGAAGGCAACGATGGACACGTGCGCGGCCTCGCTCACCCCCGGATCACCGGCCTCGAGCTGAAAGAGCAGCTCCCCGACACAGTTGGAAAGGATGTCGAACGGAGTCTGCCTGCCGCCCTCGCGGGGGGCGTGCATCGAGTGGGACACGTCGCACGTGATGTAGAAGGGAAATGCCCTCGGAAGGGCAAATGCCCTCGGATGGGCATAATTGTAGACAGGCTCCGGAGAATGCGACACGGTGACTACTCTCCTCAAGATCGCTGACGCGGACGGCCCGAGGCGCGCGATACGGGCCCCCAGAGCGGGCCCCCTCACCCATTAGATACGCCGTGACGGCCCCGGTATTACTCATTTTCGGGAATTCATGGCCGCGGCACGGTGACAGACTCTGACAACGCCGGTCTGAAAATTACTCAAGTTGAGGTCAGGTGGCGATGGCAGGGGTGGGGAAGGCGAACATGTCGATGCCGTTCTTGATCAGGAAGAAGTGGACCATCGCGGTGTTGAACTCCGGTCGGCGGCCCGCGGGGACGCTGACGGCGTCGATGCCGTAGCACATTAGATGTCCCTTCATCATGATGCCGCCACTGTGAAATGAAGCCTCTAACTCGCTTCAAGTCGATGACCCGGCCACGTGGTGGAGCTGCACCTGGCCGACGGTGCGAAATTGCGACCTAGAGCGTGTCTGATAAATGATCAACGTGGGTGCGGTTAGATGATCCCTCGTGGTGAGCGTGGTGAGCTGACTGATAAGGCCTGGCAGCGGATCGAGCCGCTGTTGTACAGAGCTGAAATGCGAGTGCAGGTTCGCAGCCGTCACAGGACGGATACGCCGTCGCCGTACGGCGCGAACCTCGCGGCGGTTCTGCTCGCCCTGGCGGCGGCCGCCGCGCACCTGTCATGGCGAAACAGGCGAGGCCCGGGGCCCGTCGCGTCAGCGCGCGTTCGTGAGGGTGCGGGACAGCCAGCGGCGCGCGACCGCGTAGGCCAGGGGGAGGGGGACGGTGCCGGCGCCCAGGCCGACGTCGACCAGGAGGTCGAAGACCTCGCGGCGGCGGGCGGCGGTGGCGATGGCGGCGTCGATGAACCCGGGGGACTGCGCGGCGCGTGACAGCAGGTCGGTGGTGCGCAGGTGGCGTCCGAGGGCGGCTCGCAGGCCACGCCGGTACGCGCGGAGCGGGTCCCCGGGCGCGGTGACGGCCGCCTCGCCCGCCAGCCGTCCGGACAGCAGCGCGTAGTAGATGCCCTCACCGGTGAGCGGGTTTATCAGGCCCGCGGCGTCGCCGGCGAGCAGCACGCGGCCCGCGCCCGGCCTCGGCCGCCCGGGGGACAGGGGCAGGTGGTGGGCGCGCAGGTCGCGGGCGGGCAGGTGGGGGAGCAGCTCGGCCAGGCGGCCGTGCAGCACCTGGCGGCCGGGCAGGCCGGTGGCGCGCAGCCGGGGCAGCAGCATGCCGAACCCGACGTTGGCCGTCCCGTCGCCGACCGGGAACGACCAGGCGTACGCGGGCCAGCCGTCCCGCTGCATCGCGATGAACTGCACGTCGTCGTCGGCGGGCACGTCGGCGTACCCGCGTACCGCGATCGCGGTGTGCCGCTCCGGGCTCGGCGGCAGGCCGGCGAGGCGACGGACGACGGAGTTCGCGCCGTCGGCCCCGATGACCACCCGGGCGGCGAGCCCGCTGAAACCGTCCCCGAGGCCAGGGGAACCGCGGCCGTCCTTGGCGGCCGGCGCGTCGTCCGCGGGGCGGGGGCCGTCGGCGGCCGGTGTGCCGTCCAGCACGACGCGGTCGCCTTGGACGTGCAGCGCTCGGACGTTGTGCCTGCGCACCACCACCCCGCGCTCGCGTGCGGCCTCGACCAGGCGGGCGTCGAAGACCATGCGGGGGACGACCCAGTTGGGCCGGGTCACGGTGGCGTGGACGCGCGCACCGCCGGGGGAGATGACCTCCAGGTGCCGGGCCGGGCGGTGGTCGTCGATGAGGTCGGGGACGCCGAGCAGCGCCAGCTCGTCCCGGCCGTGGGCCGCGATGCCGTCGCCGCAGGCCTTGTCGCGGGGGAAGTCCGCCTTGTCCAGCAGGAGCACCCGCGCGTCCGGCCGGAGCCGCTTGGCGCGCAGGGCGGCCGCGGACCCCGCGGGACCGCCTCCGACGATGATCAGATCCCAGACGTCGTCCACGCGGCCCAGCCTCCCACGCCGCGGCCCATCGGGAACGCGCCGCGTGGCGAAGATCACCTCCGCGAACCGGGGAGGTGGGCCGCCGGGTGGGAGAGGGAGTTGTGGGCACGTCGTGGCCGGGTAGGGCGTCAGAGGACGGGGTTTTCCCAGGCCAGGGCATTGGCCGGGCAGGATGTCGCGGAGGGGGAGCGCATGGACGACCGGAGCGGGGCGCCCGTGCCGGAGGAGATCGGCGCCGAGGAGTGCATGACGCTGATCTCCCCAGGAGGCGTCGGCCGGGTGGGCTTCTGCACGTCGGCGGGGCCGCTGGTGCTCCCCGTCAACTACACGACGCACCAGGGCGGCGTGCTGTTCCGCACCGCGTTCGGCGGCCCGATGGACGAACAGCTCGACACCGGGGTCCGGGGCGTCGAGTTCAAGGTCGCCTTCCAGGTGGACCGGATCGACACGTCGACCCGGGAGGGGTGGAGCGTCCTCGTCCAGGGGGGCGCGCACCGGATCGCCGGCGAGGACGAGCTCACGGCCGCCAAGGCCGCCGCCGTCGAACCGTGGGCGGGCGGCGAGCGGCGGCTGTACATCCGGATCGACCCCGTGCAGATCACCGGCCGCCGCATCCGCAACCCCTGAGTCGAACTCACCGAGCGCGGCCGCACCGGACTGCGCGCGGGCGGTGGGGGCGTCGCGGGGACCCGGCACCGGTCGAGGGTGGCGTCAGGGCGGGACATGGGCGCGTGCCTGTGGGGAACGGGCCATTCCCTCGCGTTCCCGCCGGTGCCGGGGGCGAACGGGCCGGGGCCTGCTCGCAGCGTGTCGCATCGGGCCCCGTCGTGGCAATGAGCGGGCGCGATCGCGCCGACCCTCAGGCCGGTTCGGTATGACGGTCATCCACCGCAAGGTCCAATTCGAATGGAAGGCGGCCTCTCGTCGCGTCTTCGCCCGAACCCGGCGGCCATGGCCAGGATGGGATGGACGGAAGTCGTCGCGGGCCGCGACTTTCGTCCACGGCGCCGCCACCGGAACGCGACGACGGTCACCGCGCGAGATCCCCGAGCCCGATCCGCGCCCGGCCCGCGGTTCCTAGCGTCGGAGCATGCGCAGACGTGGTGTTCGGCGCGGTCGCGGTCGTGATCCTCCTGGCGGCGTGGCTCCGGCTCCGAGCCCGTTTCTCGCGGTGGTGAAGAGAGGGTCAGCGTGATGGGGAGACGAACTCGGGCTGGTCGAGCAGGCGCAGCCAGCTCCCGTCCGGCTGACGCCGAACGACCTGCGCCCGGGCACCGGCCCCGGCAGTCCCGGCCGGACACCCCTTGGCGAAACAGCGGCGGGTCATGCTGCGTGACCTGGGCGCCTACCCGATCGTGTGCATGCCACCCGGCACCGGCCTTCGCACGGTATTCGACCAGGCATGCACCGCACAGAGCCTCCAACCCGTGATCGCGCTACAGGCCAGCGCCGCGGATGCCATCGCCGACCTCGCCGCCCGGGGGCTCGCCGTCGCCATCCTCAGTGACTCGATGGCGGCGCACTATAGCGACCGGCTCACCGCTCGCACCATCGACGACGTCGAAACACCCGTCCTACTCGCCCTGACATGGAAGAGCACACACAGCCCCGCGGTACGTGAGCTGCTCGTGCACAGCCGGCAAGCCTTCGCCTACACCAAGCCCGCTCCTCGCAAGAAACACCCCCACTGAGACTACCGAACCCCACGTCACCGACGCGGCCGAGGCGACCGCCGCGATTCTCGCCGCCCGGCTCTGACGCCGGTGTCACGACGCGGGCGTGCCGTCGCGGAAGGCGGTCAGCAGGCGCCGGGCGTAGTACGACTCCCAGGGCTCTCCCGGCGCCTCCCGGCCGTACGCCTTGTCCAGCCCCACGAACTCGTAGACCAGTTCGCTCGGCACCGGGGTCGTCCCGAGCAGGCTCGGCAGGTCGGACAGCCTGATCAGCCAGTCCGCGTACCAGGACGCCCAGTCGGGATCGACGCCGTCCGTGATCTCGTAGACCCGGTGATGCACCTCCGCCGCCTCGTGCAGCAGGTCCCGGACCTGCCCCACACGCGCGTCCATGTGACACCGCCTCCCCGTGTCACGAACTTCGCATTATGCGCATGACCCTCTAACTCCAGGATCTCACGCCATATCGCCATTACCGACATCGCGGACATGGCTTCCCGACCTCAGTAAGGTGTCGCCGACCACATGGAAGATCGACGACACCGAAAGGGCTGTGGTCACGGCCGTCTTTGCGTCCAGCTTCCAGCCTTTCTCGTACGCCGCGGCGAACTCTTCCCCGCCCAGCGCGGCCTGACCCCGGCGGATGAGCTCGCGGACCTGCGGATCGGTGTGGTCGTGCGCGCCCCGCAGCCGGGCGGCGGCCCCGAGCAGCACGGCCGACTCGTGCTGCCGCCCGCGCGTCTCGGCGAGCGCGGCCGCGTTCACCGTCACCAGCGACAGGATCGGCAGTTCCCGGGTTGCCAGCGCGGCCGCGTACGCCTCCCGCAGCGACTTCTCCACGCCGGGCAGGTCGCCCAGCGCCAGGCAGAGCGCGGCCCGTGCGCTGCAGACCAGCGTCCGGGCGTGGTCCGCGGGGAACGCGGTGTCGCCGAGCAGGCCCCGTTCGGCGTCGTCGAGCAGGTCGGCCGCCCTGTCCAGGTCGCCGAGCCGCACCCGCAAGTCCGCCTCCCGCGCGTCGACCAGAACCAGCATCTCCGCCGAGGACGCGTGCAGCGCCCGCTCCCGGGCGGAGTCGATCATCGCCAGGGCCCGGTCGGTGTCGCCGCGCCGGATGTGCACGTCGATCCAGCGCAGGTCGCTGTAGAGCTGGTCGCCGAGGCTGAGCGAGCCGAACTCGCGCGCCAGCGTCCGGGCCTCGCGCAGGTCGGCCAGCGCGCCGTCGAGGTCGTCGTATCGCCGCAGCCGGGCGCGCATCGGCAGCGTGGCGGCCTGGCCCCAACGGTCACCGACCTGCCGGAAGCAGGCCAGGGCCGCCTTCACGTGAACACGCGTCTGGTCGAGCGCGCCCCCGTTCTCGGCGATCTCGGCCTGGAACATGTGGGCCAGCCCGGACAGCCACACGTCGTCGCCATCGGCCAGGCGCTGGAAGATCGCGAGCGCGGCCTGATCCTCCTGCAGGAAGAGCAGGACCGGGCCGAACACGCGGTAGTGGCTCGGCAGCTCCGGATGCGCGAGCAGCCGCTCGGCCACCTCGCGCATCTCCGCCTGGTCGTCCGCGGCTTCCCCGGCGGTGATCCCCGACAGGATGTCCGCCCGGTTGAGCAGGTAGACGGCTCGGGCGCAGTCGCGCTCGGGCGTCGGCCCGCCGCCGGGCAGCGCCAGGGCCTCGCCCAGCCAGTAGGCGGCGTCGGAGTGGCGGCCGAACATCTGCCAGTACCAGGTCAGGGTCAGGGCGAGGGCGGTCGCGCCGGGAGAGTCGCGGGTGGCGCACAGGTGGCGCAGGGCGGCGAGCGTGTTGTCGTACTCGGCGCTGATGACCTTCATGGCTGTCAGCTGGCCGGCCCCGCGCAGCTGAGAGTCGTGGCGGGCCATCAGCTCGGTGAAGTGGGCGGCGGCCAGGTCGCGGGCCGCGCCGAGGTCGCCGGTGCCGGTCAGGCGGTCGGCGCCGTACTCGCGGACGGTTTCGAGCATCCGGTAGCGGCCGGTGCCGGGCGCGAGCTGCAGCAGTGACCGGTCGACGAGGGTGGCGAGCAGTTCGGGGATTTCGGCGGTGGGCACGGTGGTGCCGGCGCAGACGGCGGTGGCTGAGGCGGGTGTGACGCCGCCGGGCAGGATGGAGATCCGTTCGGCGACGGTGCGTTCGTGCTCGTTGAGCAGCTCCCAGCTCCAGGCGATGACCGCGCGCAGGGTGCGGTGCCGGGGCGGTGCGGTACGGCTGCCGGTGGTGAGCAGCCGGAACCGCTCGGAGAGCCCGTCGGCCAGGTCGGGCAGTGACAGCGTCCGCAACCGGGCGGCGGCCAGCTCGAGGGCCAGCGGCATGCCGTCCAGGCCGTGAACCACGCGCACTATGTCGGGCAGCGTGATCTCATCGACGTCGAAACCGGGTCGCACGGCGGCGGCCCGCTCGGTGAACAGGCGCACCGAGGCCGCCCTTCGGGCCTGTTCGACGCCATCGTCCGGGTCGGGCAGCGCGAGCGGGGCCAGCGGCACGAGCGCCTCGCCGTCGACCGCGAGGGGTTCGCGGCTGGTGGCGAGCACGCGCAGGCCGGGGCAGCGGGGCAGCAGCGCCGCGACCAGGTGGGCCACGGCGTCGATCAGGTGCTCGCAGTTGTCGACCAGCAGCAGGCTCTTCCGGCCGCCGAGCTCGCCGACGAGGACGTCCAGCTCGTCACCTTCGACTCGCTTGCGGGCGTCGAGCATCGCGCCGCCCCGCAGCCCGATCCCGGCGAGCACGGCCGTGGCGATCTTCGCTGGTTCGGTGACCGGCGCGAGGTCGATCAGCCAGGAGCCGTCGGGGTATTCGTGGCGGTGGCGGCGGGCGGCCTCCAACGCGAGCCGGGTCTTCCCGGCGCCGCCGGGGCCGAGGACGGTGACCAGGCGTCCGGTGGTGAGCAGGCTGCCGATGCGAGTGAGGTCGTCGTCGCGGCCGATGAAGCTGGTCAGCGGCGCGGGCAGGTTGGTCGGCCGGATCTGGTCCGGTTCGGTGGCCGCCTGCCACCCGGCATTGCGACCGGTCACAGCCGCGGCGCTCCCGCCCTCGGCGTTCGCGCCCGCCGGGCTCATGCCTGCCGCGCTCGCTTCCGTCACGCTTGTGGCCCGGGCGGTCGCCGCAGTAATCGGAGCCGAGGCCCTCGAATTCACCGCGCTCCCGGCCAAGGCGCTTGAAGCCGCCGGGCTCCTGGCCGGAGCGCCTCCAGGCGAGGCGTCTGGCACCAGGATGGGCTGGTAGGGGCGCAGCAGGCGCAGATGGCGTTCCCACAGGGCGGTGCCCGGGTCGGCGCCGAGCACGTCGGCCAGGGTCTGGCGGACCCTCTCGTAGACGGCCAGCGCCTCGGCCTGACGCCCCTGAGCGGCGAGCGCGTCCATCAGCAGCGCGGCCGCCCGCTCGTGGACCGTGTGCTCGGCCAGCACCCCCGTCAGCCGGGCAGCGGCCACCTCGGCCCGCCCCAGCGACAACTCGGCGTCGGCGAGGTCGGCGACCGCCTCGATCGACACATGTGCCAGCCGTGTCGCGACCGTGGGCGCGACCGCGGCGATGACCGCGGGTTCGGCGCCAGGATGGTCGCCCCACAACGCCACGGCCTCGGCGAGCGCGGCGCCCGCGGCCTCCGGATCACCTGCCCGCAGCCTCTCCCGACCGGCAGCGGTGAGCTGCTCGAAACGCAGCGCGTCCACATCGGCCGCGTCCACCGCCAGCCGGTAGCCGCCCGCGACCCGCACGACCACGCCACGGGCCGCGCCGGTCGGGGCGAGGGCGCGACGCAGCCGCGAGACGAGGGTCTGCAGGGCGGGGGCGGGGCCGGACGGCGGCTCCTCGGCCCAGATCGCGTCGACCAGCACGCCCGGCTCGACCGCGCGGCCACCGGCGAGCGCCAACCGGACGAGCAGCCCCTGCAACCGTGCGCCTGGAACGGGCAGGACGGCGTCACCGCGAGACACCTGGAACGCGCCGAGCAGCGTGATGCGAAGCCGTGCAATCCCGTCCATTTCCCAATCTTCGCGCGCTCACCCGCAAGACCCAAAGCAGGGCAGTCGTGTCAGCGCCGTATTTGCCCCGTGTCAGCGACCCGCCTCAGTCTTCGCATGCCGCAGCACCTTCACGAACAACGGAGGCAACAGATGACCATGACGAACAACGCCGGCAGTTGGGTCCGGAGCTGGGGCGCCTCGCCCCAGGCGGCCCACGATGGGCTCGGCTCGCTGGACGACCACCGGCCCCTCGCCGACGTGACCCTGCGCCAGGTGGTGCGCATCAGCGGCGGCGGGCGCCGGGTGCGCATCCGCTTCACCAACGAGTTCGGGACCGCGCCCTTCACCATCGGCGCGGCGCAGGTGGGCCTCGCGGCGCCCGGCGGCGGGGTTCAGCCGGGCAGCGAGCGCGTGCTGACCTTCTCCGGCGCGTCGGCCGTCACCGTCCCGGCGGGCGCGCCGATCCTCAGCGATCCGGTCGACCTGCCCCTGCCCGCCCTCGCCAAGCTGTCCATCGGCCTCTACCTGCCGGGGCTCGTGGAGACCTGCACCTGCCACGACCCCGCCCTGGAGACCGGCTGGACGATCCCGGGCGACGCCGTTGCCGCCCCCACCCTGCCGGAGAACGCCGAAGTTCTGCCAGTGCGGGCCCTGATCTCCGCTGTCGAGCTGCTCCCCGACGCCCCAGCCAAGGCCATAGTTGTGGTGGGCGACTCCCGCACCGACGGCGCCGGCTCGACCCTGGACGCCAACCACAGCTGGCCGGAGCTGCTGGCCGAGCGTCTCACCGAGCGGGGCGTGGCCACCGGCTACGTCTCCAACCAGGGCATCAGCGGCAACCGGATACTCAACGACGGCATCGGTGTCGCCGCCCTGGCCCGCTTCGACCGTGACGTGATGGCGACGCCCGGCCTCGGCTACGTGGTGCTCTCCGCGGGCGGCAACGACATCGGCATCTCCTTCGCCCCACGGGACGACGATGGTCCCCTGGCGGATTTCCTGAAGATGTTCCCCGGTGCGCCGGTGACGACGGACGATGTCATCGCGGGCTACCGCCAGCTGATCGCCCGGACGCACGAACGCGGCGTGAGGGTCTACGCCACCACGATCGCGCCCTACGAGGGCGCGGAGATCTACACACCGGAGGGCGAGAGCGCACGCCGGACGGTCAACGAATGGATCCGCACCGGCGGCGCCTTCGACGCTGTGCTGGACTTCGACGCCGTCTGGCGCGACCCGGACCGCCCCAGCCGAATCAGGGAGGACTTCCACTGCGGCGACCATCTGCACGGCAACGATGCGGGCTACCAGGCCCTGGCCGACTCCATAGACCTGTCGCTGTTCAGCTGAGTCAGCCGGAATCCAGCCGGCCTGCCGCTGAGAACACCCCGTGTTCCGGCGGTTCCACACACAACCACGACAGGTAGCCCAGTCCTGGACACGGAGCAGTGTTCTGGCGCGACAGCATGTGCCCCCCAAGAAGATTCGAACCACAGAAGGAAACCTTGAACGACATCAAGCCCGAATCGGCAGTCCACCAGCCGCTTCAACTACCCTCGGCCCCGCAGCGCCGCAGGGCGGGGCGGCGCTCATAGCCGGCGGAGGCATCTACTTCACCGCCGAGTTCATCGCCGCGGCAGCGTGGACGGATCCGCCCTACAGCTACACGTACCACTTCATCAGCAACCTTGGGGTTCGCGGCCTCTCAACCGCGTTCGGGCAGTTCATGTACTTGCCGCCTGAGTGCGGAGGGCGTGCAGGATCATGGGGCCAGTCGGGCGACTGCTCCTGTTTCCAGGGCGGTCCACACAGCACCGTCCGGGCCCACGGCGATGCCGTGGGGTTCCGATGAGGGGGTGGGCAGGTCGAATTCGGTGATCACCCCGGCCGGGGTGATGCAGCCGATGCGGTTGGCGCCCCATTCGGTGAACCAGCACTCTCCGGAGGGTGCCGTGGTGATGGCGTGGGGTTTGGCGCTCCGGTCGGGCAGCGGGAATTCCCGGATCGTGCCGTCCACACCGAGCCTGCCGATCTGCCCGGCGGCGATTTCCACGAACCACACCGCCTCGTCGGCCCCGCACGTGATGCCCACCGGTGCGGCGCCGGCGGTGGGCAGCCTGTGGAGCGTCACCTTGCCGTCGAGGTCGAGACGGCCGATGGCGTTGGCCTGGTTGAGGGTGAACCACAACGCCTCGTCGGGGCCGGAAGTGATCATCGAGGGGAATGCCCCCTGTGTGGGGAGGGGGAAGTGGGTGATCCGGCCGTCGGTGGTGATGCGGCCGATCCGGTCGGTGTTCATCTCGGTGAACCACAGGGCGCCGTCCGGGCCCGCGCAGATCCCGTAGGGGCCAGCGCCGGGTTCGGGCGGCGCGAACGCCGTGAGGCTCCCGTCGGTGGTGATCCGGCCGATGTGGTGGTCTGCGGAGCGGGTGAGCCACAGCGCCCCGTCCGGGCCTGAGGTGATGATGGTCGGCCTGCTCTCCGCGGAACCCACAGGATACCGGCTGAGTTCACCATCGACGGCTAGGCGGGCGATCTCACCGCTGTGGACCAGGGTGAGCCACAACGCGCCGTCGGGCCCGGGCGTGATGCCGTACGGGCCCGCTTTCGCGTCCGCGACCGAGAACTCCCGAACCGATAGGTGATCGGAGCGCTGCATCTTTGTGTCCTTTCCAGTGCCAGGGCCAATACTGCTCGGGCGTGCTCGACACGGGCGCGCCGTGCCCGCGCCCACGCAGGTCCACCGCCACCGGGTGACAGTGACCCACCAGACGGGACGCCACATCAGTCCAGAAATCCAACCCCGACAGCACACCGTCGCCAACGGGCAACTCGATCTGCCTTCCCAACATCGTCGACATCCTTCCCGTCAGCACTCAAGCGCGGCAACTTGTTAACTCAGTGGATAACGAAGCCGTGGCGGGCCCACTCGCGGGGCGGAACTCAACGGATAAGAGGGAGTCCCCGATCGTGGCCGCCTCTGTCGTCCCGCGCGGCGCTCGTTTCGTCCTGCGGGTGCCGCCGGCCCCCGAGATGCGGACGGAGCCCCGGCTCGGGTAATGTGCGTCTCCAGCGACGGACCTACCGGGGAGGTGAGACCCATTACCGCCAGATCAGGCTGGGTGCTCTCGCCTCACGGCCGTGCGGTCCACCGGCAGTAGTCCGGCCCGACGGAGCGCCCATCGGCACTCCGAAGGACTTACATGTCGGTTTCCCCTGCTTCTCTTCCTGAACTTCCCGAGCTTCCCGGACTCCCCGAGCCCTCCGAAGCAGTGATCGTCTCCACGCTCCGGGCCGCCGGCTGCGTCTTCGCCGAGGACGAGGCACGGCTGCTCGTAGAGACGGCCCGCACACCCGCGCACCTGGCCGGCATGGTCGAGCGCCGCGTGGCCGGGCTTCCCCTGGAGCACGTCCTCGGCTGGGCCGAGTTCTGCGGCCTGCGCGTGACCGTCGCCCCCGGCGTTTTCGTCCCCCGCCGCCGCACCGAACTCCTCGTCACCCAGGCCGTCGAACACGCCCGGCGGGCCGCGTACGCGCCGGGGGCGATCCCTCGCCGGCCGGTGGTCGTCGACCTGTGCTGTGGCACGGGGGCCCTCGGGGTCGCGCTGGCCGCGGCGCTCGGCCCGGTGGAACTGCACGCGGCGGACATCGACCCCGTCGCCGTGGAGTGCGCCCGCCACAACCTCGCAGCCATGGGCGGGCACGTCCACGCCGGCGACCTGTACGCGCCGCTGCCGGTCACGCTGCGGGGCCGCGTCGACGTCCTGATGGCCAACGCGCCCTACGTCCCGACCGGCGCGGTGGGCCTGCTCCCGTCCGAGGCCCGCGACCACGAGCCGAGGGTGGCGCTGGACGGCGGCGAGGACGGGCTGGACGTCCTGCGGCGGGTGATCGCCGAGGCTCCGGGCTGGCTGGCCCCGGGCGGCGTGCTGCTGGTGGAGACCAGCGAGCGCCAGGCGCCGCTGCTGGCCGAGATGGCCCGGGGCGACGGGCTGGCCGCCCGCGTCGTGGAGGACGACGAGATGGACGCCACCGCCGTCATGTTCGTCCGGCCCGGGGGCCACCGGACACCAGCTTGAGCTCGACCTCTGGGGCGCTCCCGGCGAGCCGGCGACCCCGTGAACGACCACCGCTCGGCCTCGCCGCGTGGCCGCCCGGGGCGAGGACCGGGCGGCCGGAGGTCAGACCCTGAACCAGGCGGTGGAGGACGGGGCGACCGTGCCCGGCCCGGCGTCGGCCGAGGCCAGGAGCGGCTCGCCCCACGGCACGGCGTACGGCTCATCGCCGAAGACCGTGACGCTGGCCAGATCGCCCCGCCGGAACGCGACGACGTCCCGGCGATCGGCCGGAATCCACTCCAGCGGCCCGCCGATGCCCCGGCGGATCTCCAGGGCCCGGCGGTGCAGCTCCCAGGTGGACCCGGGCCGGCCGATCTGCGGCTCGATGGCGAACTCACCGAACCAGTCCGGCTGCGGCAGCCACGTCCGCTCCGAGGAGGAGAAGCCGAAGGACGGCCCCGAGGCGGTCCACGGCAGCGGGACGCGGCAGCCGTCGCGCCCGTAGTCGGCCGTGCCCGAGCGCAGCCAGGTCGGGTCCTGGCGGGCCTCGTCCGGCAGGTCGAGCACCTCGGGAAGGCCCGCCTCCTCGCCCTGGTAGAGGTAGACCGAACCCGGCAGGGCCAGCAGCAGCATCATCGCGGCCCGCGCGCGCCGCACCCCGAGGGCGACGTCGACCGTGCCCCGCGGGCGCGTGGGCGGGCCGTCGGTGTAGGAGACCAGGCCGTACCGGCTGACGGTGCGGTGGACGTCGTGGTTGGCCAGCGTCCAGGTGAGGGTCGCGCCGGTGGCGGCGATCTGCTCCAGGCCGCCGCCGATCGAGGCGCGGAACCGGGCGGCGTCCCAGGGGCACAGCAGCAGGTCGAAGTAGAACGCCTGGGGCAGCTCGTCGGGCCGCAGGTAGAGCGCCAGGTCGTCGATCGCGGGCACCCAGACCTCGCCCACCAGCGTGAGGTCGCGGCCGTACCCGTCGGCGATCTTGCGCCAGCGGCGCAGCACGTCGTGCACCTCGGGCTGGTTCTGGGCGAGGATGTTGTACTCCGCGTGGTCCGGCCAGTCGGGCAGGTCGGCGTGCTTGAACATCATGTGCGCGACGTCGATGCGGATGCCGTCCACCCCGCGGTCGAACCAGAACCGCAGCACCTCCTCGAAGTAGGCGGCGACCTCGGGGTTGCGCCAGTTGAAGTCCGGCTGCCCCGCGTCGAAGCTGTGCAGGTACCACTCGTCCCCCGCCTTCGACCAGGCGGGGCCGCCGAAGGCCGACCGCCAGTTGTTCGGCGGCCGGGCGCCGGGACGGAAGATGAACCGCTCGCGGGCCGCGGGGTCGCCCGCGAGCGCGGCCTGGAACCAGGGGTGCGCGGCCGAGCAATGGTTGGGCACCAGGTCCATCAGCACCCTGAGGTCGCGGGCGTGCGCGTCGGCGAGCAGGCGGTCGAAGGCGGGCAGGCCGCCGTACCGGGCGTCGATGTCGGTGTAGTCGGACACGTCGTAGCCGTGGTCGGCGCCCGGCGAGGGATAGATGGGATTGAGCCAGAGCCCGTCCACGCCGAGGTCGCGCAGGTAGTCCAGGCGCAGGCGCAGCCCTTCCAGGTCGCCGACGCCGTCACCGTCGGTGTCGGCGAAGGAGCGCAGGTACACCTGGTAGACGACGGTGTCCTGCCACCACGATCCGTTCACTCGGCCTCCTCGGGAAGTCCTCGGGAAGATGGATGACGTGCCCGCGCGGGACGCGGCCACGGTACGTCCTTGCCCACCCGCCGCCTCCCTGCACGCCCCCGAGTGCGAGGGATGGGACACCACAGACTTGCCGGGACCCCCCGAGACGCCCGCGCGGCGGAGGAATACGGTGACCGTGGCGCGGATTCTCCCTGTTATTCCCGCCGGAATATCGTGGAAAGAGGTTCGGATGCACCCGCTGGACAACCCCGCGTGGGCCTCGCTCACGGGGCCCCACGCGCACTTCGCCGAGCGGCGCGGCAACGCGTTGCGCTACCCGGCCGAGGTCTCCCCGTTCGTGGCGCTGCCGACGGCGCCCGAGGCCGCGGACTGGGAGGACATGGCCGCGCTGGCCGGTCCTGGGGGACTTGTCCCGTTCGCGGCCGTCGCGGCCACGCCCCCGGACGGCTGGGAGGTCGTGGACAGCGTGGACGGCGTCCAGTTGTCCGGCGAGGACGTGACCGGCACGCCGGACCCCGAGGCGGTCGTGCTCGGCCCCGGCGACGTGCCCGACATGCTGGCCCTCGTCGCGCGCACCAAACCCGGCCCTTTCGCCCCGCGCACGTTCGAGATGGGCACCTACCTGGGCATCCGCCGCGACGACGTGCTGGTGGCGATGGCCGGCGAGCGCCTGCACCCGCCTGGGTGGACGGAGGTCAGCGCCGTGTGCACCGACGAGGCGTTCCGCGGCCAAGGGCTCGGCTCCCGGCTCGTGCTCGCCGTCGCCGCCGGGATCCGGAGCCGCGGGGAGATCCCGTTCCTGCACGCCGCGTCCTTCAACACCACCGCGATCCGCCTGTACCAGACTCTCGGCTTCCGGCTGCGCCGCCCGGCGATGTTCCCCGCCGTGCGCGTGCCCGCCGACGTCCCGGTCGCGTAGACGCACGGCCGCCGCGGCAGGGCACGGGGCCCGCCGCGGCGGTCAAGGTGCCCGCCGGCTTGGAAATCTACAACGTAAAGCGGCCTCCGACCTGGCGCGCGCGCTCACAGGGAGGGCACGGCCAGCGTGACCAGCACGACGTTCAGCGCGATGATCACCACGGAGGCCGCGGCGGCCGCGAGCGTGGTCGCGCGCCGGTTCGCCCACGCGCCCATCACGTCCGCGCGGCGCGTGAGCAGGACGAGCGGCACCAGCGCGAACGGGATGCCGAACGACAGCACGACCTGGCTCACCACGAGCGCGTGGGTGGGGTCGACGCCGAAGGCCAGCACCGCCAGGGCGGGGACGACGGCCACCAGCCTTCTCACCCACAGCGGCACCCGGCGGCGCAGGAACCCCTGCATCACGATCTGCCCGGCGTAGACGCCCACGCTGGAGGACGCCAGCCCTGAGGCGAGCAGGGCGATGCCGAAGAGCAGCGCGGTGAGCGGGCCGGACCCCTCGGCGAAGGCGGAGAACGCCCCGTGCAGGGTCGGCTCGGCGCCGGTGCCGTGCAGCAGCGACGCCGCCGACACCAGCATCGCCATGTTGACCAGCCCGGCCACGCCCATGGCCAGCACCACGTCGAGCCGCTGCGCGCGCAGCAGCGTGCCGCGCTCCGGCTCGCGCACCCCGGCGAACCGTTCCTGCGTCAACGCCGAGTGCAGGTAGACGGCGTGCGGCATGACGGTCGCGCCGACGATCCCGGCCGCCAGGAGCAGGCTGGCCGGCCCGTCGAACCTGGGCACCAGCCCGCCCGCCACATCCGCAGGCGCGACGGTCGCGCTCAGCGTCTGGTAGAGGAACGCCCCGGCGACGATGGCCAGCAACGCGGTGATCGCAGCCTCGAACCGCCGGTGCCGGGCCGAGCGGACGGCGAGGACCACGAAGGACGCCACCGCGATCAGGATGCCGCCGTGGAGCATGGGCAGGCCGAACAGCAGGTTGAGCGCGACCGCGCCGCCGATGAACTCGGCCAGGTCGGTCATGATGACCACGATCTCGGCCTGGAACCACAACCCCCAGACGACCGGGCGCGGGTACCGCTCGCGGCACAGCTCGGGCAGGCTGCGCCCGGTCGCGATGCCGAGCTTGGCCGACAGGTATTGCAGGAGCATGGCGACGACGTTGGCCGTCAGGACCACCCACAGCAGCAGGAACCCGAACCGCGCGCCGCTCTCGACGTTGGTCGCGAAGTTCCCCGGGTCGACGTAGGCGACGGCCGCGACGAACGCCGGGCCCATGAGGCCCACCACCCGCGCCCGTATCCGCCCGGGCGTGGGGAGCGGGGTCGGGGGAGCGGCGTTCGTCGCGGCCGGCGCCGGCGTCGTGGTCGCGGCGGTCTCGGGATCGGAGGTCCCCGGCGGGGGCTCGGGTTTCTCGGCACGCGGAACGGGATTCACAGCACCTGCCTTCGGGGTCGTGGGGGACTGCAGGAGGGCACGGCGAACGCCGGTGGTGAGGTGCGGTGGCTCGGGCTCGCGGGCGTGAACGATCCGGGACAAGCCGTCCGGGCGGCTTACACGCTTTGTTGTACTGCGTCGATGCATCAGCGTAACTAGGCGGCTACGCTATGTTCTGCTAACTGCGCCCCTTTCGTCGGCGCCGGAGTCCCACCAAGGCGCCGGCGCGAGACGCGGCCGGCCCCCGGCTCGTAGAGGCCTCGGCGAGGGCGGGGCCGTCATGCAGAGCCGTCATGCAGGGTGGTCGTGCGGGGCGGTCCTGCATGACGGGCCGTGCGGGACGGTCATGTACGGCGGCCCGATGTCCGTGCCCGGCATTCCGTCCCGGGCCTCACTTACCGGCGGTCACGGCCTTCAGCTCGTCGAGTGACTCCCGGATGATGCGTGGCAGGTCCGGCTCATCGGTCTCGTCGGTTTCGCCGATCCAGCGTTCGAAGGCGACCCTGAAGACGGCGATCCCCGCCTCGGCGGCCAGGCTCGCGGCCGGATCCGGGACGCCGCGCAGGCGCAGCGCGCCGGCGAGCGCCGAGGCCAGCGTCGCGAGCTTGATGAGCTCACGCTCGCGAAGCTCCGCGTTCGCGGCGATGACGGCCTGGCGCCGCCGGGCGTGTTCGCGGCGCTCCTGGAGCTGGACCCCGGCGACCTCGATGGCCGCGGCGATCGCGTCGATCGGAGCGGCGGAGCCGGGCGCGCCGGCGACGGCGCTGACCATGTGCTCCTGCAGCGTGCCCGAGCCCCAGAAGAGGACCTCGCGCTTGTCGGCGAAGTGCCGGAAGAACGTGCGTTCGGTGAGCCCCGCCCGCTCGGCTATCTGCGCGACGGTGGTCTGTTCGTACCCCCGCTCGCTGTAGAGCTCCATCGCCGCCCGCTCGAGCCGGCCCCGCGCGTTCGGCTCCCATCGACCCATGGTCCGATCGTAGTGGATGACAGTGGCTGACATCAGGGCTATGCTGATGACAGCAACTGACATCAGTCGGCCCGCGTTCCCGTCCGAGGACGGGCCGGCTCATCGGGAGGTCTTCTCATGCGCGTTTTCGTCACCGGGGCGTCCGGCTGGATCGGCTCCGCCGTCGTTCCCGAGCTCATCGGCGCGGGCCACCAGGTCATCGGCCTGGCACGCTCGGAGGCCTCGGCCGAAGCCCTCGCCGCGGCCGGGGCGGAGGTCCGGCGCGGCACCCTCGACGATCTCGACGTCCTGCGGAGCGCGGCCGCCGCGTCCGACGGCGTGATCCACCTCGCGTTCAAGCACGACATCGCCTTCTCGGGGGACTTCCAGGGCGCCGCCGACGCGGACCGCCGCGCCGTCGAGACGTTCGGCGAGGCACTCGCGGGTTCCGGCCGGCCGCTGGTCATCGCCTCCGGTCTGCTCGGTCTCGCGTCGGGGCGCACGGCGACCGAACGGGACGGACGAGGATCCTCGGACGCGGGCCTGGCCGGCGGTCCCGGGACCCGTATGGCCACCGCGGAGTTCACGCTCTCCCTCGCCTCGCGCGGCGTCCGCTCCTCCGTCCTGAGGCTCCCCCCGACGGTGCACGGCGAAGGGGACAACGGCTTCATGGCGACCCTGACCGGCATCGCCCGGGACAAGGGCGTCTCCGGCTACGTCGGCGACGGGTCCGCCCGCTGGCCCGCCGTCCACCGGCTCGACGCCGCGCACCTGTTCCGCCTGGCGCTGGAGAACGCCCCGGCGGGATCGGTGCTGCACGCGGTCGGCGACGAAGGCGTGCCGATCCGCGCCGTCGCCGAGGTGATCGGCCGCCACCTGGACCTGCCGGTGGTCTCGGTCTCCCCGGAGGACGCGGGCGAGCACTTCACCTGGCTCGCCCACTTCCTCGCGACCGACAGCCCCGCCTCCAGCGCCCTGACCCGCGAGCGGTTCGGGTGGCGGCCGGTCCAGCCAGGTCTCATCGACGACCTCGACAAGGGCCACTACTTCCACCGGTCGGCTTCTCGGCCGTGAACTGAACGACCGAGCTTTCAGCTCCTCGCCGCCGAAGGCTTCGATGGTCCGGTCCGCGTCAGGCAGCGTGACTCACTGCCCAGCCCGCCATACCGCGTGAGGCGATGTTGCGGGCTGCGTTGACGTCGGCGTTCTCAGCGAAGCCGCAACGAGGTACGGCAGAACGTTTCCCGGTCCGGCCGGTTCTTCCTGTCCACGTGCCCGCAGACCGAGCACTGCTGGGAGCTGCGGGCCGCCCCGATGACATTGGATGCGCTGGTGGCCGGGTCCGCCGCCTTCATGGAGCGGGTCTGTCCAATCAAATCAATCAACCTGCGACAGAGCCGTCGTTCTTACAGCCCCGGAGAGGTAAGGGCGCGGAGCCGATGCTCCGTGCGGCACAGGACACCCACGACGCGCCCGGCGGGGTTGCAGGACCAGACCTTGGTCAGTGCCAGAGGAGCCGGATCTACCGGGCGACTTAGGCGGAGAGCCGGGCTATGGCGCAGGTGGCAGCCCCGGGGCGACGCCGGTCAGCCACAGGTCCATCAGTCTGAGGCCTCGCACGACGTCTTCGTCGACAACGATCGCGACACTCGTCGCGACGTCGACGAAATCCTCGGCAGTCACCCCGGGAGCCAGCGACTGTGCGACGGGCGAAAGAGCAAGCAGCTGCCGTGTCGCGTCGACGACGCGTCCACGGCATTGTGAATCCGCTATGGGTTCCAGTCCTGCGCTCAACAACGCAGCGCCGAGTCCACGGTCCGTGATGGCCTCTTGGACGAGCCGGTGCGCCCATGCCCGCAGAGCGGACGATGTCGGCTTGTTGCGTCCGAGCTCTTCCACGTACTCGGCCAGTGTGCCTGCCTTCGCGGAGAAGACCTGCCCCAGCAGGTGAGCGCGAGTCGGGAAGTGACGATAGAGCGTTGCGGAACCCACGCCTGCTTCGCGCGCGATCCGGTCGAGGGACACTGCTGGACCGTCTCGGTCGATCACCACCCGCGCGGCGGCGATGATCCGCGCGCGGCTCCTGATGGCGTCTGCCCGCTGTGTTGCTCGCATGCGCGTCTCCGTTGCAATTGGGGAACTTCCCCATATAGTAGGAGATGTGGGGTATCTCCCCACTTACAGGATAGGTGAACGGAGCCATCGTGAAGAGTGCGGTTACGGCCCGAGTGGCTGTCGATGTCTGGGTGGACGTGCAGTGCTCCTGGTGCTACTTGAACAAGCGCCGGCTTGACGCAGCCATCGCCGAGGCCGGTGTACCGGTAGACGTCCGGTACCACTTCTTCCAGCTTGGACCTGATGCACCGGATCGCATCGACAAGGAACGATTCCTTCGCGAAGAACGTGGGATGGACGAGGCGACTCTCCGACAGGGCCAGGCGCATCTGAACAGGCTGGGAAGCGAGTACGGGATCAGCTACGACTGGGATCGCATGCTCCCGACGAACTCGCGCCGCGCGCACCGGCTTCTCTCCTGGGCTCAGGAGGAAGGGCGGCGGTCCGAGATGCTGGACCGCGCCTTCCGCGCCTACTTCACCGAAGGCGCCGATCTCGCCGACCCGGACACCCTGGCTCGACTGGCTGCCGACGCGGGTCTCGATGCTTCGCTTGCACGAGCCGTGGTGGAGTCCGACGAGAGAGACGACTCGCTCGAACGCGACCGAGCAGAGGCACTCCGCCTCGGGCTCACCGGCGTGCCCCTCATCGTGATCGCGCAACGATACGGCCTGTCGGGTGCGCAGTCAGTCGAGGCACTGACGGGGATCCTCCGCCGCGCTGCTTCGGAGGCTGCTCATGGCTGAGGATCCTGGAGTCGGTCTTGTCTCTCTCGCTCAGGGCCCGACGTGTGTCGGCGGTGTCTGCGACGTCGACGTGAGCGTCGAAGCCGCCGCACTGGAGGACAGAACCGAGAGCCAGGGCGCCACCCGCGTCTGGATGAGACATCCCCCGCGGGAGGACTGAATACGGCCCTGGCAGCGGTGGCGCCAGCCCCGTTTTCCGCACATGGCCGATCGTCAGCGGAGATCTCGCGGGTCCCAGGTGATGCGGATCATGTGGCACATCGCCGACCTGCACGGCTCGGGCAGTGGCAAAGAGGTGGCCTACGCCATCACGAACCTGCCCGCTCACCTGGCCGGACCCGCCCATCTGGGCACCTGTGTCCGCCGGCACTGGGGGGTGGAGAACCGCGAGCACTACGTACGGGACGTCACCTTCCGAGAAGATGCCAGCCAGGTGCGCACCGGCCAGTTGCCGCAGGTGATGGCGACCTGCAGGATCCTCGCGATCGGCGCGTTCCGCCACGTCGGACACATCAACATGGCACACGCCCGGCGGCACTACCGAAACGACCCTCGCCGCCTGCTCACCCTATTCGACCTATGAACTCAAATCACCCACGAGCGAGCACATCTTCAACATGCCGGGGCCGGCCGGCTCCGACGGCCGTTGGCCGTACATGCCGGGATGGGTGGCGTAGGTCCGTTGCCAGTGCTCGCGCTGGGCGGCGGCGAGGTCGACGGAATCCTTCACGTAGCTACACTATTCCATGGATTGATGGATCAGACGGATGCGTCGGGTGGATGAGCAAGGTAGAGCTGTACGACGCGTTCGCCGTAGTGGGCAAGGCACTGGCCAGCGGACGGCGGCTTGAGCTGCTGGAACTGCTGGCCCAGGGCGAGCGCCCGGTCGAGGCGTTGGCGAAGGCGGCCGGGCTCGGAATGACCAGCGTCTCCAACCACCTGCAGGTGCTCAGGCAGGCCGGGCTGGTGGCGACTCGCCGGCAGGGCACCCAGGTGTTCTACCGGCTCGCGGGTGAGGACGTGGCCGCGCTGTGGGCGCTGCTTCGCCAGGTCGGTGCCGCCCACCTGGCCCAGGTGGAACACGCCCGCGCCGCCTACCTCGGCCCCGGCGACACCGAACAGCTCACCCTCCGGGAACTCCGGCGACGCATCGCCGACGGCGGGGTGATGCTGATCGACGTGCGCCCGCCAGAGGAGTACGTCGCGGGACACATCCCCGGCGCCCTCTCGGTTCCGTTGGACGAGCTTCTCGAGCGGCTGGAGGACCTGCCCGCCGACGGCACCGTGGTGGCCTACTGCCGCGGCGCCTACTGCGTGCTGGCCCATGAGGCGGTGCGCGCCCTCATCGCTCGTGGCCGCCGAGCCGCCCGTCTGGCCGATGGGATGCTGGAGTGGCGGCTGGCCGGACTGCCGGTCGCCACCGGGAGCGCCGCATGACCGGCGAGCAGGGCGACGCGCCGGTGGTGCTGGACGGGGGAGACCGTCGCTGTGTCGCGCTGCTCATCGAGTTGCGCCGCCTGGTCGAGGGCCTCGCCCCCGGCGCCGTGGTGCACGTGATCGCGAGCGACCTGGCCGCCCCGATCGACCTGCCCGCCTGGTGCCATCTGACCGGCCACGCCTACCTCGGCCCCGTGCCCGGCCACTGTCGCCCTGCCTACGCCGTCCGGGTTCAGACCGGCGCCCGCGCCACCCATGCGCAGGCCCCTTGGCGCCTCACCGGCAACTGAGGAGCGCCAGGGGCGCAGGCTGTGTGGGGCTGCCTCGGCCACGGCAGTTGTTCAATGCTGGCGCGTCGTTGCCTGATTCTGCCCTTTTGGCGAGGGGAGGCGAACACGACCTCGGTGCCCGTTGTGTATCGGGATATGCTCCCGGCGACCAAGCGATCGGTCGTTGTCTCGTCGTGATGTGGTCGGGCGTCGCACCGAATCGGCGTGCGCGAACCTGGGCGCGGCGAGCACGCGCCGGGTGGAACGTAACCGATGCCGTAACGCGGTGCCGGTCGGCGGCAAGGCCGCCTTCTGAAAGGAACCCGTCATGACCTTTCCACGACCGGACCTGGACCCCGAACTGCGCGAGTTCCTCGCCCACATCCCGCCCGGCCCCCAGCTCACCGCCGAGACACTGCCGCAGATACGCCGCCGGGCCGCCATGCCCGCGGAACCGTTCCTGGAGGGCCGCGCGATCGAGCGGCGCGAGGTGAGCATGACCGCCCCGGACGTCGCGCGGATCCCTCTGTCGGTCTTCAGTCCCGCCCGCCGTACCGGCGCGTCGTGCGTCTACTGGATCTGGGCCTACGGCGGCCAGGCCGAACCGCACGTGTGGGCGGGCGGGTTCCACGGCTTCGACGCCCTGCATCCGCGGGCCCGCCTGTCCGTCGCCGCCCGTCGTACCCGCAGTGAGTGGATCGCCCGGATCCTGACGCCGACCGTGTCCTCGACCGCCCTGGAAGGAGCCGGGCGATGACGTCCGGCGACCGCTCGGCGTTCCTGCGCGAGTTCCTGCGCGCCCCCTTCACCGTCGGCGCCGTCGCACCGAGCGGCGTGCCGCTGGCCGACCTGGTCACCGCGCCCGTGCCGCGGGACGGCGGCCCGCTGGTCGTCGAGCTCGGCCCCGGCACGGGCGCGTTCACGGCGATCATTCAGCGGCGGCTGGCCGGTCGCGGCCACCATCTGGCGATCGAGGTCAACGAACGGTTCGCCGAGCGTCTCGCCTCCCGCTACCCGCGGGTGGAGGTCGCGGTGGCCGACGCCCGCGCGCTGGCCGAGACGCTGGCCGAACGCGGTCATCACCAGGCGGACGTGATCGTGAGCGGGCTGCCCTGGGCGGCCTTCACCGCCGACCGGCAGGGCGATCTCATCTCCGCGGTCACCGACGCTCTCGCCCCGCACGGCGCGTTCACCACGTTCGCCTACGCGCACACGCGGCCCGCCGGTTGCGGCAGTCGCTGAACCTGCGCTTCGAGGAGGTCGTGGTCAGCCGGACGCTGTGGGCCAACGTGCCACCCGCGTTCGTCTACTTCTGCCGTCGGCCGCGTGTCCCGGCGCGGCCGTACGCCGTGGCCTCCTAGAGGCCGATCCGGGTACCGAATCTCGCGAAGGATGGATCATGGCTGTGCGAAGCGGGGAACGAGGCCGTGGCAAGCGCCTGCCGGGTGTCCGCACCACCGATGAGAACCATCGGGCGACGCCCTTCGAGCTGTTCTTCGACCTGGTCTACGTCTTCGCGATCACGCGGATCACGGGCTCCATGGCGCACGAGCACAGTGCTCACGGCGTGGTGCGGGGGCTGCTGATGCTCGCGCTGCTGTGGGGCACATGGTCCGGTTACACCTGGCTGGGCAACCATTCGCGGGCCGACGAGGGCCTGCCGCGGGCGGGGATGGTCGTCGCGATGACGGCGATGTTCGTGGTCGGACTGGCCATCCCCGAAGCGTGGGCCGACGGGCCTGGAGACCTGCACGGGCCCCTCGTCCTGGTGTGCGCCTATCTGCTGGTCCGCTGGGTGCATCTCACGGTCTTCGCCGTGGCCGCGACCGGGGACGCCGGGTTGCGGCGCCAGGTCGCGATCACCTGGCTGCCCATGTTGGCGGGCGGAGCCCTGCTGGTGTCCGGGGCGCTGGCAGGCGGCGGGCTCCAGTCGCTGCTGTACGCGGCCGCCGTCCTGGTGGACTGGGTCGGCATCTACCACACCGCCAGGGGCGGCGCCTGGCGGCTGCGCAGCCCTGCGCATCTGAGCGAGCGTCACCACCTGTTCGTCATCCTGGCCATCGGCGAGTCCGTCATCGCCGTCGGCGTCGGCGCCGCCGACCAGCCCATCAGCACGGCCCTGGTGTTCGCGGCCATCTTCGGCTTCGCGATCGCGGTGTGCCTATGGTGGCTTCACTTCGACGTGACGGCGCACGCGGCCGAACAGCGGGTGCGCCGGGCACGGGGCCAGGCAAGGGTCAGCCTGGCCGTCGACGCCTACACCTACGGGCACTTCCCCGTCATCGCCGGCATCCTGCTGGCCGCTCTGGGCGTCGAGGGCGTCATCGCGCACGCGGCCGACAGCAGGCCACTGGGCGCGTTCTTCGCGCTCGCCCTCTACGGCGGCTTCACGCTGTACCTCGCCGGGCATCTGCTCATCGAGCGCCGCATGCACCACACGCTGAGCCGTCCGCGGCTGCTGGCGGCCTGCGCCCTCCTGGCGGCCGCGCCGGCCGCCGTCGTCCTGCCGCCGCTTGCCGGGCTTGCCGGGCTGGTGGCCATCCTCACCGCCCTGATCGTCGTCGAGACCATCCGGTACGCGCGCGCCGCCGTTCCCCCGCCGCCCTGCGGCCCTGAGGAAGGAAGACCATGACACACGAGACCCGCGGCGTGATAGCGCTGCGCGTCAACAACGCGACGCATCGGTTGTGCCTCGACCATCGCAGGACCCTGCTCGACGCGTTGCGCGAGGATCTCGGCCACACCGGTCCGAAGAAGGGCTGCGACCACGGGCAGTGCGGCGCCTGCACCGTGCTGCTGGACGGTCGGCGGGTGGTGTCCTGCCTGACGCTGGCGGTCGCCGCCGAGGGCGCCGAGATCACCACCGTCGAGGGCCTCGCCGCCGATGGCGAACTGCGGCCGATCCAGGAGGCCTTTGTGCGCCTCGACGGCTTCCAGTGCGGTTACTGCACCTCTGGGCAACTGTGCTCGGCCGTCGGGATGCTGGCCGAGCATGCAGCGGGCTGGCCGAGCGCGGTCACCGCCGACGTCTCGCCTGACGGCCCGGTTACCGAGCTGGACGCGGTGGAGGTGCGTGAGCGGATGAGCGGGAACCTGTGCCGCTGCGGCGCGTACCCGTCGATCGTGCGCGCGATCCTCGAAACGCGGGCGGAAGAGGTGACCGGATGAAGGAGTTCGCCTACCGCCGCGTGACAGAGGTCCGGGACGCGCTGGCCGCCGGGCACGGCGGCGCCCGCTACCTCGGCGGCGGCACGAATCTGGTCGACCTGATGAAGTCCGGCGTCGAGACGGCCGCCGAACTGGTGGATGTGCGGTTTCTTCCGCTCGGCGGCATCCGCGAGACGCCTGACGGCGGGTTAGCCGTCGGCGCGACGACGACCAACAGCGACGTCGCGGCGCATCCGCAGGTGCGGCGCCGGTATCCGGCGCTGAGCCAGGCGGTGCTGGCGGGCGCGTCGGGTCAGCTGCGCAACATGGCAACGGTGGGCGGCAACCTGATGCAGCGGACCCGGTGCGCCTACTTCGCCGACCCGTCGCAGGCGTGCAACAAGCGGGTCCCCGGGAGCGGGTGCGCGGCGATCCGGGGGGCGCACCACAACCACGCCATCCTCGGCTGGTCGCCGTGCTGCGTGGCCGTCCATGCCTCCGACATGGCGGTAGCGCTGGTCGCCTTCGACGCGGTCGTGCGCTACGAGACGCTCGACGGCGGGGCGGAGATCCCGCTGGAGAGGTTCTACCCACCCGTCGACGACACGCCCGAACGGGAGACGGCACTGCCCGAGGGAGCCCTGATCACGGAGGTCGTGCTGCCGAGCGCGGCGGTCTCGCCGCGCTCGCGCTACCGGAAGGTCCGCGAGCGCGCGTCCTACGCCTTCGCCACCGCGTCCGTCGCGGCCCATCTGGAGGTCGACCGGGGATCCGTCCGCGGTGTGCGGATCGCCCTCGGGGGTGTCGCGTCGCGTCCCTGGCGCGCTCGCGTCGCCGAGTCCTTCCTGCTGAACGGTCCGGCCACCGCCGATCGGTTCCGCGCGGCCGCCGAGGCCGAACTGGCCGCCGCCGCGCCGCTGCCCGGCAACGGCTACAAGGTCCCGCTGGTGCGCCACCTCATCGCGGCCGTCCTGACCGGCCTGGCCGAGCCGTACTGAAAGAGAGATCTTCGTATGAACACCTCCACACGCGACGGCGCCATCGGGGTCGCCCGCCCCCGGGTGGAAGGACGGGCCAAGGTCACCGGCGCCGCGCGCTACGCCGCCGACGAGCCGGTGCCGGGCCTGGCCCACGGCGCGCTCGTCCTGTCCACGGTCGCCCGCGGGCGCGTCCGCGACATCGACGTCACGGCCGTGCACGACATGCCGGGCGTGCTGGGCGTGATCGACCACACGAACGCGCCCCGGCTCAACCCACAGGCCGGGCACTTCTTCGGCCCGGACGGTGGGCTGCACCTGCTGCAGGACGAGGTGATCCCGCACGCGGGCCGCCCCATCGCCCTCGTGGTGGCCGAGACACCCGAACAGGCCCGCGCGGCGGCCCAGGCGCTGCCGGTGACCTACGACGAGCAATCGCACGACACGTGCTTCTCCGCCGGTCACCCGGCGGGCCGTCCGGCGTTGACGCTCTTCGACGCGCCCGCCGACGTCGGCGACGTGGAAGCCGAGCTCGCCGCCGGCGCGGTGGTCGTCGACGAGACGTACCGCACACCCGAGGAGCACTGCAGCGCCATGGAGCCGCACTCGGCGACCGCGTGGTGGGAGGGCGAACGCCTGCAGGCCGTCGACAGCGACCAAGGACCCTTCCAGATCGCCCTGACCCTCGCCACGCTCTTCCATCTGCCCGCGGAACGGGTGCGCATCCGCGTCGACCACATCGGCGGAGGATTCGGCTCCAAGACGATGTGCGGTCCACAGCTCATCCTGGCAGCGATGGCCGCGACCCGGTTCGGGCGGCCCGTGCGCGTCACGCTGACCCGCACGGAGGTGTTCCTGGCCACCGCGCAAAGGCCGGCCACCGACCAGCGCGTCCGGATCGGAGCCGACGCCGACGGACGCCTGCGGGCCATCCACCACCACGCCGCCTTCGAGATCTCACCGCTCGCCGAGTACATCGAGGGATGCACCGAGCTCACCAAGACGCTCTACGCGGCCCCCGCGATCCGCACCGCGCTCACCGCGGTCCCGCTCGACATCCTGCCGCCGTACTCGATGCGCGCCCCCGGCGCCGCGCCCGGTTCCTTCGCGCTGGAGTCGGCCATGGACGAACTGGCGGAGCGGCTGGGAATGGATCCGCTGGAGCTGCGGCTGCTCAACGAGCCCGCCGTCGGGCCCGTGTCCGGCCTGCCGTTCAGCAGCAGGAACCTGGTCACGTGCCTCGGCGAAGGGGCGCGCCGGTTCGGGTGGGCCTCCCGCGACCACCGGCCGCGCATGCGGCGGGAGGGACCCCTGCTCGTCGGCACCGGCCTGGCCGCCACCTCCTTCAGCATCGGCGCCTTCCCCTCCAGGGCGTCGATCACCGCCGAGCCGGATGGCACGTTCACCGTGGCCATCGGCGCCGCGGACCTCGGCACGGGCGCCCGCACCGCGCTGACCGCGATCGCCGCCGACGCGCTCGCGGTCGGCATCGACAAGATCGGGCTGCGCATCTCCGACAGCGACCTCGGCCCGGCGTGGGGTGCGGGCGGGTCCCGGGGGACGGCATCCTGGGCGTGGGCGATCACCGAGGCAGCGGCCAAGATACGCGGTCCCGAACGGCCGGTGACGGCCACGGCGGACACCGCGCAGTTGCTCGGCGAGCTGGCCTCCCGCGAACGGCACGCCTTCAGCGCCGTCTTCGCCGAGGTCACCGCCGACTCGGCCACCGGCGAGGTGCGCGTGCGGCGGCTGCTCGGAATGTTCGCCGCGGGCCGGGTGATCAACCCGCTCATGGCCCGTAGCCAGGTCATCGGCGGCATGATCGGCGGGCTGTCCATGGCTCTGCACGAAGAAGGCGTCCGCGATCCGGTCACCGGACGGCACGTCAACGCCGACTTCGCCGGCTACCACATCGCCGCCCACGCCGACGTGCCCGACATCGAGGCCGACTTCGTGCCCGACGACGAACCCGGCATCCCCTGGGGCATCAAGGGCGTCGGAGAGATCGGCAACGTCGGCACCGCGGCGGCGATCGCCAACGCCGTCTGGCATGCCACAGGGGTCCGGCAGCGCCACCTGCCGATCCGTCTGGACCGCGTACTGGAGGGCTGACGCGCTCAGCGCATGGCCGCCGTGGCGAAGGCGCGCAGGCGCAGGGCGTCTTCGCTGGGGGATGCGCCGAACTGGCGACGGTACTCGCGGCTGAACTGCGAAGGGCTTTCGTAGCCCACGCGGCGACCGACGGTGGCGATGTCGGCCGGGGCCGCGGCCAACTGGAGTCGCGCCTGCTGAAGCCGGATCTGCTTTTGGAACTGGATCGGGCTCATGGCGGTGACGGCCTGAAAGCTCCGGTAGAAGGCCGAGACGCTCATCCCGGCCAGCCTGGCCACGTCCTCGACCCGGAACGGCTGCGCGTAGTGGTCGCGGATCCACTGCACGGCGCGCGCGACGTGGCTGAGGCTGCTGTCGGGCAGACCGAACTGCCGGACGATCGTGCCCTGGTCGCCGGTGATGAGCCGCCAGAGGATCTCGCGCTTGAAGAGCGGCCCGAGTACGGCGATGTCGTGGGGGCGGTCGAGCAGGCGCAGCAGGCGGACGACGGCGTCTAGGAGCTCGGCCGAGGCGGTGCTGACGGCCAGGCCGGGCGGTGGTTCGGCGCCCACCTTCGGCAGGTCGCCGGGCGCCGCCTGCAGCAGCAACTCGGCGACGGCCGCCGGATGCAGGGTCAGCCCGACTCCAAGCCCTGGCAACTCCGGGCTGGCCTTGGCGAAATGACTCGTCACAGGCAGGTCGACCGAGGCGATGAGGTACTGCCCTTCCTGGTACTCGTAGATGCGCTCACCCAGTGCGAACCGTTTCGCTCCCTGCGCGACCACGGCCAGCACCCTGCCGTACGTCGTCGGCGTCGGAGGCTGGGGTTCGTCCGCCTTGAAGATCAGCACGTCCTCGATGGGGGTTCTCAGATCGGGCCGAGCATGGCGCTTGAGGAGATCGCGCAGTTCGTCGAGGACCACGATGTCGATCCAAGCACCACCCGGGACCCGCGACAAACCCCCGGACTCTCAAGATCACCGCTATGGCTGCGAGATCCGTCCACGGCGGGCACGCGTGACGCGACGCTGTACCTGCTCCAGGCCGCTGGCGTGACGGTGACCGGTGGTACCTGCCCCGGAAGCGGCCCGCCCCGAAGGGACGGGTCGCCCTCGGCGCGCCGCTGGTCCTCACTCGGGAGTCGGCCGTGCTCAGGGTGAGGCACGATCGCGTGTCCTCACCCTGAGCCCGTTGGTGTTACTTGGTGTAGTTCTGTCCGATGGGCTTGCCGGGGATCGGCTTGGCGACCAGGGCGACGGGGATGAAGAAGCAGATCTGGGCGATCACCAGGGTTAGCGTCCAGAGCGCCTTGTCGTCGTAGTGAGCGGATGCCCTGGCGAACAGCTCGTCGGGGACCCGCTCCCCGAACGGGTTCGGGGTGAGGACGGCCTCCACGAGCTCCAGTGCGACCCGTTCGGCGTCGGTGAAGTAGGGGGCGTCCCGCCAGGACGACACGGCGGTGATGCGCTCCTCTGTCTCCCCGGCCTCGCGGAGGCCGCCGCTCTGCCGGACGGTGTGGTACGTGCTGCCAGCGATCTGCCCGGCGCGCAGCTGCACCAGGCCGATGGTGGTCTGCGGAATCAACCCGTTCCCGATGGCCTTGGACATGGCCGCGGCCATTCCCGTGATCTCGGGAAAGAGCTGGATGGGGTCGGGCAGGCGCGACTTGAGGTCGTCGTGCTCGGTCGTCGAGGGTGTCGAGGGTGTCGAGGGTGTCGAGGGTGTCGAGGGTATGGACATCGTGAGGTCTTCCCTTCTGAGTCTCAGCGGTGTTGTGAGGCTTGGGGCCTGGTGGGGGTGGTCTCCGTCACCGAGCGGTCGGCCGCGGGGACGATCACGCGTTCCGACGGTGATCCGCATGCCGGCCCGGTCGCCGAGCCTTCCCGCGTACTGGCTGGTGTCTCAGTAGTCCGACGACACAGCCGCCGGGAATGTGAGGCGACGCGCCGACGTCACATTCAGAGGCGTCATCTCGTCGGTCTGGTGAAGGCAGACACGACCAAGGGAGCCGTCGACACCATGACCACCCGATCCGAGCCAGGACACGGCCGGCCCGATGCGAGCCTGACCGTGATCATGAGCGAGCGGCGTCAGCTGATCAATCTGGCGTACCGGCTCCTCGGCTCCCTGGCCGACGCCGAGGACGTCGTGCAGGAGACCTACGCCCGCTGGTACGCCATGTCCCGGGAGCGGCAGGAGGCCATCGCATCCCCCGGCGCGTGGCTGACGAAGGTCGCCGGCCGCATCTGCCTCGACGTGCTCGGCTCGGCGCGGGCCCGGCGGGAGCGCTACGTGGGAGAGTGGATCCCCGAGCCGCTGCCCGAATCCACGGAGTGGATCAGCGGGCGTCCGGGCGGCGCCACGGCCGACCCGGCCGACCGGGTCACCCTCGACGAGTCGGTCACCATGGCCTTCCTCGTCGTGCTCGAATCGATGACCCCGGCCGAGCGCGTCGCGTTCATCCTGCACGACGTCTTCCGCTACCCCTTCGCCGAGGTGGCCGAGATCGTCGGACGTACCCCGGCGGCGTGCCGCCAGCTTGCCTCCTCGGCCCGCCGTCGCATCCGCGCCGCGCAGGCTCCCGCGACGCCGGCAACCCACCAGGCCCGCATCGTCAGGAACTTCAAGCAGGCATGGGAAGCCAAGGACATCAACGCCCTCATCGGCCTCCTCGCCCCCGACGCTACGGGGATCGCCGACGGCGGCGGCCTGGTCAGCGCCCTGCTTCACCCGATCGAAGGCGGCGAGCAGATCGCGCGCCACGCCGTCGACATCGCCGGCAGAGCGCCCGAGCTGACGATTCTTGAGCGTACGGTGAACGGTCAGCCCGGTCTGGTGGCGCAGCAAGACGGCGTCACCGTGATGGTGATGGCGTTCGACGTCGTAGGCGACCGGATCAAGCACATCTGGGCGGTACGCAACCCCGACAAGCTCCGGCTGTGGACGGAGCCACAGCACTAGGACCAGCGAGCTTCGCAGGCCTCCGAGTCCAGCGCCGTCAATCGTCCGTCGAGTTCCTGCATGACGACTCCACAAGCCGGCGTTGGTCCCGATCGAGGCTCATCGTTTTACTCGTAGGGTCGGCTACATCGAGGCAGTCGTCGGTGGGAGCCGGCGCCGCAGGCACCATCCCGAGTTCGGCGTCCGCCGAGCGTCCAGATGTCGGCTGAGAGCGATTGTCCGGGATGCAGAGCGCCGCGAGGAATGCCGGAATCATCGCGAGGCCGAGGATGAGGAAGCCGATCGTGTAACCAAGCTCGGTGGGGTAGCCCGTCGATCCCACGTGGGCGGTGACGATTCCCGCCATCATGGCAGACCCAACAGATCCGCCGATGGTTCGGATGTTGGCGTTCATTCCGCTGGCCACGCCTGTCTGGTCCCGGGGTACCGACGCGATGATCACCCCGGCCAAGCTCGAGAAGACCAAGCCGGAGCCGGTGCCTTGGGCAGCCGTGGTCACGACAAGATGCCATGTCGTGTCGTGCCAGAGGGCGATGCCCAAGTACGCAAGGCCGAGCACCACAGTGCCGGTGAGCACTACGGGCCGGACTCCGAACCTGGTGACAAGCGGCGCCGTGAAGAGCGCGACGACGAAGCTTCCGATCGCTGATGGCAGGAGTACGTGACCGGACTCGGTGATCGTGGCGCCGAAGCCATAGCCCGTGGAAGCGGGCGTCTGCAGGAACTGGGGAAGGAAGCCGAACGAGGCGAACATGGCGAACCCGACGAAGCCGCCGACTACATTGGCCGTCCAGACTCCGCGCCGTCGCATCATCCGCAGATCGATCATCGGCACGGCGGATCGGTTCTCGACAAGCACCCATCCGACACCGAGGAGGACGGTGACGCCTAGCAACCCGACGATCTTGGGGGAGGTCCACCTCCAAGCACTTCCCTGGCTGAGGCCGAGGAGCCCGGCCACCAACCAACCGGCGAGCAGCAGTCCAGCGACGAGCGGCAGCCGACCGCTCGTGCGTACGGGTGACTCCGGTATGAACAGGTAGGTAGCTCCTGCAGCCGTCATCGTCGTCAGCATCGGAAGCCAGTACAGCCAGTGGTAGCCCAGGTGATCGACGATCGGACCCGCGATGACGATGCCAAGCCCGAAGCCGACGGCGGTCAGCGAGGACAGGATGCTGAGGGCGGCGCGAACTCTGCCGCCGAACTCGTCCCGGACGATGCCGAACGCCAGGGGCACCACGCCGCCGCCCGCCCCTTGCACAACACGGGCGGCGATCAACCAGCCGATCGATGGCGCGATGGCAGCCATGAAGGAGCCCAGCATGAGGGCCGAGAGGGTGAGGCACAGAATGCGGGACTTGCCGACCGCGTCACCGACGCGGCCGAGCAGTGGTGTGGAGATCGAGGCCGACAGCAGGTACGCGGTGAGGACCCACGTGACGGTCCCCTGATCTGTGTCGTACTGCTGCTGTATCTCCGTGAGAACGGGGATCGTCAACGACTGAAGCAAGGTGAAGGACGCAACCGAGATGGCGAGGATCGCGAACGTCAGCCCCGGATTCTGATAGCGACTGGCGCGCACGGCCCTCCTCGGTGTTGCTCGATCAACAAGCTAGGCGCGCCGGCCGATATTTTCAAGTGCGATTTGATTATCTGCTGCTCGAGGCGTCCTTGGCGCCTTGGTCTGCCGGCAGCAGCTGGGACTTCAGTGTCCCCGACAGCCAGTCCGTGAACTCCGAGCGGTCCCACGCTCGCTCGCGATGGAGGGCGTGCCACAGCCGAGGATCGTTGAACACCCAAAGGATGTCGGCGGCGCGCTCCTTGGTCATGCCGGGAGCGAGATCCCCGCGCTCAAGTAGCAAGTCAACGATGTTCGCTGCTCCGACGTATCTGCCTGAGTCGAGCTCGTCGAGCATGGCACGTAGTTCGTCGGAGTCGGAGCTTGCGGTCACGAGCGCTGAATGGATCGACGAGACCGCTTCGAAGACCTCCGCAAGCACCTCTGCGTAGACATGAAGGACCTCTTCCGGCGTCGCGGCCTGTCTTGCTCGCTCGCCGAGCGGACCTTCGCGCGGATGGCGCGGATCGTCGCCTCCCACGACGGCGGCGTGATAGGCGGCGCGCATCAGAGCCGGCTTGCCGCCCACCGAGTTGAAGATCGTGGCCCTTGCGACTCCGGCTTGCCGGGCGATGGCGTCGATGGACGTCCCGCCGTATCCGTCGCGAGCGAACAAGTCCTGTGCGGCGCGGATGATGGCGAATCGAGTAGCGCGCGCGCCCTCCTGGCGGAGGTCGGATCGGTAGGGGCGGTTGACGTTCGCTTCTCGATTCATCAGACTGCAAGTCCAATCAATTAGGGAGTACAGCATGGTGGATATCACGAAGGTCGCACCGGCGGACGACCTGATGGCTCGGTTACGCGCAGTCGTCGAGGCGCCCGAGTACGCGGCGCGCGTCGTCGCCTCGGATCGCGAAGGCTGTATGGCGATCGACAACGTGCGGGAGTTGCAACGTATCGGGGTCACAGGCCTCCCCCTGAGCGATGAGTTCGGCGACGGCGGACCTCCTGTCGCGCTGCTGATCGATGTAATGGAGCTTCTCGGGAGGCATGACGCCTCAACGGCTGTCGCACTCAACATGCACTGGGTGGGGGCGAGAACCCTCGCAAAGATGCCGTCCTTTCCGCGGAGGGATGAGGCCTTGGCCGCGATCTCGTCGGGAGAGGCGACCATCTGCGGCGCCTTTTCGAATCCGTCGGCCGAGTTGGACTCGCGCCGGGCCCGGCTCGGGTGCCGGCGCGAGGGCGACGAGGTGATCCTCAACGGACGTGCGGGGTTCGGCTCGATGAGCGATGCCGCGGCGTACACCATGCTGGGCGGCATGGTCGAGGGGAGCGACCCGAACGACCCGACGATGATGATGACCATTGGCCGGCTGGGTGAGCCGGGGCTCATCAAGCACCAGAACTGGAGCGCGATGGGAATGCGCGCCACCGGAAGCAACGACATCGAGTGCCGTGAACTGCGCATACCCGTCGACGACTGCATCCTATCTCCGGTCAGCGGGATCGTCCGCGGCCGGGAGCGCGACTCGACGGTCGTCGCTTTCGGCATCACGGCCATCTGGCTCGGCTTGGCGCAGGCGGCATTCGACTTCACGATCGACCATGTGCAGCACCGATATGGATACATGGCGGAAGGCGCGTTCAATCCCACGTCGCCCAAGTTCAGAGCCGATGAGGCCTGGGCGCAGGTCGGGCTGGGACACATGGATCACTGGCTCGGGACGGGGCGCGAGTTGCTCCACCGGACTGTCGCGAAAATGGACGCGGAGGAGGACGTGTCCACTCGAGAGCTGGTCCGCACCCTCTACCACCTCCGTCGAATGGCGGAGGAGGTGTCCATGGGGGCCATGAAGATCTGCGGAGCGCACGGCTTCGTGACCGCTCGACCCTTGGAGCGGATCTTCCGTGACCTGATCGGCGGAATCGTCATGGCGTGGAAGACCGATCAGCTTCAGCAGACGCTCGGCGTTGGTGCCCTCGGTCGTGAGATCGCGTTCACCGGTCCCGCCGGATCATGATCGGAGGCGATCCGTCGTTGACGTACGGCGGTGACTCTGTAGTCTTTGATTCAAATAGCCTTTGAATCATGGTCGGGCGCGTGTTCTGAGAGAAGGGAGCGGGTCGTGCGGCTCGAGGGTAAGACGGCTGTCGTAACCGGTGCCTCGTCCGGACTGGGACGAGCGATCGCGAGGGCTTTCGCCGGCGAAGGCGCCTATGTCTACGCCGTGGGGCGGCGCACGGACCGACTCGTGAGCTTGATCGAGGAAGTGGGCGGTCGAGGCTCGGCGATCACCGCGGACGTCTCTCGGGCTGAGGACATGGATCGCCTCTACGACCAGGTACGAGCCGATGGCCGGAGCCTCGATGTCGTGGTCGCCAACGCAGGGGGGACCACGCTGGCGACGCTCGAGGAGATCACCCCTGAACTGCTCGATCGCGAGTGGGGAAGCAATGTCAACGGCACGCTCTATACGGTGCAGAAGGCAGTGCCACTGTTGAGGTCGGGGGCGACCGTCATCCTCATGAGCTCGACTGCCGCGGATAAGGGAACCCCCGGAGTCGGTCTCTACGCCGCCGGGAAGGCGGCGATTCGCTCGTTCGCACGGACCTGGGCGAACGAGCTCAAAGACCTTGGCGTGCGGGTCAACTGCATCTCGCCTGCCGCGGTTCAGACGGCCTCGCTGCATGGGGCGCTGAGTGATCACCGGCGAGCACTGGGCTCGAGGCGTGAAGGCGAAGTCGTCGACACCGATGCGCTGACGCAGCAGGCGTACCAGGGTTTGGTGAGTCGCATCCCGTTGGCCAGGCTTGGGGAACCCGACGAGGTCGCACGACTGGCCTTGTTCTTGGCGACAGAGGATTCGGCCTTCATCACCGCGACCAACGTCTACATCGACGGCGGATTGACGCAAGTCTGAGAGCGCACCTGCCGGGTCGTCGCGTCGACGTGGGGTTCGCTCAGACCGCTGTGTAACCCCCGTCGACAACGAGTTCGGCTCCCGTGATGTACGACGATTCGTCGCTTGACAGGAACAAGATCGCGTTGGCCACCTCGGTGACCCGCCCTTCGCGCCGGAGCGGCACCCCTTGCAGCAGTTGTCGCCGCTTCTCAGGGTTCTGTGTCGTCCCCGAGGTGACCATGGGCGGGAGCAGGCCCGGATGGACGGAGTTCACTCGGATGCCGTCGGCACCATGTCGCGCGGCCGCACCCTTGGTGAGCAGCCGCACGGCGCCCTTCGACGCGTTGTAACCCAGGTGGAGCCCGGCGTGCCCGACAAGGCCCGCGATCGAGGAGACGTTGACGATCGAGCCGCCCCGGCCGTTCTGCATCGCGCGCACCCCGTGCTTGACCCCGAGGAAGACCCCGGTGCAGTTGACGCCCATCAGGCGGCTCCACAGGTCGATGTCGTAGCCATCGCCGGCGACAGCACCGCTGATTCCCGCGTTGTTCACCAGGACGTCGAGCCGGCCGGCCTGAGCCAGCACACCATCGACGGCGTCGTGCCATGACGACTCGTCGGTCACGTCGTGACGGATGAACATCGCGTTCCCGCCGGCGTTCCGAATCTCCGCGGCGACCTGCTCCCCACGCTCGTCCAAGGTGTCGGTCACCGCGACAAGCTCGGCGCCTTCAGCGCCGAAGAGGCGAGCGCTCGCGGCACCGACGCCGCCAGCGGCACCCGTCACCAGCGCCACCTTCCCTGACATGCGCATCACAGCAGAACTCCGTTCCAGATCAAGTAGTCGCCTCTTGCGTCAGTACGTATCGCTCAGGCGCGAACACCGCGTTCCGTTCGCGAAAGGCGTGCGCGAAATCGGGCCAGACGACGGTGAGGTCGCCGCTTCTGGGGTCCACATACCAGTTCCTGCAGCCGCCATCGAGCCACACCGTGCCGGCGCTGCGCCGGCGGAGGAACTCGGTGTACTCGATCGCCGCGGACCGCCTGGGCTCGATCGTCCCGACACCGCGCAGCGCCGCGAAGCGGAGGGCGCTGAGCACGTAGTCGATCTGGGCCTCAATGACGAAGATCACCGAGTTGTGGCCAAGTCCGGTGTTGGGGCCGTCCAGGACGAACATGTTCGGGAAGCCCGGGACCGCGATCGAGTCCAGCGAGCGCATTCCGTTCATCCAATGATCCGCCAGCGGCCTGCCATCCGCGCCACGGATGAGGGGCGCCACCCGGGGCTCGGTGGCTTCGAACCCGGTGGCGAGGATGACGCAGTCCAGTTCGTAGGCGTTGCCGGCGGCACTGACGGCCTCGGTCGGCGTCAGACGCGCCAGGGCCGCGTCCTCGACGGTGACATGAGGCTTGGTGAGTGCCGGGTAGTAGTCGTTGGAGACCAGGACGCGCTTGCATCCCAACTCGTAGTCGGGCGTGAGTCTGCGCCGGAGGTCGGGATCCGAGACCTGAGCGTGCAGATGGTCGAGCGCGACCCTCTTCGCCGTGGACAGATACGGCTCAAGTTTCCGGCGCGCGGCGTAGGACGCTTCGAAAGTCCAGAACAGGTCGGCCCGCAGAGCGCGGCGGGTCTCCGGATCGCGCGCGAACATCCGGCGCTCGCCATCGCTGTAGAGCCGGTCGCGCCTCGGGTTGACGTACGGCGCACTTCGCTGGAACAGGACGAGCCGGGACACGACATCGACGATCGACGGGACGATCTGGATCGCCGACGCTCCCGTGCCGACCACCCCCACACGTCGGTTCGCGAGGGATGCCTCGTGGTTCCACCGTGCGGAGTGAAATATCGTGCCTTCGAAGTCCTCGATCCCACGGACGTCGGGCAGTCGCTCGTCGGCCAGGTGGCCGGTCGCGACGACCAGGAAACGGCCGCGGTAGATCCCACGCGGTGTCTCGACGACCCACCGCCGACGTCGCGAATCCCAGTGCGCGCCGGTCATCTCGGTGTCGAGACGCAAGTGAGGGGTCAGGCCCTCGTTCTCAGCGGCGCGGCGCAGGTAGTCGAGGATCTCGGAGCCTGGCGAGTACACGCGAGACCAGTTCGGGTTGGGCAGGAATGAGTACGAGTAGAGGTGGGAGGGAACGTCGCATGCCACGCCCGGGTAGGTGTTGTCGCGCCACGTGCCGCCGACGTCGCCGGCCCGTTCGAGTACGACGAACGACTGCTCGGACCGACGCTGGAGTCGGATGGCGAGCCCGAGACCTGCGAACCCGGCCCCGACGATGACGACATCGACCTCGAGGTCTGTTGCGTTACTGGACAGCGGGGGCCTCCGATCGAGTGGCATCGGCCTGCGGCCGGGCGTGATCATGTGAATCAAGGCATGGGCATGTCGAGTAGCCCTCCGGCCGGAACTCGGCCGGGATCGTTACTGAAGGTGGATATCAACTGGAAGATCTGAGCGGGCCGCTCGACCATCACCGCGTGCCCCGCGCTGACTTCGGCGTATCGCGCGTCCGCGATTGCGCCCCAGAGCAGCTTGCTGTGCCGAACCGGGACCATCTGGTCATGAGCCGCGCCGATCACGAGGGCCGGCGCCGAGATGTCGCCGAGAAGGTGCTCGATGTCAATGGAGCGGCTGAGCTCCATGTGTGCGTCCATGCTGTCGGTAACGGAGACGGCTGCGATGAGGTTGGCGATCTCCGTCGGCGTACGGGCTGCCAGGTAGGGGCCGCCGTAGGCGCAGTAGGCCGAGAACTCGGCCAGAACGGTCGAACCTTCGTTCCTGAGCGCTTTCCATATGTCGTTGCGAACGCGCTGCTGGTGATCCGTCTTGGCCCAGCCACAGATCAGCGCCAGTTCGGTGACCGCGTTCGCGTGCTCGGCCGCGAAGGCGGCGGCGACAACGGCTCCCAGCGAGTAGCCGCAGATCGTCGCCGGCGTATGGGGGAGGGCGGTTCGGACTACCGCGTCGACCTGGCTCACCAGTTCGGACAGCGAGACCTTGCCCCTGTCGGGCGAGATCGCGAAGTCGATGCCGACAACGCGGCGCTGCGAGGCCAGCATGGGCATGAGAAACGCGAAGTGTGATGCGGCGCTGCCGCCGGATCCGTGCAGCAGGACGATCGGGGGCAGCGCACTGGGAGCCGCCGGTGTCGAATCGATGTAGGCGACGCGGGCGCCGAGCACGTCGACGTACCCCAGGTGTGGGCGCGAGGTCGTCACCGCGAATCCTTTCTGCTGAGCAGGCGCGGGCTCTGGGGCCTGGCGTCATCACTGAGCCGTGCGGTCGCTGCTCGGCCGACGGTACTCGCAGCAGGGGCCATTTTTCTAGTCGTATTCGAATTTTGGCCCTAGGCTGACCACGCCGGGAAGTTCCCGGTTTGCCGATGAATCGGAGAAGCCGATGGGTGGCTTCGCGGTCACTGAGGCTGGAGACCTCTCATCTCGGACGTCGAGGTGGACTTGGCGATGCCGCAGGGCTCGAGGCGATCGTTCGTGTCCTTCGCGGCGGAACGGATCGAGGTTTCGGCTCTGACCGGCGACATGGCCGACACCTATGACGCAAGTAGAACGTTCGTTGTCGATGGCGAACGACTTGAGGGCGCTTCCTAGCGCGGGGGAGCGATGAGCCGCTGCTCGGGGATCACGGCCACGCCGACGATCTCGATCAGCGCTTCCGGCTGCCAGAGCTCGGTCGTGCCGATTCCGGCCATGGCGGGGTACACCGGGCCCGCGAGCTCGCGCCACACTTCGCCGATCTCTCGGCCATGGGCCTGATAGTCGGGGATGTCGGTGAGGTAGATGGTGATGCTGACCAGGTCTTCAGGCGTTCCGCCAACGTGGCGCAGCGTCGTCAGCAGGTTCCCGAAAGCCTGGCGAAACTGGGCGACGATGCCGCCCGGCACGATCCTCATGTCCTGGTCCAGTGCCGTCTGGCCGCCGAGATAGAGCGTGTTTCCGCTGAGAGTGCCGTGTGAGTAGCCGCGCGGCGGCGGCAGGGTCGGCGGGTTCACCGCAAGCGGTCCGCGGACGGTCATGGGTATCTCCTCGCGCCGGATTTTCAAATCGGTATTGACTCTTCTACAACGTTCGTGGAGATTGTGCAACGCACGATCCGCTCGTTCGAAGGAGATACGAGGTGCGCTTCGCGACGGTCTCTCTACCCGACGCCACGACGACGGCCGCCGTCCTGGACGGCTCCGAATGGCGTGCGCTACCTGCGGCGGACCTCTCCGAACTGATCCGAAAGGTCGCTCTGGCCGAGGCGCCTGAACTCGCTGGGCAGGCACTCGACGAGGCCAAGCCCACCCAACTGCTCCACACCCCGCGCAAGGTCATTTGCTGCGGCCTCAACTACTCCGAACACATCCGCGAAACCGGACGTGACCTGCCGGAGTATCCCACGCTGTTCGCGAAGTTCGCAGACACCCTGACCGGCCCCGACGCCGACATCAGCGTCCCGGACGGTCTCCAGGTCGACTGGGAGGCCGAGCTCGCCGTCGTGGTCGGAACGACTCTCCACCGCGCGACCCGCGACGAAGCTCTCGCCGCGATCGGCGGGTACACCGTGGCGAACGACATCTCCATGCGGAGCTGGCAGTACCGCTCATTGGAATGGTTGCAGGGGAAAGCCTGGGACGGCACGACGCCGATCGGCCCTGTCCTCGTCACCCCCGACGAGATCGACCCGGCCGCGGGTCTGGACATCACCTGCCGAGTCAACGGCGAAGTCGTGCAAGAAGACAACACCGGCACCCTCGTCTTCGACTCGGCGGACCTGCTCGCCTATGTGTCCACCTTCACGCGCCTCATGCCCGGCGATGTGATCCTCACCGGAACGCCCGGCGGTGTGGGCGTCGCCCGGACTCCGCAGACCTTCCTCGCGGACGGCGATGTCGTCGAAACCGCGATCGCCGGCATCGGTCGCCTGCGCAACGTCATTCGGGTCCATCCCTAGCGGCCCTGACAGGAGAAGCCATGGAGCCTGACTTCAGCAAGTACCGCCTCGAGGGCGACAACTCCGCATATGCCACCGAGACCGGCTTGGTCGTGCCCATTGTGACCCGTGCCGGCCACGAGGTGGGCGACACCGGACAGTCCGCCGGCGCGCATCGAAGCTCCGGCGTGAGCATCCAGCACACGCCCGCGACGAAACTGTGGTTCGGCAAGGTTCGAAACGAGAGTGGCTATCGCTCCGTGCCGCATCATCACGGCGAAGCCGAAACGGGCGGGTACGTCCTCTCCGGCCGAGCTCGCATCTACTTCGGTGACTCGTTCAGGGACTACATCGACATGCAGGAGGGCGACTGGGTCTTCGTGCCTCCGTTCATGCCTCATGTCGAGTGCAATCTCGACCGGAACAAGCCACTCGTCTGGATGACGACGAGGACACCCGAGAACATCGTCGTGAACCTTCCTGAGGTCGGCGACGACGCCCTTCCGGACTGGACGACCCGGCCGTGAGCGCAGAGGAACCGACCGGATCTCCGACATCGGAGACCTTCGCAGCCGCCGTCACCCTCACGCCCGCGACGCCACAGTTCTTCGATCACGCCTGGACGGCCGTGGCCCAAGACTGTCCGTGGCCCAAGGCTTACGGCGGAGACATGGTGGCACAGGCGGCGGCCGCGGCCATGCTGTCGGTCGGCGGCCGGGACGCCGGCAAGGTCCTCCACTCGATGCACTCCTACTTCATGCGGCCCGTCGACATCGGTGGCGAAGTCCGGTACGAGGTCGAGGTCCTTCGGGATGGGCGCGGGTACTCGACCCGGCAGGTGCGCGGCTACCAGAACGACAAGGTCGTGTACGTGAGCATGGCCGGCTTCGCGGCCGAAGCGGAGGGCGGCACCTACCGGGCACAGATGCCTGCCGACATCCCAGGCCCCAGCGATTTGCCCACCTCCGAGGCGTACCTCCGTGAACGCGCCGTGTCCGCGGAGACGTCGATGACCCAGCGGTCCAAGCGTTACTGGCAGCGCGGCCGCAGCTTCGACATGCGGCACGTCCCGGGACCGGTGTACCTCAGAGTCGAAGGCGCGACGCTACCGAACCAGGCGGTCTGGATTCGCCCGTTCGACGCGCTGCGACCCGTTCCCGGCCTGACTCGTGCCCAACGCGACCTCGCCGCGCTCGCGTACGTATGCGACTACACGATCCTCGAACCGGTCCTTCGCGTTCTCGGTCTCCCGTGGGCGTCCCCTGGCCTTGTCACGGCAAGTCTGGACCACGCCATGTGGTTTCACCGCCCACTACCCGAGGGCGCACTCGATGGGTGGCTCCTGTACGCGCAGGAAGCGGTCAGCGCGGCGGGTGGCCGGGGCGTCGGCCTCGGTCGTTTCTTCACGCCGGATGGCGGCCACCTGGCCACGGTCGTCCAGGAGGGCCTGATCCGCACGACCGACGGAGGTTCCCGATGAGGTCCGATCTCGCCGCGCTCAACCCGTCCTCCTACGACGACACCTTCGCTCGCGACCATCTCCCGCCGCTCGAGCAGTGGCCGGTTCTGGAGTTCACCACCGACGACCTTCGGTATCCCGCTCGGCTCAACGCCGCCACCGAGCTGATCGACGCGGCGTGCGAAACCCATGGCAGCGACCGAGTGGCGCTGCGGACTCCAGACGGCGAGGTCTGGACCTATGGAGAGTTGCGGAAGCGTGCGAACCAGGTCGCGCAAGTCCTGACCGAGGACCTTGGTCTGATCCCGGGTAATCGGGTGCTTCTCCGGTCACCGAACAATCCGTGGACGGTCGCGGTGTGGTTGGGCATCCTCAAAGCCGGCGGGATCGCGACCACGACCTTCGCCGCGTTACGTGCACGCGAACTAACACCGATCGTTGAGAAGACGCGGCCCGCGCTCGCGCTCGTGGACCACCGGTTCGTCGACGACGTCACGGACGTACGCGACAGCGTGCTGCCGGGCCTCCGGATCGTCGCCTTCGGCGGAACCGGCGACCGTGACCTGGTCGCCCTGGCGGCAGCCAAGGATGGAACGTACGCCGACGTCGAGACGTCGGCCGACGACGTGGCACTGCTGTGCGCGACCTCCGGGAGCACCGGCGTCCCGAAGATCACGATGCACTTCCATCGCGACGTCCTCTCGATCGACAACACGTTCGGTAAGCACGTACTGCGCCTCACGTCCGACGACCTCGTCGCCTGCACCGCGCCTTTCGCGTTCACGTTCGGGCTCGCCATGCTGGTGGTCTTCCCGCTCCGCGCCGGCGCGGCGGCTCTGCTCACGGAGTCGCTCACCCCGCCCCTGCTCGCCGACGCCATCGCCGACGCCGGTGTGACCGTTCTGGCAACGGCGCCCACCGCCTATGGGCAGATTATCCGGTCGGGCAAGCTCCCCCTCCTGAAGAACCTGCGTGCTGCGGTCAGTGCGGGCGAACACATCGCGCCGTCGACCTGGCGGCGCATTCGTGACGAGCTCGGCCTGGCCGTCATCGACGGAATCGGGGGCACGGAACTCCTGCACATCTTCATCTCCGCTCAAGGAGAGGAGATTCGGGAGGGAGCGACCGGCCGGGCCGTGCCCGGCTACCGGGCTGCGATTCTCGGGCCCACCGGCGAAGAGCTTCCGCCTGGCTCTCCTGGCAGGCTGGCCGTGATCGGGCCGGTCGGATGCCGCTATCTGAACGACGAGCGGCAGACGGACTACGTCGTCGGCGGCTGGAACGTGACGGGTGACACCTTCGTCCGCGACGAGGACGGGTACTTCTGGTACCAGGCTCGGACCGACAACATGATCGTCTCGAGCGGTTACAACATCGGCGGCCCAGAGGTGGAGGCCGCGATCGATGAACATCCCGACGTCCTGGAGTCGGCCGTCGTCGCTGCGCCCGACCCGGAGCGCGGCTCGATCGTTTGCGCGTTCGTCGTAGTGAAGCCGGGGGTCTCCGGTGACGCCGCGAAGTCCAGGGAGATTCAGGAGTTCGTGAAGCGCACCATTGCGCCCTACAAGTATCCGCGCGATGTCCGGTTCGTCGACACCCTCCCGCGCAACACCAGCGGGAAGCTTCAGCACTTCCATCTACGACGCATCGTCGAGGCCGAGGCCTCCGCCGCTGGCACGCTCCGAGAGGACTGATATCGATGAGGATCGCAATCGTCGGCGGCGGACCGGCAGGACTGTACTTCGCCGCACTGATTAAGCAGCTCGACCCGACGCACGTGGTGACCGTGTGGGAGCGCAACGCGCCGGATGACACCTTCGGCTTCGGCGTCGTCTTCTCAGACGAGACGCTCGGCAGCATCGAGGGCGCGGACCCTGTCGTGCACAAGCTCATGGAGGAGCGATTCGCACAATGGACCGATATCGACATGCACATCGACGGGCATTCGCTGACCGTCGGTGGGCAAGGCTTCGCTGCCATGGGTCGCCGCGAACTTCTGGAAATCCTCCAGCAGCGCGCCGCCGAGTCGGGTGTTGAGATCAACTTCCGAACCGAGGCCCCCGACGTCGACTCGCTGCGGGTGGACTTCGACCTCGTCATCGCGGCGGACGGCGCCAACTCCAAGGTCAGAACCCAGCTCGCAGACGCATTCGAGCCGTCGCTCGACCGTCGCAGGAACAAGTACATCTGGCTGGGCACCGACCTGGTCTTCGAGGCGTTCCAGTTCTTCGTCATCCAGACGGAGTGGGGAACGATGCAGGTTCACGGCTATCCGTACTCGGCGGAAGGCTCGACCTTCATCGTCGAGATGCATGAAGACGTCTGGCGCGCAGCCGGCTTCGACGCGACGGCGACTCAAGAATTTCCGCCTGGAGTCTCAGACGAATACGCGGTGACCCGCATCCAGGAGATCTTCTCCGACGCGCTCGACGGGCACCGTGTGCTCACGAACAACTCCAAGTGGCTGAACTTCACGACCGTCAGGAACGGCAGCTGGTACGACGGGAATGTCGTACTGCTCGGCGACGCGGCGCACACCGCGCACTTCTCGATCGGCTCGGGCACCAAGCTGGCGATGGAGGACGCCCTCGCCCTCGCTGCCTGCCTGCACGAGCACCCGAGTGTCGCCGAGGCGCTGGCGGCCTACGAGGCCGAACGAAAGCCGGTCGTGGAGTCCACCCAGCGCGCCGCCCAGGCCTCCTTGGAGTGGTTCGAGAACATCGGCCTGTACGCCGGGCAGGACCCGGATCAGTTCTGCTTCAACCTGCTGACCCGCTCGCGCCGCATCACCTTCGAGAACCTCAGGGAGCGCGACCCCAAGTTCGCGCACCGGATCGAGGCGCGGTTCGCACACAACAACGGCCACGACCAGACGCCGGCCATGTTCCAGCCGGTACGAATCGGGGACCTCGAGTTGGCCAACCGGATCGTCGTCGCTCCGATGGACATGTACTCCGCGACAGATGGCATGGCGAACGACTTTCACCTGACCCACCTCGGATCCAAGGCTCTCGGAGGAGCCGGACTGGTCATGACGGAGATGGTCTGCGTCTCGGCGGAAGGACGCATCACGCCAGGGTGCACGGGCCTGTACAGGGACGACCAGCGCGACGCGTACGCCCGCATCGTCGACTTCGTCCACGGCAACTCTCGGGCGAAGATCGGCGTGCAGCTCGGGCACTCCGGCCGCAAGGGCTCGACGAAGTTGATGTGGGAGGGGATCGACCAGCCGCTCGACGCGGGAAACTGGGAGGTCATCGCGCCGTCGCGGCTGCCATATGGTCCCGGCTGCCATGTCCCTCGGGAGGCGGACGAGGCGGATCTGAGGAAGGTCGTCGATGACTTCGTCGCGGCCGCTCGCCGCGCCGTTGAGGCCGGCTTCGACCTTGTCGAGGTGCACGCCGCCCACGGCTACCTGCTCTCCTCGTTCCTGTCGCCGCTGGCGAACCACCGCACAGACGGCTACGGCGGGAGCCTGGAGAACCGGCTTCGCTTCCCTCTCGAGGTGTTCGATGCCGTCCGCGCGACCGTTCCGCCATCGATTCCTGTCACCGTTCGCATCTCCGCGCACGACTGGCTGCCGGGAGGGAACACAGACGATGACGCCGTCGGCATCGCACGTGCCTTTGTCGACCATGGCGCGGCGGCGGTGCACGTCTCGTCCGGCCAGGTGGCGAAGGAGGAGCGCCCCGCTTACGGGCGTTCGTACCAGACGCCGTTCGCCGACAAGATCCGTGCCGGCGTCGCGGCCGAGGCTGGGGCGAGGGTGATCGCCGTTGGTGCCATCTCCTCGTACGACGACGTGAATTCGATCCTGCTCGCGGGTCGTGCCGATCTGTGCGCGCTGGGCCGGACCCACCTGTACAACCCGCATTGGACGCTTCACGCGGCAGCCGAGCAGGAGTTCCGTGGGGAGGGCGCGACCTGGCCACCACAGTTCGCCGCAGGCCGGCGTCGGCCACCGACGTCGCGCACCGACAAGGTCCCGCCGCGGCTGTCGCTCCTCCGCTCGTCGGCAGCCGACAGGGTGCATCAGCGGTGGCGGCCGCGCAGGGACCTAGCCGTCACAGTCTCATGAGGCCGGCGCCACCGCCGGGCCGGTATCGTCCCCGAGGGGTTTCGTCGACGCGCGTCGAATGGATGGATACCGACGCGGCCGGCATCTATCACAACACGGTGGTCACGCGTTTCGTCGAGGCCGCGGAGGCGGACCTCATGCGACGTCACGGCATCACGGGTTACTTCCCCGTGGCCCCGCGCGTGCGATACGAAGTCGACTTCGATCAGCCCTTGTGGTTCGAGCAGGTGGTCACCACTGTCGTAGAGCTCGAGAACATCGGACGATCATCGATCACGTTCGCCTTCGAGGTGTGGGGCCATGCCTTCCGAGGTCGATCACGGGCACGAGCAGCTTCCGGACGGTACACGTGCGTTCACGTCCAGGGAATGCACGAGGATGGGACCCCGCACAGCGTGCCATGGCCACGGCAGTGGGTGGAGGCACTTCGGACCCCGGTGCCAGGGCCACCCGGCATCACCGATGGATGACGCCGATCGTGCAGAATGTGCGAAGTGACCGAACCTGACGCTGAGCGTGTAGGGCGCCCACACCTGAACCGCACCTTCCTGGTGAGCTTCCTCGGTGCTGTGGTGCGGCGCATGGGTGGCTGGATGCCGACGGCAGGCGCCATCGACTTGATGGGCCAATGCGGGGTCGACGCAACGAGTGCACGTACCGCCATCTTCCGGCTCAAGAAGCGCGACTGGCTGGTCGCGCAGGCGACCGGCGGGATGCGCGGCTACGCTCTGACGGAGCTCGCGGCTCGGTCGCTGGACGCCGGCGACGACGTCATCTGGCACGCCCGGAAGCCGGCCGATCTCAAGGCCGGCTGGTGCATCGTTCACTTCTCCGTTCCAGAGGCCGCACGCGCGCGGAGGCATCAGCTGCGAGCTCACCTCGCGTCCCTGGGATTCGGAAACGTCGGGACCGCCGTATGGATCGCTCCGGCGCGAATGCTGCCTGCGGCCGAGTCCGCCATTGCCGAGTTGGAGCTTGAGCGTCACTCCGCGGTCTTCGTCGGAGACCACGTCGCCGGCCAGGATCTCGGGGTCCTGATCCAGGAAGGTTGGGACCTCGAGTCGATCGATCGCCGATACCACGAGTTCATCGCGAGGTTCTCCGGCCTCGCCGAGGATCGTCGAGGGGGCGATTCGTCGAGACCTCGGCAGGCGTTCGTGACCTACATGTCAGTGATCGATCACTGGCGGAAGTTGCCGTTCCGGGATCCGGGTCTCCCGCGGGAAGTTCTGCCGCCACAGTGGGCAGGGCACGAAGCCGTCGCTCTCTTCGAGCGCATCGTCGAGCGCTTCGAGGGGCGGGCGCTCGCCTACGCCGCTCGCTACTGGGAACCGCCCGGCGACTGACGATCACACATGGCGCGGATGCGAGCACCTAGCGAGCGTTGATGACCTCCTCCTTGCCATCGAAGATCCGCGCCGGGCCGAAAGCAGTGGGGTCGACGATCGCATCGATGACGACGGGCACACGCGTCTCGAGCGCGGTCTCGAGCGTGGGGCGGATGTCCGCCGGTTCGCGGAGGTCCATTCCTACCGCACCGGCAGCGCGAGCGATGGCCGCGTGGGCTACCGGCATGAACTCGATCGCACTGGTCGTGCTACCGAAAAGGAGATTCTCGGCGTGCCGCTGGTATGCCAACTCTCCGTTGTTCAGGACGATGACGACGACCGGGATGCGTGCGCGCACCGCGGTCTCCAGCTCAGACCAGACGTGGGCGAACCCACCGTCTCCGACCAGCGCGACGACCCGGGCGTCCGGTCGTGCGAGCTTCGCGCCGAGCGCCAGCGGCATACCCCAGCCCAAGCCGGCGAGCCCACGCGGCGTGAGAAACCGCTGACCGGGCGCACGAGATGTCAGGTACGACGACATCCAGATGGCGGAGTAGCTGGCGTCGCAGGCCACGATGTCATCCGGCGACAGCAGACGGTCGAGCTCCGTCACAAGGCGCTCTGGTCTGATGGGGCTCTGCTCGGCGCTGATCAGCGAGGCGACGTCGGCGCCGCGTTCGGCTCGGCCACGTGCGATCCGCGCGATGAGACCATCTCGCCGCGAGAGTCGCTTGCTCAGGTCCCGGACCGTGAGTGCCGCCGTGAGATCCTCCAGGGCCGCGCGCGCGTCACCGACCAGGCGAACGGCCTCGTAGTTCCTCCCGATCTCGAACCCGTCGACGTCGATGTGAATGTAGGTGGCGGTTCGAGACGTCAGACCCCACTTGTCAGTGCCGTTCTCGTTCGTCCGCGTACCGACGAGAAGGACGACGTCGGCTTCCTCCAGGAGCGACAGGTTGCGCCGAGTCGGACCCGCCTTGCCGGCGAGGTTCGCCGCGACGCCGAGCGAGAGCGGGGCGGTCTCATCCACGGCCCCCTTGCCCATATTGGTCGTGGCGACCGGCAGGTGCGCGACCTGGACCAGACCGGCAAGCGCGCCCTCGGCGCCCGACAGGTGCACGCCTCCGCCGGCCATGATGAGAGGCGACTCAGCGCCGGCGAGAAGCTCTGCCGCCCGTGCGACGGCGTCGGCGTCCGGACGCGGGCGATCGAGCGGGAAACCGCCGAGCCGGTGCGTCCTCGGCAGGGTCGCCTCGCCCGCCTCCAGCTGAAGCACATCACGTGGCAAGAGCAGCACGACCGGCCCGGCACGGCCTGACGTGGCAGCGACGATCGCGAGATCGACATAGTCGTCGACCCGCGCAGGATCGTCGATCCGTCGTGTCCACTTCGACACCTCGGTGAAGAGCGCCGCGTGATCCAGCTCCTGGAAGGCGTTGCGATCCCGGTTCGACGCCGGCACCTCTTGGACGAGCACCAGCATCGGCACCGAAGCCTTCATCGCCTCGGCCATCGGGGCTACCGCCAAGGCCGCCGCCGGGCCGTTCTGCAGCGCGAGAACCCCGATCTTTCGTGACGTGCGGGCGTAGCCGTCGGCCATGACCCCTCCGGCGTTCTCCGTCCGGTAGAGAACCTGCCGAATCCCGCGGCGTTCGGCGGCGAGCATGAGCGCGGTCGGGTTGCTCTGCCCGAAGATGAGTTCGACGCCGTGGCGAACGAGAGCATCCGCGAGGGCGTCCGCAACGGTTCGGCGTGTGGGTTCTGACATGTCCCGTCCTTGAGGTGGAGCTGGGTTCAGAGCGATTTGCTGATGATCGACTTCAGTACTTCGCTCGTGCCGCCATAGATGCGGGTCACGCGGGCGTCCGCGTAGAGGCGCGCGATGGGGTAGTCGAGGACATAGCCGTAGCCGCCGTGCAGCTGAAGACACTTGTCGACGACACGGCCCTGGACCTCGGTGCAGAACAGCTTCGCGATCGCGGCATCGACCGCCGTCAGCCTTCCGGCGTCATCGAGTTCCAGGCAGCGATCGATCAATGCTTGCGCGGCCATCGTCTCGGTGTGACATTCGGCGAGTGTGAACTTCGTGTTCTGGAAGCCCGAGAGCGGCGTCCCGAAGACGTCTCGTGAGGAGGTGTAGCTCTTGGCCATCTCGATCGCGGCCGCCGCGGCGGCGTAGGCGCCGAACGCGATCGAAAGCCGCTCCTTGGCGAGGTTGTGAGCCAGGTAGCCGAACGCCTCGTTCTCCGCGCCGAGCAGGTTCTCGGCGGGGACGCGAACATCGTTGAAGAAGAGTTCGGCGGTGTCCTGCGCGCGGAGCCCGATCTTCTGAAGCTTCCTGCCCACCGAGAATCCTGGAGCCGACGAGTCCACCATCAGAATGGAGAGCCCGTACCGCTTGTCGTCTTCCTTCGGCGGCGCGGTCCGGCAGACCACGAGGACCAAGCCGGCGTTGGCGCCGCCGGTGATGAACGTCTTGGAACCGTTGAGAACGTAGTGGTCGCCGACCCGCTTGGCCGTGGTCCGGATGCCGGCGACGTCGGAACCGGTGTCAGGCTCGGTGATCGCTATCGCGGTCATCGTGTCGCCGCTGACGAACCCTGGCATGATCCGAGCGAGCTGTGCTTCGTTCGCATAGCGGAGCAGGTAGGGGAGCACGATGTCGACGTGCACGCGCAGCGCGCCCAGGACCACGCCGTGCCGAGCGGTCTCCTCGGCCAAGACGGCGCTGTATTTCATGCTGGAAATGCCGGAGCCGCCCCACTCCTGCGGCACCTGAATGCCCAGGATTCCCAACTCGCCCAGACGGCGATAGAAGGAAAGGGGTACCGAACCCTCCTGCTCCCAGGTGTCATACTCAGGCACGACGTCGTGTACGACAAGTCGACTCACGAGTTCTCGAAACGCCTCGTGCTCCTCGTCGTACACGCGCCGGGACGGCGCCTGCCCGCTGTGCTCAGCCACGCTCGGCACCGACGATCGCGACGAAGGAGACACAGTCGCCCGGGCTCCCCCCGAGGTTCTGAGTGAGCCCGTATCGCCGTCCCTTCGGCTTGATCTGACGGTCCTCAGGTGCCTCGCCTCGCAGTTGCAGCCAGCACTCGAACAGCATGCGCAGACCCGAGGCGCCGATCGGGTGGCCGAAGCTCTTGAGGCCGCCGTCCGGGTTCACCGGCAGCTCGCCGCTGAGCGTGTACCTGCCGGCCATGGTGTCGCCGCAGACCTGACCACGCTGCGAGAAGCCGAGGTCCTCCATGAGCACCAGCTCTGTCGGCGTGAAGCAGTCGTGGACCTCGGCCATCATCAGCTCGGCCAACGGGTCTTCGATGCCCGCCTGCTTGTAGGCGTCCTGCGCGGAGCGGACGACCTCCTCGAACGTCGTGTAGTCGTAGTCGGGATCGATCGGACCGGTGCCCGGGCCCGCCGCGAACGCCAGCGCCTTGACGAACAGCGGGTTGTCGGTGTACTTGTACGCATCCTCGGCACGGACGATGAGAGCCGCCGCCGCGCCGTCGCTGACTCCGGAGCAGTCGAAGACACCCAGGTCACCAGCGACGCGCGGGGCGGCTGTGATCTTCTCCTCCGGCACCACCGCGCGATACTGAGCTCTTGGGTTGCGAGCGCCATTGGCGTGGTTCTTCCACGCGACCCGTGTCATGGCCTGCTTGAAGGCTTCTCGCGGAACCCCGTACTTCGCTGAGTAGGCGGGCGCCAGCATCGAGAACCGGGCCGGGGCCGTCAGCGTGGTGGAGGTGCCGTCAGACGGCGGGTTGGCCCGGGTCAGTCCCGAGTATCCCGAGTCCTTCAGCTTCTCCACCCCGAGTGCCATGACGATGTCGTAGGCGCCCGACGCCACCGCGTAGCAGGCGTTGCGGAAGGCCTCTGACCCGGTCGCGCAGAAGTTCTCGACTCGCGTCACGGGCTTGTAGTCGAGCTTGAGCGCCGACGACAGAGTCATTCCGGAGAAGCCGGAGTTCATTGTCCCGAGCCAGAACGCATCCACCTCGGACTTGGTGATGCCGGCGGACTCGAAGGCCTGGCCGGCTGCGTCGACCACGAGGTCGGAGGTCGATGAGTCCCAATGCTCAGCAAACCTCGTGCACCCCATGCCGACGATCGCGACCCGATCCTTGATCCCGTGTGACGTCATGCCTGCTGCTCCTCCCGAGTCGGTCGAGCCTTCCAGAAGTAATTGCGAATTCCGTTTGCGTCAGATATGTGACGGAACGTCATCTCCACGCGCTGTCCAACCGCCAGCGAATCCGCGTCGAGGTCTGTCAGCTCGCACTGAAACCGGCCGCCCCCATCGAAGTCGAGCACGGCGCCGATCACGGGCGGAGCGGGTGAGTAGGCGAGATAGTCGACGGTGTAGGTGGCGATTCGACCCGGTGTGTCGGCAAGGCGCACTGACCGCATCTGATCCACGGTTCCACACGACATGCACACCCGCTGCGGTGGCATATGGCGCACCCCGCACGCCTGGCACTCACTGCATGAGAACCCGAACTTCCACTCGAGCTGTCGGTTCGAGGCGGGTGCCACAGCTCGATCCGGATCAGGGCGTCGCGGCTGTTGCCGCTGCAGCAGCCCGCGCCAAGTCAGGAAGTCGGCGTAGGAGACGTCGCCAGACGGCCCGCTGATCTGCGTGGCCAGCGAGTCGCGACCGACGCGAGGCCCGAGCGCCTCCGTGGTGCGGAACAGGAGGGTGTCAGAGCCGTCGGCAAGCAGCGTGACCGCGAGGATCTCGCCTGGTCCGGCGGTGTCGAGCATGGCTGAAAGCGCGAGCCCAGGCTGTGCGGTGCCGCAGTTCCCGATCTGGGACATGAGGTCCGCCGTCGCCGAGTCGGGCGTGACTCCGGCGTCCTTGGCGACTCTCTTCGCTGCTCGTCCGGAGAGGCCGACGATCGCGAACCGGTCGATATCCGCCGCCGCGATCCCGGCCGCCTTGAGTGCGCTGTCGATCGACTGCCGGCCGAGGGCCGCGTACACGTCCTCGCCGAATCGCTCTTCCCAGGACGACGACCACTTCTCACCCGGCGCCCGCCAGCGATCCAGGAACTCGCGCGAAGCCGACCCGTAGCCGATCAGTTCGGCGACCAGTGGAATCGCTGACCCGTCGCCGACGACGAAGGCCGCGGCGCCGTCGCCGCCTTCCGCCTCGTCGACACTTCCGCTCGGCCCCAGCCGGAGATCGGAGAGGGCGACGAGCGTCGTCCCCGGCCTTTGGATTCCGCCGAGGAGTGCGGCGACGCCGGACCGGACCGCCCCGTTGGCGTCCCCGGCGTGCGCGTCCGGACGCATTCCGAGCGCAGCGTGGACCGTCGTCGCGTTGGTCTTGTCGGCGTACACAGGCATCGTGGTCGCCAGGAGGACGCCGTCGTAGAGATGGCTGGTACCGGCGCCGGGGCCGGCCCGCCGCGCCGCCTCGACCGCCATGGTCGTCGTGTCCTCGTCATATCCGGCCACGGTGCGCACGCCGCCACGCCGCGGCGATCCGAGCGCGGACGAGATCGTCTCGCGGGATAGCCGCCAGTAGGGCACGTATGTGCCGTAACTCGAGATACCCCACGGTCCGCGCACGGATCCTCCAAATTCAAAGTTCCATTGAATCGTGGGACCAGAGTACCCCTCAGTTAGTACTCGTCAACATCTTGGCCGGATGTGAATCCCTCGCGGCAGGCTCACGCGCCTGCGGCGGCCAGGCCGAGCGTCGTCAGGTCCTCCGCGACCCCGTCTCGCCGAGCGATGGCGGGACTGATCGCCGCTTCGTTGGTCAGGGCGAAGACCATCCCGGCGCGTAGCCGGCACTCGACCGCCGAACGGTGTGGCGCGGCGAGACCGATGAGGCGAGCCAGCTCGTCGACGTACATGCGTTGGCGTCTGCGTCGCTCCAGCTGATGGGATTGCGGCAGTGATGCGGACTCGGTCGTCTGAATGACGACGACGTCGCGATGCACGACCGCCAGTGAGGCGTACATCTCGACGATGCGCCGGACCGCGTGACGGGCATCCTGCGAGTCGCGTAACGCGGCTGCCAGTCCGGCGGAGATCTGCTCGCCAACGCGGTTCACGACGGCGGCGAGAAGGGCTTCTTTGCCGTCGAAGTGCCTCGTCACCGCCGAGGCGGTGATTCCGACTCGCGATCCGATGTCCGCGAGGGAGACGGCGACGAAGCCCCGCTCGGCCATGAGTTCGGTCGCGGCCGCGAGCACCGCTTCGCGCCGGGTGATGTGGACGAAGCGGGGGCTCTCCGGCAGGCGGTTTTGATCGAATGTGGGGTTATGGGAGGCGAGGGGAGCGGCTTTCAGTGCGCCTACGACGTCGGTCAGCAGGCGGGTCTTGAGCGGTAACGTGCCTGGCCGGGCGAGTGCGGCATGGGTCACGGCTCCCGCGACGCATCGCGAACGAAGATCGGCGTCGCCCCCCGACTCCTGAGAAGTGAACCCGGCCGCCGGGATGAGGTCGGTCGAGTCGAGTCCGAGCTCCGTCCGGCGGCGCCTCAGTCTTGTCAGGCCCTCCTCGGGCAGGTGGTGAGCCTGCCGGCTGTACACGACCAGCGCGTCCGGCGTCCGCAAACCCGCTGTGACCAAGGCCGACACGGCGTCCAAGGGACGCCCGTCGGCGCCTTCCTGCCGGCGCTGGGCGAAGACGTCGAGATACGAACCTGCGACCGCTTCCAGAAGGTGATGCTTGCCGGGGAAGTAACGGTAGACGGCTGGACCGCTGAAACCCACGGCTGCGCCGATGTCGTCGATGCTGACCTGGGCATATCCCCGTTGACGAAAGAGGCTCGCCGCGGCGGTCACGACCTGACCGCGGCGGTCCCGGCGCTTCGTCGCCTCGCGCTGTTCGCCGCCGTCGAACGTGTCTGCTTCGCTCGTCAACTGGGTCGACTTCCTGTCGGTGGGTGGTTGGCACGCGGGTGTCGATCCTATTGTTCATCGCGGATCGTTAACGATCGTTGACATTTGCGCTGCGCCGTAGGTAGCGTGCGCGGCGCGGTCGAGCGAGCTTCGCGACCGTCCCTCGCGGCGTCTGTCGCCGCCTGTCGCCGCGTCTGCTCGCGGCCCGCGATCTCAGGGGAGAGCATGGGAGCACTGACCGGAAAGACCGCCATCGTCACGGGCGGAGGCCGCGGGCTGGGAAGGGAGCACGCCCTTCTGCTCTCGCGTCTCGGCGCCAGTGTCGTGGTGAACGACAACGGTGCCGGCCCGGATGGCGCATCCGCGGCAGAGACGCCCGCGCACGACGTCGTGGCCGAGATTCAGGCGAACGGCGGACGCGCGGTCGCGCACATCGGGAGCGTTTCCGATTGGGAGTCCGCCGGCGAGATGGTTCGGCTGGCCGTCGACACCTATGGCGGCCTGGACATCCTCGTGAACAACGCGGGGATCCTCCGAGACCGCACCATCGTGAACATGACCGAGTCCGAGTGGGACTCGGTCATGGACGTCCATCTGAAGGGGCACTTCTGCCCGCTGCGTCACGCGGCCGCGTACTGGCGAGAGCGATCCAAGTCGGGAGAGCAGGTCGCGGCCTCAGTGATCAACACCTCCTCGCCGTCCGGTCTGCGGGGAAACCCGGGTCAGCTGAACTACGCGGCCGCGAAGGGCGGGATCGCGATCATGACGCTGGTGGCCGCTCGTGAGCTTGAGCGGTACGGCGTCCGGGTCAACGCGATCGCTCCGGTCGCCCGCACCCGGCTGACCTTGGCGGCGCCCGGTTTCGGTGAGGCGGTCACCGAGGAAGCCGGCGGTTTCGACCAGTGGGCACCCGAGAACGTCTCACCACTGGTCGCCTACCTCGCTTCCCCAGGCTGTTCGCTGTCGGGGCAGGTCTTCACGGTGATCGGCGGACACGTCGGCCTGCAGCGGAGCTGGTTCGAGGAAGAGTCGTTCGACCTTGACCGCCGCTGGACCGTCGAAGAACTCGCCGAAGCACTGGCACACCTGCCCGCCGGTCCTCCGCCGTTCGTGTCCTCGATCGACGCGCAGCGTCAAAGGACCGGTACGCAGTCGTGACCGCTCGCGAGACCGTTCTCGGCACCCGGCTCCCGGCGTTCAGCATCGCGGCCGAGCGAGGTCAGTTGCAGTTCTTCGCGAAGGTCGTCGGCGAGACCGACCCGGTCTACTTCGACGTCTCGGCCTCGACGGCAGCCGGCTATCCCGACCTGCTGGTGCCTCCGACGTTCCTGTTCTCCCTCGAGCTCAAACGGCCCGAGCCCTACCGCGTGCTCGAGGTGGTCGGTGCGAACTTGTCGCAGGCACTGCACGGCGAACAGAGCTTCACCTATCACCGGCCGGTCTTCGCAGGTGAGCTGCTCTGTTTCGCACCGCGGATCGTTGACTACTACACCAAGAAGGACGGGGCTTTGCAGTTCGTCGTTCGTCGCACGACCGTGACCCGACAGGACCACGTCGTGGCGGAGCTCGAGAACACGCTGATCCTTCGTGCCGGGACCTCCTCGTGAACGCGGCCGGTGCCGGGCCTTTCGTCGGCCAGATCCTCCCGGCGCTTGAGGCTCCGGTCCTGACCAGGACCGTCCTTGCCCTGTTCGCCGGAGCATCGAACGACCACAACCCGATCCACATCGATATCGACGTCGCAAGGGCGGCCGGGCACCGCGATGTCTTCGCGCAGGGCATGCTTTCCATGGCGTTTGTCGGGAGATGTCTGACGCAGTGGGTCCCCCAACACCGGATCCTGCGTCTCCGAGCGAGATTCACTTCGATCTCGCCGGTGCACGCGAGGCCGACGGTGACCGGGCAGGTGATTTCGATCGAAGACGGAGTGGCCACCGTGGAGCTGAAGGTGGCACTGGCCGATGGCACCACGACCATTGCCGCCACTGCCGATGTGGCCCTCGATGAAGGGTCGCCGTGTATCTGACCCAGGGACTGCATCGCTCGCTCCAAGCCGAGCCGCAGGAAACCGCGCTCGTGAGTCGGGACCGCTCGTGGACGTTCACCGACCTGGTGTCCCGCGTCGCCCGACTGGCCGGTGGCCTCCGTCGGCATGGAGCTCAGGACGGCGACCGGATCGGCGTCCTGAGCGAGAACTCCACCCTCTTCGTCGAGCTTGCCCTGGCCGTTCCGTGGGCAGGCTTGGTGCTCAGCCCCGTGAACCTGCGTTGGAGCCGGCAGGAAGTGCTGTACCAGTTGCGGGACGCGGAGATCGACGTCCTCGTCGTCGACGCCGAACACCGAGAGACAGCGGCTGAACTCCAAGCGGCTCGTCCGCGGATGCGGCTGGTGGTGCAGGGCTGTGGTGCACCGACCGAGCGCGTCACGGATCATGAGCAGTTGATCGACTCGTCCGAACCTGTCGAGGACCGGCGCGGGCCCGCGGATCGCTTGGCGGCCCTCGTCTACACGGGTGGCACGACGGGAGCGCCGAAGGGCGTCATGCTGACGCATGGCCAGATCGCGACGTCATCGTTGGGAACGATCGCGACCCTCGGTGCGGATGCGGGTCCGCATCGGTTCCTTCACGCGGGGCCGCTGTACCACATGGCCGCACTCGGCGCGCTCTACACCCAGGTCGCCGTCGGCTCCACGCACGTCGTGATCGGACGCTACACGTCGGCGGAACTCGTCGATGTACTTCGCGAGTTCGAGATTTCGTCGACGACGCTTGTGCCTACCGTCGTGCGGCGCGTCCTCGATCACCTGGAGTCCACGGGCCGGCGTCTGCCCTCCCTCCGGTCACTCGCCTACGGTGGAGGGCCGATCAGCGAAGCCGTTCTCGCGCAGGCGGCCCGAGTGCTTCCCGCCGTCGCGTTGAGTCAGCGGTACGGGATGACCGAGCTGGGGCCGATCGCCACGATCCTGGGACCCGCGGACCACCGAGACCCATCGCACCCGGAACGACTCCGCTCAGCCGGCAAAGCCGCGATGCATGCCGAGGTGAGAGTCGTCGACCCGGACGACGAGGAGTTGCCGACCGGTGCCGTCGGCGAGATCGTGGTCCGCGGCGCGAACATGATGACCGGTTACTGGCGGCGGCCGGAGGAGACCGCCGCGGCTCTACGCAATGGCTGGATGCACACGGGTGACGTCGGTTACCTGGATGGCGCCGGGTATCTGTATGTGGTCGACCGTCTGAAGGACATGATCGTCAGCGGGGGTGAGAACGTCTACAGCACGGAGGTCGAGAAGGTCCTGGCGACCCACCCCGCTGTCCACGAGTGTGCCGTCGTCGGCGTTCCAGACTCTGAGTGGGGCGAACGAGTCCATGCCGTCTTGGTTCTCAACGACGGCGCCGGCGTCACTCTCGATGAACTGCGCGAGCATTGCAGCGCTCAGATCGCCAGGTACAAGGCGCCGCGATCGTTCGAGGTTGTTCGCTCGCTCCCCGTTTCGCCGATCGGCAAGATCCTCAAACGTCAGCTCCGGCGGGACGCAGAGGAGCGCAGGTAGGGCCCTGTCGCGTCCCGATCCCTGTCACCTGCCGGCGGCGGGCGAAGGCATGCATCCGCCGGTACGGCGGGAAATCCGCAGGCAGGTCGGCCTGCGTGACACCGTTGTCGACCACGTAGCGCACTGCGCCGGCACCACGCGGGTGGCAGTGGCCCTCCCGGCCGACCGCCCGGCGGCAACAGGGCCTCCTGGAACTGCTCGTCGGCTTCGACGACCCCGAGCTACCAAGAGGCCCTGCCTTCATGCGCCGACCGCACCTACGGTCAGTGGGCGACCACCGGAACCGGAACCTCGCCGTCCTCGACGCCTTCGCCCGGGCGGCCGGCGTTGACGAAGGTCACGGCGACGATCGCGGCGAGCACGATGATGCCGACACCGAACCAGGTCGCGCTCGCGTAGCCGTGCACCATGCCCTGCAGCTGGACCAGCTGCTGGGGCTTGGTCGCCGCGGTGGCGATGTGGTCCCTGAGGTAGGACGTGGTCGCCGAGGCCGCGATCGTGTTCAGCAGGGCCGTACCGACCGCACCGGCCACCTGCTGCGAGGTGTTGACCATCGCGGAGGCGACACCGGCGTCGCGCGGCTGTACGCCGAAGGTGGCCAGGGACATGGCCGGCATGAACGCCGTACCGATGCCGAGGCCGAGCAGCAGCAGCGCCGGCAGCACCAGAGCCGCGTACGACGAACCGATCTCCAGCTGGGAGAACAGGAACATGCCGACCGCGGCGACCAGGAAGCCGGGACCCATCAGCAGCCGCGCCGGGAGGCGGGTCATCAGCCGGGTGCCGATCTGGGTGGAGCCGATGATCATGCCGACGATCATCGGCAGGAAGGCGAAGCCGGTCATGACCGGCGAGTAGCCCTTCACGACCTGCAGGTAGTAGGTCAGGAACAGGAACGTGCCGAACATCGCGATGACCGAGAGGCCGAGGGAGAGAAAGACACCGCCCCGGTTGCGGTCGATGATCACGCGCAGTGGCAGCAGCGGTGCCTTGACCTTGGACTCGGTGAGCACGAAGGCCACGAGCAGGACCACCGAGGCGACGAACAGGCCGATCGTCAGGGAGTCGCTCCAGCCCTCGGACTCGGCGCGCGTGAAGCCGTAGACGAGCGAGACCAGGCCGAGGGTGGAGAGGACGACGCCCGGGATGTCGAGCGGCGAGCGGTTGGTGCCGCCCTCCGGCTCACGGATGGCGAAGTAGGCGCCGACCGCGGCTACGCCGGCGAACGGGATGTTGACGTAGAACGTCCAGCGCCAGTCCAGATACTCGGTGAGGAAGCCGCCGAGGATCAGGCCGACGGCGCCGCCGCCACCGGCGATCGCGCCGTAGATGCCGAAGGCCTTGGCACGCTCCTTGGCGTCCGTGAACATGACGGCGAGCAGCGAGAGCGCGGCGGGGGCGAGCAGGGCGCCGAAGACACCCTGGAGGGCGCGGGCACCGAACATCACCGCCCCGCTCTGCGCCGCGCCGCCGATCGCGGAGGCCAGGGCGAAGCCGACCAGGCCGAGGACGAAGGCGCGCTTGCGGCCCCACAGGTCGGCCAGTCGGCCGCCGAAGAGCAGGAGACCACCGAAGGCGAGGGCGTAGGCCGTCACCACCCACTGGCGGTCGCCGTCCGATATCCCCAGGTCCTGCTGGGCGGAGGGGAGCGCGATGTTCACGATGGTGGAGTCGAGGACGATCGTCAGCTGGGCGAGCGCGATGAAGACGAGCGCCCGCCAGCGGCGTGGGTCGAGAGCGGGAGCGCCGGGGGCGCTTCGGGCTGTTTCAGACATGGAGATACCCACTTAGGGACTTCGTTACGGAAAAGGAGTGAAAAAGGGTGTCGAAAGGTACGGCCCGTCGACGGTGACGGCCGGAGAAGGCCAGTGGCCGGTGCGGAAGGCCTGCGGTCGACAGGAAGATCTGCCGATGGCGCGGAGGGCCCGCCGTCGACGGCTACGGACTGATGGAGCCCGGGAACCGGCTAATCGTTCAGGGGCGGCGCAACTCCTCCATGGTCACGGCCGTGCCCGGCAGTTCGGAGCGGGCCGGGGCCCGCAGCCCGTCCAGGAACAGCTGCAGATGGCGATGGACGAAGCGGCCGGCGCTCACGCACCCCGTGCCGGCTGGAGGCCGGCTTAGCTGGGCCACGGCCACCATGAGGTCGCCGACACCCACGTCGGGGCGGAGTTGACCGGCCGCCTTGGCGCGGTCCGTGATCTCCTCGACAAGCCCCTCGTAGCGCTCGCGTGCTGCTACCAGGTCGGGATGGTGCTGGTTGAACGTGCTGGAGACCATCGGGCACAGCACGCTGATCCGCTCGTCGGCGGCCGCGTGCGCGAAGTGCGACAGGGCCTCGAAGGCGTCGCCGGCCTCGGCGAGTGCCCGCTCGGCGATCTGGGACGTGCGGTCGATGACCGAGCAGACGACCTCGCGGACGAGCGCGTCACGGTCGGGGAAGTGGCGGTACACCGTGGCGTTGCCGACACCGGCCCGCCGGGCGATCTCGTCGAGCGGCGCGTCGGGGCCGAACTCGACGAACATCTCCAGGGCGGCGGTGACGATCCGCTCCCGGTTGCGCAGGGCATCGGCACGCGGCCGGGTCGCTCGGCGTTGCACGGGGGGCGTGGTCTGCACGGCGTACTCCTCGGGCGAGTGGAGCGCGATCCGGGGACTAAGTCCCCGTTTCGCTCGGACACAGGGCTAAACGGGGAATCAGTCCCCGGTTATTTCCCCACTTCCGCCCCACTTCATGTGATCTGAGTCACTTTCGCCATGCCGGTCGGCCGGACCCCGACGACCGGCCCCACAGGGCCCTGCAGCCTGACCGGCTGAGCTGATCACCAGTCCTGCCGCGCCACCTGGCGCCGGGGTTCGCTGCCGACTGCCCGGTTACTGTCCGATGAATCTGCGACGGGGCCCGATGTTCCGGATCAGAGAAGGAGCTCAGCTAGTGTCCGCATCGCGCGCAGGTCGCCAGAGATGAGCATCGTCGTCACCAGGGAAGCGGACCAAGCCTGCAGGTCATCGGCGACCTTCTCCTTCGGCCCGACAAGTGCGACCTTCTCGACAAGCTCGAGGGGGACGGCCGCCGTCGCTTCGTCCTTGTGCCCAGACAGGTACAGCTGCTGGATGTGAGCGCATTCGGCCTCGTATCCCATACGTTCGAACACGGCCGCGTGGAAGTTCGCGCCCTTCGCGCCCATGCCTCCGATGTACAGGGCGAGCCGTGGGCGGAGCCGGTCCGCGGCGGCTTCGATGTCGCTGTCGATCGCGACACTCACCGGACAGACCACCTCGAAGTCCCGAGCCGACGATGGGTCCGTCCTGGCCCGAAAACCTTGGGCAAGGCTGTCGCGGTACGCGTCGTCCGCGTAGGGCGAATAGAACAGCGGCAGCCAGCCGTCGGCGATCTCCCCGGCCAACGCGACGTTCTTCGGTCCCTCGGCCGCGAGCAGGATCGGAATCTCGGGCCTCACCGGATGAAGTGTCGACTTCAAGGCCTTTCCCAGGCCGGCGCCCCCTTGGTAGGGCAACTGGTAGTGCCGGCCATCGAACGACACCACCTCGCGGCGCATCGTCTGCCGCAGAATGCTCACATACTCTCGAGTCCGTTCGAGCGGGCGAGGAAACGGCGCGCCGTACCACCCTTCGACGACCTGGGGCCCCGACGCGCCGATGCCGAGCACGAAACGTCCACCGGTCAGGTGGTCCATCGTCATGGCCGCCATCGCCGTTGCGGTCGGCGTCCGTGCGGACATCTGAGCAATGGCGGTCCCGAGACGGACCGTCGAGGTTCCACTGCCGAGCCACGCGAGGGGAGTCAGGGCGTCCGAGCCCCAGGCTTCACCGGTCCAGACCGAGTCGAAGCCGAGACGCTCCGCCTCGGCGACTAGTTCGCGCTGCCCCTGAGGCTGTCGAGCTCCCCAGTACCCCAGTCCGAGTCCTAGCTTCATGTATCGAGACTATCAAAATTCGAACCACCTTTGAATTTTTCCTCGGCCTAGAGCATCGAGAGCGCGTACGTCTCAGCCGGCCCGCGCAGCTTCTGGTCCAGACGAGAGAAGAGGTCTTCCGCGATGGAACCGGCCCACGGGGAGGGCAGCAACGCCAACGGAAGGCCGGGGTCGAGGTACGGCAGCCTCCTCCAGGTGGCGAGCATGGGGACGTAGTCGCGGAACGCCGCGGCCGGATCGACATCGTTCGGTTGATGACGCTCATCAGCCGGCGTGAATCGATCGATGAATGTGGCGTACATGCCGGTCAATGCGTCCAGGTCCCACCACGACGCGACCTTCTCTCGAGGGTCGCCGACCGCCACGAACTGTGCGCGGAAGATGTCGACGTAGTCGGTGACTCCGAGGCTATGCAGGGCTGCCTGCGTTTCACGCTCGAGGTGGGCGGGTGCGATCCACATGCCAGGGCTTACGGTGCCGAAGCCAAGGCGGATCAGCGCCGTCCGGATCCGGTGACGGCGTTCACGCTGGTGTTCGGGGACCGAGAATCCGACGACCACCCAACTGTCCTCCGGGAGCGCGCGGCCGCGCCCGAAGACATGCTTGTCGCCATCGAGAATGATCCGGACGCTACTAGGGGTGAGTTCGTAACCGGCCCGTCCGGCGCGTTTACTGCTCCGAACGAAGCCGCGCCGTTTCATGCGCGAGACCGCCGAACGGGTGAGAGGCTCCTCGATCCCGAGCTCTCTCCCGAGGCGCACGATCGCGGCCGAGGACAGCCAGCCGTCTTGGGTGCGCGAGTAGAGACCGAACAAGCTGAAGATCAACTGCTGTGGAGGGACCTCGGCCCCGATGTCGGCCGCGATCTCGCGCGAGGTCGCGGCTTCGGACACCGCCGCTCCAAGCGCATCTTCGTCTCCGGAGAAGCTTGGCGACGGGGTCATACGAGGTCTCCAGTCTGAGGTTCCGTCATGGTGCCTTGGCAGACCGAGCCTAGGTCCTTCCGTGTCATGGCCGAGCGCTGGACGCAAGAAGATCGCGCTCGCGAAGGCCGAGGCCGCGCTCGACCGTCGTCGCCTGACCGCCGATGCGAGCAACGCCGGCGTCCTTGGCCCAGCATGACCACTCGAGTCCCGGAAGGCGAGGGACGCCGCTCCGCACGAAGGAACCGACGACCTCCATGAACTGCTGGGCGACAGAGCCGAGGTCGTCTGGGGTCGCGTGACCGAGCATGGCCGCGCCGGGCATCCACCGATCGAAGGTTCCGAACAGGAAGGGCAGATCCACACAGTGGCACGCACCGAACTCCGACCCCGACCAATCGAAGCGATAGAGGAACGTCGACGCGTCGGCGCTCGTCCGCTCCGCCGCCAGATCGAGGAGTGGTGCCATCATGACCGCGTCTCCGTTGATCGCCGACAGCAGGTCGGCGGGCCGGGCGTCCGGCCGGCTGGATCGATAGTGCTCCAGCAACGTCCGGGCGCCGTCGCCGAAGCGGGGCGCCAACGCCGAGATGACCTCCGTGTCGGAGATCGAACCGCCGGCAGGGTTCAGCCGGGCGAAGCCCTGGAGTTCGTCGCGTGTCCATCCCGCCAGCACGTCGAGTTCGGGGCGGGCCCGCAGGAAGGCCTTCGTGCCGCCGGTGGGCACGTCCACTGCCCCCGCCACTCCGAACGGAGGATTGACGTCGCCGGCGAGAGCGCGCCGGCGCAGGAACTCGACCTGAGCGTCCAGGAGAGCGTCGACCGGCAATGACCTGAGCGAGTCGAGGCGAACGGGATGGTCAACGCTCTCACCGAGGACGGCCAGGTACTCCGCGGCCAACGATTCCGACTGCTGTGGCGGCTGCACCCAACCGTGCGAACCGCCGCTCTGAAGAAAGAGGCGCCGAACCAGGCGACCGGTGCGAGAGGAGCCGGCGAGCAGGACGGCGGACTCGGCTCCTGCCGACTGACCGCCCACCGTGATCGCGGAGGGATCGCCGCCGAAGGACGCGATGTTCGCCGCGACCCACTCAAGCGCGGTCATCTGATCGCTGAGGCCCGCATTCGCGCACGATTCGCTGCCCGATTCCAGGTCGCGAAGGTCCAGGTACCCCAAAGCACCCAGGCGATAGTTGGCGGTGACCACGACGATGTCCCCGGTGGCGGCGAGTCGAGCGCCGTCGTACCAATCCCACGACGCTGAGCCACTGACAGACGCGCCACCATGAAGCCAGAAGAGAACGGGGCGGTTCGTGGCGCCGGTCGGCGTCCAAATGTTGAGGGTCAGTGAACGTGCCTCGTCATAGGTCCCGGACGGGCGCCCCATCAGCCGCTCGACGCGGCTCGGTGGCTGTGGGAACGAGGGGGACGCCATCGTGGCGTCGACGGTCCGGTCGACGTCGTCATGGTCGTCTGGAATCGGGGCCGCGGGCGCGAACCGTCGGCTCCCCACCGGGGGGGCGGCGTACGGGATACCGCGGTAGGCATCGACTCCGCCTTGGCGTCGGCCGCGCACGAGGCGACGGCCCGACCGCACCTCGACGGCGACACCCTGTTCTGTCTTGTGCTCTCCGGCTGTCATGCCCGCAATATAGCCGCAACGTGACGACCGAGAGGAGAGCGCACCAATCTGCTACCGAGTCATATAGTGTCTCCATGTCGAACGACACGAAACGGTCATAGTCTCGAGTTAGGAGTGCCATGTCCGATAAGCAGGACGGTTGGGGGCACGTAGACGGCATTCTGTCCGACGGTGTCATCGTGCGGACGCCCGGTGAGGGGGCCATCCCGACGCCTCCGGAGGGCGACTTCATCAATGTCCTGGTCGACGGGTCGCACACGCGCGGACTTGCCTCCTTCTTGGAGTACCGCATCGCACCGAACGGCGAGGGGCCGCCCGCACACTGGCACCCGGGGCACGATGAACTCTTCTACGTGGTTCAAGGCGAACTAGGCCTCCTGGGTGACACCAAGCGGAAGGTCTACGGTCCGCGGGACTTCGTCTTCATCCCTCGCGGAGTCGTGCACACGTTCTGGAACCCCACGGGCGAGGAGACGATCTTCGTCAGCGGTTGGTCGCCCGCGGGAGCCGAGCAGGCCTTCATCAAGGCGCACGAACTGCTGCTGCGCTATGGGGTGTCAGACTTCCAGGGAATCCCCGGGGACGTCATCGCGGCGGAGCTCTTGCCGCTCATCGGCACCAACCCCGCTCCGGCGGATTGGCCGAAGTAGTTCGAGCCGGCGACCGTGTCGGTCGTCATGCTTGTCGGGGCGGCGCCGGGGCCGCCCCGACAAGCGAAACTCGGCGTCACTGAGGGTAGGTGCGATACCGGCGCTGGGACGTCAGGGTGCCGGACCCGGCCATGTCCTCGGCGTCGTCGATCTTCACGCAGAGCGCGGTCGCGAGGGCGTTCAGGTCTGTCGTACAACGGATCTTGAACGCCCTCGCCCTGTTTCCGCAGGCGATCCCTCAGACTCGATCGTCTAGGCGAGCGAGGCGCCGAACGCGGCCTCGACCGGCCGCAAGTCCATGAACTCGCGCACCTCGGTCACCTTGCCGTCGGTGACCTTCATGAGGAGCGCCACCTCGACCTTGAGGGCCTTGCCGTCGGCGAGCACCAGGTCGTCAGAGTTGTGGACCGTGACCATGCCTTGGCCGTCGTCGGCCATCACCTCGACCGTGGACGTGCGCGAGCGCGAGTGGTCAAGGCGTGCCTGCAGCTTGCCCATGTACTCGCCGTACAGCTCGGCCTTTCCCGAGTAGGTCCGCGCGTACTCGAGACCGCTGCCCATCAGCTGCCATCGGATGTCATCCGCCAGCAGTTCGTCGAAGGCCTGAGGGTCAGGATCCGATCCCGGGTCTCCGAGGTGGCGCAGGATCTGGGCGATCTCGCTCGCGGATCGGGACGTGCTCATCGGGTGTCTCCCTCGTTGGGTGGCTACTGATGTGACTAGCGTAACCGTGACGATCGCAAGAGAGACAGTATGAAGTCGGCACGGGCGCCTGACGTCCGGTAGCGACGAGTTCGTCCCGATGTCTAGATATAGCTCTTTCCTTACGGTCATAATGCAAACGCGATGCTGCGGTCGGTCGAACGATCGCTTGCCCCCAAGTAGCCAGGAGAGGGAGTCGTCGATGTCCACCACACTTGAGCCGCCGGTGCAGCGCTCAGGAAGCGCTGACCTTCTCGTAAGCCGCGTTGAGCGCATTGCCGACGTCCTCGCGGCCGGAACGGCGTACGCGATCCGGGAGAGTCGGCTGGCCCCTGAAGTCATCGAAGCGCTTGGGCAGGCCGAGCTCTTCTCCATGCTGACGCCTGCGAGGTTCGGCGGTCTCGGTGTCGATGTCCAGACGGCCGGCCAGGTGATCAGGGCCGTCGCTCGACACTGCGGTTCGGCGGCGTGGGTCGTCATGATCGTCAACGGGTCCAACTCGTACGTCGGCCGCTTCCCGGAGGAGGCGCAGCAGGAGACGTTCGGTGCGAAGGCGTCGGCTCGCTTCGCTCAGGTCCTGTCGCCGGCGGCCACGCTCAAGCCGGTGGACGGGGGCTACCTTCTGACCGGTCGATGGGGATTCGCCTCGGGCATCCTTCACGATGACTGGGCGATGCTCGGCAATGCCGAGCGGTTGGTGATCGTCCCCGCTTCCGCTGTTCGGGTCGAGGTGACCTGGGACACGATCGGCATGCGGGGGTCGGGCAGTCACACGATCGTGACCGATGAGCTCTTCGTTCCCGAGCACATGACAGCGCCCTTCGGAACCGTGATGGGCACCGAGCAGTGCAACGATTCGGACGCGCCGGTGTACACGCGCTACGCGCCACTTCCTGCCTCCGCCGTTCTGGTCGGCTCGGTGCTGGTCGGCTTGGGTGAGGCCGCATGCCAGGCGGTTGCGAAGGGGTCGGTCAATCGTGCCGTCGTGATGAGCCGGCACGCCAGCCAGGCCGACTCGGAGACGTTCCGTGCGGTCTTGGGGGAGTGTGCGCTTCGGGTCGAATCGGCGCGACTCCATGTGGCAGAGACGGCGCGCGTCGTCGACGAGGCTGCCGAGAGCGCCGCTCTGCTGCCTCCCGCACGCCTTGGGGTGCTGGCGGCGAACGTCGCGCAGGCTGCGCGCATGGTGACCACGGCGGTGGACGATCTCATGTACCTCGGCGGGGCCAGTGCGTTCGCGAACTCGAGCCGCCTCGGGCAGATCTGGCGGGACGTCAACACGGGCGCGAGGCACGGCGTGCTCAACCCGTTCGTCAACTACGAGGCCGCGGGCGGCACCCTGGTCGACCCGGCGCTGGAGGCTCCCAAGCGAATTTGAATCAAGGATGCTCCGGGCCTGTGGTGGTCGCGCAGGTGGCCGAACCGTACGACACGACCACGATGACCGACTGCATTCGCAGCCTCGACGAACACCCTTGAGTATCTGCTTGGTGGGCTCGCCGATCCCGCGACGGCCGCGTCCTCGCGTGATCGGCTGGTACCGGCCAGTACACCGCGCCGGTGACTCGGCCGCCGAAGACCGGGTCGCCGCCCATGCTCATTCGCCGTGCCGGCCGGTCACCTCGACCACGTCGCGGATGCCATCGACGCCCAGGCCACCGGGAACGGCCTGGCCGGTGACCGGCGCGGCGGTGTGGACCCCTGGCTCCGATACCTGACCGGCAACGCCGAGTTCCCGCGCTACGACGTGGCGCCGGCGGCCGGCCGGCCGATCGCCACCGGCGTCATCGAAGGAGCCTGCCGCCCCTCATCGGCGACCGCCGCGACATCACCGGCACCCGCTGGGGTCTCCCCGCAGTCGAAGCCATCCTCGAACTCCGAGCTCTGATCGCAATCGGCGACTTCGACACCTGCCGGCGCTTCCACCTCGCTCGAGTCGAGTGCACCAGACCCCCGACCAGGCCGAACACGACGTCACCGCCTGATCAACCCGGTCCCTCAGGAAGAGCCACATCCGCTCTGATTCGCCCCTCGTGTCCAGGGCTGATGCGTACCACTGTCTGACGTGCGGGGAAAAACAAATCGCCTTCAAATTTAACGGCGGCAGATCTGTTGCGAACGTCACAGAGGGGCTATGGTCCTTCTCACTGCCCGCCGGTGCGAGGCCAACCGTGATCCCTGTCCACCCGAGACGCGGCGTGCCGGCGTACCTAGTTGATCTAGGAGACTTCTGTGATCCGTGCAAAAACCACACTCCCCCTCATCGCCGCGGGCCTGCTGGCAGCGGCAACGCTCAGTGCGTGCGGAAGTGACAACACCGACGCGCCCAAGGCCGGCGGCGCGTCGGAGTCAGCTCCGGCGGACGCGAAGTCTGCTGACCCGAGCCTCGACCCCGTGGTGATCGGCTTCCGAGGCCTGGAAGGCGGAACCCTGTCGCTCACCGACATGCGCAAGGGTTTCGAGAGCGCGGTCGACTACGTGAACTCCGAGCGCGGTGGCATCAACGGTCACCCGCTGAAGGTCGTGACCTGCAAGACCGACGTGACACCGGAGTCGTCCGTCAACTGCGCCAACAAGTTCGTCGGCGAGCGCGTCGTCATGGCGACCCAGGGCGTCGACTACGCCACGGACGCCGCACTGCCGATCCTTCAGAAGGCAGGCATCGTCGACACCAGCGGCTTCGCCTACGGTCCCCTGGAGAACACCGCGGTCGGCGACGCATACGTGGCGTACGCCTCGAACGAAGAGGGATACGCGGCCGGTGTCGTCCAGCTCGCCAAGATGGGCGCCAAGTCGATGGCCATGGTGCTCGCGGACGTGCCTCCGCTGCACACCGCGATGGACAAGGTGATCGTGCCGGCTGCGGAGCGGCTGGGCGTCAAGGTGACGCCGTTCTTCTTCTCCAGCCCGACGGACTGGACGTCCTTCGGTGCCACGGTCCTGGCGTCCGACCCGAACGCGATCGCCTTCTACGGCGTGGACGCGGACTGCATCGCGGCTGTCCCCGCATTCCGGTCGCTCGGGTTCAGCGGCATCATCCAGGCGGGAACCTGCGCTGTGATGGCGGACAAGTTCAAGCCGTCCGAACTCACCGATGTCATCGTCGGCAACTCCATCTACAACGCTTCGATGGCCCCGATCCCGGACGACGTTCAGGCTGACATCCACATCTTTGAGCGCTACACCAAGGACGACGGCATCGAGAACAGGGGCCAGGCGATGCAGGGTTTCCTCACGGGGACCTGGGTCGCAGACCTGCTCTCGCAGGTGAAGGGCGACCTCACCGCAGCGTCTGTGAAGTCTGCGATGAAGACCGCCAAGGGGCGCCTCTTCTTCCGCACCACGGGCTACGACTGCTCGAAGCCGAGTTGGCCGGGCACCACGGCATGCAGCACGGGGTTCTTCTTCACCAAGGTCAACGACGCGGGGAAGAGCGAGGTACTCCCCGGACAGCCGGTCGACGTCAGCGGGATCCTTCCGTCGAGCTGATCGGCTGACATCGAGCGAGTGGCACCCCTCAGAGGCAAGACAGGAGCCCATCTCCGTGACCGAGTACCTGCTATTTGTCGTCCTCGGGCTCAGCGTCGGCGCTGTATACGCAGCACTCACCCTGGGCGTAATCGTATCCTACCAGGGCGCCGGCGTGATCAACTTCGCGGCGGCGGCCATGGCGACGGTTCCGTTGTTCGTCTTCGACGATCTGACGAAGGGGCGACTGACCCTGCCCCTGCCATGGGTGCCCTCGCTCGATCTGGGGGAGCCGCCTCCCATGGCGATCAGCGTCCTGGTTGCTCTGCTTGTCGCGGCTGCGATCGGAATGTTGGTCGAGCTGTGCGTGTCCCGGCCGCTGCGCAATGCGCCGGTCCTCGCCAAGGTCGTCGGCGCCATCGGTGTCATGCTCACCCTGCAGTCCGTGGTCGGACTCAAGTTCGGCACCGATGCGCGCAGCCGAGTGCCGCTCCTGCCGACCGGTGTCGTCGAGATCGGCGGGGCGAAGGTCCCGCTTGATCGACTCTGGTTGATCGGCGTGGTCGTGGTGCTGGGCCTGCTGCTCGCACTCTGGTCGAGCAAGTCCCGCGCGGGGCTCGCGATCCAGGCGGCCGCCGAGAACGAAAGGGCCGCGGCCTTCGCGAGACTGTCTCCGTACCGCCTCGGGATGCTGACGTGGGTGCTGGCGTCCGTCTTCACAGCGCTCGTCATGATCCTCGCGGGCCCGGCCACAGGCGTGCTGACCCCCGACATCCTCTCGCTGCTGGTCGTACCGGCGCTGGCCGCCGCCCTGATCGCGCGCCTGCGGTCCATCTGGTGGGGGCTGGTCGGAGCGCTCGCTCTGGGAGTGGTGCAGTCGGAGCTGCAGTTCCTGTCCAAGACGAAGCCCTGGTGGCCCGACTTCGCGACGCAGGGCATCTCTGACGCGGTGCCGTTCCTCGTGATCGTGATCGTCCTGTTCTTGTTCGGACGCTCGATTCCGACTCGAGGCGACGAGGTGCTGTCCTCGCTCCCAGCCGTGATCCTGCCCAAGAACAAGCCGGTGAACGTCCTCGTTCTGGGGCTCGCCGGGCTTGTTCTCATGCTGGTACTCAGCGGTACCTACCGATTCGGGTTGATCACCAGCCTCGCGATGTCGTTGATCGCCCTGTCGCTCGTGGTTCTCACCGGGATGGTCGGCCAGATCTCGCTCGCTCAGGCGGCCTTCGCCGGAACTGCGGGACTCTTCCTCTCCAAGATCGGGACAGGGCTCCCGTTCCCGTTCTCCATGATTCTCGCTGCTCTGCTCGCCGCGGGCGTGGGATGCATCGTCGGCCTTCCTGCGCTACGGATCCGCGGCGCGCAGCTAGCCGTGGTCACGCTCGCGGCGGCGGTCACGGTCGAGAAGTTCATCTTGTCCAACCCGGACATCGCCGACTCGACAGCGAACGTGATCCCCACGCCGTCCTTCCTGGGTATCGACTTGTCCGTCCAGGAGGGCACGAACATCGCCAGGGCGGAGTTCGGCGTCATGGTGCTGATCGTGGTGACCGTGGCGTTCGTCCTGGTCGGCAACGTCATGAGGTCAGGCTCCGGTCGAAAGATGCTGGCCGTCAGGTCGAACGAGAGGGCTGCGTCGTCGATCGGCATCAGCGTGGCAGGCGTGAAACTGACGGCGTTCGCCTTGGCATCGTTTCTCGCAGGCCTTGGCGGCACGCTCATCGGGTACAGCCGCGGTCAGCTGAGCCCAGTGTCATTCGCCGTCTTCGTGGGGCTGTCGCTGCTTGCCATCTCGTACCTGTCCGGGATCACCAGCGTGAGTGGCGCCGTGCTGGCCGGAGCCTCCGCTGTTCTCGGCATCGTGTTCGTCTTCTTCGATGAGCACCTGCATCTCGGGCCTTACTACGCGCTCCTGACCGGGACCTCGCTGATCCTGACCGTGATCCTGAACCCCGAGGGACTGGTCGGAAAGATGCGGTCCGACACTCGACGGGTTGTCACCGCGATCCGGCGGCAGTGGGCACCGCGGCGCCGGGAGACCGAGGTACAGGTCGCGCCTCAGCCCACGTCCCTCAACCGAACGAAGAGAACGCGAGAGATCGGCGACGTGGTTCTTCGGGCCGATGGGATCACCGTTGCGTACGGCGGCCTGACGGCTGTCAACGACGTATCCGTGACGGTCCGCTCAGGTGAGATCGTTGGGTTGATCGGTCCTAACGGGGCCGGCAAGACGAGTTTCATCGACGCTGTCACGGGCTTCACCCCTGCCAAGGGAAAGATCACCCTCTCGGACGACGTCATCTCAGCTCAGTCACCGCATATGCGGGTGAGGCGTGGTCTGGTGCGGACCTGGCAGGCCGGTGAAATCTTCGACGACCTGTCAGTCGCCGGCAACGTTCAGGTGGCGGACGATATCGGCAACGACACCTGGAAGTTCCTCCGCGACTTCGTCCGTCCGACCAGGCCCGCCTCGGAGGATGTCCGCCGCGCCATCACTCTGATGGGGCTCGACGACGTAGCCGATCGCCGGCCGAGTGAGCTTCCGTTGGGGCGGCAAAAGGCGCTCGGTGTCGCGCGTGCGCTCGCGCTTCGGCCGAAGGCGCTGCTGCTCGACGAGCCGGCCGCCGGCCTGGACACATCCGAAAGCCTGCATTTCGGGGAGCTACTCAGAGATATCGCATCCACAGGCGTCGGCTGCCTTCTCATCGACCACGACATGCACCTTGTGATGGGTGTCTGCGATCGCGTCTATGTCGTCGAGTTCGGCCGGCTCATCGCCCAGGGCACACCCGATCAGGTCCGCAACGATCCACGAGTCATCGCGTCGTACCTCGGCACCACCGACAGCCCCGGCGGCGAGGGGATGGCGACCATGCCTTCGCAAGGAGTGACCCCATGACGGAGCTGATCAACGCTCGGCAACTCGAAGGCGGGTACGGTCGACTCGCCGTGATTCGTGGCGTCGACCTCGTTCTAAAGCCTGGTGAGGTCGTGTGCGTCCTCGGCGCGAACGGCGCCGGCAAGAGCACATTGCTCCTGACGATCGCCGGGGTTCTTCCACTGATCGCCGGCGAGTTGGAGGTGCTGGGCGAGCCGGTACGCGGAGGCAAGGCGTTTCAGGTAGCTCGACGAGGCGTCAGTGTCGTCCCCGAAGGCCGCGGGCTGTTCTACCGCCTGACGGTTGGCGACAACCTTCGACTCCGGCGCCATCGCGGCTCCACGATCGCGACTGCCCAGGTACTCGACTACTTTCCCGCTCTGAAGCCGTTGCTCGGACGGAAGGCGGGACTTCTGTCCGGCGGTGAACAGCAGATGCTCGCGCTGGCGGGCGCCCTCATCGCCGACCCGAAGTTGATCATGCTGGACGAGATGAGCCTGGGGCTGGCGCCGATCGTGGTCGAGCAACTGCTGCCGATCGTACGAACGATCGCGAACGAGCGCGGCATGGGTGTGCTCTTGGTCGAGCAGCACGTGCGCGCCGCCCTCCAGATCGCTGACCGCGGCATCGTGCTGGCTCACGGACAGGTCGTCGCTGAAGGTACCGCGGAGTCGCTCCGGCATGACGCCGAACTCCTTGAGGCCAGCTACCTCGGCGACCGCGACGCGATCGCCGAGGCGGAAGGAAATGGACTGCTGTGAGCAGCAAGCTTGCTCGTCGCGCGCTGTGGCGTCTCGCGTTGAAGCGGATCGCGGCGAATCAGGCCGACCGATTGGCTCTCGAGGTAGTCCTCGCCGGCGTCCTCTGGTCGCCGGCCGGATCCGTGGCACCGGGTATCTCGATGATCGACCTGCGAAAGTCGATGGAGGAAGACATCGCTGCGAGGTGCGCGGTACGCGACCTGGAGTACTACATGGCTTCCGGGCGCGGCCGCGGGTGCGCCCGCTCGATCCGCGGTTGATGTCCGACCTCGGGGGCGAAGACCTTCCTTCGCGAAGGCCGAGGCAAGTTGTCCATGTCGCCTCCGAGGTAGCCGGCTGCGAGTTGAGCGGCTCGGTTCGTGGCCACTGCCGCGATGCGGGCAGTGGCCAGCACCGCGGCAGACGAATACGTCAAGGCCGACGGCCTGCGGCAGAACTCATTTCTGCTTGCGCGCCGTTGGCGCTCATTCCGCGTAGTGCTGGGTCGCCCATGTCCTGAAGTCGATCGGCGACAGGCCCATCGAGCGAGCCTGCGCGGGTCGCGCGGGAGAACCGACGATGTTGAGCCACTCCTGGGCTTCGACTACCGGCTCAGGCAGGCCGGCCGCCTTGGCCTGGTCTGGGGTCAGGCTGCGGGAGACCACCCGCTCTCCCCAGATCTGGCTGAGGACGTCCGCGATCGCGCCGACGGTGAGCACGTCGCCCGCGAGCTCGAGCTCGACCTGGTTGAACCGGCTCGGATCCATGAACGCGGCAGCGGCCGCCAACCCGATGTCATTGGGAGCGATCAGCGGCAGTTCGGTCTCCGGTGCGAACGCGGTGACAATCTCACTGTCGACGACCGCGCTGCGCTGGAAGAACGCGTGATCCATGAAGGTGGGCGGCTTGACGAGCGTCCAGTACTCAAACCCGGCTTTCGCGACCAGCTCCTGGGTCGCCGCCTTGGACTCGAAGTAGTCGACCATGCTCCAACGACCCTCGTTCCAGCCGGGAGCCGCTCGATGGTGGGAACCGACTCCCGAGGCGGAGGTGTGCACGAACTGCCCGACACCGGCCCCAAGCGCGGCCTCGACGAGGTTGCGTCCCTGGTCACGCTCGGACTGAAAGTCGATGCCGCCATCCATGGGCGTCTGGACTGAGAAGACGCCGCGCACACCCTGACACGCTTGCTCCAGGGCGCGGCGGTCTCGCAAATCGCCTTTGGCGAGTTCGGCTCCCGCGGTCCGAAGCGCGCGAGCTCCCTGGCTCTCGGTGTCACGGACAAGGGCCCGCACCGGCACGCCCGCCGCCAGCAAGGCGCGCGCTGTGGCACCGCCCTGTCGGCCGGTGGCACCGCTGATCAGGATCGGACGGTCGTCGTTCAAAATCCCTGCTCCTTCGATGGTAAGCCCTAGGGCTGGGCCACAATGGTGTTCCGGAGTGATCCGATTCCTTCGACCTCGCACTCGACGACGTCGCCGTCATCCACGAGCACGACGCCCGGGGTCCCCAGCGTGATGACGTCGCCCGGCGTCAGTGTAAGGATGCGGGAGGCGTGGCTCACGACCTCGCCAACCGTGAACTTGAAATCGGCAGTAGTGCCGCGCATCTTCTCTTCGCCGTTGACCAAGGTTCTGATCGTCACACCGGCCTTGATCTCGTCGTCGGTCAGTGACGTCTCGATCCATGGACCGAACGGTGAGAACGTGTCGAAGCACTTGGCGACCACGGCGCCGGAGACCAGTCGAGGCAACTCCTCGGGCCATTGGCCCGTCGGATGCAACAACGACGGCGCGGTCACGTCATTCATGACGGTGAACCCGGCGATCGTACCCCAGGCCTGCTCGGGTGTCAGATTCTTCGCGCGCCGGCCTATCACGACCGCGAGTTCTGCTTCGGCAGCGAGTGGACCGCCCACCAGTTCCGGGATGAGAATCTGAGATCCGTCGCCGCCGGGCGGGTCACCGGCGGCCTTGACCGCCAGATACGGACTGTGGTCGACCGTACGCCGATCGCCCTCCTTGTAGAACGCTCGCCACATCACCAGGATGTTGCGAGGCTCTGTGGGACTCAGAAGCCGCACGTCAGAGAGCGGTACGGCTTGCCCGGTGCGTCCAGGCTCTTCGCCGAACACATGCCGATCGAGGGGGAGGAACGCTTCGTCCTCCACCAAGCCGAAGCGCACGGTGCCATCGAACATCTTCGCCCGAGCCAGTCGCGTCACAGCGCACCGTCCCGGCGAAGAGCCTCGATCTCAGCCGAGTCGAGTCCGAGAAGCTCCTTGAGCACGGCATCGGTGTCCTGCCCGTAGTTGGGGCCTGACCGATCCCATCGGCCGCCGATGTACGTCGGCGTCTCGGAGAACTGAGTCGGGTGCTCCTTCACCGGCCAGCGTCCGAGTTCGAGTTGGTCCAGTTCGGTCATCCAGCCGAGATGAGCCAGCTGTGGGTCATGCTCGACGCGGTCTTGCGCCGTCTGGCACACGCCGGCCGCAACCCCGGCCGCCTGCAGTTCCGCCATGAGCTCGAAAGGCTCGCGTCGGCGCGTCGCCTCTCGCACCGACGACTCGAGCTGGTCCTGGTTCTCGATCCTGGCCGCCAGTGTCGAGAACCGCGCGTCTGACGCCAGTGCCGGTACGCCGAGAACCGAAGCGGTCGCCCGCCACTGGTCGTCGGTGAAGCAGGCGATCGCGATCCAGCGGTCGTCGCCGGCCGTCGGGAACGCGCCGTGTGGGGCTGCGACGCGGTAGGGAGAGCGGTTGCCGTATCGCGACCAGTGGCGACCGTTGACGCTGTGGTCAAGGACGGCCGTACCGGTGAGGTACAGGCCGGTCTCGCCCTGGGAAGCATCGATGTGACACCCCAGGCCAGTGACATCGCGGCGGTGCAGCGCAGCCAATATCGCTGTCGCCATGTTGTAGGCGCCGAACCAGTCCAGGTACGAGTATCCGATTCCGGCGGGCGGGAACGGTTCCGGGAGCCCGGACATGTCGCTGATTCCCGAGATCGCTTGCGCGCTGGGCCCGAAGGTGCGCGCCCGGCCATAGGTCCCGAGCTCGCCGAGGCCGCTCTGCTGCACATAGATGATGTCATTCTTGAGCTCACGAAGACGGTCGTAGCCCAAGCCCATGCGCTTCATCGTGCCGGGCGAGAAACCCTCCACGACGATGTCGGCGTCCGCGATCATCTCCTCAAGGATGGCGCGGGACTTCGGGTTCTTGAGGTTCAGGGAGATCGCGCGCTTGCCGGCGTTGATCTCCATGAAAGATCCGCTCCGATTGGGATTTCCCGAGGTCCCGTTGCTCGCGGGCGTCGGGAGCGGTTCTCGCGCACGATCTCGCTCCTCGCGTCCGCCCGGAGGGCAGGCGCCGAGTGGGCTGAAACGCATGCGGTCGGGACGGCTGAGGTGCTCGACCTTGATCACGTCAGCGCCCATCGCGCTGAGAAAGCGACCCGCGCCGGCGCTGGCGAGCATCCAGCTCAGGTCGACGATGCGGACATCCGTGAGCGGGAACGGCTTGCCCCGTTTGCTCAGGCGCGGTCGCGGCGACACGCGCTCCGACACGGTGGCGGGTGGGCGATTCGGCGTGAGCCACTCTGAAGCCACCTCATCGCTGTGCTCGCCCACGAGGGGTGGCCGTGGACCGCGTGGCCACGACATGCCTTCGGTCACCCACTTGGCGCCGACGTAGGTGAAGGACCGGCCCAGCTCCGGGTGGTGGACGTCGAAGAAGGAACCACGAACCAGCCAGTGCGGGTCGGTGGCGTTCTCCTCCGGACGACGGATCGGCGTCCAGGGGAGGTCGAGCTTCTGAGCCTCCCTCCACAGATCGCGGTCGTAGAGGAGCCGCCCGACCAGCTGATCGACGAGTGCGGCCAGGTGGGCGCGCGCCTCGTCGGTATCGCGATGGTCCGTCGCGTACTTGGGGTCATCGAGGTCCCCGTGCATGCCGTGGTTCCGAAGGAGCTCGACCGTGCTGTCCCACTCGTCGTTCTGCGAGCGGACATAGGTTCGATACGGGAGCAGATATCTGCCGTCCTTGGTCAGGGACAGCGACGGGCTTCGACTGGTCGTGGTGGAGTGCCGGCAGGTGAGCCGATAGTGCGTCTGGCCGAGGAACACCCAGTCGGGCACGTCCGTCTCCGTGTTCTGGCTGACGGCCTGGTGGACGCTCGTCGAGAGCACCTGCCCGCGCCCGGTGTCGAGCCTGGAGATCAGCGCCGCGACCACGGACATCGCGGCCATCTCCCCGGCGATCTGGTACGACTGCCACATCTGCGGGGCGATCGGCGGGGTGTCGTACGTGCCGCTCGGGTCCGGGTCGTATCCGCAGTTCATCATCACGCCGCCCAGTGCCAGGTGCACGAGGTCGCTTCCGGCGTGGTCCGCCCATGGGCCCGTGTCGCCGAACGGACTGATGCGGCAGTAGATGAGACCCTCGTTGACGTCGGACATCCGATCGTGGTCGAAGCCGCGGTCGGCAAGGAAATTGCGCGGTCGAGAGTCGATGAGCACGTCTGCCGCCGCGACCAGCCGCGCGAACTCCGCACGACCGGCCGTCGAGTCCAGGTCGACGACGATCGAGCGCTTCCCGAAGTTGTAATGCCAGAAGTACAGGGATCTTTCCGGGTGCGGCTCGTCGTCGACGAACGGTCCGTACGTCCTGGTGACCTCGCCCCCGGGAGGTTCGACGCGGACGACGTCGGCGCCGAGCCCGGCCAACACCTTCCCGCAGTACTCGCCGAGTTCGTCGCCGATTTCCAGCACACGGACGCCATCCAGGAATCGAGAGTTCGTCTCGATCTTCTCGTCTCCCACACGGGCCTCCAAGCCATCCGTTGTATGAGATACGGTACCTGATATCTCAGATCTTTACACTCGCTCCTTCGTGTGGAACGCTAGGAACGGAGGACACGATCGACGAAGGCTCGGTGACATGCGGCATACGATGTTCCGTGCACCAGACCGTCGATCGGAGAGGACCAGCTATGTCGAACGCCACGAATTCCGGAGCGAGTGCACTGACGCCGCTCGAGACCAGGCCGGACAACCTCGCCACGATGGTCTATGTGCAGATCCGGGATCGGATCATCGACGCGACGCTGCCGCCGGGTAGCTCGGTGAGCGAAGCGACGCTCGCCGCCCAGCTCAACGTCTCGAAGACGCCCGTCCGGGAAGCGCTTCTCCGTCTGCGTCACATCGGCCTGGTCGAGCCGACGTCGCGCAGCCTCCGCGTAATCGAGCCTTCCGCGCGCATGATTCGAGATGCGTTCGAGCTACGTGCGGACCTGGAGGCCGCGGCCGGTCGTTATGCGGCCGAGCGCGGTGGTGATGCCGCCAGGGACGAGATCGCGGCGACCGCCGGTGACTCGCTGACCGCGGCGCGCGAAGACCGATCGGCGGATTTCCTGGCTCACGATCACCGGTTCCACATGGCCGTCACCGCTGCGGCCGGCAATGAAGTGCTCGCGCAGACAATGGAGAACGTCTTCGCGCTGACGCAGGCGCTACGGCAGCGGGACGTCGTGCTGGAGCGAGAGCTTGTGACCGACGCCGAGGAGCACGTCGCAATCGCCGAAGCCGTTCGAGCCGGTGATCGCGAACTCGCCGGGCACCGCTGTGCCGAGCACATCCGTCGGATCATGGGCCAGCTTCTGGAGGCGTACTCGGGCCCCGCTCGCGAGGACAACGCATCGTGAGCGCTGATCGTCCGACTCGCCCGCTTCCCAAGCCGACGGCGTTGTCCCGGCCGTTCTGGACCGGCTGCCGGGAGGGTCGTCTTCTGGTTCAGCGCTGCCGGGACTGCGCACGGCACGTCTTTCTTCCGCAGGAATTCTGTTCCGGATGCTTGGGCGTCGATCTCGAATGGGTTGAGAGCACCGGCCGCGGCTCCATCGTCACGTTCACGATCATCGGCCGCGCTCAGACCCCGGCGTTCATCGCTCCCTACGTCGTCGCCGTCGTACGTCTCGACGAGGGGTACGAGATGCTCACGAACATCGTCGACGCGACGCCCGACCGAGTTCAGTTCGGATCCCGCGTCGAGGTGGAGTTCGTGAGGGAGTCGGACGAGATCTCACTGCCCTGTTTCCGGCTCGCCGCCTGACGCTCACTCTCGGCCAGCCGCCGAACGCGCCCGCCGAGCCTCGCCGTTGTGTCGAGATGAGGATTCGCCATGCCCTTTTCCGGTCGGGAACCGGTCATCGTCGGTGCCTTCAATACTCCTCAGGCGCGTGTCCTGGAGGGGGAGACGTCCCACTCGGTCACGCTCGCGGCGATCAGGGGAGCCCTCGACCAAGCCGGCCTCGGCGTAGCCGACGTGGACGGTTTGAACATCCTGCCCGGTCTCGACTACCAGAACGGCACGCGGGTCTTCGGGTACGCCATGGGCATCCCGTACTTCTGGGTCGGCCGTCAGGCGCCCGGGCCCGCCTCGGTGCTTGAAGCCGCATCGGCGATCGAGTCAGGTGTGTGCGATGTGGTCGTTCTGGCCGCCGGCGAAGCAGGCATACACACGGACCGGTCCTCTGTCGCGCCCTGGACGCGACCCGCCAACGAGTTCATCGAATGCTGGGGCCTGATGACTCCCGCCGAGTTCGCCCTGTCGGCCAAGGAGTACATGCATCGGTTCGACGTCGACCCACTCAAGGTCGCGTACGTGGCGTCGGTGATCCGCAACAACGGCTCGCGTAACCCAGAGGCGATCTACCACGGGAGAGGTCCGTTCACCCCCGAGGACATCCTGGGCTCAAGGCTCATCGCCGACCCGTACCACCTGCTCGACTGTGCGACCACGGGCGAAGGTGGCTCGGCCTTGGTGCTCGCGACGGCGGAACGTGCCCGTGATCTACCTGTGCGGCCGGTGCGTGTGCTCGGTGGTGGCTCCGAGAGCTGGGGGCCGTCGTACACGCACCCCCCGACTTACGATCGCGTCGGAATGCTGGGACGCCAGGCAGCCGATCGTGCGTTCATGATGGCGGGGCTCGATCGCGAAGACGTTGACGTGTTCGAGCTCTACGACAACTTCTCCTGGGAGATCATCCGCTACTTCGAGGCCTTTCGATACTGCGAAGTCGGCGAAGGTCCGGACTTCATCGCCGACGGCGCGATCGAGGTGGGCGGACGGTACCCGATCGTCACCGACGGGGGAACGATGTCGCACTCCCACACCGGCGAATCGCAGCGGCACCAGCGAGTCGTCCAAGCCGTCCGGCAGCTCCGGGGAACCACCTCGGCCAATCAGGTGGCGAACGCCCGGACCGCGCTCGTGGCGGCGCTCGGGGACATCGTCTTGCTCGGCATCTGACCTATCGATATTCCATACACCGGTATATCGTATTGCATATCCGGTGTCCGATCAGCTCACCGGCGAGAGCATTCGCGACCGAAGAGGTTCCTTCATGAACGCCACCGAACTGCCTCAGATGATCAGCGTGGACGATCACATCATCGAGCCGCCCGACCTGTTCGAGCGCTGGCTGCCCCGCAAGTACCACGACCGCGCGCCGAGGGTCGAGCGTCGCTCGATCAGTCGTGCGTCGACTCTCTTCAACGGCCTCGTCGAAGACCCTGACGGAGACCCGGGCGACGTCTGGTTCTTCGGAACCTCCGCCTACGTGCTGCGTCGACCGATCCTGATTCTCGACGGCGTCGAGACGACCGCCGAGATGCGCGGAAACGAGCCCGCCACCTACGACGAGATGCACCCGGCCTGCTACAACCCCCAGGCTCGTTTGCAGGTCATGAGCAGCCAGCATGTGGAGGCGTCCCTTGCCTTCCCCACCTTCCCGCGATTCTGCGGCCAGGCCTTCAGCGAACAGACGGCCGACGACCGCGAGTTCGGCCTCGCGTGCGTCCAGGCGTACAACGACTTCATGGTCGAGGAGTGGGCCGGTGACTCGGGCGGTCGGCTGATTCCGCTCCCGGTCGTGCCGTTGTGGGACCCGGAGCTCGCCGCCGCCGAGATTCGTCGCAACGCGGCTCGGGGTGTCCGGGCCGTCGCGTTCAGCGAGATCGTCGGTCACCTTGGCTACGGCAGCATCCACGGTGGCACCTGGGACCCGTTCTTCGCGGCGTGCGAGGAGACCGGAACCGTCATCTGCATGCACATCGGTTCGTCGTCGAAGATGATGCCGATGCCGCCGGACGCTCCCGACGTCGTCACCACCACGCTCCAGTTCTCGAACTCCTACGCCTCCATCGCGGACTTCGTGTTCTCCGGCGTCCTCGTCCGCTATCCGAGGCTCAAGCTGGCGTACTCCGAGGGCCAGGCGGGTTGGCTGCCGTACGCCATGGAGCGGATGGATCACGCCTACCTTCACCACACCTGGGGCCACGGTGAGGAGCCGATGCCCGAACTGCCGTCCGCCTACATCCGCCGGAACGTCTTCGGCTGCATCTTCGCCGACCGGCACGCCATCGAGCAGGCCGAGAAGATCGGAGTCGACAACATCATGTTCGAGGTCGACTTCCCGCACGCCGACGGGCCGTACCCGCACACCCTCGAGCACATCTCCAAGCAGTTCGACGGGATCGACCCGGAGACGACCTACAAGATCCTCCGAGGCAACGCGATCCGCGTCTACGAGCTCGACCTCGACGCCGACCGCGCCACCGTTCCGCAGCCGGCGTGAGCGACGTCTCGCGTCCACGCGATCGCCCGCGGCACCGGTCAGTCGGTGCCGCGGGCGATCGCCTTGTCAAGGCAGGGAACTCATCGTGAAGTGCCTCGACCGTCAGGCGAGCACCTCACGGTGCACCGAGAGCACGTCCTCCAGCGCAGCCAGGAATCCGTCGTGGTCGGAGGGCTCGAGCGCCACGCTGAGCGCGAGATAGCCGCGCCGAGCGAAGTAGTATCCGCGCGCGATCATCTCGAGGTGGAGCAACGCCCGCTTCGCCACGGCCGGCTCGATGTCGGCCACCGTGGAGATCGGAGTGCGCTGGAAGTGGATGCCGATCAGTGAGCCGATCCCGGTGGCCTGCAGCGCAACGCCAGACTTCATGAACAGCGCGTTCAATCGGTCTCGGAGCCGATCACCATTGCGGTTGTGCTCGTAGGCGACCTCCGGTGTCCACACCTCCCGCAGGCCCGCAGCTCCCGCCGCCATGGTCAGCGTGTTGTTGTTGAAGGTGCCCGGGTGGCTGAGCCCTCCCGAACGTGACGGGTCGTACATCGCCATGAGGGAACGCGCACCGCCGAAAGCGCCGCAACCGAAGCCGGCGCCCAGGTACTTGCCGAAGGTCGTCAGATCCGGGGTCAGCCCATGAACCTCTTGCAAGCCACCGGGGGCCAGCCGTGAGGTCATCACCTCGTCGAGAATGAACACGGCGCCGGCGTCGGCGCTCCCCGACTGAAGGGCATGAAGGAACTCGGCCGTTCCGGGGATCGCTCCGGCGCCGCCGAGCATGGGTTCGACGATGACCGCCGCGAGGTCGTCGCGGTGGCGGTCGATGAGCTCGAGTGACCCTTCGACGTCGTTATAGGTTCCGATGACCACCGGGTACGGAACGTTGACCGGAGAGGCGCCGCGGTAGCTGAGAACGCCCCCGTGGTAGCCGCCGTCGAAGACCATGATGTGGCTGCGGCCGGTTCTGGCGCGGGCGGTGGCGATGGCCATGAGGTTCGCTTCTGTGCCTGAGTTGACGAACCGGACCAGGTCGACCGACGGGAAGCGGCCGCACAGAAGCTCGGCGAACTCGGCCTCGTGCCGATTCGGACCACCGTACGCGATACCCGCGTCCAGGGCGGCACGAGCCGCCGCCATGATGGCGGGATGTGAGTGTCCATACAGTCCCGCTGAGTACTCACCCAAGAAGTCGACGTACTCGTGGCCGTCGAGATCGACGAGGTGCTGCGCGTCACCGTGGCTGAACGTCAGCGGAAACGGGCTGTAGTGGAGCGCGGTCCGGGTGTTACCTCCGGGCATTGAGGCCGCGGCCCTGACATGGCGCTCCAGGCTCGTGGGATTCGCGTTCCGGTACTGGTCCTCAGCGGCGGAAAGCGCGGCCTGGACGCCCGTCGCGGGGTTGGTGACGGTGGGGTTCACTAGTCGTCCTTCCGACGGCGGCTGCCTGTCGTCAGCCGATCGCGATGTCGAGCCAGCCGTGTGGTGTCACGACGGCGGAGTCCGGCTCGCCGATCAGCACGGAGGTGGTGGGCGTCTCGAAGATCGCCGGACCATGGATGCGACGATCGTGAGGGAGCTCGTCGAGTGAGTAGACCGGGACCTCACGCCATCCGCCGAGATACAGGCGCCGGCCGCGGGTCGGCACGACGTCCTCGGCGGCCGACCGCAGCGGAGCCGCCCGGAGTTCGGGCAGCCGGCCGATCGCCGTCGTACGCGCATTGACGATCACGACGTCCTGGCCCGGGGCGTGGTAGGCGTACAGCTCGTCGTGACGCTTGTGGAAAGACGCGGCGGCCTGCTTGACCAGTTCGGATGATCCGATCGGGATGTCGTCGATCGGGACCGTGATCTCGTAGATCTGCTCGCCGTAACGCATGTCGAGAGCGCGTCGAATCTCGATCTCGCCGTCGAATCCGGCGAGTCGGCTGCGTCCCTCGGCCTCCATCCGGAGGAGGAGCTCACGAAGTTCGTCGGAACTCGTACTCGCCGCCTCGCTCACGTGCGATCGCACGAGCTCATGGCGCAGGTCGGTCGCGAGCATGCCCCACGCCGAGAGCACCGAAGCCACGTTGGGGACGACGACGCGCTCGATCTCGAGGATCCTGGCGACCTCGGCCACGTGCAGACCGGCGGCTCCGCCGAACGAGATCAGGCCGAAGCGGCGCGGATCGACGCCGCGGCGTACCGAAACCAGTCGGATGCCCTCGGCCATCGTCGTGTTGACGACCTTGAAGATACCTTCGGCGGCCTCGATGACGCTGGTGCCCAACTCCGCGGCCACGCCGGCGACGGCACCGTCGGCCGCCGCCAGGTCGAGCTCCATGCGCCCGCCAAGGAAGTTCTCGGGGTCCAGGTAGCCGAGCACGACGTTCGCGTCCGTGACGGTCGCGGTCGTACCCCCGCGTCCATAGCAGGCCGGCCCCGGCGCTGCGCCTGCGCTCTCGGGGCCGACGTGGAGAATGCGCCCAGACGTGCGGGCCATCGAACCGCCACCGGCCCCGAGCGTGTGGATATCGAGTGTCGGAAGGGAGACCTTTGCGATTCCGACCTGCTTCTCGGCGGTGAGCTGGGCCTCGCCGTTCTGGATCAGTGCGATGTCCGTGCTGGTCCCGCCCATGTCGAACGTGATCAGGTCCGGCATCCCCAACAGCTCGACGGCATGCGTGGCCGCGGCGATTCCGCCCGCCGGTCCGGACAGAACCGCTCCCGCCGCCAGCCGACTGGATTCGGCGATCGTCGCCAAGCCCCCGTGGGAGTGCATGATCATGACCTCCCCGGCGTAGCCCGCATCTGCCAGGCGGCTGCTGAGCTTGGAGAGGTACGACGCGAGCACAGGTCCGACGTACGCGTTCACGATCGTCGTCCAGACCCGCTCGTACTCCTTGATCTGCGGAAGGACTTCCGACGACAGCGACACGTACGTGTCAGGCAGAGCCTCGGCGAGCGCGGCGGCGGTGGCCTCTTCGTGCCCGGCGTTGCGGTAGGAGTGGAGGTAACAGACGGCGATCGCGTCCACCCCGAGCTCGCTCACGGCGCGGACGGCCTCGGCGAGTGACGTCTGTTCGAGGGCGGTCGCGATCGTGCCGTCGAACCGGATTCGCTCGCGGACTCCGATACGGCGATGTCGCGGCACCAGCGGCGCCGGCGGCGCCATCCTGACGTTGTAGCGGTCCTCCTTCAGCCCCTCGCGCATCTCGATCACGTCACGGTGACCTTCGGTGGTGAGCAGCCCGACCTTGGCTCCCTTGGACTCCAGAAGAGCGTTGGTGGCCACAGTCGTGCCGTGTACGATTCGTTCCGTCTGAGCGAGCATCTCGGCGCGATCGACGCCGAGTTCGGAGGCGAGGACCGCGAGCCCTTCGATCAGACCCTCGGACGGATCGTGCGGAGTCGATGACGTCTTCGCGATCACGATCCGGCCCGTCTCGTCGACGGCGGCGAGGTCGGTGAACGTCCCTCCGATGTCGATGCCGATGCGGTACATCGATCAGGCTCCTTCGAGTTCGGGGGCGGAGGGAACGGCCGTCACGAAGCCGTTGCGCATGTCTTCCTCTCGCGCTGCGGTGCTCCGCAGGTCCGGCGGACCGTAGCCGCCGCCGCCGGCCGACTCGACCAAGAAGACATCCCCGGGCTGGACAGGGATGTCGATCTCCTTGGTCTTGAGGACTCGCTCCGTCCCATCGGCCGAGATGAGCCGGTATCGGTGGGGCAGGCCGTCGCGCCCGCCGATGATCCCGTATGAGGGGTGGCGGACCCCGTCGCCCGCGGTGTTCGCGACGGCGGGCTCGGCCGTCTCCATGCGGAGCTTCAGGACGGTGCCCGCGCCGCCTCGGAACCGCCCGTCTCCGAAGGAGTCAGGACGGAACTCGTGATGCTCGAAGAACAGCGGAAACCGCGTTTCCGCCACCTCGATCGAGCCGAACTTCGAGCTGCCCATGGCCTGACCCTCGCCGGCGGTTTCCCAGCCGTCGCCCGCCGGGGAAGCGCCACCACCGGGTCGGGCATGGAACAGGTGCCAGATGAACTGCTTGTCGGTGCGCGGATTGACCCCCTTGATGGCGATGCGGAACCGTCGACCCCAACCGGCGATGACGCGCTCCGGACACGCCTGGGCCATCGCCTTGATCACCGACTCCGCGATCTCTTGCGCGCAGTGGTTGGTGGCGAGGGTGACCGGCGCAGGCTCGGCCGCCCACACGACTGTGCCTTCGCGCGCGATGACGTCGACCACGCGGAATGTTCCGGAGTTCTTCGGAGTGCGAGGCTCGATCAGGAACGACAGAGCCATGTAGACCGCGGACATCATGTTCGGGTAGGACGAGTTGATGAAACCGCTGACCTGCGGGTGCGAATCGCTCAGGTCGACGGTCAGACCGTCGCCCCTGACGGTCACGGTGGCCTTGACGTGGACGTCGGTCGCGCCCTGTCCGTCGTCGTCGAGGACCGCCTCCCCGTGGTAGGTGCCGTCTCGCCAGGAGCTGATGCATTCACGGGCTTCGCGCTCAGCGCTGTCGAGGATGTCCTCCACCGACTCCATCACGGTGTGGGCGCCGTACTCGTCGATGAGCTGAAGCAGCCGGCGCTCGCCGACCCGCGCCGAACCGATCATGGCTCGTAGGTCTCCGAGGAAGTCGTCCGTGTGCCGGACGTTCGTGACGATCATCTTCATGACGTCATCTCGGAGCTCGCCCGCGTCGTAGAGCTTCAGCGGCGTGATTCGGATCCCCTCTTGCCAGATCTCTGTCGCGGCCGGGTTGTAGGCGCCGTGGGTCGACCCTCCGATGTCGCTTTGGTGCGATCGGTTGATCGACCAGAACAGAAGCCGGCCGTCGTGGAACACCGGTACGAGGGCGGTGAGGTCGGGCAGGTGATTGCCGCCGTGGTAGGGGTCGTTGAGCAGGTAGACGTCACCGGGACGAACCCGTCCGTCGAAGAACCCGGTCACGGCCTTCACCGCCCACGGGATGGAGCCCACGTGAATGGGCACGTGCTCGGCCTGCGCGACCAGCCGGGCCTGGTCGTCGGTGATCGCGGTCGAGAAGTCGCGACTGGAGTTGAGGATCTGGGAATAGGCGGTCCGCAGCATCGCCTCGCCCATCTCTTGGACGGTGGCGGTGAAGCGATGCATGACCACGGAGACGGTGATCGGGTCGGTCACGGGCGCGGCTCCCATTCGACGACGATGGATAGGATCCGAGATTCAAGATATCGTACTCCATATATCAGTGGCAGGCGGTCGCTCGTTCGCGGATTCGGTGGCCGAAGGCCGCGGCGAGGGCGTCGAGTCGAGGAGGAACCGCAAAATGAGCGTCATCATCACGGTCGCGCCGACCGGACCCATCGCGTCGAAGAGTGACAACCCGTCGCTTCCGACGCAGCCGCTCGAAATCGCCGATCAGGTGGCCCAGGCGTACGAGGCGGGAGCGGCGGTCGCGCACCTGCACTTCCGGGATGAGCACGATCGCCCGACCGCGGACCTCGCCACCGCGCGGCGAACCGTCGAGGCCATCGCGGAGCGCTGTCCGATCCTCGTGCAGCTCTCGACGGGGGTCGGGCTCACCGTTCCCTTCGAGGAGCGGGAGGCACTGGTCGAACTGCGGCCGGCGATGGCGACCCTCAACCCCTGCACGATGAGCTTCGCCGACGGCGAGTTCCGAAACCCGCCGAAGGACGTGCGGCGACTCGCCGCCCGGATGCGCGAGCTCGATGTCAAGCCCGAGCTCGAGATCTACGACACCGGACACCTTGACGCCTGTCTGCGTCTCCTCGACGAGGGACTCCTTGAGCCGCCGCTCCAGTTCAGCATCGTGCTGGGCGTGCGCGGAGGTATGTCGGCGAGTGCCGAGAACCTCATGACGATGGTCAGGCGCCTTCCCGGCGACGCGATCTGGCAGGTCATCGCCGTCGGACGGGCCAACCTGGAGCTCACTGCCATCGGCCTCTCGCTCGGAGGCAACTGTCGTGCCGGCCTCGAAGACACCCTCTACCTGCGGAAGGGCAAGCTCGCAGACGGCAATCGCGTCCTGGTCGAGCGCGCCGCCCGTCTGGCGCGCGACCTTGACCGCCCGGTCGCGTCGGTCGACGAGGCACGCACGCTCCTCGGCCTCAGCTGACGGGCTCGGCCTCGCGGTACCGCAGTGGGCCCCCGGACATAAGGTCCGGGCGCCCACTCGTTCGCAGGTCGGGGTCAGAACCCCAGGCTCGTGGGGGCCTTCTCGGACTCGAAGTCCGCATGACCGTCGCCGGTGACCGCACCGCGCATCGTGACATCGAGCCCGGGCTCAAGGTCGTGAAGGCGCGGGAGCACCTCGGCGGCGAACAGCCGCATGGATCGCTCGGCCTTCTCGGCGTCCATGGTGCCGAACCGGAAGTTGAGCACGAACTCCTCCGCACTGGTGGAGGCCTGGATGTGCTTCAGCTTCTCGAAGACCTGGTCGGGCGTACCCCACGCCTGGGGGCGCGCGCCGCGCTCGAGGATGGTCTCGTCGCTCGCCTTGCCTGCACCGAGCTTGGCGTACTGCTCATAGCCCTTCGTGTTCTTGAACCGCTCGACATCGTCGAACTGGTAGTGCAGTCGGCTGCTCTCGCTCGACTCCAGGGAGTGCCGGGCCATGGTCTCCCAGGCCTCCTCCTCCGTGTCGAAGCACGTCGTCCGGACGACGACCGTGGGCTGCGTGGGCTTCCAGCCGCGCTCCGCACGGACACTGTTGAAGGCGGCCACATCCTTGCCGTACTCGTCCCAGCTCTTCTGGTTGGTCATCAGCATCCCGAGGCCGGCGTTGGCGGCGATCGGAAGGGTCTCGGGGCTGCTCCATGCGATCCGCATGCGGTCGAGGATCCGCTGCGGGTTGCGGTAGCCGGGCCGGATGCTCGTCTCGGGGATCTTGTAGTACTCGCCGTCGAACGAGAACCATTCCTGGGACAGTGCGAGCCGCAGGATCGCGAGAGACTCGTTGAATCGACCGCGAGCCTCGCCCATCGGGACGCGGAAGCCGTCGAACTCCCGCACGGCCGCTCCGCGACCGACACCGAGCGTGAGCTGCCGGCCCTGCAGGAGATTGTCGAGAACACTCACTTGATCGGCGATCACCATCGGGTCGTACCAGGGGAGCACCACGATCATGGTGCCGAAGTCGATCCGGCTGGTCTTGCCGGCGAAGTAGGTGAGGTGCTGCAGCGCGCCTCCGGTCATCACGTACGGCGTGAAGTGGTGGTCGATCGCCCAGTACGAGTCGAAACCGAGAGGCTCGACCAGGCTCGCCAGGTGGATCTCCTCGTCGTAGATCTCCTGGTCGCTGACTTGGGGGCGCTCGGGGCGCTTCTCGAGGAAGCGGCCCCAGTCGCGGTAGTTCTGCCAGTTGAAGTGGACGCCGATCTTCATGCGGACCCCAAATTCGAATAAGACTTGAATTTCTGAGACGAACGTAACACCAGCCGCGTGACCTGTCGAGCACTGACCGGCCGAACCTTGACCTGCGTACGCGGCAGCCCTAGATTGAAAGTCAAACGTTAGTTGAAAATGAGGGGACTGGGGGACCGCAGTGAAGATCGGGGTTCAGTTCGCCGTGACCGGCTACACCGTGGACGCCATGACGCTGGGTCGCGCGCTCGAGGACGCCGGCTTCGAGTCGTACTGGGCCCCGGAGCACGCCGTGCTTCCAGCGCAGCCGTCGGTGCGCTACCCCATGACCGGTGGTGACATCCCCGCGGTCTACGGCCAGATGGCAGACCCCTTCGTCCTCTTGAGCTTCATGGGCGCCGTCACCAGGGACCTCAAGCTCGGCACCGGAGTCTGCCTGGTGCCTGAACACCACCCCCTGATCCTCGCGAAGTCGGTGAGCACCCTCGACAACTTCTCCGGGGGACGCGTCCTGTTCGGCGTCGGCACGGGCTGGCTCCCCGAAGTCACCCGGCTCTTCATCGACTCCGCTGATACCCCCTGGAAGTACACGCTCGAGTCCCTGGAGGCGATGAAGCGCCTGTGGCGCGACGGGACCGCGTCCTACGACGGCGACCTCGTGAAGTTCCCGGAGTTGATCTGCGACCCGCGTCCATCCCAGCACCCCCACCCGCCTGTCATCATCGGGGCAAGCCCGACCCCGCTCGCCATCAGGCGAATCGCGAAACACGCCGACGGCTGGATCGCGATGGGCATCGGTCCGGATGGGATCGCCGAGGCCCGGGCGGCGCTGAACCGCGAGTGCGAGCGCATCGGACGCGACCCGCGCTCGGTAGAGATCTCAGTCGGCGTTCGAGACGCCACGCCCTCGATTCAGCGCATGTTCGAGGATGCCGGCGCCGACCGGCTGATCGTGCTCCTCTACAACCACCCAGGACATGAGGTTCCGATCGAGCGCTGGCCGGAGGTGGGTGTCGAAGGCTTGACCAGCCCGCCGCCGGCGGCGGCGGACACGCTGCGTGCGCTGGAGGAGATCCACCGCCGTGCCGGTCTCTGACATGCCCACGAGCCCGCTGCTGGAGGGTCTCCGCTTCGCGGAGGCGCCGAGGTGGCACCGCGACCGTCTGTGGTTCAGCGACATCTTCGCCCACCGAGTCATGAGCGTCGACATCAGTGGCCATGCCGAGGTCGTCGTCGACCTGGGCCGAGACCTTCCGTCGGGTCTCGGGTTCCTGCCTGACGAAACGATGCTGATCGTGTGTCTGAACCGGCCGGTGATCCTGGCGCTGTCGCCTCGCGGCGACCTGAGGGTCCATGCCGACCTGACCCGCCTGGCCGTTGGCGGGCTCAACGACATGGTCGTCGACTCGGAGGGCCGAGCCTACGTCGGCTCGATGGGAACCCACGATTCGATGCTTCCTCGCCCGCTGGACGGCGACGGGAATGTCATCCTCGTGGAGCCGGACGGATCGGCGAAGGTCGTCGCCGATCACCTGGATGCGCCCAATGGTCCGTGTATCACGCGCGACGGATCGACGTACGTGGTCGCCGAGTTTCCTGCCTCGCGCCTTGCCGGGTTCGACCGCCTTCCCGACGGGACCCTCACGCGACGCCGTGTCTGGGCGGATCTGAGGCCCGGCAGCGCCGACGGGATCACGGTCGACTCCATGGACGCCATCTGGGTGGCTTCACCGCGGCAGCACGAGTGCCGCCGAGTCCTGGAGGGCGGAATCGTCACCGACCGTGTTCAGGTCGGTGACCGGATGCCCCTTGCCTGCGCACTGGGAGGGCCGGACGGTCGTACGCTGTTCGTCCTCAGCGCCATCGGCGGCGAGGCCGCCATTCGTGATCGGACGTGCACGTCCGTCATCGAGACCGTGTCCGTCGACGTTCCGGCATGGTGAGGACCGAATGAGGCTCGGTCTCTACTTCCCATTCCAGCTACCGCGGCCGTGGGGCCCTGACTCAGAGGGGCGGCTGTTCGACGAGGCTCTCGATCAGGTCGCTCTGGCCGATCAGCTCGGCATCGACTACGCCTGGGTGCCAGAGCAGCATTTCACCGAGGAGTACTCCCACTCCTCGGCGCCCGAGATCTTCCTCGCCGCCGCGAGCCAACGGACCACGAGAATCCGGCTCGGCCACGGGATCGCGCTCCTTCCGCCGGCGTACAACGATCCGGTCCGCGTCGCCGAGCGAACCGCGGCTCTCGACCTTGTCTCCGGCGGACGAGTGGAGTTCGGAGTCGGAGACTCCAAGTCGCGGATCGAACTCGAAGGTTTCGGGATCGATCCCGACCAGCGACGCGAGATGACTCGGGAAGCGCTGGCGGAGATCGTCCGCATGTGGATCGAGACCCCTTACCGCGGGGCGGCCGGTGCTCACGTCTCCGTGCCGGCGAGGAACATCGTTCCCAAGCCTCGCCGGCGCCCGCACCCACCGCTATGGATGGCGTGCTCCGACGACGAGACCGTCGCGCGAGCGGCCCGGCTCGGCTTGGGGGCACTCACCCACTCCTTCTACAACACTGACGAGGCAGAGCGCGTCGCCGATCTCTACTTCGAGACATTCCGCCGCGAGTGCGTTCCGATCGGCGTATCCGTGAACCCTCAGATCGCGATGCTCAATCCGTTCTACTGTCACCAGGAAACCGCGGTGGCGCGACAACGAGGCCTCGACGCCGCAGGATTCATGGGCTTCGCTGTGCGGCACTACTACAGCTTCGGGCGCCACGAACCAGGGCACACCGACCTCTGGCGGCGCTATGAGCGCGTCCGCGAGGAATTCGGGGGAGTCGTACCGCTACGAGGTACGCACGCAGTGGGCTCGCCCGAGGAGATCCTTGAGCATCTGCGCGCCTTCGCGGCCGTCGGGATCGACCAGGCCATCCTCGCTCACCAAGGTGGCCGGCTTACGCACGAAGAGATCTGTGAGTCCCTTCGGCTGCTCGCACGTGAGGTCATGCCTTCGATGCGGTTCCTGCGCCAAGAACAGCGGAAGAGACGAGAAGCGTTGCAGCCGTTCATCGACGCGGCTCTGGCCAGGCGCGCAGCAGCCGATCGCGCTCCAGTCGAGGTGCCGTTCGTCGACGCCTACGGACGCACCCGCCCGGCGATCGATGCCGGCAAGCTCCCGCCGGCGGTTCGGGAGCAGGTCGAAGACCTACAGCGGATGGCGACCGTGGCTCGTTCGTTCGAGTCCTGACGCCGCCACCCGCCACGCAAGCGGTCCGGGTCGACCTTCACCCGACCGGCAAGGATCAGACCGACATCCCCCCGCCCATGTCCACCATGGTGCCGGTCATCGCGCTGGCCGCGTCCGATGCGAGGAACGCGACCATGTTGGCGACCTCCTCGGGAAGCTCGTACCGCTGGATCGCTGTACGCCCCCGCGGATACAGGGTCTCAGCCACGTCCGTCGGCACTGGGCGATTCGGTCCCCACATCGACCCGGCGTTGACTCCGAGAACATGCACACCGTGCTGGGCGACTTCCTTGCTGAGGAATCGAGTGAAGGTCGCGAGACCCGCCTTGAGGGACCCGTACAGCGTCAGCCACGGCATCGCCGTCTGGGCGGCCTCAGAGCCGATGTTGATGATGCGTCCCCCACCGCGGGGGATCATGTAGTCCAGTACCAGTCGGGAGCAGTACAACGGGCCGACCAGAGTGCCCCGAACCGACCGATCGATGTCGGCCTGGGTCATCGAAGCGAATGCTCCGGTCGCGGAATCAGCGGCGTTGTTGACCAGGATGTCGATGCCGCCGAGTACGTCGTTGCACTCCTTCAATACGGCGTCGGCGCCCTCCCAGGTCATCACGTCCCCATGGACCGCGACGACCCGGGTGCCCCACTTCGCGGACGCTTCACGAGCGACCGCCTCTGCGTCTGGCGGCGATGCCCACCGCTGCTTCCCCGACTGCTCGGCAACGTCTCTGGCGAGGTCGACGACCACCACATCGGCACCCATCCCGGCCAGGCGGTTGACGCAGGCCTGGCCCAAGTTCAGGCCTGCGCCGCCGGTCACGACCGCCTTCTTCCCGGTCAGGTCCATCAGCTGCGAGACCCGCTGGTCGATCGACGCGATCGGAATGCGGCTCTCATCCCACCAGTACGCCGAGTCCGCCTCCCCGGAGGCGACATGTCGGCTCAAGAGTTCGTGAAAGTAGTCCCGCTGCACTGGGATTCTCCTCGGGTCGTGCGAACTAACGAGTGGTGATGGTTCCACGTACAAGTGGGCGGAAGATCGAGTACGCGTCTGGATTGAGGTTGGAGCCCAGCTCGGGCCGACCCCGCCAATGGAACAGACATGGAAAGCGGGTGATCTCCGCGCTCACGACCGGAACGGCATCGACGAGGCCGTTCATCACGCTGCCGATCGCTTCGAAGAACTTACCGGAACGGCTCAGGTCTGGTCGGGCGAGCTCCATGGCCAGGAGTTCCGCGACCGTGGCGCCGACCTCGTCAGCCGCCAGCTGATCACGCGCGGCTGCGGGAGCGATCGGGCCAGGGAAACGCCGTCCCCAGTCGGTGCACCAGGCGACGTACGGTTGACGTTCGTTCGCGTGGCGGGACGGCAGTCGCACGACCTTGCTCGTGCGCATCCCGTTCGACAGCCTCACTCCTGCCAAGGCCGCCTGCCGGCGCCAGGGAATCCTCGTCTCGACCAGTACCGGAACGTCCATCCGGCCGATGTAGGCCTCTGGTTGCTGTGGGAACTTCGGCAGCGTGGCCAGGTACCGGTCGGCACTCAGGCCCAGTTCGTGATGGAACCCGTACGAGAGAAACGTGTTCGTCGTGTCGCGCCACGCTGCCTGAAACGCGTCGCGTGCCGAGGGGCCACTCGAACGAGGCTCGCCTCCGTCCAAGGTCCGTCCGGCATGCCGGACCACGGTCGCCGGCCCTCGTGCGGGTTCCCTTCCCAGCGTGCTCGTGCGGGCACCCAGCACTCTCGGCCTGTCGTCGGGCGCGAGGTCGTAGGCGACGAGCAGTGAGCCCTCGACGGGTTCCTCATCTCCGAGCCCGATGGCCATCTCTTTGCCGTCGAAGCGCGCTGCGACCATGCGGCCATCCAGACGTGAGCCGAGCCGCGCCCACGTCGCCCGCTCGTCGAGGTAGCGGCCGGTCGAGTCGTGGAGATCTTGACTCGCCACGGCGTACTCGTTGAGCGTGAGCAGGCGACGGCCATCCTCTCGGAGAGCGGTTACGAGTTCAAGCTCGCTGGTACCGAGGCGAGGAGCATCGATCGATGCCTCGTAGTCGAACCATCCCCAGTGATCGGCATCGTTCTCGAACGCGTTCCCGGGCAGGAACGCGTAGGAGCGCATCTGCGGGAACATCGTGGCGAGGGCCGGCCGGTCGGCGGCGCCGGCGAGCTCGGGCGGGAGGTAACCGACATACCGGTCCTGCCGGGCAAGCGACAGCAGCGCGGAGTCGGGGAGTGGGCAGTCAGGGATCTGGAACCGCATCCCCAGCAGTTGCCCGCGAGTCTGCCACCTGTGCCGGGCGAGCCGGGTCGCCTCGGCAGCCGTGATCGCCGGGGTTCCCTCAAATGGACTCATGGCACTCGAGTTCCGCGCGGGCTGAAGCCTGCGCGTCGTGCGTTGCGGACTGTCTCCTGGATGATTCGTCCTTCGATATCACGCGGAAGTTCGTGTCCCATGCCCGGGATGATCACAAGACGAGCACCGGGAATCGCCGCGGCGGTCGCGCGGCCACCGCTGACCGTCACCACCGGATCGGCGTCACCGTGAATCACCACTGTGGGAGCACCGACGCGCCGAAGCCGCGGGGTCCGATCCCGGGCATCGCGTGCGGCTCGTCGATGGCGTGCCTTGCCCTCAGGGTTGTTCGCACGATCGAACGCGGCCGCGGCTCGCCGCCGGTGCCGATCCTCATCGAACTCGAATCCGGTCCCCGCGAGGAAGCGTGCGCGCGCTACGGCTTCTTCGATGGTCGCTTCGCGCGGAAGGGTCGGTGTTCGGCCGATGATCTCGACTGCCATCGGCGTCGCCTGGTTGTCGTCGGGGTTGCCCGTGGTCGACATGATCGAGCAGAGGGACAGCACTCGGTCGGGATGTTCGACCGCCATGAGCTGCGCGATCATGCCGCCCATCGAGACGCCGAGGACGTGAGCCTGGGAGATGCCCAGGGCGGTGAGTAGTGCCATGCCGTCAGCGGCCATGTCGGAGAGCGAGTACTCGACGTCGGGCGTGGAGCTCGACAACCCCACGTCTCGGTTGTCATAGCGGATGACGAACAGGCCCTCGTCGGCGAAGGCTTGGCAGAACTCGGGCTCCCACGACGTCACTTGCACGCCCAACCCCATGACCAGCAGTAGCGCGGGGTCTTCGGGACGGCCGAAGGTCTCGTAACAAATGGTGATGCCGTTGGCGGTGGTGGTGGACATCGTCACTGCGGCAGTCTAGTTACAAACCAGTTCAGATTCTAGTCACCTTTGAAAATTTCCCGCGGCGCCATGCCTGTCCAGATGAGCTCGAGCTGGCTGTCAGCGATGGCCTCGTGGGTCATGGCGTGGGCTTCGTACCAGCGTGCCATGTAATTGCACATGCCGAGGATCGACAGGGAAGCGGCATCAGGATCGACCTCTGATCTGATCTCGCCTCGCTCGATGCCGTCCGCGAGGATGTCGTGCCACGCCTGTCGGAACCTCGCCACCATCTTCCGGTCGGTCTCGATGTCAGCCGCGGACTCCTTGGGGCCACCCGGGTTCTTGAACCACTGAGGCGAGTCGGGGAGGCGATCGTTGTGGTAGCTCAACTGAGCGATGACCGCTGACCGAAGCTTGTCGCGCACGGACGCCGAACTCGCGGCGATCTCCTCGATCTGCTCGGTCATGCTCGTGAACCGGTGCCGAAGGACAAGACGAAGCAGGCCCGCCTTGCTGCCGATGTGGTAGTACAGGCTTCCCTGAAGTACCCCGAGCTCTGCGCCGATGTCCTCGACCCGAGCCGCGTCGTACCCCTTTTCGAGGAACACCTTCTCTGCCGCCGCGATGAGCTGCTGCTTGCTGTGGATCTTTGTCATGACCACCATTCTCGGGCGCGGAATCGCGAAGGCCGCGACACTTTCAATGAAAGTTCAGTTTACCGGCGTCCGCGGCGGCAGACATGAAGTCCCGTCAACTGGATCAGCCCCGTGCCCGGTGAAGAACCTGGAGTTCCGTGAACTGGTCGAGACCCCACCGGCCGTTCTCGACGCCGATGCTGCTCCACTTGGCCCCGCCGAACGGCTGGTGGGGCGCGAGGGCGAGATGGGTGTTGATCCACGAAGTGCCGCACTCGATCTGAGTGGCCACCTCGGCTGCTGCGATGGGATCGGATCCCCACACCGATGCCGAGAGTCCGAATGGGGTGCCGTTGGCGCGCGCGATGGCGTCGTCGAGGTCGCGGTACGGGATCACGGGGAGTGCTGGGCCGAACTGCTCTTCGTCCACCAATCGCGTACCGTCTTCGATGCCTCGGATGATGGTCGGCTCGAAGAAGAAACCGGGACCGTCGATCGTGTTGCCGCCGGCGACGGCCTTGCCACCTCGAGCGATGGCGTCGCGGACCAGGTCCTGAACGCGCTGAAGCTGAGGCCGGTTGTTGACCGGTCCGAGTTCGGTGGCCTCATCGAGCCCGTTGCCCAGCCTCGCCGAGCGTGCTCGATCCGCGAGGGCGTCGACGACCTCGTCGTAGCGCCGCTCGGGAACGTACACGCGCTTGATCGCCGTGCACACCTGCCCGCTGTTTCGGAAGGCACCCCAGAACAGGCGGTCGGCGATGGCGTCGACGTCGACATCGTCCAGGAGGATCGCCGGGTCGTTGCCGCCGAGTTCCAGTGTTACGCGCTTCAGGTCCTGTGCGGCGGCTGCTGCCACGCGCTTGCCCGTGGCGACCGATCCGGTGAATGAGATCTTCCGGGGGACCGGGTGCTCGGTCATCCAGGGACCGAGTTCGTCCCCGCCGGAAACGACGTTCAGCACACCAGGCGGGAGAACGCGCGCCATCACCTGCCCCATGAGCAATGTCGACAGGGGAGTGAACGGCGAGGGCTTCAACACCATCGTGTTGCCCGACGCCAACGCCGGCGCGATCTTCCATGCGGCAAGGCTCAGGGGGAAGTTCCAGGGGGTGATCGCGGACACGACGCCGAGCGGTCGCCGGAACACCTCAACGAAGGCTCGGTCGTCGTCCTGGATCACCTCGCGAGGGACCTCGAGGTCGGCGTAGTACTCGCACCACCGGGCCGTGCTCGACACCTCGTGGCGCGCCTCACGAAGAGGTTTGCCCTGTTCCGCGGTGAGGACCGGCGCGATCTCCTCGATGGACTCACGCAGTTCGCGAGCCACGTCGCGCAGCGCCTTCCTTCGGAACTCGCCGTCTCGCGACCAGCCCACTTGGGCGGCCGCGGCCGACCGCATCGCGCGGTCGAGGTCGTCGCGGCCGCAGCGGGGTGCGGCGCCCACCGTGTCTCCGGTCGCCGGGTTGACGACGTCGAAGGTGTCGACCGCCCGGACCTGCTCGCCATCGATCGTCATCGTGTAGCTGGGCATGCGCAACTCCTTAGTTGAACTCGAGGCCGTCGTTGAGTCCCGACTCCCGCCACTCGGTGACGATGTCGTCGAAGGCGACGATGCCGGGTGAGTAGGCGCCGTTGCGCCGGAAGATCTCGATGATCGGGTTTCCCTCGTTGTTGTAGTACCCGGGGGTGCAGGACGCGAGGAACTCAAGGTCGGCGCGCGACGCGTCGATGACCGTCTGTACCCAGGCGTCTTCGGCCTGCTGCTCGACGTCGACCGTCGAGGCGTCGCGGGTCCGAGCCTCGTTGATGACGTAGGCGATGTGACGGCTCTGGACGTCCAGGACGTGCGCCTGATTGGAGCTGACGCCCACCTGGGCAGTGGCCACGACGAAGAAGTTGGGGAACCCTCTCGTCTGCATCCCGTAGAACGTCGAGATCCCGTTCTTCCACTTCTCGCTCAGAGCCACTCCGTCTCGCCCGGTGACGTCGTATCCCAGCTTCCGTGCCAGCGGACCACCGATCTGGAAGCCGCTGGCGAAGATGATGCAGTCGACCGGGTACTCCTTGCCTTCAACGACGATCCCGTTCCGGGTGACCTCCTCAAGGCCCTTCCCGTTGGTGTCGAGGAGGGTGACGTTCGGCCGGTTGAAGGCATCGAGGTACTCGTCGTGGAAGCAGGGGCGCTTGCACAGAGCGCGGTAGTACGGCTTGAGGTTCGCCGCGGTCGCCGGGTCCTTGACGACGGAGTCGACCCGAGCGCGGATCTCTTCCATCTTCAGGTAGTCCAGCCGCTCATCCAGCACGCCACCGTTGAGAGTGCGCAGCCGGTAGATGGCGGTCCAGCCGTCGTTGACGAGGTCGGTCTCCACCTCGCCACCCGCGACGAAGAGCGAGAAGTTCGTCATCCGCTCCCGCTGCCAGCCGGGCCTGAGAGTCTTCACCCACTCAGGATCAGTGGGCCGGTTCGCGCGAACGTTGATCGACGACGGCGTGCGTTGGACGACGTAGGTGTGGCCCGCGCTCGCGGCGACGTGCGGGATCGCCTGGATGCCCGTCGCTCCGGTGCCGACGATTGCCACCTTCTTGTCGGCAAGGCCGGTCAGGCCGCCGGCCGGGCTTCCGCCGGTGTACTCGTAGTCCCAACGCGTCGTGTGAAAGGCGTGACCCTTGAACGTCTCGATACCGGGAACGCCAGGCAGCTTCGGCTTCACCATCGCTCCCGTGGTCATGCAGACATACTTGGCGCGGAAGGCGTCGCCACGATCGGTTGTGATCGTCCAGAGCTCGTCGGTCTCGCTCCAGCGGACATCCGTGACCTTGGTCTGGAGCAGGGCGTTCTGGTAGAGGTCGAAGTGACGCGCGATCCGCCGGCAATGCTCGAAGATCTCGGGACCCTTGACGTACTTCTCGGTCGGTATATAGCCGACCTCTTCGAGCAGCGGTAGGTAGATGTACGACTCGGTGTCGCAGGCGGCCCCTGGGTACCGGTTCCAGTACCAGGTCCCGCCGAAGTCGCCGCCCTGCTCAACGATCCTGAGGTCGTCGACCCCGATCTGACGCATCCGCGCGCCGAGGAGCAGTCCGCCGAAGCCACCGCCGATCACGGCGACCTCGACCTGGTCGTGGACCGGTGCTCGCTCGATCCGCTCGGTGTACGGATCGTCAACGAAGTGAGCGAGCTCGTCCGACATCCGACGGTACTGGGCACTGCCCTCGGGATGGATGCGCTTCTCCCGTTCGCGGCGATAGAGCTCGCGAACGGCCTCCAGATCGACCTCTACTTCGCTGGCCGCCAGGTCAGTCACGCACGGGCTCCTCTCGATCGCGACTCACTCGCCGGGCATCCGAGCCGCACTTCGGCATCGATGACAGTGGCGGTGTCATCAGGCAATTTTCAAACAACGTTAGAAAAGTAACATTGTGCTGGTGTTGCGACAAGCGATGTCACAAAGCGCGGTGTGATGGTTCTCGGCGCGGGCGGGTTGAGCCCGCGACGAAGCAGGCGCCCGGCTGCGATGCCCAGTGCGCCGCGCCGATGCGCGAACGCGGCGGGGGGTCGGTGAAGCCCGATGGCATCGCCGATCGGCCAGGCGCCCGGGACCCGGGGGCGCCAAGGCTGCGCGTATGGTGTATGAGATATCGTGCAGCGAGGAGGAGCTTTGAAGAGTATTCGTCTCACGCTCAACGGCGCCGGGCAGTCGCAGATCTGTGCCCTGCCCCTCCCATCGCCCGTCTTCGGGCCTACGGCGACCGGTTCGGAGGACGTCGGGGTGCCTGTGGGCACATCCGCCCTCGCGGTCCGGGTGGCTCGGTTCGGCGAAGGTGCGGACGAGATGGGTCCGCGGTCCCGCTCGATGCGCTTCGTCCTCGCAGGCAAGGTCCGCGTGGCGGCATCGAACGGGGTCGCGTCCCTCGAGCCCGGCGACGTGGTCTTCGTCGATGATCTCGAGGCCGCCGGGCATCGCGTGTCGAGTGAAGACGGGGCGATCCTGCTCGAGGTCGATCTCGATGCTCAGTGGTCCCCGTCGGGCATGGTGCCGGCGCCCACAGACGGAGGGCGCGGGGCCTCTGCCGAGCCGACGTTTCGGCGGATGTACGTCGAAGACGAGCTGGCGCATTTCGCGAGCTTCGACGACCTTCTTGACTCGGGCTCCACGGCCCAGCCGGTGAGTGGCCTCACGTTCACGTGTCTCAGCCCCGATCTTGCCAGTGATTGGCACACCGAAGAGGGAATCAGTCTCGTCGTGGTGCTGTCCGGGGGGTTCGAACTCGAAGTGCCGGGTCGCGGTGGCGCTCAGATCTTCCGTGCCGGCGATGTCTGCCTGGTGGATGACAGAACGGGCAAGGGTCACATCACAAGGACCCACGGGGAAACCAGGTTCGCGGCGATCGCGCTTCCGGAGGGTCATCGCTGGAGCCGCTGAGCTGGTCACGCAGTCTCAACGTTGCCGAAGGGAACGCACCGATGAACCTGTTGGATGCAATGTCAACCTGTCGATCGATCCGTCGGTTGAGCCCTGAGCCGGTGCCCGACGACCTCCTGCGCGAACTGGTCCGATACGCGACCTACGCGCCGAGCCCGGGCAACTCTCAACTCTGGCGGTTCATCATCGTGACGGATCCGGAGGATCGGCGATGGTTCCGCGACATGCTCGTGGAGGCGGTCGGCGAGCGGGTGGCGTGGGTCCCGGAGGACGACGACACCTCCGTGCGGGCTCGCAACCAACGGATGTATCGAAGGTTCATCCTCGACTTCGACAAGATCCCAGCGTTCATCATCACGACCGTCGAGAACGCATTTCCGTCCGCCGAAGCGCCTGATCCCCAGTTCATGTGGTCCTCGGTCTTCGCGGCAACGCAGAACCTCCTTCTCGCGGCTCGAGCACTCGGGCTGGGAGCCGCCATGACGACCAACCATAAGGAGAACGAGCCCGCGGTACGTCAGCGCTTCGGCATCCCTGACAACGTGGGCATCGGCGCGACCGTCCCCATCGGCTATCCGGTCGGAAAGTACGGGCCGTTGCTCCGCCGCCCCGTTGGCGAGGTGATCAGCTGGAATCGCTGGGGCGCTGTCGAGTCGGTCTAGGGAGTGTCTGACATTTCGGTGTGCCGGAGCCAGAGCCTCAAAGAGGCGATGGTGACACCCGCCAGATAGCGACTGGCGAGCTTGTCGAAGCGGGTGGCGATGGCACGCCGCTGCTTGAGCTTGCCGATGCAGCGCTCGACCAGGTTGCGCTGCTTGTAGGTGAGAGCATCGAAGGCGGGAGGGCGGCCTCCACCGCTGCCCTTACGCCGGCGGCTGGCGATCTGGTCGCGGCGCTCGGGGATGACCGCCTTGATCCCACGCCGGCGCAGACGGATCTTCCTGGTGGAGTGACCCTTGTCCCCGAGCAGCCGGACCGGCCGGGTGCGCGGACGGCCTCCACTGGGACGACGCAGCCGGAACTCGGCCATCACCGCCTCAAACACCGTGCAGTCGACGACATTGCCGCCGGTCAGGTGCAACGTCATCGGCAACCCGCGGGACTCGACGATCAGGTGGAGCCTGGTGGCCGACCCGCCGCGGGACCGTCCCGGCGCCTGCCGGTTTTGCGATTGCCTCGTATCGATCGTCCCGCCGTCGTCCCCCCTTTTTCGGGCCCCGGCCGCGTGCTCATCGATCACCTGCCGATGCCCCCGCCATGGACGACCACGACCATCCGCCACCGGCAGCAACGGCTCGATCCGCGCCCACGCCCGGTCGGTCAACTCACCGCGTCTCACCACAGCCGACCATTCAAGCGCGACCAGTGATCATTTGTCAGACACTCCCTAGCGGGTGCGCGGACCGTCCAGGAACTTCTTGAATCGGCAGTGAAGGTGGCGTATCGTCGCGTCTATCAGTTTTCAAACGATGTTTGAAAACACTGGTGGGTGGGCTCGCGCTTCCGCTGTCGAGCCGGTCGTTCCGACTTCTGGAGGTCGTACCGCGGTGATCACTTCAGACCTTGGTGCCCAGTCGCTCCGCAAGGCCTTCTCGACGTTCCCGACCGGAGTTGTCGCAGTATGCGGGCTCGATCGAGACGGCAACCTCGCAGGCATGGCGGTCAGCACGTTCGTCCCGGTCTCAATCGACCCGCCGCTTGTCGGCATCTGCCTTCAGAAGTCATCGAGGACCTGGCCTGTGCTGCGGGAGATCCCCGTGCTGGGCATCAGTGTGATGAGCCACGGCCATCACGTGGTCGCCCGGCAGTTGGCTGCCAAGGAAGGCGATCGGTTCGCTGGGGTCTCGACGTCGGTGACGGATCGCGGCGCGGTTCTCCTGTCCGACGCCGCTGCCGCATTCGAATGCACGTACGTCGAGCAGGTCGATGCCGGAGACCACGTATTCGCACTCCTTCGGATCGAGTCCGCGGCATGGGATGGCGACGCCGCGCCGCTGCTGTTCCACATGAGCAAGTTCGTCGAGTTCGAACCGTCCCGGATTTCTTTGAGGACTCAGGGGTTGGTCCCAGCGGTGGACTGGTGTTGAGCGTGGTAGAGGGCTTCGTACTCATCCGGCGTAATGTCGCCGATGGAGGAGTGCAGACGGGTGGTGTCGAACCACTCGACCCACTCCAGGGTGGCGAGTTTCACCTCGGTCAGGCTGCGCCTGCTCGGTCATCCGCGTTCGGGCGTCCGTAAGCCACGGTCACGAACCGGGACATCGGTTGGTGCCGGTGTCGGGCCATGACGGCGGACGTGGATGACCCCGCCGGCCCGGCGTGGGTAGGGGAACGGTATGCGCGCGCAGTCTCGGGGGCGGCGGCGCGGCGGTGTCGTGCGCGCTGTGGCCGGGGTCGTCGTACGACGGCTGTCCAAAGCGGTGGGGGGTACCGCACGGTTGCGCGTCATCGCCTTGATCGGCTGCGTCCTGGCGCTCGACTCGGCCGACAAGGGGGCCGTCGGCGCGCTGGCGGTGGCGCTGAAGCGAAGCCTGGAGCTCACCAACACCGAACTCGGCGCCCTGACCGCGGTCTCCTCCGCGGCGGGCGCCCTGGCGGTGGTCCCCATCGGATTGCTGACCGATCGGGTGCGGCGCGTCAGGCTGCTGTACATCAGCATCGGGGTGTGGAGCCTGGCCATGGCGGTCGGCGCCCTGGCCGATTCCTTCCTCTGGCTCCTCCTGTCCCGGGTGGCGCTCGGGGCGGTGGCCGCGACGGCCGGGCCCACGGTCACCTCGCTGGTCGGCGACTTCTTCGCGCCCGGCGAGAGGGCCCGGATCTACGGCTTCATCCTCGCCGGGGAGATGCTCGGCACCGGCGTGGGGTTGCTCATCGGCGGCGACCTCGCGCAGTTCTTCTCCTGGCGGTTCGCGTTCTGGTTCCTCGCCCTGTTCGGGGGCGTCCTCATGTGCATGATCGCGCGCTTCCTGCCCGAACCGGCCCGCGGCGGGGAAGGCTGGCTGCTCGCTGCGGGCCCACGGCACGGGGACGGACGCTCCGGCGGCGACCGGCGCCGAAGCGACGCGGCGCACTCCTTCGTGCGGGAGCAGGGCGTCGAACCGTACGCGGACCGGGTGCTGCGGCGTGACCCGGCCCGGATGTCGCTGTGGGACGCGGCGCGCTATGTGCTGGGCATCCGCACGAACGTCATACTGATCGTCGCCTCCGCGGTCGGCTACTTCTTCTTCGCCGGCGTGCGCGGGTTCGGCGTCATCTTCGTCGACCGGCAGTACGGCCTCGGCCCGGCGGCGATCACCGGACTGGTCCCGCTCATCGGCGCCGGTGCTCTGGCCGGCGTTCTCACCGGCGGCCGCCTGGCCGACCACCTCATCCGCCGTGGACACCTCAGCGCGCGCATGATCGTGCCCGCCCTCGCCTACCTGGCCGCCGCGGCGTTCTTCGTCCCCGCCCTGCTCACCTCGTCGCTGACGACCGCGCTACCGGTTCTGCTGATCGCCGGCGCCGCGCTGGCGGCGGCCAACCCCCCGCTGGACGCCGCGCGCCTCGACGTCGTCCATTTCCGGCTCTGGGGACGCGCGGAGAGCATCCGCACACTTCTTCGGACGGGCGCGGAGGCCACCGCCCCGATCAGTTTCGGACTCCTGGCCGACGTTCTCGGCACCGGTGGGCCGAGGAGCGCACACGGCGTGCTGTACGCGTTCCTGATCATGCTGCTGCCGTTGGCGGCGAACGCCGTCCTCCTGCTGCGCGGGCGGCGCGCCTATCCCCGCGATGTCGCCACGGCGGTAGCGTCGGAGCGGTTGACGCGAGGCACGTGACCGGTGCCGCGGTCCCAGCCACTGCTCGGCGGCCTCTGTGGCGGAGGTGATCAGTTCGGCGGTCTGCCGGAAGTCGATCGGCAGCAGTTCCGCCGGGCACGGCGATGGCAGCAGGTGCACGGTGGTGCGGTGCCGGGCCCGGGCGATGGATGCCGCCATGCGCTGCTCGGCCAGCAGGTTGAACGCGTGCAGCAACATGCCGATCACGCTGGACGGTGGGCTGTGCAGCCGGCAGGAGAATCGCGGGCCCAGCACGTAGATCTCGTCGGCGCCGTGGGTGACCGCGACGTCGAGGGCCGTCTGCGTGGCGACGCCGCCGTCCATGAGCGTCCGGCCGCCGACCCGCACGGGCGGGTAGAGACCGGGGATCGCCGTGCTGGCCAGCAGGGCGGGCACCGCCGGTCCGGTGGACAGCGGCACCGGGTCGCCGTTGCGCGCATCGGCGGCCAGCACGGTCAGCGGGATCTTCGTGCTCTCCAGCCGGTCGATCGGCAGCGCGGCGTCCAGGAACCGCGCCAGGGCCCGGTTGTCGAACAGATGGTCGCGACGGCCGGTGACCACCGCCTCGATGGTGAGCGGATTGACGGGGAAGGCGTAGTTCAGCGCGCCCACGGCCCGCAACGCTCCGCGCAACGGGTGCAGGGGCAGACAATGGCCCCAGATCCGCGCCATGTCGGTCAGGTTGCGCGGGTAGACGTCGTGGCGGCCCAGCGACAACCAGAGTTCGGCCAGTTCCTCGACGCCCGTGGAGTCGGGACGGGTCGCGTAGTACGCCGAGTTGAGCGCCCCGACCGATGCTCCGACGACGAGGTCGGGCTGGATGTCGCGATCGTTCAGCGCGCGCAGCATGCCGACCTGTGCGGCGCCGAGGCTGCCCGCGCCCCACAAGACGAACGCTTTCATGGTCTCACCTGGCAATGGTCCGGAGCCTGTGGCGGAAGCCGGTCGGCGCGGCTTCCGCCGGTGAAGGGCATCGCAGTGCGGTCATCGGGGCCAGGCTCTGCTGCCCATGGCAGTGGCGCCGAGTCCGAGGAGCAGGGCGACCGCGCCGGTCACCACGTTGTTCCAGATCGTCGCCGTAGTGGCGACGTGGCCGCTGACCACCCAGACGGCGATGATCGTCCATACACCGATCACCGGGGCGACCCAGGCGATGCCGTGCGTGCGACCGTAGGCCGAGGCCAACCCGAGCGCGAGCAGCGCCAGGGCGATGCCGACGATCAGGTCGTTCACGGTCAGGGTCGTGAATCGGTCGAACCCGACGACCCACGGAGAGATTGCGAGGTAGAGCCCTGTCAGGAAGGTGAGACCGGTGACCGCTCTGGCGGCCGGTGACTCGGCGGCGAGCTCGTACTTCTCCCGCGACTCCGCGATGCCGGGGTGCGTTCTCATGGCTTGACCGGCCATGTCTTCCACCACCTTCTCAGTACGCGGTGTGCGTACGTGAGGTCGTGCGGCGAGGTGAGCGCGGCGGCCGGCCGCGGCGGGAAACCGCAGGGTTCCCTGCTCCACCCCGCCCATATATCATACTGTGATAATATCACGTCAGGAGGGAACAGTTCCAATGGAGTCACCGTTCACGGACCTCAGCGATCGCGAGTACGCGAAGTTGCTCGCGTTCCGAGCCGGGCTGCGCCGGTTCCTGCGCTGGAGCGAGGAGCGGGCGGCCGAGGTGGGGCTCACGGCCACCCAGCACCAGCTTCTGCTGGCCATCCGGGGTCATGCCGGCCTGCGGGGGCCGACCATCGGCGAGCTCGCCGGATACCTGTGCACCCGGCATCACAGCACCGTTCAGCTGATCGACCGGGTGGAGCAATTGGGCCTGGTCGTCCGCAACCGCGGCGAGGGCGAAGATCGCCGGGTCGTCCGCCTGGCGCTCACCGAGGCGGGTGAGAGGAAGCTCGCGCTGCTGAGCGCCACCCATCTGGAAGAGCTGCAGCGGCTGGCTCCCCTGGTCGCCGCGTTCGCGGGGTCCGTGGCCGCCGTGGCTCATGTGCCGTGAAGCGCGATCGTCTCCGACTCATGCGCCGCGAAGAGCGTTCCGCGCCGGCTTGGCCGGGGACGAGGACCGGCCGAGAATGACGATGCCGGTCACCATCGCGCGCCACTCCTCCGCTCACCGGAATCGCGCCCGGCCGCGGCGCGCGTCCCAGGGCATCGGCTTGACTCCGGGCCCCTTGTCCGCGATGGGGGGGCGGAACGCTCGCGTGGCGGGCCTCTCCGCGCGCCGTCCTGGACCGCCACGCGCGGCCAGGCACAGTGTCACTACCCATGGCGACAGGTGCTTACGCAGGGCAATGAAGGTCGCGATCTATCGCCCTGAGATCGGCGGACAAACCGGGAAATATCGGATCAAAACGTATAATGAGATGCTAAATAGCTACCAAGATGCCGTTATCTCCGTTTGTCGTGCCATATGGTCGGAGAAACCCCAGGTGGGCAAGCTCTGAACGAGTCGCCGGGTGCGCTTATCTCGAATCAGCGTGATGAGCGTCGTAATCGGCGACCCGACGCCAAGGGGGAATGCAATGCCCGGCATCAAGAAATGCGCCGTCACGCTCGCCGTCACGCTCGCGCTCACCGGCGGGCTCGCGGGTGCGAGCGCCGTAACGGCCACCAGCGCCACCGCGTCCACGGTCACCACCGGCGGTGATTGGGACGGCGGCCACGGTAAATGGGGCGGCTGGGACGGCGGCCACGGCGCGTCGGGTGACTGGGGCGGCGGCCACGGCAAGTGGAGCGGCGGGGGCGACGACTTCGACTTCGGCTTCGGCTTCCCCCTCTGGGAGTTGACCGGCTTCTGGTGGTGATCGCCCCTGCCGGGCTCGTTGTGAGCGGGCCGGAGCGCCGTCACGCGAAGCGGCCGGCGTCTCAGGGGCGGCCTCTCCCACGATGACCCGGCCGCCGGCGATGATCGACTAGGCCACGAGCGAGGTCCTGGAGTGAATCCACTCCAGGACCTCCGCCGTGCGCGGCCGCTGCCCTTTTCGCGGATGCCTTCGGCTCCTGCACGACCTTTTCAAGGCGATGCCTTGGTCGCGGTCCCTACGTGGGGAGCCGTTCGCCGGTCACGGCCGTCCAGTGGATTCGCGTGGCGCACAGGTGGACGAGGAGGGCCGAGACGGCGATCGCGGCCATGCCCCACACCAGGCCCGTGGCGCTCGCGATGAAGCCGATGATCGGCGGTCCCGCCAGCAGTCCCGTCGTCCCCATGGCGGCGACCAGGGCCAGGGCGTCCGAGCCCTGGCGCGCCGCCGCCACGTAGACGCACGGCGTCACGGACGCGATGCCGAGGCCGACACAGGCGAAGCCGATCAGAGTCGGCACCAGGCCGCCGGCCAGGAGGGCGAGCGCGAGCCCCGCGCCGGCCAGAAGACTGCCGGCCCGGACGACCCGGCCGTCCCCCCACCGGGCGCGCCAGCCGTCGGCGAACAGGCGCGCCAGCACCATCATCACCGAGACGACCGCGATCCCCAGGGGCGCCACCTGCGGCGAGGCGTCGAAGGTGTCCTTCATGTAGAGCGCGGACCAGTCGTTGACGGCGCCCTCGGTCACGGTGCCGAACACCATGGCGAGTCCCATCCATATCGTCACGCGCGTGGGCATGGGCACCCCGCGGCGGGTCCTCGCCTGAGGCTGCGCGTCCTGCCGCTCGCCGGGGCGTTCCTCGGTGAGCAACCTCGGCCACGCGTACGCGACCAACAGGACGATGAGGACGGCGGCCACGCCGAAGTGCGCCGTCACGCCCGGCGTCACCGCGGTGATCCCCGACGCGATGAGCGCGCCGCCCAGAGAGCCGGCGCTGAAGGTCGCGTGCAGTCTGGCCATCGCGGTCCGCTGGTGGCCGGCCTCGAGGGCGGCTCCCTGCGCGTTCATGGCGACGTTCAGGCATCCGACGCCCACGCCGTCGGCGAACATGATGATCAGGGCGATCGGATAGTCCGGCGCCGCGGCCAGGGCGGGCAGCAGGGCGCCCAGGAAGAGGGCCGACGACAGCGCCAGGCGGCGGGATCCGAGCCGCCTGGCCAGGGCGGCGACGAGGGGGAAGGAGACCGCGGCCCCGACGCCGCAGGCCATCAGCAGCAGGCCCACCTCGGCCTCGGTCAGGCCCAGCCGCGCCTTGATGACGGGAAGCCGCGCCGCCCAGGTGGCGTACTGGAAGCCGAGGACGCAGAACAGGGCCGCGATGCCCAGCAGGGTCCGGCGGAACCGGTCGCGAGCGGGCGCGGGCGCGATGTGAGGCGGGGTGTTCATGCCGCGACCTCCGCCGACATGTACACGGCGTGCGCGCCGTAGCCGCCCGGGAGCCCGACGTCTGGATGGGGGCGGTATCCGTGGGCCGACCAGAAGGGTTCACTGTCCGCGACCGCGACCAGGGAGATCCGCTCGTAGGTCTTCGCTCTCGCCGCCGCCTGAAGGTGGCGCAGGAGGCGTCGTGCCAGCCCTCTGCCGCGGAACGCTTCGGCGATCACGAGATCGTGCAGGTGCAGATTGCGAGAACGGAAGGCGCGCTCCTCCTCCCGGGCCAGGTCCGGGCACCGGAACATCGGATAGGGCAGCGCCAGCACGTACCCCGCCGGCCTTCGCCCGCACTCCAGCAGGAAGCAGGTGCCCGGTGAGGGGACGGCCCGGGACTCGAGCACGGCCCGGCCCTCCGACAGTCCCGCGCCGGTGTACACGTCGGCCTCCAACGCCGCGATGCCGTCCCAGTCGCCGTCGGAGATCTGCCGTACACGCACGTCATGGCTCATCTCGATCGCCCTCCAAGAACGTGTTGTGGCTCACGATGGATCCAGGTGCAGGGCAGCGGGCTGAAGCCGTTGAACCCCTGGGTCGTATAGCTGGCGGAATAGGCGCCGGAGGCGAGGATCCAGACGGGGTCGCCCGACGCGACGTCCCTGGGCACCTGGACCAGACCGCGGCCCCGGTTGAAGACGTCGTCGCTGTCGCACGTGGGGCCCGCGACGACGGCGTGGACGTACTCCCCGCCGAGATGCGAGGGAAAGACCAGCGGGTACTGCAGCGCGTCCGTCTCGTACAGGCCGTTGAACTTGCCGCAGCTGAGGTACAGCCAGTGCTGGCGTTCGCCGGAGGGCATACGACGTGTGGACAGCCGCGACACGTGGGCCCGCACGGCGCCGTGGTCGGCGACCAGGTGGCGGCCCGGCTCCATGAGGAAGTCCAGGCGGGCCCGCGAGATCGCGCCGAGCCGCCGCATGCCCTGGCGGATCACGGCGAACATCGTGGTCAGGGGAGGGGCCAGGGGTCTGCCGCACAGGTCGAGATAGCCGAGCGCGGGCAGCCCTCCGCCGAGGTTGACGTGGTCGATCCGGATCCCCCGGGCGTCGAGGGCCTTCATCACCCCGGCCATCCGGTCGAAGGCGCCGGCCCACGCTCGGGCCGTCATCTGCTGGGAGCCGACGTGAAGCGAGATGCCCGACGGTGTCAGGCCCGCCGCCCGCGCGGTCTCCAGGACGAGGGGGACCTCGGCGGGGGAGCAGCCGAACTTGCGGGTCAGGCCCCACAACGCGCCGTCGCCGTCGGTGGCCAGCCGGCAGAACACCCGGGCGCCGGGGGCCAGGGCCGCGATCGCCTTCACGTCCTCCACGCTGTCGGTCGCGAAGTCCCTGACGCCCAGGCGGTACGCCTCGGCGATGTTGCGGTCGGACTTGATGGTGTTGCCGTAGTGGATCCTGCCGGCCGGCGCGCCGGCCCTGAGGGCCTGCGCGACTTCGCCGGGGCTCGCCGCGTCGAAGCCGGCGCCCTTCCGCGCCAGGCAGGAGAGCACCTCGCCCACCGGGCAGGCCTTCATCGCGAACCGGATCGAGATGCCGGGGAACTCGCGAAGCAGGGACTCGTATCGGTCTTCGATCCCGCCGAGGTCGAAGACGAGCTGGTCTTCGGTGGCGGCCGTCAGGGCCGCGTGCAGGCGACTCGTGATGTACATGGTCGGCGTTCGTCTCCGGCTAGCCGCGTGCCTGGCGGACGCTCGTGGACCTGCTCGCCCGCACCAGGCCCTCCCAGGATTCGATCAGGAGGGCGAAGTCCTCCATGTCCTGGCGGGCCTCGTCCAGGAGCCGTCCGCGTCGTCGCGCCAGCGTGTCCGCGACCGCGGCGTACCTGCCTCCCAATCTCCGGTAGGAGCGGTCGAGGACGTCGAGCCGCTCCTCGTTCTCCGCGGTGCCGAGCGTGGTGCTCTCGCGCACGAGTTCGGCGACGCGGGACGCGCGGACGTCGTTCCGCTCGTCCAGCAGTGACGCCCCGGCCTCCGCCATCCTGCGGTAGACGAAGTTCAGGTAGGCCATCGAGAGGAGGAACTTCGCGAACCGGAGCTGGTACGCCATGAAGCCGGCGGCCGTCCTTCGCTCGCCCGTGTAGAAGTTCACGATGTTGCGGTTGTGCAGGACGCCCGGCAACCCCGCGTCGTGGACCAGGTGGATGAGGAAGTAGTCGCTGCCGATGGTGTCCGTGGCGGGGGGCAACGGGACGCGCTCGTGCACCCGGTGAAAGGCGATGTTGCACATGTCGACGCGCATCGGGTCGACCGGGCCCAGGATCGAATGGTCGCCGGTGAAGGGATCGTCGCCTGCCCCCTTGAACGATTCGCCGGCCAGGCGGCGCTTCTCGTCGTCCGGCCAGTCCATCGGGGCCCAGAGGCCGACGACGTCGTGGTAGACGCCGGGGTCGGCCCCGGCGATCTCGCCGATGTCCACGGACAGCTCGCCGACGAAGGAGCTCCCCGCCAGCACCACCGGCCGGTCCTCCTGGCCCGGGCCGAGCGCGGTCTCCGACACGCCGCCCGCCGCGTCGCTCGCGCGTTTCCCGAGCGACATGAGCTCGTGGTGGATGGGAAAGACGGGCCGGCCGTTCCAGTCCTGGTAGCGACTGTCGGAATCCCGGCGGTGGACCGATTCGCACGCGAGCGCGCTCGCGATCAGGAAGGCCCTGTTGGTGCAGGCGCCGTAGGAGACCCCGGAGGGAAGCATGAGGTCGAGAATCAGGTCGGGCTTCACGACGCCGGCCCGGTGGATCACTTCCCGTAAGAAGGCCCGTTGCCCGGCCTCGCCGAGGTGGTGGACGACCACGTTCGGCGTCTCGCGCGCGTCCCCGGCGGCACGGGCGTGCTCGCCGAACGCGTGGTGGCCGGAGGAGTCCAGGATCAGCAGGTGCACTTCGACGTCGAAGTGCCGGGCCGCGTGCGCGGCTTCCCGGCTCACGGCCGAGATCGTGGCGGCGCATTCCCTGTTGGTCGGCAGAGTCAGGCAGATCTTGCGCATTCCGGCTCTCCCGTCCAGCGTTCGGCGTCCTGGTTCCAGGACGTCAGCCCGAGCAGCCTCTCGCCGAGCCCGTTCAGCGGGGCGGTGGCGTACCTGAGGGACTCGTGCCTGGTCGCGTCGCCGAGAAGCGTCCCGTTCCAGCTCGGTGTGCTGAGGTGGCGCCAGGATTCGATCCGCGAATTCCTCAGCTCGTCGTGCGATTCCAGCGCGGGCATCATGCTGAGGTACTGGACCGCCCTGGCACCGCGCCGGGAACGGTTGGGCGCCACCCCGTGCGCCAGCATGCCGTTCCAGATCAGCAGGTCGCCCGCCCTGAGCTCGGGCCGGACGATGGGGAACTCGGCGGGGTCGGCGGCCGGCCTCAGCGGGTCCCGGTCGGCCGGTTGGCCGAGCTTCCACTCGTCGAACCGGCGGAAGAGCTCGGGCGCGCACTGGAAACCCCCCAGGTCGGGCCGGGTGTCGGTCAGGGCGATGAGGCCCTGCACCCGCTGGGGCGGCACGCTGAGCGTGGAGTCCACGTCCCAGTGGAGTTCGATGTCGAACCCCCTGTCCGTGGGGGTGATCAGCGCCCGGTCCCTGTTCCCGATGTTCGGCGGGTTGAGGTTGAGCCGGTCGAGGCTCACCCACAGCTCTTCGCAGTCCCACACGTCGACGAAGGCGTCGTAGACGCGCCGGGACTGGCGGCTCTCCCAGATGAGCGGGTGGTGATACGCCTCGACGAAACCGTAGATGTACAGCTCCTGGTCCAGGTCCGAGCGGAACTTCCGGTCCGCGTACCAGCTCTCCGGCCGGGACGGATCGAGCCCCTGGAACTCCCAGGCGAAGTCCAGCAGGCGCTTGGCCGCCTCGGCGGGGATGGCCTCCCTCACCGTGACGTAGCCGTACGTCTGCCAGAAGGCGAAGTCCTGTTCGGACAGCACGCGAAGGGGCCGGGATTTCCGGATGTCCTTCAGCGGTGTCCCCGCGAGGTACGTTTCACCGTCGGTGCTGAAGTACGGAACATCCGAGGCGGCTCGATACAGGTATCCCTGTGACGTACGCATCATGTGACTACTCCTGTGCCTCCATATGCGGACGCATCAAGATTGCCATTTGTGGAAACCGATTGGCAAGTGTTTCCAGAGTTACTGGCAAACTCGCTGGTGGAGTGGGTCACCGGAGCGCCGCCGGGCGGGCGGCTAGTCGGAGCCGCGGGAGAAGACGAGCTCGCGCGCCTGCCTCATCGCCATGTGGACGGCTCCCTGCAGCACGGGATCGCGGGGCACTTCGCTCGCCACCACGCAGGGCTCCGCCAGGTACATGGCGGAGACCGCCCGCTGGACGCGGCGGGCGAGGTCGCGACCTCCGGCCGTACCCGCGTCGCCGCCCAGGACGACGAGCTCGGGATCGAGCACGGCGCAGATCGAGGCCACGCCCAGGGCGATGCGGCCGGCGAGCTCGTCGAGGAACGCGCCGCCCTCCGCGATCCCGGCGGCGGCCGCGACGACGTCCCTGACGGACCCTTCCGCGATGCCGTGGGCCGCGGCCAGCGCCAGGACCGCATGCCGGCCGACGAGGCTCTGGAAGGCGGCGTTGACGCCGCAGCGGTCGTGGTCCAGGGCGCCGCCGGCCACGGGCGCGCCCGGGACGGGCATCCAGCCGATCTCCCCGGCGTTGCCCGCGGCGCCGCGCAGAAGCCGATCCCCGAGCATGATCGCCGAACCGGGCCCCCGTCCGATCCACACCAGGGCGAAGCTCCGCGTGTCCCTCGCGGCGCCACGCACGCGTTCGGCGACGGCCGCGAGGTTGACGTCGTTGTCGAGGGCCACGGGTATCCCCAGGTCGTGCCGGAGGGCTCCCGCCACGCCCGCGCGCCAGGCCGGCATGTCGTAGCAGAAGCGGACGTCGCCCGTCCGGGGGTCGACGACGGCCGATATGCCGATCACGCACGCGCTCACCCGCGACAGGCCGACCCTCGAGGCCCGCGTGAGGTCCTTCAGGACGCTTCGGATCGCCGCGACCGGTTCCACCTCGGCGTCGGTCGCGCGGGAGACCTTCGCCAGCCGGCGGCCGGTGACATCCGCGAGGACGGCGGTCGTCGTCCCCATGCCGACCTCGACGCCCACGACGTACGCGCTGGACGGGTTGAGCCCGTACACGACCGCGCTCGGGCCGCGCCCGCCGTCCTGTGTGCCGGTCTTGACGACGAGCCCGCGCTCTTCCAGCCGCGACAGGATCTGCCCCGTGGCGACCTTGGACAATCCGGTCGACTCGCTGATCCGCGCACGGGTCAGGGGCCCCTTGCTGCCCAGCAGTTCCAGTGCGGCGCGGTTGTTGAGTTCACGAAGGAGACGTGGCCGTCCGGGACTAGAAATCATGTCAACATCTTGCCTCGTGATGTGCCATCCGCGAAAGCGTGTTGCCAGTGGGCAGGGTCCCCTACCGGCAAAGGCGGGACGGGACGCGGCGTCGGCTCGGGACGGGCGACTGGCGTCAGGCCCGGGGTGGATTTTAGGGTTCGTCGGTACGGACGCAGACACCGACCCAGCGGAGTGAACACTTGTCGCCACGAGTCCGGCGGGCGGTTCCCCGCGACGCCGCCATCCTCGCCGCGGTCCAGAACGCCTCCTGGAAGGCGGCCTTCACCGGGCTCATGCCGGACGACCATCTGGCGGGCCTCGACGTCGCGGCGTTCCGCGCGACGTGGGAGGAGTGCCTGGCCGGGCCGGTGCGGCCCTCGTCGGGCATCCTCGTGGCGGAGGACGATGCCCAGGTCGTCGGCTACGCGCGCTACTACGCCACGGACGACGCGGACGACGATCCCGCGCGGGTCGGCATGCTGGGGTCCCTCTACACCCTGCCCGCGGTGTGGGGCACCGGGGTCGGCAAGGCCCTCATGACGGAGGTGCTCGGCGCTCTGGCCTCGGCCGGCTACGCCGAGTCCACCCTGTGGGTGCTGGAGGGCAACGACCGGGCGCGGAACTTCTACCGCCGCCACGGCTGGAGTGAGGACGGAGGCCGGGAGGAAAGCCGCGACGACGGCTTCCTCATCACCAAGCTCCGCTACCGCCTTTCCCTGTCCGGCGCCTGAGAGCCGCGCCCCGCGCCTGAGGCCATACGGCGACCGCGGCCGGTCCGCGGGGCGGGCCGGCTCCGCGGGCGAAGGCGGCTTGCTTCGCTCGTAAGCGACCTTGCCAAAATGTTTCCACGCGTGGCAAGATTGGTGCGTCTTGTCGCGAATCGACCGGATGGGAGCGACGCCGTCGAAACCCGGGCGTTCATGGCGTGCCGGCCTGGTGAACGCGAGGCCGCTCCTGGGCACGGTCGCGATCCTTCAAGGGGATGCACCCTGTGAACGCATGCGTCATGTTCACCGCGAGCCGTTGTGACCGGGCTCGCGACAGGATCCACCCGTGATCCGACTCGCCGGCGAGGCACGGCGGCGCTCCGCGCGCCGGCTGTCCGTCGCATGGCCCCTGCGCCATGTGCCCCCCGGCGTGCCGGCCGGGGCCCTGCTGCTCAATGTGCTGGTCGGCGTGCTGTCCATCGGTTTCGTCGTCGTCACCAGTGTGCTGCTGCAGCGGCTTCCTGCGGAGGCTGGTAAGAGCCCGGCCCCCCCGAGCGCCCCACGGCACCGGCACCGTGCCGTCACGGCGTCTTCGAATCGGCGGCGGCCCCCGATGACCGGCGCGTCAGTCGTGCTTGGTCTCGTGGAGACGTGTGAGCGCCTCGGAGGCCGTGCGCCAGATCTCGGCGGCGAGGTCGAGATTGAGCGCCTTGCGGGCGTTCAGCGCGAGCTCCTGAAGATTGCGCAGCCCCTCCTCGGTGTGGCCTTCCACGATGAGCAACTGGTTGCGCAGCATCTGCAGCCTGCTGCGGTCCCGGAACGACAACTGCTCGTCATGCCCATCCAGCCGGTCGCACAGTTCCCTGACCTCGGCCATCTGTCCTTCCTGGAACGCCAGATGGGCCTGGACGACCAGCAGTTCGAGACGGTGTAGCTCGATCCCGATGATGTCCACGGCGGCCTCGGCCTCCTTGAGCAGCTTGCGCGCGTGCGCCACCTCGGGCGGGGTCAGCTGCAGCGACAGCGACGCGGCGGCCAGCCGGAGGCGGAACCAGAGCACCACGTCCGTCCCGCTGTCCAGGGCGTTGATGGCCTGCTGGAGATAGTCGAGCGCCGCGGCGCCGTCCCCCTGGCGCACGCGGACCGTGGAGGCGGCCCACAAGGCCTCGACGGGCATCGTGCCGGGAAGGTCCGGCAACAGCCGGCAAACACGGTCGGCGTACTCTTGGGCCTCGGGCAGCCGGCCCGCCTCCGCCGACGCCGAGACCATGGCGAGCAGTGCCGCGCCGGTGTCGGCGGGGGAGAGGTGGCGCTCCTCGGCTATTTGGAGGGCCTCGGCGGCGTATCGCATGGACTCTTCGAGCCGCCCGAGGACGCGCAGGCAGCGGGCGAGCCGGGTCCGGGCGCGCAGTTCCAGCTCGGGCTGGTCCACCTGGCCGCTGAGCTGGACGAGATCCTTGAGAAGCCGCAGCTCCGCGTCGTGGTCGCTCCGGCGCCGTTCGAAATCGGCCAGCATCAGCAGGGCCTGCCAGCGGAGCGCGTGGTCTTCCTGCGGAGTCGCCTTCAGGGCGTCGGCCAGTTCGGCGATCGCCTCGTCGGCCGGGGCCGAGGCCGCGTTGGCGAGAGCCCGCGCGAGCGAGGTGGACCTGCCCTGTGACTCCTCGAAGTCGGCCGCGCTGACCCCCAGGCGCTCGGCCAGGTAGGCGATGACCTGGGGTGTCGGGGGGCGGGTGCCGGATTCCAGCCGGGACAGGTAGCCGGTCGACATGCCGGAACCGACGAGGGCGGCCTGGGAGAGTCCTCGCTCAAGGCGCATGGCCTTGAGGCGTCTCCCAAAGGAGGGCTGTTCAACCATGCGAGTGGCCTCGGAAGCGATCGAAGGGATGCACGAGCGGTCCCCAGCGGAGGGACCGGCTGGGAATATGGTACAGCCCGTGCCAAGGATTTGACAGCGTGGCAAATCTGGGGTGACGCGCACGGTGATCAGGGGTCTGCCCTCAGCGTGAGTGGCCCCGCCGGCCTCCCCGATCCGGCCGCGACCTCCGCATATGCCGTCCGGGCCGCCCCGCCGTCCGCATAGGCCCCCTAGCTTCCGCTTGGCTATTTTCTTGTTATTGCCTTATTTGAAATAATCCACTACCGTCATGATCGGCTCGGTAAACGTGGTGTAGTTGAAATGGGCCTCGACGTCTTGCCATGTTTGGGGCGCATGGAGAAACCGCGTTCACTGGCCGAGGGCAGACCCACCCTTATGGCGTTCCCCCATTGCCGGATGCCCAAGAGCGAGCCGCGAACTTGGGCGCTCCGTCTCCGTTCGGAGTGACAATGTTCCCACCTGGAGTAGCCATGCCCGTCCCTTGTCATCCGCGTCGTGCCGCCATACGCCCACCCTGCGGTGTCGACGTGCGTGCCGTCCGTTCCCGCCTGCCCGTTACCGCTCCCGGCGCCCTCGCGTCCGCGGCGATTCCCGGTGGGCCGGGGGACATCGACTGGCCCGGCCGGAATGGCGGCCAGGGGTCGCGGATAGTGACGCTCATGACGCTTGTGTGAATAGAGGCCGATCGGCCGGCCGCCGGGGACACCGGTATGGGGACATCGGGATGACCGGAATCGGCGTAGTCAAATAACCGATATATCGTGCGCGATTCCGAGGTGAACGACCGACTCGTCCGGCGCCGGTACTGGGCAGGACCGGCGAATCCCTTGTCCGATCCCCTACCTCCGGCGGCATCCGCCATCGAACGCCAGGTCAGGGCGTTTCCCCACGGTGTCGCCGCGGCACACCCGGCGTGGCCGCGGTCACGGACCATGACCGGGTGCCGCACACTCGCGGACGTCGTCAGCCGTTTTGCCGGTCGCGCCAGGCGATCCAGCGCCATCAGCCAGGTGAGCAGTGCCATGAGCGGCGGATGGCCGACCAGTTCGCCGTGGGCCCGCATTTCCAGCTCCATGACCGGCGGGCGTCCGTACTTCTCGGGCTCGACGGCGCAGGCGATCGGCCGGGCCCGCAACCCGTCGTCCACCCATCTGTCGGTCTCGGGCTTCAGCCGGTCGACGAGATCGCCGGGTAGGAATTCCGGGAGGACCAGAAAGCCGAGCCGTGCGAATTGATCGATCTGAGACATGTCCAGGACGGGCAGGTCCTCTATGGCGAGGGTGGTCGAAACGGTCGGGGATATCATGCTGCGGACTCCACCGTGAACTCGTAGCCGATTACGTCCTTTCGGACGCGGGCACGGCGCGCGTTTTCGCGCGCCGGTGATGACGAATTAATTGCGCCGGCAACGGACGGCCGTCACCGTAATCTCGGAATTTCCCCACTGTGACTGAGCCGCCCGGGCGAATGCGGCGGTGGAGTTCCATCAGAGTTTGGCAATAGATTGCCATGACATTGCCGAGTCGGTAAATATGGCTGGTCGAGCCGATCGCGCCCGGAGGGCGTGGGGCGCGTGAACATGGTGATCTCGGGCAGGTCCCCCCAGGTCACGCGATGGGGTACATGTCTTGCGGAAGCATTAAGCTGCCCGCATGCCACGAGACGACCGGCTTTCCGGCCTCACCCGCACCACGCGGGCGATCCCCGGTTCCCCGTCGCCGCGCGAGGACGAGGACGAGAACCCCTGACCATGGCCGTCGACCTCTTCACCCCGCTCACGCTGCTCCTGAACGCCTGCCTGGCCGCCGTCGTGGCCAGGCGCGTACTCGGCGTCCCCGTCGGCTGGCCGCGCACGATCCTGGTCGGCCTGTTCGTCACGTTCTCCATCGGCTCGGCCGTAACCTCCTTTGCCGAGATGGCCGGCATCGTCACCGGCGGCCGTTTCACCGTCTCGCTGTCGGCCGCCTTCATCCTGATGGGGCTGGTGACGGCCTGGGTGTTCGTCCTCGGCCTGGTCGTGCTGGTCGTCCTCGAGGTGCTCGCGCCCACCGGCACGCTCCCCTCGCCGCTCGACCTGCTGACCGGCTGGAAGGCGCGCCGCCGCCGCGCCAGGCGCTACGCGCAGATCATGAAGATCGCCGTACGGCACGGCCTGGGCGGGTACCTGCGCGGCCGCAGGCGCACCGACCCCTACCACGGCACGGCGAAGATCGCCCGTTCGCTCCGCGCCGCGCTCAACGAGGGCGGAGTGACGTTCGTCAAGCTCGGGCAGATGCTGTCCACCCGGCGCGACCTGATCCCCACCGAGTTCGCCGACCAGCTCGCCGCACTGCAGACCAGGGCCGAGCCCGAGCCGTGGCAGGACATCAAGGCCGCCGCGGAGAAGGCCGTGGGCAGGCCGCTGGACGAGGTGTTCGCCGAGGTCGACCCCGAGCCGCTGGCCGCCGCCTCGGTCGCCCAGGTGCACGCGGCCCGGCTGCTCGACGGCGCGGAGGTCGTGCTGAAGGTGCAGCGGCCCCAGGCGCGCACGCAGGTCACCGCGGACGTCGAGATCATCCTCAGGCTCGCGCGCCGTCTCGAGCGCGGCACGCCCTGGGGGCGCTCGCTGCGCGTGTTCGAGCTGGCCAAGGGTTTCGCCGCCGCGCTGGACGAGGAGCTCGACTACACCGTCGAGCAGGACAACCTGCGCAGCGTCGCGGCCACGATCGAGGGCATCGCCGTGCCCGAGATCCACGAGGAGCTGTCCAGCGGCACGCTGCTGGTCATGACCCGGCTGCCGGGCACCCCCGTCGGCGCCGCCGGGCCGCTACTGGCCGGTTTCACCGCCGAACGGCGCGAGCGGATCGCCCACCGGCTGCTCGGCGAGGTGCTACGGCAACTGGTGCGCACCGGGATCTTCCACGCCGACCTTCATCCCGGCAACGTGCTGGTGGGCGAGGACGGCGAGCTCGGCCTGCTCGACTTCGGCTCCGTGGGCCGCCTGGACACCCCCACCAGGTCCGCGCTCGGCATGCTGCTGCTGGCCATCGACGGGGACGACGCCATCGCCGCGACCGACGCGCTGATCGAGCTGCTCGACCGCCCGGAGGGGCTCGCCGAGCGGGAGCTGGAACGGCGGATCGGCCACCTCATGGCCCGCTACCGCACCGGGTTCGGGCGCGGCGGGCCGAGCGGGATGTTCGCCGAGCTGTTCAGGCTCGTGACCGCCTACGGCTTCGCGGTGCCGCCGCAGATCGCGGCCGCGTTCCGCGCGCTGGCCGGGCTCGACGGCACGCTCGCGCTGATCAGCCCGGACATCGACGTCGTGGCCGCGGCCAGAGAGCAGGGCAGGGCTCTGATGCGCGAGGCCGTCGAGCCGGGCGCGGTCCGGGCGCGGCTGGAGGAACGGCTCGCCGGATACCTGCCGATCATCCAGCGGCTGCCGCGACGGCTCAACCACATCGTCGAGGACCTGGAGCAGGGCAGGCTCTCGATCAACGTCCGGCCACTGGCACACGACGGAGACCGGCACTTCCTCAACGGGCTCGTGCAGCAGATCGTCATCGCGGTCCTGGCCGCGGCCGCCACGCTGGGCGCCATCATGCTGATCACGGCCGACGTCGGCCCCATGATCGCCCCGGACATCCGGCTCCTCGGCGTCGCCGGAGGCGCGCTGCTGCTGGTCGGCTTCGTCCTCGCGCTGCGCTCGCTGGCCCTGGTCTTCAAACCCCGCTGACCACGCGCCCGAGTCCGGCCCCCACTTACCCGGACGGCCGTGCTCGTCCTCGGTTACGCGGGACAGTCGGGTTTCACCCCCGGACCACGCGGACCTCGGCGCGGCGACTCGCGGGTATGCCGCTCAGGGAGACGCGGCGATCCGTACGCGGTGGCCGTCGTCGCCGGAGAGGAACGACGCCAGCGCCTGCCCCTGCTCGGCCACGGCGGCGCGGTCGGCACGCGAGAAGCGCCTCAGCGGGGTGACGACCACGGTGCCGGCCTCGACGGTCCAGGTCGCGGCGACCCGGCCGTCGACCAGGACGACGCGGGCGCCGGCGACCGACAGGCCGCGGTGGGCGTCGTCGACGATCCGGGCGCGGTCGTGGTAGCCGAGCAGCGCGTTGTCGAACGCCGGCAGGAACCGCACCGGGGCGGGCGTGCCGGGGTCGGGGCGCGGCGCGTCCGGGAGGTCCAGCAGTTCCCGGCCACGCTCGTCACGAAAGGTGACCAGCTCCCCGCGCATCGCGGACACCGCGGCCGGCAGTCCGGCGAGGCCGCACCAGGCGCGCAGGTCGGCCGAGGTCGCGGGGCCGAACGCGGCCAGATAACGCCGTACCAGCGCCTGGCCGACCGGATCGGAGCCCTCCGGGGCCGGCGGGTCGATGTCGCGGCCCAGCCACGAGGAGAGCAGCACGTTGCGCACTCCCGCCCTCGTGCGCCACAGCCCGCGCGGCGGCAGCTGCGCCATCGGGACGAGAGCGGCGACCAGCATCTCGCCCAGCGCCCGCGGTCCCGGCGCCGGCCAGCGCCCGGCGAGCGCCCGCGTGAGCTCGGCCATCGAGCGGGGCTCGCCGTCGGCCATCACCACCCGGCCCGCCGCCGCGAGCTTGTCGAGGTCCACCCCGTCGAGCTCGCGGCGGTAGGTCCCGAGCACCCGCCGGCGCAGCATGGTGTCGTGGCGGGCGCGCCAGGCCAGGACGTCGCCGGCGGTGAGGAGGTGGACGGTGCGGCGCATGAGGTGGGTCCGCACCACGCTCCGCCGGATCAGCAGGTCCGAGAGCACCGCCGGGTCGAACGCGCGCAGCCGCGACCAGAGCCCGACGAACGGTTCCTGCGGCTCCTGCGCTTGCAGGCCGCACAGGTGCGCGACGGCGTCGAGGACCGGCACGTCGGCGTGATCGAGCAGCAACTGCCGGGCGAGCGTCGCGCGGTTGAGCGCCCGGGTGCCGAGAACGGTCACCGGGTCTCGCCGCGTCGCGCCCGCCGGCCGATCGTCGTCGTAGTGCCGGGGTGGTCGCCGATCCGGTTCACGTCGCCCAGAACATCGAACACACTCGTCTCCTCGTTGCCGGCTGGTGGCGATCGATATCATCGGTCAGGTCGACCTCTGGCCGTCGAGCGTCTCGCGCAGAATGTCCGCGTGCCCGGCGTGCTGGGCGGTCTCGGCGATGACGTGCGTCAGCACCCGTCGCACGCTGCGCACCCCGCCGGGCTCGTTCCAGGGCGCCTCCGGCAGCGGGTGCGTCGCCGACAGGTCGGGGACGGCGGCGATGATCTGCTCGGTCCTGGCGGCGACCCGCTCGTAGCGCGCGATGATCCCGGCCAGCGTCTCGCCGGGCAGCATCCGGAAGTCGTTCTGGTGGTCGATCGCCCACTGCGGGAACTCGCGTGCGGTGCCGGCCGTGAGGTCGGCCCAGGTGACACCGTCGGGCAGGTCGTAGCGCATCGCCGACGGGCCCTCGGCCACGAAGCGCATCCACTCCTCCTCGGTGGACGCGACGTGCTTGATCAGCCCGCCCAGGCACAGCGCGCTGACCGTCGGGCACTCGCCGGCCTGCGCGTCGCTGAGCCCGCGCGTCGTGTCGGTCAGGGCGGATCGCGCGGTCGCGAGCTCGGCGAGCAGTTCGGCCCGCTCGGCGTCGGGAGCCGAGGGCGGCGTGATCGTGGCGGTCACGGTGGACGGGTCCTTCCGGTCGTTCTCGTCGTCTGGCACGAGACAACGATCGCAGGGGTAGCGGACAGGATGTGGCCGCTACTTGGGCGATATTGGAGTCATGCCGAAGACCTCAGCGCGACTGCTGTCGTTGCTCTCGCTGCTCCAGTCGCGCCGGGACTGGCCGGGGGCGCTGCTGGCCGAGCGGCTGGCCATCAGCCCACGCACCGTGCGCCGCGATGTCGACCGCCTGCGCGAGCTCGGCTATCCCATCGTGGCCACCAAGGGCCCCGACGGGGGGTACCGGCTCGACGCCGGCACGGAACTGCCCCCGTTGCTGTTCGATGACGAGCAGGCCGTCGCCCTCGCCGTGGCGCTTCAGATCGCCGCCACCAGCGGTGCGGGCATCGAGGAAGCCGCGGCGCGCGCTGAACACCGTCCGGCAGGTCATGCCCGCACGGCTGCGCCGCCGGATCGACACCCCTCCACGTCACCGCCGTCGAGCGGCCCGCGAACCGGCCGGACCCGCGGGTCGACGGCGGCGTCCTCATGGCGCTCGGCGCCGCCGTCCATGCCCGCGAAGTGCTGCGCTTCGACTACGCCCCCGCGTCCCCATCGGGAGCCGGCGAGGACGGCGCTCCGCCGCGCCGGGTGCAGCCCCACCACCTGGTCACCTGGGGCGGGCGCTGGTACCTCGTCGCCTGGGACCTCGACCGCGACGACTGGCGCACCTTCCGCGCCGACCGGATCACCCCGCGCACCCCCACGGGTCCGCGCTTCGCCCCGCGCGAGTTCCCCGGGGGAGACGTGGCCGCCTTCGTGGCCGGCAGGTTCCGGGGCTCCGACGGCCCCGGCGACTGGCCCTGCCGCGGCGAGGTGATCCTCGACCTCCCCGCCGTCGGCGTGTCCCGCTACACCCGCGACGGAGTCGTGGAGGAACTCGGCCCGGACCGCTGCCGGCTCTCCTTGGGCTCGTGGTCATGGCCGGGCCTGGCCGCCGCCATCGGCAGGTTCGACGCCGACATCGAGGTCGTCGGCCCGGCCGAGCTCAGGGACGCCTTCGCGCACCTGGCCCGCCGCTACGCCAACGCCGCGACCGGCACCCCCCCACGCCGCGATGACGTGAGGGAGGGCGGCGAGGACGCTTCCCGCGCCCGATCTCCGGCAGGCGCATCCGCGACGCCATGTCTCCGCTTGTGTGCGAGTGCCGGGGCCTATTTCCGAAACGTTTCGGGCTTTCATTGGTGTCTGTCGAGGTCGGATGTCGCTTAGGCGGTTCGGCTCCACCGGTGGACGCCATGTCCTGGGACGCATGGACCGCGAGCCTCTCCCTGACGCCGACCAATACGTGATCAGGAACAGGTATCACAAACCTGGCCAGGGTTACATGACCGACGCTCTAGACCATCTCGATCGCACCCGCCGCAAAGCATCTGACCCGAGGGATCCGTGACCGGGGGCGTCGATCACATCGCCAGGCGACCGGTCCGTGTCGCGGAAGCGTCAGCGGCGCCTGCCGTCGGCGGCGCGCTGGGCGTCCGTGTAGATGTCGTGCACCTTCGCGCCCATCATCTCCACCGTGTATAGCCGCCCGTACCGCTCGCGGGCCCGTTCGGCTAGGGCGCGGGCGTGGCCGCGGTCGTCGATGAGGGTGCGGACGGCACGGGTGAGAGCGTCAAGGTCGTCGCGGGGGACGAGGATGCCGGCGCGTCCGTCGTCGAGGAGGGCGCGGACGTCACCTACGTCGGTCGCGATGACCGGGACACCGCGCGCCATCGCTTCCAGGACGCTGCGCGGGCTGCCTTCGGTGTCCGACGGCTGGAGGAGAACGTCCAACGCGGCCAGGGCGGGGCCGACGTCCTTGAGGAGCCCGGTGAACGTGGCGCGACCGGCCAAGGCCAGGCGAGCGGCCATCTGCTCCAGTTCGGCACGTTGGGCGCCGCCGCCGACCACGAGGAGGTGAACGCCCGTGGGCAGCCGTGCTCCCGCCTGAAGCACTAGGTCGATGCGTTTCTCCGTGGAGAGCCTGCCGACGCTGCCGATTAGCACGTGGTTAGGGTCGATTCCGTGCCGCTGGCGGAAGGCCCGTCCGTCGGCCGCGGCTTGCTCAGCGGAGATCGACGGCGCGGGGACACCATTGTGCAGGATGACGGCGGGTTCGGCGATCGCGCGCAACCGATCGTGGTGAGCCTGCGCGCTGGCGATGCGCAGGTCGACGAAGCGCATGCTGAGCCGGTCCAGGGTGGACTTGACGCGGTCTGACGGAGTGTTCTCGATCCAGCCGTGCGCGGTGACGACGGCTGGCGGCCGCGCCCAGCCCCGCGAGAGCGTCCGCAGGCCGACGATCAAGTAGTTCGCCTCGTACCCGTGCCCGTGGATCATGCCGATGCCGCGCGCGGAGGGCAGCCGCCACAACCATCCGGGGCGCAGCGGCGGAAGGACGGTGAGGCCGGCGGCGGCCAGCCGTTCCCGATAGTCGAGAGTCGCCCGAGGGGCGAGGATGATCGGCCGCCAGTGTCCGTGCCGCTGCTGCACCACAGCGAGATCCAGGACGTGCAGATCCGATCCGCCGATCGCGCCTTCCCGCTGCGGGACGATGACGTGCAGGACGGTGCCTCCCGAATCGCTCATGATCCCACCCGGGCGGCGTGGCTGGCGGTGGCCGCTAGGGCGTCCCATGTGGCGGCCAGCAGATCGGCCGAGGCGCCCCAGGTCGGCAGGTACGTCGCGGCCTTGAGCGCCCGCGATTCCTGACGCTCCCGTTCGGCAGGATCGCGCAACAGCCGTACGCACGCGGCGATGAGCGCCGGAACGTCGGGGCATTCCACGGCGGCGCCGTCGGGGAGATGCCGCAGACCCTGCAGGCCCACCGGCGTGGTAACGAGCGCACGGCCCCGCGCGAGCGCCTCCACCACCTTGATCTTTATGCCACCGCCGATCCGCAGCGGGACCAGGACGACACAGGCCTCGTCCAGATGGCCGGTCACCTCGGTGACGAATCCGGTAACGGTGACGCGACGGTCCGCGGCGGCCGCGCGCAGCCAGTCCGGCGGCTGGGGACCCGTGAACGTCATGGTGGCCTCGGGACAGTAGTCCCAGACGCCGGGTAAGATCTCCTCCACGATCAGCCGGGCGGCGTCCAGGTTGGGCGGGTAGCCGAAGTTGGCGACGAACACGATCCGTCCTTCGACGGATTCTCGGCGAAGGGCACCCAGGATGTGGTCCGCGCCGCCGGGGATCACTGGCACCGTTATGCCGGGAAAGGTGCGGCGGATGTGCGCGGCGTCGTCCTCGGTGACCGCGCCGATGACGGCCGCGGCGCGCCAGCAGGCCTGTTCGGTGCGCCGAGTGAGGTCGGCATCGGCCAGCAGCGCCGCGGCGCGTCTGGGATCGTCCCCGGCGCGAGCCTCTTGGCTGAACAGCTCGGATTCGACATTGTGCTCGATGATCAACGTCCGATCGTGCGCATGTTCGGGCACCAGCGGGAACAGGTAGTGTCCCTCGACGTGCACGATCGGCGGTGGATGGCCGGCGAGTCGCTGAGCCAGGTGGTGGCGCGCCTCGGCCGACTGGTGACGTCGTATGTGTGGGCTGAGCGCGGGCGAGGCGTCCAAGGACGCGGAGAAGATTCGGGCCCGCACTCCGGCGAGTTCGGCTTCGCGTAGGTGCGCGCGGTCGAGGACGGGGTCCTTGGAGACGGCGATGACCTCGATGTCGAACCGGGGGGCCAGTCGGCGCAGGTGTTCGGCCTCGCGCAGTCGCCCGCCGCTGTACGTCGGCCAGGGCAGATGATGGGTGAGGTAAAGGATCCGTGGCCGTCCGGTATTGGTCGCCACCATCTGTTCCGTCCTCCGGCGGGTTTCCAACGGGTGGGGAGGACTTTCGACCGTGAACGCGTTCGTGCGCTACCGATGCTACCCCATGCGATACGTCGATCCCAGAGCCGCGCATTACTCGATGGTGCCATTGAAGGATTCGCGTTGACGCGCGCGCACCCGATGCAGGAAGGTGACAACGTGCGCTTGCGGAGAGGCCGTGACCGCGCCCTTCGGCTAGGGCGCCGATGACGGCGCACGCGGAGGGGACCGGCTCGATCGCCGTTGGCGGCGATGCGATCAACAGCATTTTCGTCACCGGAGGCGTCAACCAATTCTTCGTGGGCCAGTACGAACGACTCGCGGAGGCCTATCTCAGCCCGCGCGCGCTCTACCGGGAGTTGCGGCTTGACGAATTCACTGGTCGGGCCTGGTTGTTACAGGCGATCGACGATTTCCTGACATCGAACGACCGCGGCTATTTGCTCATCGAAGCAGAAGCGGGAATGGGCAAGACCGCGTTCATGGCCCTGGTCGCACGCGAGCGGAGATATGTTCACCATTTCGTCCGGCTGATGCCCGACGTGAATGATCTGGGTGTCGCGCTGCGCAATCTGTCGGCACAGCTGATCCGCGCGTGGGACCTGCAGTCCATGGCAGTCGGCGGCGTGCTGCCGGCCAACGCGTCCCGGCCGGACTTCTTCACCGAGGTCCTCTACGAGGCCGCCGACAAGCGGGACGTGACGCGTCCGGGCGAACCCATCGTCATCGTCGTCGACGGGTTGAACGAGACGGCCGCGCTGCCCTTCCAGAATCCGCTCGCCTTGCCGTCCGAACTGCCGTCCGGCGTCTACGTGCTGGCTACTCAGCGTACGACACACCTGCCGCTGATCGTGAGCACACCACGCCGGGTGCTGCGGATTCGCCCGGACGGTCCCGAGAACCTTGACGACGTGCGCGCTTACCTCGAAAGCATGGTCGCCGCGCCGGATCTCACCGCGCGCCTGGCCGCCGCCGGGGCCGTGCCCGCCGAGGTGGTGGACCGACTGGTGGCCTGGTGCGGCGGCGTATGGCTGGTCCTGCGCTACGTGCTCGCCGAACTGCGGACGGGCGCTCGCAGCCCGGGCGAGCTGTCGTCGCTGCCCGTCGGCCTGTGGCAGTACTACGCACGGTTCTGGGGCGACTGGAAGCGGGCGAACGAGGGCACCTGGCCGGCGATCGACCTGCCGCTGCTCGTCACACTCACCGCCGCGCAGGAGCCGCTCACGCTGGAGCTGCTCTGCGCGATGAGCCGCTGCCCGGACCCCGAGCGCGCCGCCGACCTCGTCGGTGACGCGTGGCGCCCCTTCCTGCATGTCACCGGCGAGCCGGCGCAGGAGCGCTACGCGGCCTTCCATGACAGCCTCGGCGAGTTCATGGCGGGCCAGGTGGACGTGACCCAGCTGACCAGCGCCGAGCGGTTCTTCGTCGAGCGCCTGACCACGGCCCAGCGCGGTGCCCACCTTCGCATCGTGGAGCGTTATCTCAGCGCCTGGGGCGACATCCCCCACGGGCTGCCCCATCTGCGCGGCGAAGCCGCCGCCCTGGACGACGGCTACGGGCTGCGGCACCTGGTACACCACCTCGTGTACGCCAGCCAGGACGCCGTACTGCACAGCCTTATGGCGCTAGAGTGGCCGCTTGAGGTCGCGGGGCCGGCCAGCTCGGCGTCCAACGCCTGGTACGAGGTGCACCGGACCCGCCGCGAGTTCGCCGGCTACGCCCTGGACGTTCAACGGGCCTGGGGGCGTGCCGAGCAAGTGGCGCACGTGCCAGTCACGCCCGGCGTGCCCCGGACCATGGCGCTCGAACTGCGCTACGCGCTCATCACGGCGTCCGTCGACAGCGTGGCTGGCAACGTGCCCAGCGCGCTGCTCGTCCAGCTCATCGAGCAGGAGCTGATCACCCCCGGTCAGGCGCTGGAGCTCACGCGGGCGATGTCGGACGCCCGCACCCGGGCTGAGTCGCTCAGCGCGCTGCTGCCGAAGCTGGAGGGCACCGCCCGTGCGGAGGCGATCCGCGAAGCGCTGGCCAGCGTCCAGCTTGTCCCGGACGGGTACTGGCGAGCGGGCGAACTGCTGCGCCTAGCGCCCGTCGTCGGACGCGAGCACGACGCCGACCTGCGCCGCATCGCGGCGAGCATGGGCCGCCAGTACGAACGCGATATCGCCGGGAGCGGGCTGGACGCCCTCGGAGGGCCAGGCTCTGCCCGCCCGGTCACGACGGCCGACCCGCACGAGGCGCGCGATCCGGAGGAGTTCGTCGAGCAGTACCGCCGCCGGACCCGCCGCGGCGTGACGACGCTGATGATGGGCCTGGACGCCGGACCTCATGCCGAGGGTCACATCGAGTCCAGCCGCTTCGTCCAGTCACCGCGCTGGCGTGCCGAACTGCTCACCGAGTCGGCGGGGGACATTCCCGTCCCGGCGCGCGAACCGGTCCTGCGTTCGGCGCTGGACATCTCCCTCCTGGTAGGCGACCGGGACATCCTGACCACCACCCTGAGCGCGATCGCCACGTACCTGGCCGCGATCGGCGCCCCCGACATAGCGCTGGCCTGCGCTGGCGAGATGCCAGACGACGAGAGTCTGGCGCGGGCGATGTTCGCCATCGCGGAGCACGGTGACGAGAGGGTCCGGACGAACGTCGCGCGCCGCGCGCTCGAGGTCGCCGCGGCCGTCGACGACGTGGTGACCCGTGCCGCGTTGCTTCGGGCTAACGCGGCACGGCTCGTCCCGATGGCCGAGGACGGCTCGCTCGCTCCGGTCCTGGCGGGGCTCCCGCCGGACTGGCGGGCTGCGGTGCTGGGCGTCGTGGCCGTCCACGCTGGGACGGAACACCGGGTTTGGCTGCACGGCGAGGCACTGGCGCTCGGCGTGACCGCCTTGGACGGCGGCAGCGCCAGGATCGTGGCGGACCTGGTCGCCGAAGTGCCCGCCGAACTCCTGCCCGCCGCCTTCGCCGCAGTGGCGGCCATCGGGGACGTGGAGCAGCACGACCGCGCCGCGGCGGCGCTGGCCGCCAGGCTCGGTCGGCTGGGACGGGCTCCCGAGGCGGACGAACTGGTGGCGACGATCCGGGACCCGTACTGGCGGATGAAGGCGAAGTTCGGCGCGGGGATCGGGCTCGCGGCGGCCGGGCACGGCGACTGGGCGACGGAGCTGGCCACCGGCCTCTCCTTGGTCCACTGGCGCGCCGAGCTGCTCGCGGCGGCCGGGCGTGTCGAGTCGGCCCACGCAGTGGCGGACGCGATCGCCGACCCTGGCGCGCGGGTCGCCGCTCTGCTGCGCATCGAGTCGGTGGCGCCTTCCACGGGAGGGCGGGACAGCCTGAACGAGGCGCGAACCGTGCTCGGGGACATCCTCGACGAGGTGGGGCTCGCGCAGGCGACCGTCGCCGTCAGCCTCGCCCTGGGGCGGCGCGGTCAGGCGGGCGACGCGCTCCACCTCATCCGGACGTTGCCGGACGCCGACCGAGAGACCGCCCTGATCAGGTTGGCACCGCTGCCGGGCGACACGGTGGCCGGCGCCGTGGCCCTGGCCCGGGAGTTGTCCCAGCCCGTCAGCCGGGGGCGGGTGCTGGCGAGCCTGACCGAGGCGGTGGTCGCCGATCAGGAAGGCACGCTGGACGTCCAGGACCACGTGCGTACGTCCCTGCGGCTGCTGGCCACCGGCACGCGGGCGCAACTACTGGAAGCGGCCCCCGGGCTGCTGCCGGGCCTGCTCGAACTGACCGGGCCGCAAGGACTCGTCGACATGGCGGCCGCCGTGACCGCTGCCTACCGGTGGTGGCCCTGATGAACGTGCTGATGAACGATGCCGAGCTCGTCGTCCACCACCGGTACACGTCCGGAAGCAGCGCCGACCTGTCCGGCCACGGAAACCACGGGCACACCACGACGACGGCTACCCCGGAGGGCATGCCCTTCGACGGATTCGGTACCCGCGTAGTCGTGTTCCCCTCGCCCAGCCTCACCGACCTCGGCGGGCTCCGCGCACGCGTCCGCCTTTACGCGGACGCCCTGGCGGAGCGGCGCACCATCGTGGAGGGCTACCTGGCCTTCTCCTTCTCCATCGAGCCGGACGGCGGGCTGCTCGGCGCAGTTTACGCGGGCCTGAAGTGGTACGTCCTGTCAACGCCGCCTGGCGTGGTGCCCCAGGGCCAGTGGGTGGACGTAGCCTTCGTCTACGACGGCAGAGACACGATGACGCTCTCGGTCGACGGTTCCCTCGTCGCGCTCCGGCAGGACAACCTTGGTCGCGTGGGTGCCGTGGAATGGCCGTACGGGCTGAACATCGGGGCCTGGCCGGACGACGACGCGCGGGTGTTCAGCGGGTGGATGGCGGAGATCTGGCTGTGGCGGTTGCGCGCCTAGTCGACGGGGCCCGTTCCGCCGGTGGTGATCGTGCTGCTCGTGGCGTCCCGCCCTATGGCCACCGACCCGGTTCCGCTGGCCGTCACATTCGTCACGGTCACTCCGGCCGCGGCCGGAGCCTGCCGCCACAGCCGCTCCACTTCGGCCGTCAACTCCGGGTCCTCGGCAAGCAGCCGTTTGAGCTGAATGCGCAGGATGGTACGCAGGTCCTCGTCGTCGGGATCCTCCGCCACGTCCGCGACTGCCTCTTGCGCGGCTGGCTTCTCGCCGACCTTGCCGCGCAGCGCGGACCAGATCCGCTGGGCGAATCCGAAGGTCTCCTGGCCGACCTGCTCGGCCGCCGCGTCGCCGAACTTTTCTCCCGCCTTCACGAGATAGGGTAGCAGCGGTGCCAGAAAGGTGGTTAGTGCGGCGATGTCCATTTCGACCTCGATCCGATTGCACCTGGACAGTCCCAAATCATAGGCGAAAAGGACGACGGATATAGGGCCTTCGCTGTCCAAGGTCATCGCTACGCTGTTCCTCAGCCTGAATCCACCGTGTCATTTTGTTTGAGATCTTGAGGGTTCAATTCCTGCGCGAGGGCTTGGGCCTGGTGAATGCGGGCATGGGTCTCTGGCCGTCCGGGTCTCGTCGGCTTGTCCACAGGCTCTCGGTTCGGGGCGTCGGTGCGCGGGTGCGCGGGTGACCGCATGGTCGTCAGGGGTGCGGTGACCTTGGATTCGGGCGGGTCAGGCCGTCGAACAGGTCGGCGAAGACCTGCTCGACGATGGCGTGACCGCGATGCTGCTGTGCGGCCTGGATCAGCTCGAAGGGGCTGTTGGTGAAGACAGCGTGGTAGCGCCAGGCGGTGAACAGCTCGTCCTGCCCGGCGGCCGCGTGGGGATTGAGGTCAGGGACGCGGCGCACGATCAGCCCGGGCGGTCATCGCCTTGCCCTTGTGCGAGGTGAACGCGGTGTAGGAGGTCTCGGCGATCTTTGACGGTCGCGCCACCCGAAGGCTCCCCTCTATGGAACAAGACCCATTGTCAGGGATGTCCTCACTACAGTGGGAACCTCACGGTTCAACCTGTCGGTCACGGTCTCGGGGACCAACTCCTGGATCGTCACGGTCACCGTGCGCAGCCCTCAGAAGATCATCGCCACCTGGAACATCACCGCGAGCTATCCCAGCGCCCAGGTGCTGACCGCCAAGCCCAACGGCAACGGCAACAACTGGGGCGTGACGATCCAGGCCAACGGCAACTGGAACTGACCGGCGGTCTCCTGCAGCCCGAGCTGACCTCGGGACACCCGGAACACCGCACCTGTGGCGGGGCGGCCCGCGACCGCCGCGCCACAGGTGGCTGCTCGCCGGACGACCGATCCGGGTTCCTCGCGTCGCCGCGTGTGCACGGGGGAGGGGACCTCAGCCGTGGGCGGCGGAAAGCGTGCGCCGGGGCGGGGCGGTCGTGCCGCCGTTCACCACGACGACCGGGCAGCGGGCGTGGCGCAGGCAGGCGAGCAGTAGCGGGCCGAGGTGCGCCTCGGCTCCACCGGGGGCCGACGACCCGAGGACGAGCAGGTCGGCGGCCTCGGTATGGCGCAGCAGGTCCTTGACCGGGCTTTCCAGGCTCGTGTACCGGCGGACGGAGAGGTCCGGGTACTCCTCCTCGACGACCGCGATCGCCCGGTCCAGCGCCGCGCGCTCGCTCAGGCGGCGACGCTCGGCCTCGGCCCGCCGGGAGACCGGCGCGTACGGCGCGGGGCTCAGCGTGTCCGAGGCGTGGACGACCACCAGATCCGCCCCACGCCGGTGCGCCTCCGCGGCGGCCCAGCCAAGGGCGACACGGGACTCCGACCGGTGGTCCATTCCGACGACGATCCGCTCTCTGCTCGTCTCCGCGCTCATGTTCGGGCTCATCTCCGCCTTCTCCGCTCGTCACGGCGCCGCGCGCCCCCGCCGGGCCACCGGCGGTGTCCCGATCTCGGCGTCCGGCCCCCTTGGGGGCCTACCCGAGCCGGCCGCATTCGTTCCTCGTCTACCTCATCCTGAATTGCGGACGGTCCGATCGTCGCCCGCCGGGGTTCCGGTCAGGAAGCCGGAGGGGAAAGCTCAGGTGTTCTTCGTCAGTCGTTCACCTGGACGCGGTCATGTCGCCGGTGGCCCGCGTGCGCCCTTACCCTTCGAAGTGCCGCGCCGTCGCGGGTGCCGCGTGAGAGGAGAACGAAGGGGTGTCGGAGAAGCCGTCCGGCGGGACGTCCCCGGGGACGCCGGTGAAAGAGGCGCAAGCGGTATCGGAGCGTCCCGATCTGCGTGCCGACTGCGGGAGCTGCTTCGCCCTGTGCTGCGTCGCGCTGCCCTTCTCCGCCTCGGCGGACTTCGCGATCGACAAGGAGGCCGGGCGGCCCTGCCCCAACCTGGCCGCCGGCTTCCGCTGCGGCATCCACGCGCGCCTGCGGCAGCGGGGCTTCACCGGCTGCACGGTGTACGACTGCTTCGGCGCGGGCCAGAAGGTCTCCCAGATCACCTTCGGCGGGCGGGACTGGCGGGGCGACCCGCGCGGCGCCAAGCGCATGTTCGAGGTCTTCCCGGTCATGCGGCAGCTTCACGAGCTGCTGTGGTACCTGAACGAGGCGCTGTCGCTGCCCCGGGCCCGTCCCCTTCACGACGAGATCCGCGCCACGCTGGCCGCGGTCGAGCGGCTCACCCTCGGCGACCCCGGCGCCCTCGTGCGGCTGGATGTGGGGGCGCGCCGGCGTGAGGCCGGTGATCTGCTGGCGCGGGCGAGCGAGCTGGTCCGCGCCGGAACCCCGAAGGCGGACCGCAGGGGAGCCGACCTCATCGGGGCCCGCCTGGCGAAGGCCGGCCTGCGCGGGGCGAGCCTGCGCGGGGCCTACCTGATCGGCGCCGACCTCAGGGGCGCGGACCTGCGGTCGGTGGACCTGCTCGGCGCCGACCTGCGCGGCGCGGACCTTCGGGGAGCCGACCTCACCGGGGCCTTCTTCCTCACCCAGGCCCAGCTCGACGCGGCGAAGGGCGACGCCGCCACCACGCTGCCGCCCCCCTTCACCCGCCCGGCGCACTGGCAGGCCGAGCCGGCCCGCTGACGGGCGATATTCGAGGCCGCGCCGCACGCCGTACGGCCGCGCCCGCCCTTTGACGAACGCGGCCGCAGCTTCTGGGGGCCGCCGGGGAGTGCCTGGAGCGAGGGGAACGCCGCGTCAGCGCGTCTCGACCCGGATGTCGACGATCGTGTGCGGGGGGATGCGGGTGAAGGAGGTCTCACCGGCGGGCACCCACGGGCCGTAGACCGGGATGTATCCGACCTCGGGCAGGAAGTGCCTCTCCAGCACCCAGATGCGGTGTTCGCCGGTGCCGCTGGAGCAGTAGCTGCTGGCCCAGCGCTCCGCGGTGTTGAGCTGGTAGCTGCAGCCGGTCGGCGCGGCGTAGGCGCCGGACGTGGTCGCGGTCACCAGTCCGGCGGTCGCCAGGACGGTGGCGCAGGCGGTGGCGGCCCATCTTCTCACGTTCATGCGTGACTCCCGGGGGGTGTCGGCGGTGTCGTGTGTGTCCTCCGCCGTGGAGCTCAGGGGCCGCGGCGGCGAGGTCTGCGCTGCAGACCAGCGCTTTTTCAGATAGGAAAGTTTCTTAAAAGAAAGATAATGCGGCCTCTGGGGGCCGTCAATATCCGGCCCGAGGGCCCGCGGTGTCCATTTCCGGACACCCTCGAAAGCCGGAATGGCCCGGTGTCTTAGATCCATCTATATCCCGAAATATCCGGCAAAAATTCGCATGGTTCCTCAAAACGGAAACCAGGGCACTCGCCCGACCGGCTCCAAAGGCGGCGCGTCGAGCCGCCGAACCGGCGGAGACTCTCGGCGCGCGCACGAATCCGCCGCGAGCCTGGCATGACGACACATGCTGGAGACATGTCCGCGCGGCCGTGCGTGGAGCCGCACGCGGGCCCGTCAGGTCCAGCGCAGCGCGTCGAGGTTGACGACGATCGCCTCCTGGGTGCTACGGGCGATCACCACCACCGCCTCGACCTCTGGGTCCGGGTTCTCCTCGCGGTGCGGGACGAAGGGCGGCACGAAGATGTAGTCCCCGGGTTTGGTGTCGACGCGCACCTCGCGCGGCTCGTCGCCCTCCACGTCGAGGAACACGAACGACGGGGTGCCGCTGACCACGTAGATCGCCGTCTCGGAGTCGCCGTGGTGGTGGTTGGCCGAGACTGTCGCGGGCGCGACGTGCGTCTGTCCCATCCACAGCCGGTGCGCGCCCACGCTCGCCCCGCTGATGGCCGCTCGCCGGCGCATGCCGCCGGTCTGCGCGGTCTCGGAGGTGAGGCCCGCGGGGGCGATGTGGTGGAGCCGCCGGTGGAACGGGTCGCCGGGAAGGTCGCTCGCCGTCATGTTTTCCAGCCTCGTCTCGGGGTGCGTTGATCGGACGGGGACCATCCTGGCGTATCGGCGGGCGCCGTCCACGAGGCGGCCGGGTGCCGTCAGCGGACGAGGCTGTGCTTGCTCTTGGGCAGCGCCTCGATCCACTCGCGGGGCATGTTGAGCGTGTCCGCGCTGACCTGCGGCGGGAGGTTGGCCATCCACTGCATCGCCGAGACGTCCTCGAAACGCGGGTCGCGGAACATCTCCAGGAACACCAAGGGCTCGTTGCCGAGGTTCTCGATGTAGTGGCCGTAGGCGAACGGCACGTATCCGACGTCGCCCGCGTGGAAGTCGAACGTGCGGGCCAGCCCGGAGCTCGCGAACACCCCCATGCGCCCGAAGCCGGAGATGTAGTACTGCCACTCGTCGTTGGTGGGATGCCAGTGCAGCTCCCGCAGGCCGCCGGGCTCCAGCTCCACCAGCGCGGCCGAGATCGTGGTGGACGCGGTGAAGTTCGTGGAGTCGGCGATGCGGACGGTGCCGCCGTCGAAGCGCAGGGGCTCCTGGGCCCGCATCCGGTGCTTGAACGTGCGCGGCACGTCGCCCGTGGGGCTGACGATCTGGTCGGACTCCAGCGGGGGAGGGACCCGGCCCGGGAAGATGTACTTCTCCTTCTCCGGCAGGTTCTCCAGCTGCTCGGGCCGCCAGCCGAAGTTCTTGGCGAGGACGCTTTTCGGCGTGTGCGCGAAGAAGTCGCTGAGCATGAAGGTCGAGTTCTCCGAGAAGTTGCCGTCGTCGAAGACCAGCAGGAACTCCACGCCCTCCTCCAGCGCCTGGATGTAGTGGGGGATCCCTTTGGGGAAGAACCAGAGGTCGCCCTGGCGCACGTCGTCCAGGAAGTTGCGTCCCTCCTGGTCGACCGCGCCGATGCGGCAGCTGCCCTCCAGGACGTAGGCCCACTCCGCCTCCTTGTGCCAGTGCAGCTCGCGGTAGGCGCCGGGGTTGAGGTGCATGTCCACCCCGGCCAGCGTGGTGGCGACCGGCAGCTCCCGGGCGGTCACCTCCCGCGTCCAGCCGCCCTCCTCGATACGGGTGTGCGCCATGGAGAAGGGGAATTTCATGTTGGGCACCGTGCCGTGGTCGGTCTCCGGCGGGGTGAGCAGGTCGGGATTCTGGAGGTCCAGCTCTATGTTTCTCGGCCCGGTGTCGACACCGCCCTTTCCGTCGCGCTGCGGGTGGGGAATCGCCTGGTATGCCGAACGGTCCATGGGCATTTTCCTTTCTGATGTGTACGACGGGTCTGATGCTCACGGCGGGCCGGTGCGAACTCCACCGCGTTCGGGAATCGATTCAGAGCAGCATTCAAAGCAGCACGGTGAACGGCAGGGCGCAGCCGAGGAGGGCGACGACGGCTCCGGCGGCGCCCGCGACGCGGGTGGTGATCGGGGCGTTGACGAGCGGCCCCATCACCGACCGGTCGCGGCAGAACAGCACCAGCAGGAACAGCGCGACCGGCACCCCCAGCGAGATGATCACCTGGCTGACGATGAGCAGGCCGGTCAGTGAGACGCCGAGCAGCAGGGCGGCCACGGCCGGGATCATCGTGACGAGCCGCCGCAGGTGGACCGGCACCCGCCTGCCGAGGAACCCGTGCATGACCACGTCTCCAGCGAGCGTGCCGACCCCGGCGGAGGACACCCCCGAGGAGAGCAGGGCGACGGCGAACGCCAGGGCGGTCCCGCCGCCGATCCGGCTCGCCAGTTCCGCGTGCGCCTCCAGCAGGTCGCCGGCCCAGGCGCCGCCCGTCGCCGAGCCGAGGCCCGCCCCTAGCGCGACCATGGAGATGTTGACGACGGTGGCGATCCCGAGCGCGAGCGCGCAGTCCAGGCGCAGCGCCCGGCGGATGAGCGCGGGCTGCCGCCAGGCGATGTCGGCCGAGGTGCCGTGCCCGGGGGCCAGCGCCGAGTGCAGGTAGACCGCGTGGGGCATGACCGTGGCGCCGACGATGCCCATGGCCAGGACCAGCGTGGACTGCCCGTGCAGCGCGGGGACGAGCCCCGCCGCCAGCCCGGACGCCGACTGGTGCCCGGTCACCAGGATGTCGTACCCGACGCCGGCGCCCACGAGCAGCAGCGCGGCGGCGCTCATGAGCTCGAACGGGCGCGTGCGGCCCCGCCGCCGCAGTTCGAGCAGCAGCAGGGACACCAGCGCGGTCAGCACGGCGGACAGGGCGATGGGCACGCCGAACAGCAGGCGCATCCCGATCGCCGCGCCGACGAACTCCGCCAGGTCGGTGGCGAGTACCACCACCTCGGCCTGGAGCCACAGCAACCGGCCGCCCCAGCGCGGGAACCGCTCGCGGCACAGCCGGGGCAGGCTCTTGCCGGTGGCCATGCCGAGCTTGGCGGCCTGGAACTGGACGAGCATCGCCACGAGGCTGGCCGCCACCACCACCCACACGAGCAGGTACCCGGAGGTCGCTCCCGCGGTGAGGTTGGTGGCGACGTTCCCGGGGTCGACGTAGGCGATCGCGGCCACGAACGCCGGTCCGATGATCTGGCCGGCGCGTGAGCCGCCGGCTGCCGGGCGCGCGGCGTGCGTCTTCCACCCCGCCGCACGGCGCGGATCTGTCGTTCTGCTGGGGACGGTCACAATTTGCCTCAAATCACGTTACATGCGCGGCTCATGAATTACGCGACGCATGTCGACGATGTCAACGCGTACGAGGAATACCCGCCTACGACGTGCGCGATACGCGGGCGATTCCTCGATAAGGCAAATGAAGGACGCTGACCGGGAAAAGGACCGAATCCACGCATCCGTACGCGGAGTTACACCCTCAAATTCCCGCCGATACGGAATTAGCCAGACGATTCCACATTCACATGACTATTACCGACGTCGCGGGCGGCTCCGCGGTCACCCTGGTGAGCGCGGAGCCGCCCGCCATCGGTTCGTCACGTGGCCTTGCCGGAGCGCGCGTGACGCCAGGACGGGGTGATGGTGCAGGTCGCGCCCGCCCAGTCGAGGTACGCGTTGTACAGCGTGTCAGCCCCTGGACTCCACCGTGGGGCCCGAGCCGGCTACTTCAGCGGCATGGCGGCGCCGACGATCAGGCGGGCTCGCCCTCCAGGAGCTCCGGCCGCGCCCGGCGGATCGGCGTCAGCGTGGCCGACAGGGCGATCAGCGTGCAGGCGAGACCGGCGAGCAGGAAGACGGGCTCGACGCCGTAGCGGGAGGCCGCGGCGGTCAGGACGGCGGCGCCCACGGGGCCGAGCGTGTTGTGGATCGTCCAGAACGCGGAGGTGACGCGGCCGAGCAGGTGCCCCGGCGTGACCTCCTGGCGCAGCGACATCGAGCTGATCCCGGCCACGCCCGTGCACAGGAGGCACGCCGTGGCCAGCACGCCGACGGCCAGGACGCCCGGGGACGCCCCGAGCAGCGCGATGGTCACGCCGCACAGCGCCCAGGCGCCGATCCAGCAGGCCCCGAAGCCCAGCCTTTCGCGCAGGGGGGCGACGGCGGTGGCCGCGAGCAGCGAACCCGCGGTGGCGGCGGCGAGGACGTACCCGACGGTGCTGTCGGGCCTGCCGAGGTCGTGCTTGAGGTAGTAGATGATCAGGTCGGTCAGGCCGAACGTGATGAAGATGATCAGGGTCAGCAGGATCGTCAGCCGCCGCAGCACCGGGTGACGCCAGAGGAACCCCGCCCCGGCCATGAAGTCCCTGGTCACGGCGCGGCGCCGGGACGCCGGAGGCTCGGCGGCGGGCGCGGGCGCGGCGGGGCGCGGGCGGACCAGCAGGAGGCCGGCCGCCGAGAGGGCGAAGCTCGCCGCGTCGATCGCGATGGCCGCGGCCGGCCCGGTCCAGCCCGAGACGACACCCGCCAGCGTCGGGCCCGCGACGCCCGCCACCGAGTACGCCGCGTACAGATGGCCGTTGGCCCGGGTGATCTGGGCGGCCGGAACCAGGGCGGGCACGATGGTCACGTACGTGACCTGGAACTGCATCGCGAAGGCGCTCGCCAGAGGGACGACGGCGTACAGCAGCCACACCTGCGGCGACACCAGCCACACCACGGGGATCAGCCCGTACAGGACGCACCGCGCCACATCGCAGGCGATCAGCAGCGCCTTGCGGTTCACCCGGTCGGCCAGGTACCCGGCGAACAGCCCGGTGACGATCGAGGCGACGCCCACCAGGCCCGTGACGACCCCCATCTGGACGACCGACCCGGTCGCCCGCAGCACGAGCAGCGGGATCGCCACGTAGGAGAACGAATCACCGAGCGCGGACAACGTCTGGACCGCGAGGAACCGGCGGAAGTTCCGGTTCCGCCACAGGGACGGCGCGGATCCGGCCGGATCCGCGGGCTCACGGGGCCCGGCCTCCCCGTCTCCCATCGGGCACCTCTCGCGGTTCGGTTCCGCTTCGCGGCGAACCGGATCAGTGGAACAAGATCCTCAGGTACGTGTCAAGTGCGCGTCACACGACGGGCGCCGGTCCTCACAGGGACGAGGCAGGAAGCCGGGACGGATCCGCGGCGGATACGGGGGACCGGGCGGGGCGGACCCGGGGATCCCGGCCGGGCCCGGCAGGTTACGCGGAGGGCGCGGACACCGGAAGGGGAGAGCGGGCGGCCCGCGCGTCGATGAGGCGCACGGTCTCGGGCAGCACCTCGCCCAGCCGGGCGTCCACGGTCAGCGTCGCGTAGTCGTCCCCGCGGGTCGGGCCCTGGTTGACGATCGCCACCGGGATGCCCAGCTTCGCGGCCCGCAGGACGAACCGGCGGCCCGACATCACCGTCAGCGACGACCCGAGCACCAGCAGGACGCGCGCCTTCTCGACCATGGCGTAGCACGCGCCCACCCGGTCCGGCGGGACGGTCTCGCCGAAGAAGACGACGTCGGGCTTCAGGACGCCGTCGTCGCAGGCGCGGCAGCCGACCGTGCTGAACCTTCCGGCCTCCTCGTCGGACAGGTCGACGTCGCCGTCGGGGTTCACCGTGTTCGCCTGGGCGGCGAACAGGGGATTGGCCCGGCCCAGGCGGTGGTGCATCTCCTCGCGGGAGCTGAGGTCGCCGCAGCCCAGGCAGACCACCTGGTCCAGGCTGCCGTGCAGCTCGACCACCCCGCGCGCGCCGCCGGCCTGGTGCAGGCCGTCGACGTTCTGGGTGATGATGCCGCTGACGAGGCCCCGCTCCTGGAGGCCGGCGACCGCGCGGTGCCCGGCGTTCGGCGCGGCCCGGGCGATCGTCCGCCAGCCGACGTGGCTGCGCGCCCAGTAGCGCCGCCGCGCCGCGGCGTCCCCGGTGAAGGTCTGGTAGGTCATGGGGGTGTGCCGGACCAACGCCCCGATCGGCCCCCGGTAGTCGGGGATGCCCGACTCCGTGGACAGGCCCGCCCCGCTCAGCACGACAACGCCGCCCGCGGCCAGCATGTCCGCCAGCGCGCTCGTCCCATCGATCACCCCTCCATGCTGCCCCACGGCGCCCGGTGCCCGGGCGGGGGGTCGGACTTCAGTTCGCGCCCGCACCTCAGCGAGGCGCGTGCCGGGCTGTCAACCGATGTTTCCGGGCCCCGCCCCTTGGATGCGGTCTTGGGGGCCGCTCACCCGGACAGGCGGGTCACGTTCGCCGGGGAGCCGTCGGTCGCCTGGGGGATCGCGCCGAGCAGGAACTCGTCCACCACCAGGGTCGCGGCGCCGAGGGCGACCGCGTCCGCGCCCAGCCTGCCGGGCACGATGGAGACGGTCTGGTACGGCTGGCTGAGCGAGTTCTCGGCGACCGCCGCCTTGATCCGCACCAGCTCGTGCCGGGCGAGCAGCAGCCCGGCCCAGCCGCCGATGACGATGCGCTCGGGATTGAACAGGTTGATCAGGTTCGCCAGGCCCGCGCCCAGGTAGTCGATGGTCTCCCGGACGACGGGCGCGCCCGACCGCACCAGGTCGCCGAGCGCCGCCTGCTCGCTCTCGATCTCGGCGGACATCCCGGCACGTTCCAGAATGCCCTGAGCTCCGATGTAGGCCTCGAGGCAGCCGCGCGCGCCGCAGCGGCACGCCCGCCCGCCCACCGCGATCTTGGTGTGGCCCCACTCGCCGGCGCTGCTGTTGGCCCCCCGGTAGGTCAGCCCGCCGGTGATGATGCCGGCCCCCACGCCCGAGCCGATCAGCAGGACGATCGCGTGCCGGAACCCCCGGCCGGAGCCGAACCACAGCTCGGCCTGGCCCATGGTCTTGGCGCCGTTGTCGATGTACAGCGGCAGCGAGGTGCCGGCGCGGACCTTCGCGCCGAGCGGCACCCCGTCCCAGCCGAAGGTCTGGGCGTGGACGAGCGTGTCCGGGCCGCTCTCGACGATGCCGGGGACGGCGATGCCCACGCCGAGGACGTGCTCGGGCGAGGCCTGCGCGGAGGCGAGCACGGCGTCGATGCCGGCCAGGATGTGGCGGGCGACCACGTCCACGTCGTGCTGGGCCGATCGCAGGGTGAACCCGGCCTTGGCGTGCATGTTCATGTCCAGGTCGAACAACTCGACGTGCACGTGGGTCTCGCCGACGTCCACGCCGATCGCGTACCCGAACTCGCGGTTGACGCGCAGCAGGGTGCGGGGACGGCCGCCGTCGGAGTCCACCATGCCGGCCTCGACGATGATGTTCTCCGCGAGCAGGTCGCCGGTCACGTTGCTGACGGAGGCGGCGCTCAGGCCGGTGAGGCGGCTGAGCTCATGGCGGCTGGCCGGGCCCGCGAAGTACAGATTGCGCAGCAGCACCGCCCGGTTTCCGCGCCGGAGGTCGCGCACCGTCCGGCGCTCGGGGCTGGACATGCTTCCTCGCGTTCCTTTCCGGGGCCGTGGGCCGCGGCCGGATCACGCGCGCCGGCCACGTCACCGGGATGTGGTGGCGTGGCCGGCGTGGTGATGACACTCTGACCAAGTCTGACGAAAAGGGTAGGCCTTCCGTCTGGACGGGGTCGGCCGTAGGCGACGAAGTGCGCCGACCTTCGGCGGGGCGGGGGAGGGGACGGACGATGCCCGCCCCCTCCCTGGGCGGTCAGAAGCCGGCGGTGATGCGGGTGAACTCCCACTCGCCGGACGGGACGCCGGCGCCGCCGGCGCGGTCGCGGTTGACCGACCAGTAGGCGAACCGGGTCAGGCCCTTGGACCTGGCCCAGTCACGGATCTGCGTCCAGGTCCCCGGGGAGGTGACCTCGGACTGGTCGGACAGCCCGTTCATGCCCGAGATGCCCATGTGCGCGTAGGCCTGGGCGTCGCTCCAGCCCCACGCGTTCTTCAGCGCGTTCTTCAGCCCCTCGGAGGCGCTGACGGTGTCGTTGTACATGTTGCCGCCACCGAAGTCGAACGGCATGATCGTGTAGTTGTCGATCGGCACGTTCAGCGCCCGCGACTGGTTGATCAGCCGCGTGCCGTGGTAGTTCGGCCCGGAGACCAGCGTGCCGAAGGTCACCACGACCTTCACGCCCGGGTTGTTCTGCTTGACGATCTTCAGCGCGTTCAGGATACGGTCCTGAACGGTGTAGTTCTCGAACTCGTCGGTGTTCTCGATGTCGAAGTCCACCACCGCCGGCCCGACGGCGTTGATGACCGACTGGACCGCGTTGGCGTAGGCCTCCGGGGAGGAGCAGTTCGGGCCGAGCTTGTTACCGCTCCACCCACCGAACGACACCTGCACGCTGCCGCCCTTGGACTTGATGGTGTTGATCGCCTGCTGATCGGCACCACCCGTCAGCCCGCGCTGACCGTCCCACGCGGCGTTGCAGCCCCCGCTGGACAGGATGAACGCCATCGTGAACGACCTGATCCCCGTCGCGTCCATCACCGTGCCCGGGTTGGGCGGGTTACCCCAGCCCATGTACAGGTACGGCGCACCGGCCATCTTGCCGGGGGTCGTGCCGCCGCCGCTGGGCAGCGTCCAGTTCTGGGCGGCGGTGCCGTTGCAGTCATAGAGCTGGAGGGGGGTGCGGTCGGCGGAGTTGCCGTTGGTGGCGTCCAGGCACTTGCCGAGGGCGCGCAGGGAGCCGTTGGCGCCGGTGGTCCAGGCCTGGGCGACGGTGCCGTTGCAGTCATAGATCTGCACCTTGGTGCCGTTGGCGCTGTTGGCGTTGTCGACGTCCAGGCACTTGCCGAGGGCACGGACCGTGCCGTCGGAGCCGGTGGTCCACTGCTGGGCGCCGGTGCCGTTGCAGGTGTAGAGCTGGACCTGCGTGCGGTTGGCGCTGTTGGCGTTGTCGACGTCGACGCACTTGCCGCCGATGCCGGTGATCTGGCCGGTGGCGGCGTAGGCGGGGGTGACAAGGCCGAGACCGGCCACGATCAGGGTCAGGGACGCCAGGAGGGCGCCTGTCAGCAGCCTGGCTCGGCTACGTGCGGGGTTTAGGCGTTTCATGGGGGGTGTTCGCCATCCTTCTATTTAGTGCAGCGTCCAGCGCTGGGCGGCGGTGCCGTTGCAGTCCCAGATCTGGAGGGGAGCGGCGGAGTTGCTGCCGGTGGCGTCCAGGCACTTGCCGAGGGCGCGTAGGGAGCCGTCGGAGCCGGTGGTCCACCGCTGGGCGGCGGTGCCGTTGCAGTCCCAGATCTGCACCTTGGTGCCGTTGGCGCTGTTGGCGTTGCTGACGTCCAGGCACTTGCCGAGGGCGCGGATCGTGCCGTCGGAGCCGGTGGTCCAGGCCTGGGCGGCGGTGCCGTTGCAGTCCCAGATCTGCACCTTGGTGCCGTTGGCGGTGTTGGCGGCGGCGACGTCGACGCACTTGCCCGCGATACCGGTGATCTGGCCGGTGGCGGCGTAGGCGGGGGTGACGAGGCCGAGACCGGCCACGATCAGGGGCAGGGGCGCCAGGAGGGCGCCTGTGAGCAGCCTGGCTCGGCTACGTGCGGGGTTTAGGCGTTTCATGGGGGGTGTTCGCCATCCTTCTATCTAGAACTTAAATTAAGCAGTGTAAAAAGCCCAGGCCTCCCTTCGGTGGGGCCCCCTGTCGGATCGAGCGGGCGGGCTCAACTGACAAGAAGGTTTCTTATTAGTTCTTGCTGGGATTTAAGCTCCCTTAGTGCCTGCGGTCAAGAGACCATCGCTGGTTGTCGCCCGCGAAGCAGTCCCAGATCTGCACCTGCACGGTGGCGGTCGGTGTCCCGCGGCGGATCCTCGCCCATCGCTCGACCAGGTGATCGGCGACGGGACGCTCGTGCCCTACGGGGCCGGGGAGCTCGGTGAGTTCCTTCATGTGGGCGAACATCGGTGACCTCTCAGGGCTCAGAGGTGGTCCGGGTCGATCCCCAACTTCGACATGCGCGACTCGACGACGTTGACGGCGATGGGGTGGTAGCGGTGCCGGTTGGCCACGTAGCAGGAGACGGCGCGCTCGCGCGCGCAGCACGGGATCGGTGGTCGACTCGGTCGTTGAGCGGATGGAGCGGATCATCATCGAGCGGCGACTGCCGGCAGGCTACCGTTTCGGCACGAAACAGGAACTGTGCGAGCAGTTCGGGATCGCCCCTGCGACGCTCGGAGAGGCCTTGCGTGTCCTGAGGGGGCGAGGCGTCATCGAGGCACGGCCAGGACCGGGCGGCGGTCTGTTCGTCACCGAGCGCTCTCCCCGGCTACGACTAGCCCACAGCGTGATGCGACTACGAGAGCACGGAGCCACGGTCAACGAGGTGGTCGCCGTACTTGACGCACTGGATGAGGCCGTGATCAGTGACGCCGCCGTGCACCGAACCGATGAGGACCTGAAGGACCTCGATGACTTGATGGAGCAAGTCGCTGCCGTCTGGCACGACCCGGTCGACGGTCTGCACGCCAACTGGAAACCGCAGCGCCGCATTGCTGAGACAATGCGGTACTGCGCGCCTTCTACCTGAACCTTGTCGACTACATCGAGAGTGAACTGACGGGCGGCCACCGCTCAAAAGCCTTCTCGGATGTGCCGGGTCTCACCCCCGACTCGGCGGATCGCCTGGACATGCACCGCGCCATCGTCGAGGCGATCCGCTCCAGCGACCAAGAGCAGGTGCGATCGGGGCTACGTCACCACACGCTTGGCCGCTGGCGTCGACCCTGACGGACGGTCAAGGAAGCGTCTCTGATTGGCTTAGCGATCCTGTGCGTTACACAGAATCAAGGCACAACGAGCTGCCCGGTATTCACCAATCGTCTTCGTGCCCTGGTGCCGGCAACCGGAGCCGCCGACCCGTCGAGCACGCCCCTCCGGACGCCGACCGGTCAGGCGTGCACAGCCTGACCGGGGAGGGTGCCCGACATCGCCTGGGCGCCGGGCGTGTCGGTAACAATATGCCACGACATAACTACGATTCGCTAATCGAATCAGGAAAGCCTGCCCACGTGGGCGAGCGCCTGCTTGAGCAGCAGGCCCTGCCCGCCGGTCATCTCCCCCTGCACCTGCGGGGAGGCGGCCTCCTCCGGGGTGAACCAGATGAGGTCAAGCGCGTCCTGCCGGGGACGGCAGTCGCCCGCCACGGGCACGATGTAGGCCAGGCTGACGGCATGCTGGCGCGGGTCGTGGTACGGCGTGACGCCCGGGGTCGGGAAGTACTCGGCGATGGTGAACGGCTGCGGGGAGGCCGGCACGTGGGGCAGCGCCACGGGCCCGAGGTCCTTCTCCAGGTGACGCACGAGCGCGTCGCGCACCCGCTCGTACAGAAGGACGCGGCCGGAGACCAGGGCGCGGCTGATGGTGCCGTCCGAGCCAATGCGCAGCAGCAGGCCGATGCGGGTCACCACGCCGGTCTCGTCCACCCGGACGGGCACGGCGTCGACGTAGAGGATCGGCATCCGGCCCCGTACCGTCTCGAGCTCCTCGGGAGCGAGCCAGCCCGGTGCGGTTTCGGTGGTTTCGGTCACGCACCGATCGTACTTCGCCCGGGCAGGCCCTGAGGTCGCACCGGGCAGGCTATGAGGACGCGGGTGCTAGTTCTGGCGCCGCGCCCGGGGCCGGCCGGGCGGCGCGGGGGCGACGGCGGCCGACGCGGCCGCGTGGCACGCGCCCCGGCCGTCGGCGCGGGCGGCGATCCGGCCGGCCGCGACGCGGACGGCCGTCTCGGTGGCGTCTCCGGCCGAGGGCACGCCCGCCGCCGCGGCGACGGCGCCGGACTCGTCCAGTACCACCCGCAGGCGCGGCCACGCCGCGGGCGGGAAGGACTCGCGCAGGCAGCCGCACAGGTCTGTCACGACCAGCCGCGCCAGCGGCGCCAGCTCGCCCGGGTCGCCGGTGACCATGACGGCGGTGATCTCGGCGCCCGGCGGCGCGGCGCGCACGGCCTCCTCGACGGCCTCCAGCCGGTGCAGCCCGAGGATCGCCACCACGCCGTCGCCCCCGAGCCGCGCGGGCTCGCCGCGCACCATGTCGATCGGCCCGGCGGTGCCCGGCGAGGGGGGATTCCACGGCTCGTCGGCGGGCCGCGCCGGGGGGACGGGCGGCGTGATGGGCCACCCGCCGCCGAGCTCCGCGCCCACGAGCCGCTCGCAGACGCTGACGACGTCGAACGGCTCGATGAAGCCGGGCGCGGCCGTGGCCATCTGGGTGGCGCCGTGCAGGGTCGTGAGCGCGGCCTCGGCGACGCGAACCTGGCGAACCGGCGGCGAGCCCGGCGGGGCCAGCCGTTCGAGCGCGAGCCCGAGCAGGATCGCGTCGAGCTTCATGAGCTGCGCGAACGGGCGGCGAGTGCGCTCGTCGGCGAGGATCTCGGGCATCAGGTCCGTGGCGAGGCGGGCCGCGCCGGGCCCGTCGTCGGTGGCGAGGGGGAGCCGGCCGACCCAGGCGCGGGCGAACGCGCCGAGCGCCGTACGGGCGTCACGGGCGGCCTCGGGACCCAGGGCACGCGGCTCGCGCACGGCCAGCTCGGCGAGGACGGCGAAGTACAGCGCCCGTTTGCCGGGAAAGTTGGAGTACACGGCGCCGCGCGTGAGACCGGCGCGCTCGGCGATGCCGTCGATCTTGGCCTCGCGGAAGCCCAGCTCGGTGAACTCCTCCCTGGCCGCGGACAGCACCCTGGCGCGGTTGCGCTCCTGCGACTCCGCCCTGGTCAGCCTGGCCATCGGTCGTCCCCCCTTTACACGTCCCGCGTTTGCCGTCCGGCGCGATCCAAGATACCGTGACCATCCGAATGTTGAGACCATATGATCACACCATGTGAGCTCAGAGGAGTCCGGCCCGCTTCCCGAGGAGGTTTTCCGAGTGGCACGCATCGGCGGCGACGGCGACCTGCTGTGCTCGTTCTGCGGCAAGAGCCGCGGGCGGGTCCGCAGGCTGATCGCGGGCCCGGCGGGCGTCTTCATCTGCGACGAGTGCGTCGAGGTCTGCGCCGAGCTGATCGAGGACGAGCTCGGCGAAACCGCCGAGGGCGCGCCGGAGGCGCCGAAGCCGCGGGAGATCGACGCGTTCCTGGGGCGGTACGTCATCGGCCAGGAAACGGCGCGCATGTCCTTGTCGGTGGCGGTCTACAACCACTACAAACGCGTTCGCCCGGCGCCCGGCCGCGCCCGGCGCACCTCCGGTGACGACGAGGGCGTCGAACTGGGCAAGTCCAACATCCTGATGATCGGCCCGACCGGCTCCGGCAAGACCCACCTCGCGCGCACCCTCGCCCGCATGCTGGACGTCCCCTTCGCGATCGCCGACGCCACCGCGCTCACCGAGGCCGGGTACGTCGGTGAGGACGTCGAGAACATCCTGCTCAGGCTGATCGAGGCCGCCGGTCACGACATCAGGAGGGCCGAGACCGGCATCCTCTACATCGACGAGATCGACAAGATCGCCCGTAAGGGCGAGAACCCGTCCATCACGCGGGACGTGTCCGGCGAGGGCGTCCAGCAGGCACTCCTGAAGATCATCGAGGGCGCCACGGTCAGCGTGCCGCCACAGGGCGGCCGCAAGCACCCGCATCAGGAGTTCATCCAGATCGACACCAGCCAGGTGCTCTTCATCGCCGGCGGGGCGTTCGAGGGCCTGGAGACGATCATCGAGCGGCGGGCGGGGCGCACCCGCGCCGGGTTCGGCGCCGAAATCCGCCCCGGGCCCGCGAGGGGCGAGCAGCACGTCTTCGCCCAGGTCACGCCGCAGGACCTGCTGGAGTTCGGCCTGATCCCAGAGCTTGTGGGGCGGCTGCCGGTGCTGGCGGCGCTCCGGCCGCCGGACCACGCGGCGCTGACGCGCATCCTCACCGAACCGCATGACGCGCTCATCAAGCAGTACCAGAAGCTGTTCGCCCTCGACGGCGTCGAGCTGGAGTTCACCGAGGACGCCCTGGCCGCGATCGCCGACCAGGCTTTGCTGCGCCGCACCGGCGCCCGGGCGGCCCGCGCGATCCTCGAAGAGGTACTGCTCAACGTCATGTACGAGGTGCCGAGCCGGGAGGACGTCGCCCGTGTCGTGATCACCCGCGACACCGTCCTGCACAACGTCAACCCGGTCCTCATCCCCCGCGACCGGCCGGGCCGCGACCACGAGCGCCACGAGAAGACGGCCTGACGGGGCACGGTCGGCCGGCTCCGGGCGGGGGAGGGGCGACCCTCGTTGGGAGGGGCCGTGACGGAACATGATCAGGGCGGCAGGTGTGGCGGCCGGTGGAATGTCCCGGTCTGATGGCCGGGGAAGTCGGCGGGAAAGAGAAATCGGCGCCGCGCATTCGACGAGATCGTGTGCGCAGACGGGTGGTCGCCTCGTGCGCGAGGCGACGGTTCGGGCCGCGTGCGCGGCGAATGGTTACGCGCGACGAGGTGAATTCCGAGGTGCGCGCCGGGGCGAATTCGGCGCGTGAGCGGCGGCGAATTCGGGGCGCATGTGGTGGCGAATTCGCCTGGCCCGCAGAGCAGGGGCGATGGCGCCGCGAACGTACGGCGGTCGCGCGATGGTCATGCGGATGACGCGAATCATGGTGGTCCGTGTGGCGGCTGTACGGGTCGCCCGATGGTCGTCCGGCGGCTGCGTGCGACCGGGTCCGGGTCCGTCCTCTGACTTCACGCCCCCGCCCTGCCTGTCGGCGCGGGCCTCTTCCGTGTGACAACGCGTCTCCGTCCGGCCACGTCGATCCCGGACCATGCCCCGCCGTGCGAGGGGCGGCGACTCGCCTCTATCAGAAGCCGTCGAATAAGTACATAAATTTCGTATAAAGATTGACTGGTGGCGTATGTGAGTATTTGAAACCTTGACGAAGATCCTCCCTTTGGCAACAATTCTTGCCGATTGCGTACTTTCTGCCGGGATGACCCCCTACCCCGGTGTGGTGCGCCTACTGGAGGAATCTCATGAGGACTTCTCTCAAACGAAGGAGGGCCGGCCTCATCGTCGTGGCCCTCTCCCTCCCCGTGGCCTTCTCCCTGACCTCACTTCCGGTTCTCGCCCAGCCGTCCCCTCCCGCCAGTGAGGTCGTGCCGGACCGGCAGCCGAGCACCGAGCAGAACGGCGTCGCGCTGCTGCGCGTCGTCGTCCCGGACCAGGACGCCCTCGACCGGCTGAACTCCATGGGCCTCGACCTCGCGGAGTACAAGAAGCCCGTCGCCGACGGCATCGAGGTGCACGCCGTCCTGAGCCCGCAGGAGGCCCAGGACCTGCGCGAGAAGGGCATCGACGTGCGCGGCGCCATCTCCGACCAGAGCGACGCGGCCGCCAACATGGCCGAGCGGCGCTCGGCGATCGCGGAGTCGAAGGCGGCGCAGGCGGAGGTCGACAAGCTGACCGTCCTGCGCGCCGAGTGGTTCACCAGCCTCGACGACCAGCGCTTCCTGTCCGTCGAGGTGAAGTCGAGCGCCACCGACGCCGAGACCGTCCTCACCGCCACCTGGGACAGCGGCAAGGGCACGCCCCCGGACTCCGGCGGCACCGCCGCGATGTCGCGCTTCACCGACGCCGGCCAGTACATGTACCACCGGTTCAACACGCCGCTGAACATCGCCCAGACCCCCACCAAGGTCACGATCACCAGCAACCGCGGCGGCACGGTCACCGTCCCGGTGTCCACGTGGCTGGGCGCGCCCCGCAAGGCGCCGGGCAAGCACTACATCGCCGACTTCGTGGACCACTACATGGACCCCACCGAGGTCACGTACCGGATGACGATGCTGGCCCGGGAGTTCCCGAAGCTCTCCCAGATCATCGACCTGCCGTACAAGACGAACGGCTACCGTCGCCAGGCGCAGGCGCAGTTCGGCACCGTCGCCGCGAGCACGTTCTACGTCAGCTCGAAGGTCTACGGCCACGAGGGCGGCAACGACATCAGCGTCGCCCTGGTGAAGCCGGCGACGCCGAACGCCGCGCTCGGCGTCGCGGTGACCGGCAAGGACGTCGTGGTCAATCTGGCCACGGACGCCTCCGCCGCCGTGAGCAGCACCGCCCGTCAGGTCGCCGACGCGCTCAACGCCGACGCCGCCTCCTCCGCGCTGCTGACCGCCGCGACCTACCGGGGCAACGCGGGAGCCGGCCTGGTCGCCGCCGCGCCCGCCACGCGGCTCACCGACAACCTCAAGGCCCCGCAGTCGATCGCCCGCGCCTCCTTCCAGATGAAGGCGCTGCGCATCGGCAAGAAGCGCGACGGCTCCAAGACCGGCGTCTTCCTGTACTGCCAGGAGCACGCCCGCGAGTGGGTCACCCCGATCACCTGCGCCGAGACCGCCGAGCGACTCCTGCGCAACTACGCCAGGGACAACGCCACCAGGAAGCTGGTCGACAACCTGGACATCTTCATCCTGCCGGTGGTCAACCCCGACGGCGCGCACTACAGCATGTACGACTACAACTTCCAGCGCCGCAACATGACCGACCACTGCGGCCCGGAGCGCTCGGACCCGGCGGCCCGCAACGGCTGGGGCGTGGACATCAACCGCAACTTCTCGGTCGGCTCGTACTTTGACGGGTACAGCGGCGCCTCCGCGAGCTGCTCCAGCGACACCTACGCCGGTCCGGCCGAGCTGTCGGAGCCCGAGTCCCGCAACGAGGTGTGGCTCACCCACCAGTACCCGAACATCAAGTTCGCGATGAACACCCACTCCTACGGCGGCTACTTCATGTGGCCCCCCGGCGCGTACAAGGCCGCGGGCCGCGAGCTGCTGCCGCGGGTCGACTTCGGCACCGAGGAGTACTTCTGGCAGGCCTCCAGCCACATCCTGTCCGCGGTGCAGTCCTGGCGCGGCACGGCGATCTGGCCCGGCCGCACCGGCCCGGTGCCGGACGTGCTGTACTCGGCGGCGGGCAACAGCGCCGACGAGCACTGGTTCAACCGCAACATCATCGGCTGGGACTTCGAGGTCGGCGCGGACGTCTACAACGCGACGACCAAGCAATTCGAGCCGGTCGGCTTCCAGCCGCCGTTCGCCGAGGGCCACGAGGAGGCGATGGAATTCTCGTCCGGGCAGATCGCCATCCTGGAGGTCGCCCGCGCCTTCGCCGACGATGACGACCGTCCCAAGTCGGACCTGAAGGTGACCGGCCGGGCGCCCGGCTCCACCACGTTCACCTTCACGATCGACGAGCCCGCCAACGTGTACTACACGCTGGACGGCAGCCGGCCGACGCTGAGCTCTCCCAAGCTCACCGCCGCGGCGATGCGCGAGGGGGCCCAGCAGCTCACCGTCGACAAGACGACCGAGGTCCGCTGGTTCGCCGTGGACATCGCCGGCAACGTCGAGCGCGGCTACCGGCCGGACGGCCACGCCGACAACTACCGCAAGGAGAGGGTGGAGGTCCGCAGGACCCGCTGACCCTCCGCCTGGCACGCGAGGCGGCCGCCGGGCACCCGACCGCCGGCCGCCTTTCGCGTTCTTCCAGCACACCCGCTGAACGAATCTACAATGTAAAGGCGTCCGGCTTGGACAGCGCAGACCACTCGGATCCGGGACGGCGTGGTGGGTCGCCCGCGCCGAGCGGCAGGTGGATCGCGTTCAGGGCAGGGGAGTGAGCGCGTCCTCCAACGCCGCCCGCGCGCCGCGCAGGGCGAGACGGAGCTGGTCCGGTGTACGGCGGATTTGGGCCAGCAGGAGGCCGCCCTGGATTGCGGCCATGGTGAGGTCGGCCAGCTCCGTCACGTCCGCGTCCGGACGCAGCTCGCCCGACTCCTGCATCCGGCGCAGGCCCGCGATGAGGGGGGCCTCCCAGCGCGCGAAGGCGTCCACGAACGCTTGTCGGGTGAGTTCGTCCCGGCCGCTGAGCTGGCTGGCCAACGAACCGATCGCGCAGCCGCCCACCGCGTCCTGCCGTGTCCCGTTGGCCACGATCGCGTCGAACCAGCGGTCGATGCCGGCCAGTGAGTCGACCTCCAGGAGCAGCGGTTCCTGGGCGGCCAACACCGTGTCCACGGTGGAATGAACCACGGAGCGGATGAGATCGTCCCGGTCGTCGAAGTAGTGGTAGAGCTGGCTGCGGCCGACCCCCGCGGCGCGTTCGACATCGTCCAGCGTCACCGCCGCGACACCGCGCTGCTGGATGAGGTCTGCTGCCGAATCGAGGATGCGCTCTCGGGTCGCGCGACCCCGCGCGGTGGTCGGTTTGTGTCCCATGGAGCCTCCTCCGCGTTTTGTATCTCACAGTACAGAGTCTTTGTACTTGCTGATACAGTCTGGCACAGACCTTCTGTACTGAGCGATACAGTCCGCGGCGGCGAGGTGGAAGGAGAACCGTGTCCGCCTTTCCACCCGTCCAGCTCTCCGTGCTGGACACCACGATCATCGGCCGCACCCCTGAGTCGGCGTTCGCCGAACCGGCTCGTTCCCCCAGCCGCACCCCTACGAGCAGGTGTATGTGTCCAGCGAGTCCTTCCAGTTCGCCACCCGGACGGCGGGCGCCGGCAACGTGCCGCCCGGCACACCGGTGTACTCACCCGCGCCGGGCAGCGCCGCGGTCTCGCAGCTGGAGCTGCTGGCCCGTGCTCGGCCAGGAACGTTTCACCCCGTCCGGGACCGACCCGCGCAGCGAAGCGCCGCACGGACCGACACCTCCCGGGCTGGCCCGGCGCCATCGGCACGCGCTCGACGGCTCCCGCGGGCCGCCGGGCGCCCCGTCCTGCCCGGGACCCTCTCCACCCCGAACGACCGAAAGGAAGACAATGTCCCCCTACCGAACCACCGGGCTGCGGCGGCGCGCCGCCGCGCTCGGCCTCGCCGCCCTGCTCGCCCCGGTCGCCGCGGCCCCGGCGGCCCTCGCGACCCCGGCCCCGACCGCGGTCCTGGCCACCACCCCGACGCATCCCGACCACGCTGCCGGCACCCGCCTAGGCGACGTGCGCGTCCTCGCCCACTTCGACCGGGCCGCGGGCCAGGTCGCCGAGAGCATCGCCCTGGAGCCTGGCGGCGGCGTGGTCATCGGTATGATCCCCGCCCGCCAGGTGGTGCGGGTCGCACAGGACGGGGCCGTCCAGGTACTCGCCACCATGCCGCTACCTCCGGGCGGCGGCGGCACCACCCCGGTCATCGGGACCCCCGTGGTCACCGGGGTTGCCCGGTCGGACAGCGGCGCCGTGTACTTCCTTTACTCCTCCGGGAAGGGCGGGCTGACCGGGATCTGGCAGCTCCGTCGCTCCGGTGAGCCCCGGCTCGTCGTGCCGCTGCCTGCCGACACCTTCCCGAATGGACTGGTCATCGACGGCAAGCGGGACCGCTTCCTGGTCACCGACTCCACCGGCGGGCGCATCTGGCAGGCCCCGCTGCGCGGCGGCGAGGCCTCCGTGTGGTCGGCGGACCCGGCCCTGGCACCCCGTGGCTTCTTCGGCGCCAACGGCATGAAGATCCACGACGGCGCCGTGTGGGCGAGCAACTCCGACCACGGCACCATCGTCCGCATCCCGGTGACCAAGGACGGCGGCTCCGGCCGCGCCGAGGTCCGGTCCACGAGGCTGGAGGGCATCGACGACTTCGACTTCACCGGTCGGGGCACCGAGATCCTCGCCGCGATCAACCAGGCCAGCAAGCTCGTGCGGATAGGCGCGGACGGTGCCCAAGAGACCCTGCTGGACGCTGAGGACGGCATGCAGGGGACCACGGCCGTCGCCGTTCGAGGAAATCGGGTTTATGTGACCAACGGCGCCAACCTGGCCGGGAACGACCCGACCCTGATGCTCGCGGAGCTGCAGCGGCGCTGACGCGTCCCCGCGGGATGGGCCACCCCGAGCGGTGGTCCATTCCGCGGCGCCGCAAGTGGACCACCGGCGCGGACCACATCGCCGTCAGGTTGATTTGAGATGATCACGGTGTGGCGCGGGGGGATCTGACGGACAGGAAGTGGTCTCGACCGGAGCCGTTGCTGCTGGCAGGTCATCAGCCCCCGATGTCCGGCCGCTTTCAGACGGCGCTGATCGGAGCCGGGTTCTCGGGGAGCTGCCAGCTGCCGCCGCGATCCTCCTTCGAAAAGCGCGCGGCGAGATCGGGAATGTGCAGGAAGCAGGCCAGCGCGGTGGCGGCCTGGAAGGCGTCGATCGCACGCTGGGTCCTCGGCATGCCCAGGCGCAGGAGGCGCGGATTCACTTCGCCCTGGATCTCGTCGACGAAGGGCCGCAGCACGGTGTCGTAGTTCGCCAGTGCGGTCGGCAGGTCGTCCGGGTGCCGGTTGATCTCGCCTGCCAGGACATGGGCGCCGACCAGGCCGCCGGAGATTCCCATGCCGCTGTAAGGGGAGGCACAGTGGGCGGCGTCGCCGGCCAGGACCACGCGGCCCTTGGACCAGGTGTCGGTGCGAACCTGGGCGATCTCCTGGGAGTAGAAGAAAGGGCTCGTCTGCATGCCGTCGATGAAACGCTCTGTCTGCCAGCCCGCGTCGCGGAACCTGCTCGCCCAGAACTTCTGCTGGCGCTCGACGGATTCCCGGTGGATCGCCGAGGCCTCTTCGGACTCCTCCCGCATCACGAAGTACACCTGGGTCTCGGTCGGGTTGTGGCTGCGGCGCATGATCTGACGGCCACCCGGGACCATGTAGGTGTCCCGGATGTTGCTGTCGGACGCGATGCGCGGGATGAACCAGTAGGCCATGTGGATGCCGACCCGCCAGTACGGGTCGCAGCCCGTAGGGAGGATCGCCTGCCGAATGCGCGATCCCTGCCCGTCCGCGCCGACCAGGAGGTCGAACTCGCCGGAGGACCCGTCGGAGAAGTGCGCGATGACCTTCTGTTCGTCCTGGTCGAAGCCGTCCGCGCTCACGCCGAAGACGTACTCGGTGTCGTCCTTCGACGCGTCGTGCAGGATGCGTACCAGGTCACCGCGCATGATCTCGTACTCGGAGGTGAGGGTCTGCCGGCCACGGCCGGAGGTGTTGGCCATGATCGTCGCCTTGGTCCTGCCGCGCGCGTCGACGAAGGCGACACCCGCCTCGTCCACCAGCTTGCCGCGGACGGCGTCAAGAAGCCCCATCCGCTCGACGGCCTCGATGCCCTGCCCCCGGAGGTCGACCTGCGCCCCGGTGGCCCGCAGCGCCGGAAAGCGTTCGACGACGGTCACCCTGTGGCCGCCCCGCGTGAGCCAGAAAGCCAGCGCCTGGCCTGCTATCCCGCCGCCGGCGACAAGGACCCGCAGGGGGTGCGCTCCCGATCCGTTTGCCATGCCCATCACCCCAAAAATCTATCAGTGAATGATTCCTCTCCAGGGTCATCTATCAGTGATAGATTTGTCAACGTGACCAAGGTGAACCGTGAGATCGTCGTCTCCGAAGCGCTCGACCTGCTCGACGAGGTCGGGTTGGACATGGTCAGTACGCGGCGGCTGGCGAAGCGGCTGGGCGTCGAACAGCCCTCGCTCTACTGGTACTTCCGCACTAAGAAGGACCTCCTCGCCGCCATGGCGGAGGCGGCAATGGCACCGCATGCGGCCGCCCCGCTGCCGGTGCCCGACGACGACTGGCACGACTGGTTCCTGGACAACACGCGAAGCTTCCGGCGCACCCTGCTGATGCGCCGGGACGGCGCACGCCTCCACGCGGGTAGCACCCCTGCCAACGACCTCGACCGGATCCGCCGCAAGATGGACTTCCTGGTCACCTCCGGAGTGCCTGAGCGGGACGCGCAGATGGCGATGCTGGCCGCCGGCCGTTTCGCGGTCGGCAGTGTCCTGGAGGAACAGGCGGACGCCGGCTCCGGCGACGGCGCGGATCCACCGGCGGACATGCCTGTGATCGACTACGATTCGGCATTCGAGGCCGGCCTGACCCTCATCTTGGACGGCCTGGTGCACCGCACCGCAATGCGGAACCCGCCTCCCTGTCGGCAAACGAGCGTTTGACGACAGGCGCCAGGCGCATCCAATGAACCCGGACATTCCAGGACGCGAGGACGGCGCCGATCCAATCAGATCCGATGGCGATTGATGACAGGGTTTGACGACAGATAGGGTCCATTCCTCCGCACTGAAGGGGCCTCGGTGGCGAACCTGGTCTACAGGCGGGTGTCGACCGACCAGCAGTCGACCGCCCGGCAGAACCTCGTCCTGGACGAAGCCGGGATCGAGGACCCCGTCGTCTTCGAGGAGGATCCGGGTACCTCCAGCCGCCTCCACCCTCTCCAGCGCCCGAAGTTCGGCGAGCTACTGACGTACGCGCGGCCGGGGTGACACCGTGCACATCTCCGAGATGTTCCGCCTCGTGCGCGGCACGCAGCACATCCTCGACGTGCTCGACGTCCTGCACCAGGGACGCCTCGCCCTGCGCATCCACGACGGCGCGTTCTCCGCCATGGACCTCACCGCCCGCCACCCGAGAACTGGCGAGCTGCTGTCCACGGTGAAATTCATGGTGCAGAGCCTCGCCGCTGCCGGCGAACTCCAGCGTGATCTCCAGCGCGAACTGACCTACGACGGGCTACGGGCCGCCGGGGCCAAGGGCAGCAAGGGGCCGCCGCCCCGCCATCCCCGCCGGGAAGACCGGGGTCGAGGAACCGGCGGACAGCCGTTGGCGCTGAGAAGGATCTTGATTGCAGTTAGCTGAGGCTGCTCCTGGTTGCGAAGCCTCCTTAGCTCGTTGCCCGATCCCGGCGTCGGCGTGCGGCGCGGATCTCGGCGTCGGCGATCTTGTCGTCAAGCGACGCGTACAGCTGGGTGGTTTCGGTGGAGGCGTGGCCGAGACGGCGGCGGACGGCCTCGATGGAGACGCCGACGTTGATGAGTTCGGTGGCGTGGGCGTGGCGCAGCTGGTGGATGTCGATCTCGACGCCAGCCTGCGCGCAGTAGCCCTGCCAGCGGTGGTGGGCGGCGTCGTAGGACAGGGGTCCGCCGCGGCCGTTGATGGAGGCGCGGAACAGCGGCCCGGCAGTGTAGCCGGCGCGGGCCAGGTAGAGCTTGAGCAGGGTGACGTAGCCACGGTCGTCCAGCAGGACGGTGCGTACGCTGCCGCCCTTGCCGTGGATGCGGACGTGTTCGTCGTCCAGGCGCAGGTCGAGGTCCTCCACGTACAGGCCGCAGACTTCGGAGGCGCGGGCGCCGCACACGTAGGCCGTCTCGAACAGCACCCGATCCCGCAGCTGGCCCAGCGGCAGGTCCTTGCGCGGCCGCCGTGAGCAGATCACCGCCAGCACCTTGGCGACGTCGGCGGCCGCGGCCGGGCGCGGCAGGCTCTTGGGCACCTTGACGGTGTCGATCCGGTCCATCGGGTTGGCCTGCAGGAGGTCGTGCCGGACGGCCCACTTGGCGAAGGAAGCGACGGCGGCGCGTTTGCGTTTGCGGCTGGCGGGCGCCAGGTCGGCGAGCTCGGCCAGGAACGCGCGAACCGGCGCGGCGGACAGGGCGCCGATGTCCTCGCAGTGGTGGGCGGCGAAGGCGATCAGGTCGCCGCGGTAGGCGCGCCGGGTGCGGGCGGAGGAGCCGGCGTTGGCCAGGTCGGTGAGGAAGTCGTCGAGGTGGCGGGCAAGCGGGTGTGTGTGGCCGAGCTGCTCGACGATGACGGGATCCACCGTGCCGACCTCCACCCTCCGCCGAGTTGCCAGATAACCGGGAAACGAAGCCTCCGCGCCGGACAGCAGCCGCCCAGCTCGCGCTACGTCGGTGACCGCTATCTTGCCAGATAACAAGTGTTATCTAAGAACAGGTCCTGGCCGCAGTACCGTGCAGAGGATCCACCCGCATCGGATCGCCGGATGGCGGCAACTTCGTCAGCTTCGGCTCGCTACCGCCACTGGTCGTTCGCTTGCTGCTCAAGCCCCGAGGGGGCCGACAGCGGCAGCGCGGCCGCCCCGGTGCTGGTCCCGGATGCTGGTGTGCTCCTTCCGTCGTATGCCAACGACTGTTGACCTAGCCGCGCTCGATGTCAACACCTGTTGGCCTACACCCGTTGACATGGGGAGATTTCAAGAGATTTATTCCGCTACTGGACAAATCCCGCTCGCTATGGCCATGCACCGATGAGCATGGAGACATCTATCTCATTGTGCGGAGCGACATTTTATGGCCTCCCCATCATTAACCCCACTGACCTGGGATGCGACATCTCGGAAGCAGTTTTTTCGGCTTTTCGAGCGCCTGTGACAGGCCGTTAGGGTGCACATTCATGGAATCGACTTTTCGATCGGCCGAAGAACTCGCGGCCGCCATGCGTGCCGGTGAAGTGATCTCGGCGGAACTGACCGACGAGGCGATCGCCCGCATCGAGCGGGACGACAAGGTGATCAACGCGATCTGTGTGCGGGTGTCCGTTGCGGGCGATCACTTCCAGCGGCCCGTAGCTGCCAGGGGTGCAGGTCGGTGCGCCAGAACCGCTGGTCGCCCAGGTCGGCGAAGCGGGCGCGAACCAGTGGCCGAGCATGGAGAAGATCCCGCACACCATTGACCGCGTTCAAAAGCGTGAGACCAGTAATTAACTGCTTTAGGAGGGATTTGCGTGAAAGCGTTGCTCACCCTGACCTGCGCAGGTCAGTTCATGGTGCTGCTCGACAACACGATTGTCGGCGCCGCCCTGCCCGACATGCAGCAGCGGCTCCACACCGGGCTGACTGGCCTGCAGTGGATCGTCGACGCCTACGTGCTGCTGGTGGCCATGCTGCTGCTGTCGGGTGGCGTCTTCGCCGACAGGTTCGGCCGCAGGCGGGTGTTCCTGGCCGGGGTGGTGGTGTTCACGGCCGCGTCGGTGGTGTGTTCGCTCGCGCCCTCGATCGGCTGGCTGATCGCCGGGCGGGTGCTGCAGGGCGTTGGGGCCGCGGCGCTGAGCCCCGCCTCGCTGGCGCTGCTCGCCGCCGCGTATCCCGCCCCGAGGGAGCGTGTCAGAGCGATCGGGTTGTGGGCCGGGTTCAGCGGCATCGGCCTGGCCGCCGCACCGCTGGCGGGCGGGGTCCTGGTGGAGTCCTTCGGCTGGCCCGCCATCTTCCTGGTCAACGTGCCCATCGGAGCGGTCCTGCTGCTGGCCGGGCTGCGCGTGCTGGGAGAGTCCCGCAACCCGAGCGCGCCGCCGATCGACGTCCCCGGCACGGTCCTGTCCGTCGCGGGTGTGGGTGCTGTGACCTACGGCCTGATCGAGGGCGGCTCCCGGGGCTGGACCTCGCCGGTGATCCTGGGCAGCTTCGCCGCCGGGCTGGTGCTCCTGGCCGCGTTCGTCGTGGTCGAGGGTCGTGTGTCGACGCCGATGCCGCCACTGTGGCTGTTCCGTCAGCGGCTGTTCACGGTGTCCAACACGGCGATGGTCGTGGTCGGGTTCGCGCTGATGGGGTCGTCGTTCTTTTTCTCCCAGTTCTTCGTCTACGTCCAGGGTACTTCGGTCCTGATCGCCGGGCTGCGGACCCTGCCCGTCTCGCTGGCCATGGTGATCGTCAGCCCGTACGCGGGCCGGTTCGCGGCCAGGTACGGCTTCCGCGTCGTCGTCAGCATCGGCCTGGCACTGGCCGGGCTGGGGCTGCTGGCGCTGGGCTTCGTCCACGCCGACACCGGCTACGGGAACGTGTGGTGGCGGCTGGCGGTCGTCGGCATCGGGTTCGCTCTTCACCATGTCGCCGCTGGCCGAAGCCGCCATCCAGGCGGTCAGCCCGCAGGAGGGCGGCCTCGCCTCGGGCGTCAGCAGCACCACCCGGCAGATCGGCGCGGTGCTCGGCGTGGCGGTGCTCGGGGCGATCGTCCACACGCGGGAGTCCGGCGGCGCCTCCTTCGAATCCGGCCTCAACAGCGCCTTCCTCGCGGCGGGTACGGTGACGCTGGCCTGCGCCGTATGCACCGGCCTGTGGCTGACCGCGGCCCGTACGCCGAGGGGCGTCCGGGCCGAACAGTCAGGAGGCCAAGCAGTTAGTGAGCCGTCGCTGGCAACTCCTCCCAGTCGGCTCACGTCTTGAGCCGCTCGGCGTAGGCCTGCTGGGTCATCCGCAGCCCTTCGGTGCCGAAGAACACCCGCAGCGGCGGGTCGTCGGAGTCTGCCACCTCGAGCAGCGCCCCGGCCCGCCGCGGCCGGGTCCCCGACGTCGAGCCCCTGCGCGAACTTCGCGAACTCTCGCGCACCCCATCATAGAGCGGGTCGGCCGCGGAGTTGACAGCCCCGGCGGCGCCGTCGGTGATGTAGAAGCTGGGCTCGACCACCGTCACCTTGATGCCGAAGCGGGCGACCTCCAGCGTGAGGGAGTCGCTCAGGCCCTCCAGCGCGAACTTCGAGGCGTGACACCCGCCGCCAAGCGGCAAAGCGGCCTGACCGCCGGTGGAGGAGATCTGGATGATGTGCCCGCTGCCCTGCTCAGCTGTAGCAAGCAAGGAGATCATTGACCGCCGACGTCACCTGGCCACTTCACGTCACCGGGATGCGAACGGTCCGCGCTTCAGACGCCGTCCTCGTCCACGACAGTGGCACTGGCGGTGTTGGCCTGGGGCAACGTCGCCATGCCGAGCGGCCTCAGGCCCTTGTCCGGGGCCGAGGAGGCGATCGCGTAGCGGCCCAGGCAGTTGACGTGGGCGTGGCCCAACGGGGGACAGCCGCGCCACGTCCTCGTCCTTGACCGGCACACCCTGAGCGCGTAACTGGTCCACGATCGCCGACAGATACCGTGAGTTCCACAAAACGACGGCATTGACGACAAGTCCCAGAGCTGCGAGTTGATCCTCCTGGCCTTCCCGATATGCCTGCCGAATCCGGCCGGAGTTGCCGTGGCAGATCTTGCGGGCCAGGCGGTGCCGGGACTCCTGGACCGACAGTTGCTTGCCCAGGCTGCGGCGGTAGCTGGAATCCATCGGGTCCAGCATGCTGAGCAGGTGCATCGTCTTGTCGATGCGGCCGTACTCGGCGAAGGCCTGCCCCAGCGGGGTCGGAGAACCCTGGCGGGCGAACATGCGCAGCAGGTCGTAGGCGCGCACCTGGTTGGTCACCAGCGATCCGGCGACGCGGAGCATGTCCGGCCACTGAGTGATCACCTTCTTGGGGTTCAGCTTGTTCCGGGCGATCGCCTCCAGCACCCCGTAGTCGCCGGTGCTGCCGTCGGGCGGTTCGGCCCGCCAGAACCGCTGGTCGCCCAGGTCGGCGAAGCGGGGCGCGAACCGGTAGCCGAGCATGGAGAAGATCCCGAACACCATGTCGCTGTCGCTGGCCTGGTCAGTCGTGACCACCTCGGGTTTCGGCCCGGCGTCCAGGTTGATCAGGCAGTCCAGGATGTACAGGGAATCGCGGGGCGTCCCCGGCACGACCAATTGCCCGATCCCCGCAACTTGATCATTTACTGCATTGAGCCAGGTCAGACCCCTTTTGTAACCGTAGTACTTAGGTGAGGGCCCGGCGTTGATCGTCTTGACCGGGACGACGAACCGCAGTCCGTCCACCGACGCCAGCAAGCCGCCGCCCCACGCCGCGACGATCGGGACCTTGCCCTGGTGCTCGATCAGGATCGCGTTGGCCGCGGCGTGCGTCTCGGCGCGCACGTAGTTCTGGTCCACGTGCGAGAGTCGGCCACGGGTCAGCGCCTCATCCCCGGCCTTGATCACCGGCGTTAGCCCGACGTTGCAGGCCTCGCTGATCAGCAGCGCCACCAGCGATCTCGGCAGGTCGTTCATGCGGGTGGAGATGTCGGCCAGGTGCACGTAGGCGTCTAGGAAACCTGTCCAGGCATGCACCTCCAGCAGTAGCTCGGGCAGGTCGATGCGGGGCAGCATGGCCTGGCAGGCGGCCCGTAGCCATACCAACGACTCGCTCTCGCCGAGCGCGCCGAGTTTCTCCACCGACAGCCGGGCCCGCCCGCCGCTGGCCGGGGTCACCACCGAGACCAGCGCGTCCTCGCCCGCTTCCTCCAGCCGGGCAGCCATCTGCTTCCAGGCCGCATCCAGGGCCATGACCTTGCCGTTCAGATGCTCCGCGACCGGGTCGGTGAGCGACAGGGAGGCCAGCACGTCCTCGGCGATCGCCTCCCACCGCGCCCCGGCCAGCAGATGCGCGCGCGGGTCGGCCCAGCGCAGCGACGGCGAGGCGAACACATCCCTGATCGTCAGGGCCCGCATCAGGTGCTCCAGCACGCACACGACGTACGCGTCACGATCCACCGCCCCTTGCGGCAGCTCCGGGTTGGCATACACCGCCCGCTTCCACGACGCGGTCACCAGCGCGGCGTCGATCTCCTTGGGCAGCAGCGGCTTCTTGCTGACCTGCCGCCGCGACAACTCCGGCAACCGGCGCACCGCGGCCAGCACACGCCGACCGCCCGGTGCCGCCGCCAGCGCCTTGGACTCGCCCAGCAGCCGCAGGAACGGGCGCACGGTGTGGTACTTCTCCACCAGCGCGGCGCGCATCGCTGCCTCGGCCGCGCCGTCCTCCTCGGGGACCAGTTCCTCCACCACGCCCAGCGCCGCACGGACCTGCTCCTTGCTGGCGCCGGCGATCTCGGCAACTGCGGTCCACATCGCTGCCACATCGAGGTCGGCGCCCTCCTGGTCGATCAGGTCGAGCTGGTCGACCAGCACGCGCCCGGCCTTGGCCACCAGCTTGGAGGCCCGCTCCAGCCGGGGCAGCATCCGCAGGCGTTCGTCGGCGGACTTGCGGCGGGCCGGGCTGATCAACCGGGTGGCCATCAGCAGTGCGAACAGGTCGAGGGCGTCGTCGATCGCCTCGGCCGCCAGGCTCCGGGTGACCGCCAGCAGCGTCGCCGTGCGGCGCGGCTCGACCAGCCGGTCCAGGGCTGGCGCCTTGCTGCCCGCCCCGTACTTGGCCAGGGTCTTCATCCGCCGCACCGGCACCTTCGACACCGCAACCCGGCCCAGCCCGAAGGCGGCCAGGTTGTCCACCCGCTGCAGCGCCCGCACCATCTCCGTCCCTGACGTGCGCTTGGGTGCCTGCCGTAGCTTCTCCAACTCCGAGATGCGCGACCCCTCCGGCACCACCAGCAGGTCCGACAGCGCGGCCGGCAGGTTCGGATCGGCACGGCGCACCTGTTTGGCCACCACGGTGTACATGCGGACGTCGGCCCGTTCCCGCACGCTGCCCACCAGGCGTTCCAGCACGGTCACCCCGGGCAGCAGCACCCGATGCCGCCGCAGCCACGCCACCGACTGCTCGAACAGCGCCACCGGCCCCTCGGCGTGTGTCCAGGCCCGGCCGTGCAGGAAGGTCCGGAACTGGCGCGTCAGCTGCCGCTCGTTCCAGCTGTTGGTGTCATCGAAGGTGTGGTAACCGTAGGCGTCCCGGATCATCCAGGCGTGCTCGTACGTCGTCTTGGGCCGCTCGGCGTACTTCTTGACCTGCGACGCGTCACCGATCCCCAGCTGCTCGGCCAGGTAGTCCACCACCGGCCAGGGCACCGCCAGCGGATCCTCCAAGAACAACCCCTTGTACCGAACGGTCCCGATCTGGACGGCAACGCCTAGCCGGTGAGAATCGGCCATTGACTGCGCGATCACATTCCGGTCGAAGCTGTCGAGGAAGAAGAACTTCTCCATGTCTGACAGCGATGGCACCTCGATGAACGAGACGTAGGCGGCCCTCTGCTCGGCAGACAGAAATTCCGCAGGCATAGCCCGCACGGTAGGGCCATATCGGTCGCGATCAACTCATAGTGATTGACGCGTTACAAGTGAGGATCTTTCATCCGTAAGTGCGTCTTGATCCTTCTCAGCGCCAACGGCTGTCCGCCGGTTCCTCGACCCCGCACAAGCTCGGTGACGGGGTGCTCTACCTGCGGGCCGCACCGTTCGACCCCGACGATGACGAGTACGAGGTGGACGATCCGCCTGAGCATCTGCTCAAGCGCAAAGGGCAGATCGGGCAGGTCAGTGTCGCGTTCGCGAGGACCGGCATCGTGCACGTTTGGGCGCACCGCGCCGACTGGTACGCCGAGTGGCAGCAGCTCGCCGAAGACGAGGACTCCGACGACGACTTCGACCTGGACGAAGACGGCCGGCGGCTCAGTGACGAGGAGCGGGAGCGGCTCACCACCGAACTCGTCGAGACGCTGCTGGCCAACCCGGAATTCCGGGCCGCCAGGGCGGGAGTTCGGCAACGGACCGGCAGCTTGGCGATCCCGCCGGACACCCCGCAGGGAGTCGAATGGCAGGCGCTCCGCATCGCCTGCGACCGGGCCGAGGAACTGGCCGGCGCGGCGTATGCCCGGATCACCGATGACCGGCTCGACGAGCTGGCCGCCGAACTGCTGGCCACCCCCGAGTATCAGCGGGCTAGTGCGCCAGCCACCCGCAGGCAGCTCGCCGAGCGGTTCCTGGTCTCTCACGCGGACGGATTCAGCGGACCGGCACCCATACGCGATGAGCTGTACGCGCGGGCACAGAATCTCGCCAAGGCCGGTAAGAAGCCGACAGGGCTGTTCTGACGCCAGCCGCAGAGGTGCCGCCACCCCATGCGACCGGTGAGGCCCCCGCCTGGCGGGTCGCGCGCGCACGCGCGTAGGGGCGTCGTGAAAGTCGGAAAACTCCCTACGCGGCTAAGCGCGCGGGCGGGCGGGCCGGGTCTTCACCGAGGCGAGGCGGCTGACCTCAGCGACAACTGGCCCCCACGTGCGAACGGGCGGCGTGCACCCGAGCACCGCTGCCGGGGGAGTCCCGGCGGCGGGTGGTGCTCCCGCGCGGCTGGGGATGAGGTCATCCCCAGAGCTTGGGGGCGAGTCGGCGGACCGCGTCGTACCCGGCCTGTCGGCGGTCGGGGGTGATCCTGGGGGGATCACCCTCCCGGCGGACGAACGGGTACCGGTCCCAGTAGGCGAGGACCTGTTCCCGCTCGTCGGCCGTGAGCGGGGCGCCGGTGCCGTTCAGGCCGGTGGGTGGCTGCCGGACGGCGTCCAGGGTCGGGTATTGCTCCGCCAGGATGGCCATCGCGCCGTAGGGCATGCTCAGCAGCTCGCCGCACAGCGGGCAGCCCGGTGTGCGGCACCACGTCTCCACGTATCCGGTGTGGCTGCACCGCCCGTCCCGGCCGCTGCACGTGTGTTCGTGGTGGCAGTGCGGGCCGAGCTGCGCCAGGGTCAGCTCGGTGGTGCGGGGTCGGCCGGGCCGCGGGGCGGGGATGGCGTCGGGCCACCTGGTACGGGCGGACTGGCGGGTGATGCCCACCGCGGCGCCCAGGTCGGCGTAGGTGATGACGCCCGTGGCCCCGGCGCGGTTCGCCGCCGCGTAAATGGCGTCTTCCACCTCGTCCCGGATGTGGGTCAGTGCGACCAGCACGGCCAAGCGCCGGTCGGCCTGCTGGCGGGCGGTGGCGTCGGCACCGGTGGCCGGCGGCCCATGCCGGTCCGCCAGTCGCCGGGCAAGGACGAGCACCGCTTCGTACAGCTGGTCGGCGTCCTCTTCGGAGAGGTCCCATTGGCTCATAACGATAAGAGTACATGTCATTTAGGAAAACGACAGGAATTCCTGTCGTTTGCCCGGATCTCGCGGGCTCACCGTGAGATCCGGGCCGCGACAGCTCAACCAGACGCCCGCGCGCGTAGAGGCGTCCCGAAAGTCCCGAAAACCTCGCAGGCGGGGGGGCGCCGCCGTGAGCGTGAAGGCGAGGTTCCCGGGTGTCCAGATGGAAAGCTTCCTGACTCCTGTGGTCACATTGTTGCGTATATAACGTGACAAAGACCCATGCGACACTTCGGCGTGTAGTGATTCGTGCGCGAAAAGGGCTTCGCGCACGCCAGACGCCTGCCGGAAGTGTGACGGCACTCCATTTCAATCGCGTACGCGTTTCGGTTGGCGCCGGCACACGGAATAACGGCCGGGTCGATATCGGCCATCGCTGTGAACGCCGACAAAGGAGATCATCATGCGCGTGATCCAACGGGTTCGACGTGTCGCAGCCGTCGCGCTGGCCGCCCTGGTGGCGGTCGTCGCGCTGCCTGCGGGCCCGGCCAGGGCGTGGACCTGGCAGTACCGCGTCGTGGTCTTCCAAAGCAGCCTCTACTGCATCAAGGCCGACGCGGGCATCGACCACTGGCAGCCCGGCGTGTTCTCAGGGAACCTGGCGTACGTCAATACCTACGTGTTCATGGGGGACTGCGTCACCGTGCGGGTCCTGGAAGCCCGGGTCTCGCTGCAGGTGCAGAAATTCGACGAAGCCACCGGGAAATGGAGGACCTGCAAGAGCAGCGACTATGTCTACGGCATGACCGGCAGCGACGTCTGGGGCCCCTACGGGCCCGGCACGGCCGTGAACTACGGCGGGTCGGCGTGCGGTCCCGGCGCCGGCTGGTACAGGACGAAAGCGCGCGCGGAGATCCGGAACCCGTTCGTGATCGGCAACCCCGACGTGTGGATGGGAGGCGCCGCCTATTCGGGCGAGGAGTGGGTGCCGTGACCCGTGTGCCGGGCCCTCGCCCGCCTAGGTCTGCACCTGGGAAGACGACGGCGTGTCCCCAGGGTCCGACGCTCGGGCGGCGCGAGGCTGCCACTGCGGACACCGTACGCCGCGGCGCCGACAGTTTCCGGCCGAACGCCCGTGGACTGCGCAGGCGCCTCGCGCGCCCGCGCGTAGGGCCGTCCCGAAAGTCCCGTAATTCCGTCTACGCGCACGCGCGCGAGTGCCTCACGAAACTCACAAAACCCTGACCTCGAGGTCGGCGATACGCCGGTTTCGCCAGGAGACCTCTCGCGCACGCGCGCGTAGGTGTGTCGGAAAACCCCCGCCCACCTGGCCACCTAGGTAGGTAGGTAGTTGCCTATGCATCGACCTAGGCGGCCGCGTAGGTCACCAGGCGGGGAGCTGCTCGGCCCGCGGGGCCGGGGCGGGGGCGTCGAACAGGTCCAGCTGTCCGGGGCCGAGGTCGTCCCGCTGCTGGAGCTTCAGGCAGCGGCGGCAGGTGACCTCGCCGTGGTCGGGGTGGGCGGCGCCGGGGTCCCAGCCGCTGACGCCGACCATGCACGCCGGGCCGGGCATCAGGTGCCCGCCCAGCCACCGGGTCATGGCGACCTGGTGCACGATGCCCGATGAGCGCACCCGCAGGTGCGCCCCGCCGGCGTAGGAGGCGCGGGCGGTGGCGGCGATGTCGGCCAGGGCCTGATACATGCCGCTCACCGGCTCGAGCGGGCTGCTGGTCATCTGCCTCTTCTTCCCGTGGCGTCTACAGGCCGACGACGGGATTGTCGGTCCACCGGTCGCCCTCTTCCAGGTATCCCAGCAGGGCGGCCGAGCCGTCCGCCCATCCGCCATGGCGGCCGATGCGTTCCAGGGTCTTGCCGTCGCGGCGGGCGGCGGTGGCGAACCCGCGGCGCAGGCTGTGGCCGGTCCAGCGGCCTTCCAGCCCGGCGGTGGTGGCGATGCGGGTGATGACGTCGGCGATGGCGTCGGTGGTCATCCGGCCGTCCGGGTCGCCGATGGGGCGGCCGTGCCGGGTGAGCGGCGCGGCGATGCGGCCATGCCGGGTGATGCGCACCAGCAGCGGCCCGGCGGTGCGCCCGGCCTCTGCCATGGCGGTCAGCAGGTCGCGTACGGCGCGCACCGGGCAGGTGGCGGGGACGCGGCCGTAGGGGACGGCGACCTCGGTGAACTTCTTGATCTTTGGGCGGTAGACGGTGACGAGCAGCCCGTCGGGTGTCTCGGCGACGTCGGCGACGTCGAGCGCGACCAGTTCGCCGATGCGGGTCGCGCAGGCGTAGCCGAGCAGCATCGCGGCCGCGTCGCGCTTGCCGGCCAGGGTGGCGCGGTCGAGCACGGTGAGCATGGCGCGCAGGGTGTCGGGGACGGCCGGGTCGGCCTTGCGGGGCTTGGCGGCGGGGTCCTTGGCCAGGGCCAGGCGCTGGCGGTAGCCGTCCAGCACCTTGCGCGCGGCCTTGGTCTCGGGCAGCGGCACGTTGGCGTACCGGTGCATGGTGCGGATCGCGGCCATGGTCCGCTCGATGCTGGAGGGCGACAGCGGGCGGCCCGTGGCCGAGGGGGCGAGCGTCAGTGGGTGACGTGCGAGGCGACGGTCTCAGGCGTCGCCGGGAGGCTCACGCGGCCCTGCTGCCGGCACCAGTCGGTGAAGCGTCCCCAGTCGCGGGCGTAGGCACGGCGGGTCGAATCCGGCACCGCGTCGGCGAGCGCCGCGGCGGGAGCAGAACGAACGCAACCGGCAGGCCAAACTCGCCGCCCAGGCCGAGCGGGAACGCCGCGCGGCGCTGCCGATCCACGAGCGGCTGGCCGAGGCCGCCGCGAAGGTCGACGCCAAGTGGGTCGCGCCCGAGGCCGCGGTGCCGGCTGAAGAGGTGCGCGCCGCCCAACGGGCCGCGATCACGCGGGTGGAGGTCGTGGAGGTGATCCGGGAGATCACCGTGGAGGTGCCCGCCCCGCCGCTCCCGGCCGGCAGCTACACCGAGTGCGAGGTGTGCGTGGGCCGCGGCATGCGCGACCGCTACGGCCAGGTCCCCGCGGCCACCGAGCAGCTACGCCTCATCGACGGCGCCGGGCAGCAGGTCACCGTGATCGACACCTGCCCCACCCACGTGCCCTACGTGCAGGCCACCGCCCGCCGGCGCGGGTTTCGCGCGCTACCGGCCGACGAGGCGTCTTCATGATCGGATGAGAATTTTCTCCACGTCTTCAAGGGCGCCCGTGCCGGGCGCCGGCGGATCGTCTCAACATCTCACCGGCTCGCGCGCCTGCACGCGTAGAGCCGTACACGGGGTGCCAGTAAGAAACGTGTCATGAGCCCGGCGTGCATGTGCACACTGCGCAAGTCCCCCCGTTGGCGGGCCGACCTGCCATGATCGGAACAGGAGTAGTAAAGCGGGATCTTGGGAAAGTTTTTCCAGGTCCGGTGGAACCAACCGCACAACCATGACCATGGCGAAAGCGTGGCAGGCGAGGGGAGAAGACTTTGAGCGGTCCAACGTACAAGTTCCTGCTGGAGGGCTGGGAGAAGCGCAGCGTGTGGGGCTTCGATGAGGACACCGACACTTATTGGGCGGACCTGTGGCTCAACGAGGACTCGGACTCCGACACGCCAACCTCGAGAATCCGCGATGTCCCCACGCCCATGACCGAGCTGTACTCGATGCTCCTCAATCTCACCAACGCTGATCCGGAGCACCTCGACCAACTGATGGAAGAAAGCATGCGCTGACCCGTCCCCGGGCCCCCGCCGCCCGTTGGCGTAGTCGGCGGGGGTCGGCGGGTCAGCGGCTCAACCTGGGCCCGCGGTCCACGCCGCAGCCTGGGGGCCGGTAGGCCAGGCGGCGCCCGGGCTCGCTCCGCAGGCCAGGCATCGGGCGGTTGCCGAATTGTTCTTATGGGTTATCAAGGGCGGCGGCCGCGGCCGCGTGGCCGGGCCGCGCGCCCTTGCGGCCAGCCGGTCCGGGCTGCGGCCCTTCGGCCGGTCCCGGCCGGCGCCGCCGGGCCCGCTCCCGCCGACCGGATCGGACCGCCGCCCTGGCGCTAGTCGAAGACCTCGCTGACCCGGACTTTGACCCGGTGGCCGTTGCTGTCGACGACGACGGGGCTGACGTTGTAGAAGCCGCCGTCATGTAAGCCCCATCCCGTGCTCGCCCGGCAGTACCAGTGGCTGGCTCTCTCATCGTCGTCGAGGTCGCGGCGGCGGCCAGTCACCGCGAGCTGGGTCGTTGGCGGCGGCCTCAAGCTGTTCCAGGCGCCGAGTGGCTTCGGCGAGGTTCTCGCGTAGGTCGTCGGTGGGCTGGGGAGCGACCGGAGGCGGCTGCACGGAGATCACGGTGCGGGGGTGCCGCCTGAGCCCGGACAGGGCGAATGAGGAGAGCACGGCCCAGTACATGACGGTGACGCCGGCGGCCAGCCACTGGCTGCCGGGAGGGCTGGCCGTGTAGACCATCGCGGTGGTGGCGACGCCGAACAGGGTCCATCCGCCCCGGGCCGCCCATGAGCGGAACAGGCTGCACACCCACAACACCGCCCCGCAGATGGCCCAGGTCAGCCAGATGGCTCCGACGTCGGCGCCCAGGCCCGCGGCGTGCGTGGCGATGTACCTGCGGACCGGCTCGGTGACCACGGCGGTCACCTCCCAATCGGTCACACCGCCGACCAGTGCTGCGCCGCCCCGGGCGAAAGCGCCGAGTACGGCCAGGACTGCCGAGATGGTGAACGCCAGCACGCCGAGGACCGCTCCGACCACGGCCAGGACGCCCAGCGCGATCACGATGCCGATCACGATCCACGCGCGGTGCGCTGAGGGCCCGTATCGTTCGTCGGTCCACTGCTGAAGCTGTTGGTAGCGGGTCTCGAACCAGTCGGCCGCCTGGGTCATGCGCTCCACTGTGCCGCCCTCCTGAAATGACGGGTCAGGAGTGTCAACATGACACGGTTACATCGATCCCGGCGAGAAGTCCTGCGAATCGGTCATCGACCTGCACGGCGTGCGAGGCCGGTGAGGGCCGGGCGAGGGCCTGGAGCGGCCGAGGGGTACATGTACCGCATGGGCCGCATCCAGTGGCCGGACATCGTGGAGCAGGCTCGCCGGATCGTTGAGGAGTACGGCGGCGGGGTCACGCTGCGCCAGGTCCATTACCGCCTGGTCGCCGCCGGGCTGATCCCGAACACGCCGCCGACGTACCGCCGCCTGTCCTCCCGCCTGGCCCAGGCGCGGCGCGAGGGCCGCTTCCCGGAGCTGATCGACACGCTGCGCGAGGTGCATGTGCCGCCGGCGTGGCCGGACGCGGCGGCGTTCCTGCGGGAGGCTCCGGAGTGGTTCGGCCTGGACCGCACACGCGGCCAGGCGCACGCGCTGTATGTCGCGGCGGAGAAGGACACCCTGCGGTCGATGTTCACCTCGTGGCTGGCCGACCTTGGGGTCCCGGTGCTGGTGGTGCGGGGGTTCGGCAGCCAGTCCTACGTGGACGTCGTCCGGCGCCGCACCCAGGCCGACCCGCGAAAGCCGGTGTTGCTGTACGTGGGGGACTTCGACTGCTCGGGTGAGGACGTCGAACGCGACTGGGTCGCTCGGACGGGCTGCTGGGATCACGTCGAGGCCCACCGCTCGGGTCCGCGTCACCAGCCGCAAAGTAGCGCTGAGTAGCCGTCGTCGCTTTTCGTGGTCGCGAGATTGGTCACCTCAGGGCGAGGCTGAACACGCCGGATCACCGGGGCTTGCGGCTGATCGCGGCTCGCGGGTAGGTCAGGCCGAGGTACGCGGCCGGCGGGTTGTCCAGGTAGTCGCCCCAGGCGCAGCCTGAGGAGTGGGGGCAGGTCTCCAGCCAGGTGTTGCAGTGCCGACACAGCAGCCCGCGGACCTGAAGGCCGGCGGGGTTGTGGTCGACGAACACGCCGAGGGTGCTGCGGCACGCGTGGCAGCCAGGGCCCAGGGCCGCGATCAGCGCCCTGATGATCGAGCCCAGAACCGGCCCCTGGACGGGGGGCCACCGCGCACTGTCTTGTCCGACCGGGCATCGCAGGCGTCGCCTGATGAGAGCGGGGTCGGCCTCGGAGCCAAGGGCAAGGACCGCCCAGCGCACGGTCCTGTTGCCGGGGTGGCCCTCCTCCGGTCGGGTGCCGGGGGGCGGGTTGACCCGGTAGTGCTGCCCGTCTGCGCTCCACCACTTACACCATTGCTCGTGCGGCAGCGCCGGGGGCGGCGGCTTCTTCAGCCCTCGCCACGTCTGGGCGCAGAGGTAACGCGTGCCCAGACGCAGGTGGTAGCGGCCATCGTCGCCGAGCACCGCGACCGGAGAGGTGACCGCAACGGGTCCGGCGAGGACTCGGCAGGGCTGAGCAGCTCGCGCGGCGACCAACGCCGCCAGGGCCGCAGGGCCGCAGGGTCGTCGGTGTCGGCCTCCCAGGCCAGCCGTCGCAGCAGCGTGTCACGACGGTGTTCGGGGAAGTCGGCGGGCCCCAGCCAGGCGATCACGGCGCTGTCTGCGGGGCGGTGGGTTCGAGAGCGCTCGTGGTCCTGCCGGTGCGGAGCTGCTGCAGGTCGGGGATGTGGTTGTACAGCGTGCCCGGGCTGACACCGAGCAGCTTGGCGATCGAGGTGATCGAGTTCTCCGGGTTGGGCAGCATGTCGCGGGCGGCCCGCAGGAGTTCCGGGGTGATGACGGTGGGGCGTCCGCCGGTACGGCCGCGCGCCCTGGCGGCGGCCAGGCCGTCGAGGGTGCCGGCGACGATGAGTTCGCGGATGAACTCGGCCAGGGCGGCGAAGACGTGGAAGATGAGCCGGCCGCCGGGGGTGGTGGTGTCGAGGTTCTCGTGCAGGGAGGTGAAGCCGATCTCGCGCTTGCGCAGCTCGCCGACCATGGTGATGAGGTCGGCCAGCGAGCGGCCGTAGCGGTCCAGGCTCGGGACGACGAGGGTGTCGCCTTCGGCCAGGAAGGCGTGGCAGGCCGCCAGCTCGGGCCGATCGGCGGTCTTGCCGGACTTCTTGTCGGCGAACACGCGCCGACACCCCGCCGCCTTGAGCGCGTCCAACTGGCGCTCGAGGTTCTGGCCGGCGGTAGAGACGCGGGCGTAGCCGATGCGGATCTCACTGCGGTGGGTGGGGAAGGCGGCCAGCGGGTCGGCGGGGAGCTGCAGGGCGTCGGTCACGCCGGTCATTCTCTCAACAAACGGTGTTCGGAGGTTGTTGAACCACCAGGGTTGTTGAAGGAGTTTTTGAAGGTTTTCAGAGGCTCGGCGCGGCTGTTTTCAAGATCTTCAATAAACGAAGGTTATCTGAAGCTGCAGGAGGTCGGTCTTCGCTCGCGAGCTGCGCGCGGCCTGGCTCAGGCGAGCCGGTCGAGGAATGCCCGCGTCTCTGCCAGGAAGCGGTCGTGTGCTTCCAGTTGTGCCCAGTGCCCACAGTCGGGGACGGTGACGAGCCAGGCATGGGGCATGCGGTCGGCGGCACGCCGCGAGCCGGCCGGGTCGACGATCGGGTCGTCCTGGCCGTGGAAGATCAACGTGGGTGCGTTGATGTCGTGTACCCGGTTGGTGAGGTCGTTGCGCATGCCGCGCCGTCCGAGGGTGGCCTGGTTGTAGCGGGTGTAGCCGAGGCCGGCCTGCGGTTTGCGGGCTTCTCGGATGAACTCGTCGATGACCTCGGCCGGGAGCGTGGCCAGGTCCTTGACGATGGCCCGGATGGCGGCACCCGAGAAGCGGTTGGCGAAGCGGGAGGCCGGTCGCAGCAGCCAGTCGGGGGCCTGCGCCGCCGCCCACGCCCCGAGGTGCGCGGTGCGGTTGCGGAAGATCGGCACGAGACCGCCCGGGGCGATGAGGATGAGGCCCGCGACGAGAGGAGGATGCTCCAGAGCCAGGTTGAGGGCGATGTCGCCGCCCATGGAGACGCCGGCCACCACGGCCTGCTTGATCTCGAGCGCGGTCATGGCCTCGGCGACGACCTGGGCGAGCTCGCGCGGGCCGCCGGCGGGCGCGGCGTCGATGCTGCCGCCGAATCCGGGCAGGTCCGGCGCCCACACCTGGCGGTCGGCCGACAGCGGCTCGATGAGCCGGTACCAGGAGATCGCGGCGTTGTCCGTCCCGCCCCCGTGAATGAGCACGAGTGGGACGGAGTCCAGCCGGGCCGGATCGGCGTGGAGCACGCGAAGTCGTCCGGCGCCGGTGAAGATGTGGTGTTCCCGTGCGCCCGGGGGGATCAGGTGGGTCATGGTCGCTCCCGTTCGGAGATCAGCGCCTCGGCGAAGGCGACGAAGGCGCGTTTGCCCGCACTCGTGTCGGCCACGCCGGTGTCGACGGCGCGTGCCATCAGGTCGCCCATGCCGAGGACGAGGGCGTCGATGTCGACGTGGGGAGCCTGCGCGGCGAGCGCCTGGTTCCACAGGGTGAGGTTCGCGGCGAGGACGTCGGCATCCAGGTCCGCGGCCACGATCCCCTCCCTCTGGAGAGCGCGGATGAACTCGCTCCCGAGGAGCTCGCGCGCCTGGACGCGCTCCCCGTCCGGTGCCAGGCCCCGCAACGGCGAGGAGGGCTCCTGGTACAGGCGCAGCAGCGCCGGGCGCGAGTGCAGCGCGGTCACCGCGTGGCCGTACAGGCGGGAGAACGAGCCGCCGCGGGGGTCGGCCTCCACCAGCTCGATCGAGCGGCGGCTCGCCAAGACGAGCTCCCGGTCGACGACCGCGCGCAGCAACTCCTCCTTTGTGGCGAAGCGCAGGTAGAGCACGCCTTTCGCGACCCCGGCGCGTGCGGCGATCGCGTCCATCCGTACCCCGCCGAAGCCCAGTTCGGCGATGAGCTGGGCGGCGGCGTCGAGGATGACGCTCGTGTCGACGCTGGGGCGGACCACGAGCGACCTCCTATATGACCAGAATTGCAAATATAGTCATTTAGGGTAGCAGTACAGGATCCGCGCCTCGTTCACGCTGGGGCTCGCTGGACGGTGAGCTGTGATCGACCTGTTCGTACGACTCCGCCGGTTTCGTGGCCGAGCACGGTGGGCGTGGGGAAGGGAAGCGGTCATCGGCGAGCAGCCGGGATGATGTCCCGGCTATCCGTCGAGTCTGTGCGGGTGGAGAGCGCGGATCGGCTGCTGATTTCACGCACGGCGCGGCCGCATACCAGCGGACGCGCCGCGACGACCCGCTCTTCAGGCCCCCGTGATCCGGGTGCCGACCGGGAACATCACCTCTGCGCTGCACCCAAAGGGATTTGCCAGCCAGAGCCTCTTGACCTCAAGCAGAGTTGAGGATCCAGAGTGATGTCTATGAATACAGACATTGATGCATCGACCCGCGCGGCTGAGATCGAGGCGATCAAGCAGGTGATCGCCACGGTGGAACACGCCCAGAACAACGAACTTCCCGACGAGTTCCTCAGCCTGTTCCGGGCCGACGCGATCTGGACGACGGGTGGCGGCAAACGCCTCTTCGGTCGCGATGCGATCTCAGCATTCACCCATCAGGTGCTTCCTGGCGGGATGCAGGGCCTCACCCTCACATTCGAATTGGAACATGTGCTGTTCATCCGCCCCGACGTCGTCGCCGTCAAGCTGCGCCAGGTGTACCACACACCCGATGGAGCAGACGTGGGCTCTCCGCTGTGGATTACGGCCAAGGAGGACGGACGGTGGCTTCTGACTGCCTCCCAGAACATCGGCGTGCCGGACGACGAGGAGGTGTCGCCGGATCCCATCTTCGGGACCAGCAAATGAAGCCATAACCGAGAACCCCCGCTAACGCCGGATTCCGTTCCAAATCTCTCAGCTGACCCCCGTGCCGCAGCCGCTCCGCATCAAGGTCGACCTGCATCAGCCGCGCGCGGCGGATCTGGCCGCTCTCATACCCGGCGTCACTCGGCGCGGGCGCACCGTCGCCTTCGACGCCGAGACCATGACGGCCGCCTACGGCATGTTCCACGTCATCGTCGCGCTCGCCCAGACCGGGCCGTAAGCACAAGGGGTGGCCTGCGCCCGGCGCGGGCCACCCCGAGATCGTTCGTCGCTCAGAGCGGACCGGCTGACGGTTGACCCTCAGCGCCCGGCCCCGGCCCGAGGTCGAGCTGTTTGCTCATGTCGAGCTCGAACTTGCCGTACAGGTTCAGATGGGACCAGAAGAGAGCCGACAGGGCGCGCCGGTCGGCGTCGGTGAGCTTCTTTCGCCACTTCGGCTCGGCGAGGACGATCTGTACCATCCTGGTGTTCAGGTAGACGATCGCTGCCTGTACCAGGTGAAGGGCCAGCGCGGAGACCTCCACGTGTTCGCGGTCGTCGCCGGTCAGATCACCGGCCTTGCCGTAGAAGATGTCCTTGTTGGCCGAGTTCCAGTTCTCCACCACGTTCAGGCCTTCGTGGATTTCGCGGCGCAGTTCCTCTTCGGCCAGGTAGTCGCAGATGAAGATGGTGCGGATCACCCGGCCGAGTTCTTCGATGGCCCGGTAGGTGGGGTGCTTGGGGCCGCCGCGGGTGAAGCGGCGCAGCATCTGGTGAGCCTCGGCGGTGCCGAGCCGTAGCGCTGTCGCGTATTTGATCATCTGGTCGTACTGGTTGTCGATCAATTCCCAGTCGATGGTCTTGCCCGACAGGATGCCCTCCATCTGCGGCCAGGCCTCGCCTTCGGTCAGGCCTGGCCGGTACAGGCGGGCCGAGCCGATGTTCTTCAGCCGGGGCAGCAGCTTGAAGTCCAGCAAGTGTGAGAACGCAAAGCCCACGATCGAAGCTCCGTGGGTATCGGTGTACTGGCGATCGATCTCCGCGCTGGTCAGGTGACGGAGCAGGCCCTCGATCATCGACGCGACCTCGGAGTCCGTGGTGGACCGTACTTGGCTGTAGATGCACACGTTCTTGCGTTCTACGTGCCAATACACCATGATCCCGGCACCGCCGTAGCGCTGGTGCCACTCGGTCATGAAGTTCGCCGACCAGGAACCGAACTTGCGCGAGTCCGACGCGCACGCCGTGCCCGGCCCCCACAGCGAGAGGTCGCGCACCTCCAGCGTCTTGTTGACCACCGTGCGGATCGCGGCACGTAGGTTGTCGCGGTTGACGAACAGCCGGCGGGTCCGGCGCAGCGCGGCCTCGGTGTCGGCCTCCATCCCTTCGATTGCCGCGGTGCCGTCGGCGACCCGTTTGATCCCCATGTTCGTGCCGAGCCCGAAGGTGCACAGCAGCAGTCGGCGGCGCAGCACCTTCGCATCGGTCACTGTGCGCGAGGCCACCGAGGTGAACTCGCTGGTGAACTTCGTGGCGTGGTCGACGTTCTTGATCAGGTCCAGCAGGTCGATCACGCCCCAGCGGCGGGTGATCTCCTGCTTCAGCGCCTCCAGGTTCTCCGGCTCGATCTGCTTGCCCAGGGGCGGCACGCTGATCCACGGCTCGCCCTTCCTCCTGGTGATGCTCACCCCGCCCGTCGTGGCCTTCTTCAGCCCTTTGTTCAGCCGGTCCAGCGCCGCCACGTGCCGCTTTTGCAGGTCGGCGATGAAGTCGGCCGGGTCGCGGGGCTTGGCCAGCGCCTCGTAATGTACGTCCCGGTTGTCCTCGAAGTCGGCGGGCAGATCCTCATCGGGATTGCGCCAGGTGTTGGCGCCCTCCACCCAGATCTCGCGGCGCCGGATGGCCTTGCGCAGCGCGACCAGCACGCACAGCTCGTACGGGATCCGCTCCACCAGGCCGCTGTCGGGATCGAGGACCGCGTCGCGCCAGTCCTCGGGCACCACATGCTCCAAAGGCACCGCCTCGGCGGCGGCGTAGAAGTCGGCGTCGGAGCCGTCGTAGCGCTTCAGCAGGTCCAGGGCGTCCATCACCGGTTTGAAGGTGTCGTTGCTGGAGCGGAACCGCACCGCTTTGAGCAGCTTGGGCAGGCCGCGCCGGTAGTGGTGGGAGTAGGAGCCGCGCAGCTTGGTCCGCACCCGGGTACGGAGTTCCTTCTCGTTCGCCTTGGCCTCGGCGATGATGTCTTCCAGCGTCCGCTCGCCAACCACCGGATACAGGGCTTTGCGGACGATCTCCTCCGGCAGCTCCAGCGCCGCTGTGGCGAGCTTCACCAAGATCCCGTTCTTGCCCTGCACTCGCCGGAACTCGGCGTTGAGCTCTCCCTCGACCTTCTTCTCCGCCCGCACGCTGATCTTGTGCACGAGCTGGATCAGCAGCTCTACCAGCCCGTCGATCAGCTCCGCCTGCCGCACCTGGCACAACGCGGCCAGCAGGGTGAGGCGCACCGGCGGCGCCGCCGCCTCGAAATCGGACGGGTACATCTTCATCGCCCGGGCCCGCCAGCCCGCCACGACCTTCTCCGAGACCCCCTCGAACAACGCGGCAGGCAGACCGATCGCCTTGACCCGCTCCAGCTTCACGATCTCGGCCAGCAGAGTCTCCAACTGCAGTGGCCCCGGGTCCTCCTTCAGCTCCTGCAAGAACGCGCGCCGGCCGCCGCCGGCGCCACTGGCGACCTGAGATTGCCCGTCCCCTTCCGGAGCGTCCTGTCCGGCGACCGGGGCACCGGCCGGGGGAGCTTCGGCGACGATCAGCTCTTCCAGTTTGCCGACCGACTCGAACGTCAAGCGCTGCACGGTCGTGGCGGTGAAGTTCCGCTCGAACATCGCCTCGGCCGCGCCCAGCACGCGTTCGATCCGGGTCGTCTTCGGCGGCTCGATTCGGTCTTCGCGGCAGCGCGCCAGCAGCGCGCCGCGCAGCCGGTCCCGCGACATCTCCACCGGACAGATCTTGGTGGCCAGCCAGTCGGCGAGCTTGTCCTCATCGCCGACCGTCGGCTCGCGGAAGTCGTGGAACTTCCTGATCTGCGCCCGGTGGTACTCGATCGTGCGCCCGGACCAGTCGTAGGCGGCGAACAACGCCGCGTCCACCTTGACCTGGCCCGCCATGAACTCCACCGCTGGGCGAGGCAGGTCCTCCCTGCGAGGGAACCTGGCTTCCAGCTCGAAGAACTTCAGCATCAGACCGAAGCCGAGCCGAGTCGCCCCGGATTTGTTCGCCAGCAGCGCGAACTCCTCCTCATCCAGCGTCCAGCACTCGATCAGGTCCTCTAACTCCCATTCGCGTCGCATGCACGCACCTTTCTCCCGGGACCTCCAACAAGGGTCAGGAGAAACATGTTTTGTAACCGCTCGGCTACCGACTGGTATGCCGTACCTGTGATGGCGACGCAACGTGCCAGAGGCATAACATTCTGCTACTTTGCGGCCCGGCTCGCGAAGGAGTCCGTGACCAAACCGCGCAGCGACAGTCACACAGCGTTACTTTGCGGCTGGTGACGCGGACCCGAGCGGTGGGCCGAGGAGGCCGCGGAAGGGTCGCGACCGGCACGGCGGTCTCGCTTGGCTGCGAGCCCAGTTAGAAATCTACAATGTAAAGGCCCTCGATGTAGAGAACGAACCTACATAACCATCCCTAAAACCCATCAACAGGACCGAGGTTCAGGGTTCGGCGGGGGCCTCGGGCGGTCGCCGGGGTGTGGGGCGGGCGCGGACGTGGATGCGTTCGCCTTGGGGGCCGAAGATGATGAGGAGTTCGGCGGGGTGGGGGCCCGCGTTGGTGAACGCATGGGGGATGTGGGTGTCGAATTCGGCGGCTTCGCCGGTGGTGAGGACGAGGTCGTGTTCGCCGAGGACGAGGCGCAGGCGGCCGGAGAGGACGTAGAGCCATTCGTGTCCCTCGTGGACCTGGGGGTCGAGGGGGGCGTCGGGGTCTTTGGGGGACGGGATGATCACTTTGTAGGCGTGCAGGCCGCCGAGGTGGCGCGCGAGGGGGATGAAGGTCCTGCCGTTCCGGGTGACCGGGCGCATGTGGACGCGGGGGTCGCCGGTGGCGGGTGCGCCGACGAGCTCGTCCAGGCGTACGCCGTGGGCTTTGGCGAGGGGGAGCAGGAGTTCGAGGGTGGGTTTGCGTTGCCCGGATTCCAGGCGTGACAGGGTGCTGAGGGAGATGTCGGTGGCCTGGCTGAGCTGGGCGAGGGTGATGTCGCGTTCGTGGCGGAGGGCCCGCAGGCGCGGGCCGACGGCGTCGAGGACGCCGGTGAGGTCTTCGTCGGCCATGGTTCCATTTGCCGGTCTGGCAAGTTCCTTTGTCAAACGGGAGGGGGTGAGCGGACCATCGGGGTGAACGCGGGGAGCGCGGTGTGTGCTCGCCGGTTTCCGACGAGAGGGGTGTCCGATGGGTGAGGATCTGGCCGATGCGGCGCGGCATTGGGACGCGCGGTACGCGGAGCGGGATCGGGTCTGGAGCGGGGATCCGAATGTGATGTTGGTGCGTGAGATGGCGGGGTTGCCGGCGGGGAGGGCTTTGGATCTGGGGTGTGGTGAGGGTGCGGACGCGGTGTGGCTGGCCGGGCGGGGGTGGCGGGTGACGGCGGTGGACGTGTCGGAGGTGGCCTTGGAGCGGGCGGCGGCGCGGGCCGTGGAGGCGGGGGTCGGGGGTCTGGTGGAGTGGCAGCGGCGTGATCTGGGGGTGTCGTTTCCGCCGGGGGTGTTCGATCTGGTGTCGGCGCATTTCCTGCATTCGTATGCGGAGTTACCGCGGGAGCGGATTTTGCGGTGGGGTGCGGCGGCGGTGGCGCCGGGTGGGGTGTTGCTGGTGGTGGGGCATGCCGGGCCTCCGCCGTGGGAGGCGGAGGCGCGTCCGGGGGTGAGTTTGCCGACGCCGGGTGAGGTGCTGGCGGGTTTGGATCTGTCTCCGGGTGGGTGGGAGGTGGAGGTGTGCGAGGAGTATGAGCGTGTCCAGCTCGGGCCGGACGGTCGTCCGGGGACGCGTGTGGACAATGTGCTGCGGGTGCGCCGCCTGCCGGGGTGAGGGTCACCTGTGCTGGCCGGTTGCGGTGGTGCCCTCGGTTTGCAGGGCGCTGAGCTGCCGGTGCTCGGACGTTGATCGTCAGGTGATGCGTTGTTGTCTGACAGACTCCTGGCCATGGCGAATGCGGCCGAGTCGCGGGGCGCTGGTGGACGGGTGCGTGTCGGCGTGCTCGGTTCTCTGGTGCTGGACACCGCTGCGGGGCCGACGTGGGTCGGGGGTGCGCGGCTGCGGGTGTTGCTGGCTCGGCTGGCGTTGGACGCCGGGCGTGCCGTCCGGCCGGCGTCCTTGGTGGAGGCGCTGTGGGGTGAGGCGGTACCGGACGCTCCTTTGCATGCGTTGCAATCGTTGGTGTCCCGGTTGCGGCGCGTGCTGGGGCACCCTGGGCTGCTCACCTTGGGACCGGCGGGGTATCGGCTGGTGGTCGAGCCGGACGCGGTCGATGCCGTCCGGTTCGAGCGGTTGGCCCGTGCGGGTCGGCGTTTGTACGCGCGGTCGCGGCCTGCCGAGGCTGCCGCCATGTTGCGCGAGGCCTTGAGCCTGTGGCGCGGTCCTGCCTTGGCGGATGTGCGTGAGGCGCCGTTCGCCGCGGCCGAGGCCGAACGGTTGGAGCGGGCCCGGTTGGCCGTCTTGGAGGATCGGTTCGAGGCCGAGCTGGCGCTGGGTGCGGACCTGGGGCTGGTCGGCGAGCTCGAGTCGCTGGCGGCGGCACATCCGCTGCGCGAGCGGCTGCATGCCCAGTTGATCCGGGCTTTGGCGGTGAACGGCCGGGGCGCCGAGGCGCTGGCCGCGTTTCAGCGGATCCGTGGGCTGCTGGCGGATGGTTTCGGTAGTGATCCCGGGCCGCATCTTCAGGAGGCTCACCTGGCGGTGTTGCGCGGTGAGCTTCCGCGGTCCCGCCGGTCGCGTGGCAATCTGGACGTCCCGCTCACGAGTTTCGTGGGCCGTGATGACGATGTCCGCCGTGTGGTCGACCTGCTCGGTCGTGCTCGTCTGGTGACCTTGGTCGGTCCGGGAGGGGCGGGCAAGACCCGGCTGGCCAGTACCGTCGGCCGGGAGCTCGCGCCGTCCGGTGGGGTGTGGTTCGTCCCGCTGGCTCCGATCGGTGCGGAGGATGTGCCTCGTGTGGTGTTCGACCTGTTGCGGGTGCGCGAAGAGGGTGTGGCGCCGCGGCCTGTCACCCCGGAGGCGGTGCTGGATCACTTGGTCGAGACGCTCGCGGACGACGATCTGGTGCTGGTGTTGGACAACTGTGAGCATGTGATCGAGGCCGCCGCGGTGCTTTCCGGGGCTCTTCTCGGCCGGTGTCCGAGGCTGCGGGTGCTGGCCACCAGTCGCGAACCGCTGCGGATCGATGGGGAGATCTTGCATCCGGTGCTTCCGCTGGAGCTGCCGGAACCGGGTTCGACGGCGGAGCGGGCTCGTGCCTGTTCGGCGGTCCGGTTGTTCCACGATCGGGCCGTCGCGGTGCGGCCGGGTTTCGCTCTGGAAGGCAGCGCGTTGGCGGCGGTGGTCGAGATCTGTCGTCGTCTGGACGGTCTGCCGTTGGCGATCGAGTTGGCGGCGGCGCGGTTGCGCGCCCTGCCGGTCGAGGCGGTCGCGGCGCGGCTGGACGATCGGTTCCGGTTGCTCACCGGGGGCAGCCGTATCGCGTTGCCGCGGCATCGGACCTTGAGTGCGGCGGTGGCGTGGAGCTGGGATCTGCTCGACTCCGACGAGCGTGTGCTGCTGGAACGGTTGTCGGTCGTGCGCGGTACCTTCACTGAGGAGGCGGCGGAGGCGATCGGCCGGTTGGGTGATGTCCGGGGGCTGCTGGCGGCGTTGGTCGACAAGTCCCTGCTGCACCTGGTGGAGCCTGCCGACCCGGTCGAGCCGCGGTACGGCGTGTTGGAGACCATCCGGGAGTACGGCCTGGAGCAGTTGGCTCGGCGTGGTGAGGTCGCCGAGGTGCGCGGGCGGCATGCCGGGTTCTTCCTGAGGCTGGCCGAGACCGCGGACCCGTATCTGCGTACGTCCGACCAGTTGCGCTGGCTGGTGCGCCTGTCCGCGGAACGGGACAATGTGTCGGCGGCGATCCGCTGGGCGGTCGAGTGCGGCGACGCGGATCTGGCGGTTCGGTTCGGTGTGGCGCTGTGCTGGTTCTGGTTTCTGCGGGACTTCCCGCCGGAGTCGCTTGACCTGCTCGGCCGGGTGCTCCAGGTGCGTGGGCCGGCCGAGCCGCGGGCGCGCGGGCTGGTGGTGGCCGCGCATGCGCTCGCCGCCACTGAGGCCGTCGGGCCGGACGAGGTGGGAGCGGTCTTCGATCGGATCCGGACGGCGTTGGCGCGCGTCGTCCCCGGTAGCCATCCCATTGTGGAGATGGCCCGTTTGGCGCTCGCCATTGGCGCGGGAGGCGATCGAGAGGTGTTCGCTTTCGCGGACGGGCGGACGGATCCGTGGTGCCGGTCGCTGGGTCTGATGGTTCGGGGTGTGCTGGCCATGAACACCGGGCATGTCGCCGAGGCGACGGACTTGCTGTCGCGTGCGCTGACCGGCTTTGAGGAGCTCGGTGAGCGGTGGGGTCTGGCGATCACGTTGAGCGCTTTGAATTCGGCGTTGATGCGGTCTGGTGAGCCGGCCGGTGCGCCCGCGCTGTCCGAGCGGGCCACTCGGTATTTCCGTGAACTGGGTATGCCTGAGCACACCATGGAGAACGAGGTGGCGTCCGCGTTGTATCGGGTTCAGGCCGGTGACGTGGACGGCGGGCGGCGGCGACTGGCGGAGTTGCTCGATCAGGTGGAGCGGGGCGGTTCGGCGGAGTCGCGGACTCAGGTGCGCCTGGGCTTGGCGCGGTTGGAGTGGAGGGCCGGGTGGCCGGGGCCTGCTCGCGAACACGCGCTGGCCGGCTTGGCCGTGGCGCCACCTGGCCGGTCGACCACGCCGCATTTGACCGCGTTGCTGCTGGGCGTGCTCGCCCTGGTGGACGTCGCGGAGGGATTTCCGGACGAGGCGGCGCGCCGGCTCGACCACCCGGCGGTGCGCTTGACGCTGACCTGGCATACGCCGGTCGCGGCGTCGATCGCGGTCGTGGTCGCCGCGATCGAGCTGTGCCGCGATCGGCCGGAGCGGGCGGGACGGCTGCTGGGGGTGGCCACCGTGCTGCGGGGCTGGGCCGATCTCGGCGACGTCGATGTGCGGGTGATCACGGAGCGGGTCACGGCTGCTCTGGGGGGCGCCGGGTTCGCGGCCGCGTACGCCGCGGGTGCGGCGATGTCGCGGGCCGAGGCCGAGGGCCTGGTGTCCGCGATCATCACCGCGCTCGGGGCCGGCCGTGCCGGTCAGCCGGCGTGAGCTGCGGTCGGCGTGGGCTTGCCGAACATGGTGCAGGTCACGGCGGTCTGGAGTGCGTGGGCGGCCTTGGCGATCTTCGGGTCGGCTTCGAACTCGGCCCAGGACTCCGTCGCGATGAGGACGGTCGCCGTGCGGTTGCCGGTGCGGTCGGTGAGGTTGGTGGTGAGGTAGCCGGGCATGCCGCCGTCGTGGCCCCAGAACGTGCCGCAGGGGGTGGTACCGGTCTGGATGCCCAGCCCGTAGCCGGGCCCGTCCGGTTGCCGTGGGTCGATCGGCACTGTGGTGCGTAGCTGTGCGAGCTGGGCGGCGGGTAGCAGTTCGCCGGACATCAGTGCGGTGTGGAACCGGGACCAGTCCTGGGTGGTGGACACCACCGCCCCGGCCGGCCCGCCCCATCCGGGGTCGTTTGCGGAGACGTTCACGTGGCCGTGGTGGCGTGGCCCGGCGAAGTGCCTGTACGCGGCCGGCACGCCCGGTGGCATGTGGGTGGCGTCCGGTTCGTAGCCGTGGGCGTGGGGGGCGCGCCAGGTGGAGTCCGTGGCGTAGTAGGTGTGCTCGAGGTGGAGCGGTCGGGCGATCCTGTCCTGGACGAGGTCGGTCAGGTTCGCTCCGGTGACCCGTTCCAGGACGGCGCCGATGGCGGCGTAGCCGGTGTTGCTGTACGACCATTTCGTGCCCGGTGGGAACAGTGGATCGTGTTTCGCCCCGATGGCGAGCAGCTTCGCCGGGGTCCACCGCCGCCGATCTTTGCCGAGTATCGAGGGCCGGATCGCGGCGTCGTTGGTGTAGTCGAACAGGCCGCTGGTGTGGTTCAGCAGCATGCGCAGCGTGATCGCTTTGCCGTTGGGTACCTTGCCTGGCAGCCATTTCGCCACCGGGTCGGTCAGGGCGAGCTTGCCCTCGGCGACCAGTTGGAGTACGAGTGCGGCCATCATGGTCTTGGTGTTGGATCCCATCCGGAATTCGTCCCGCGCTTTGAGCAGGTGGTCGGGTCTGGTCCAGGTGGCCTGCTCGGCGATCTCGATCGGCCGGCCGTGGCCGTCGTCGACCCGTACGATCACGCCGGGCGCTCCGGCTTCCACCAGTTTGCGCGCCAATTGCTGTAGTTGGGCGCGCTGTGCCTTGGTGGCGTTCCAGGTCGCGGACGGGGTGGCCGCGGCGGTGGCTGGGAGCGCGGTGGCCACGGTGAGACTTACGGCCAGCGCCGAAGCGGTGAGCGTGCGCGGCCGGCGTGGCCGCACCGCGGGATCAGATGACAGATCATGGTGGGACATGAGGTTCCTCCGGATAGGTGACGCGGACGACCTCACCTTCCAGCTCGCCGCTCACAAACCGCACACATGACGCTGTCAGCCACCCGATCGGTATCGCCACCGCTGCGTCAGATGATTTCGAGGTTGGCCATCATTCCCATGTCTTCGTGTTCGGCGTTGTGGCAGTGGAAGAGATAGCGGCCGCGGTATCCGTCGAAGCGGGTGATGATCTCTGCCGATTCGCCCGGCCGTAATGAGACGGTGTCCTTGAGGCCCGCGTCGTGGGGCAGTGGCGGCCGGCCGCCGCGCGTGAGCACCTGGAAGCCGACCAGATGCAGGTGGATGGGATGGTGGACGTCGGCGACCAGCCGCCACACTTCGACATCGCCGAGATCGACGGTGACATCGGAGCGGGCGGGGTCGAAGGGCAGCCCGCCGATCAGCCATCCGTGGTCGCCGCGCATGCGTCCGGCGCGGAAGGAGAAGTCGCGCACCCGGACGGCGTCCGACCGGTGCCAGGCCGGCAGGTCGTTCGAGAGGACGCGTGGGATGTGGCTGTCGTCGGTGGCGTTGCGTGCGATGCGGAAGGCCATCACGTCGCGGGTACGGCCGGAGCCCAGGCGGTTGACGACTCTGACGAGGCCGCCGACGGGGACGCCCGAGAAGTCGACGATCACGTCGTAGCGTTCGGCCGGTGCGATCGGCAGGAGCCGGTGGGTGACCGGCGCCGCGAGCAGCCCCTGGTCGGCGCCGATCTGGACGAGATCGAGCCGGTGTCCGTCGTCGCCGATCGCTTCGAGTTCGTAGTGCCGGGCGTTCGAGGCGTTCAGGATGCGCAGCCGGTACCGTGCCGCGTCGACCTCGTGTACGGGCCACGGGGCGCCGTTGACCAAGATCACGTCGCCGAGGACTCCGGCGAGATAGGCCTCGCGAACGCCTGGTCGCTCTCGCAGGGTGGGGTCGAGGGCGGGGTAGTCGAGGCTGCCGTCGGCGGCGAACGCACGGTCGGTGATCATGAGGGGTAGTTCGCGCCGCCCCGCGGGCAGGCCGAGCGAGTCCTCGGCGTCGTCGCGCACGATCTGCAGCCCGGCCAGGCCGCGCCAGATCGCGGGGGCGGTGAAGTCCATCCGGTGGTCGTGGTACCACAGCAGCGCCGGCCGCTGGTCCAGGGGGAAGGTGTAGTCCCGCGTCAGCTTGGTCGGCGCCGCCCGCGGGTCGCGCATGCCGTGCCCAGCGTGGTGCCCTGTGCCGTGCCCGCCCTGGCCGGGGTGCATCATGTGGGCGGCGTCCGGCCAGATCTCGGGCAGGACGAGGTCGGTCGGGTATCCGTCGGAATCCGCCGGGGTCCGTCCGCCGTGCAGGTGTACGACGGTCGGCACGGGCAGGTCGTTGCGATGGGTCACGGTGATCGGCCGGCCGCGGCGCGACTCGATCGTCGGCCCGGGGAAGGTCCCGTCGTACGTCCACAGCGGCGTCCTGACACCGGGCAGGATCTCCGCGGTCGTCTCGCGCTGGGTGATCTCGTAGTGGTCGGCGCCGCCCGAGGTGCTGACCGGCGCCAGCACGGAGGGAAGGGGCAACGGCACCTGGAACGCGGGTGGCAGCGGCACGGCGCTGCGCAGTTCGGCGCCGGTGACCGGCGGGCGGCGGGCCAGCGCGGCCGAGGTCGACAGCCCGGTGGCCGCCATCAGGCCGAGCGTCCCGCCGATGCCCAGCGCCTGGCGCCTGGTCATGTCGCGGGCGTGGCCGGATCGCCGGTCATGGTGTTCACGCATCGCGGGCCTCCTGCCGCCTCGGCTGGGCCGGCGCGGGTGGGGGTTGCGTGCGCCGCAGGAGGGGCCTGCGCCATACGGCGATGAACAGCACTGCGAGCGCGGCGACGGTCGTCACTCCCAGCGGGATGTGCAGCCACAGCGCGCCGTCCATCCCGGCGAAGTACTGCACGGTCTCGGCCGCGACCAGGGCCAGCGTGGCGAGGAACGGCCAGAGCCGACGCAGCCGGACCCAGAGCATGATCGCTGCGATCACCTGCAGGTAGCCGATGGAGGTGACGATGTCGGCGCCGGCCGCGTGCCAGCGCAGGCCGTCGTAGTCACCGCTCAGATACACGCCGGCGAACACCGGCTGACCGGCGATCGCGACCATGTGCGCGCTGACGATGGCCCGTAAAACCCACCCACTGAGCCTCGTCCGGTGCGCGGCATCGGATCGGGCCGGCATGGCCGGGCGGAACCTGTTGGCTGTGGGCTCCATGAGGCGTCCTCCTCCCTTTGTTCTCGGTTCGTGATCACCCATGACGCCGGCGACGGGGACCCGCGCGATGGTGATTTACTGCGGCTTACCGGCCCGTGTGGCGGTGGCCGGCTGCTGAGGACGTGGACCGCCCTTGAACCAGAGCAGGGAACCCGGCTTGCGGGCCTCGCGGCGGATCTTCGACACGCCGAGCTTGCAGGTCGTCTCCTTGATCGCCGCGCCTATGCGGCCGCCGACGTAGACGTTCACCGCGGTATCGTCCTTGCGGGCGAGCTGTCGTATGCCGGCACTCCGGCCGAGGCTGGCGCACGCCCCGGAGAAGGCCAGGCTGATCACCGCGGGTTCGGTTCCGGCGATGCGGCTCAGCACGGTGTCGGCGGCCTGCGCCCCGAGCGGCCCGGCGGCGTAGCAGCTCATCCGCAGCGGCCGGCCCGATGGTGCGGCGGCGTCCCCGGCCGCGATGACGCGGTCGTCGTCGACGCTGGTCAGCGTCTCGTCGGTGAGCAGTCGGCCGAGCTCGTCGGTGCGCAGCCCACTCGCGGCCGCCAGCTTCGGCACGCCGAAACCTGCCGCCCAGATGGTCAGTGCGCTCGCGCGTACCGCGCCGTCGGCAAGGACGACCGCGTCCGGCCGGACCTCGGTCACCATATTGGCCTCGAGCACGGCGGCACCGTGCCGGGACAGCCACTTGGCGATGTATCGGCGGCCCGGCGCGCTCACTGTGGGCGCCAGGATCGCGCCGCACACCAGCGTGACCCTGCGTCCTTGTTCGGCCAGTTCGGCGGCCGTCTCGATGCCGGTCAACCCGGCGCCGACCACGGTGACCGGAGCATCGGCAGGCAACTCGTCCAGCCTGGCGCGCAGCCGCTGCGCGGACTCGAATTCGGCGATGGAGACGGCGAATTCGGCCGCGCCAGGCACCGATGACGGTATCGGGCCAGTGCTGCCGACCGCGTAGATGACATGGTCGTAGTCCAGCGCGCGGCCCGACGCCAGCCGCACCGTGCGGGCGGCGGTGTCGATGCGCGTGGCGCTGTCGACGACCAACTGGATGCCTTCGCCCAGCAGCGTGCCGTAGTCCACCGTGGCCACGCCGGTGCCGGCCACGAACTGGTGCAGCCGGATTCGGTCGACGAACTCCGGGCGGGGATTGACCAAGGTGATGTCGACGTCGTCGCGCATCCGCAGATGGTTGGCCGCGAGCGTGCCGGCGTAACCGCCGCCGATGACGACGACCTTGTGGGGTGTGTGGTGTCCGGGCGTGGGCATGGCGAGGTTTCCCTTCTCGATCTCAGCATTCGAGGCTTGCGACCCGATGGGGTCGGCCCTTCATGGGTTGGTCCTTCATCACGAAGTGGCCGGCGCGGGGACGATCACGCGTTTCGACTCGGGTCTCGACGGGCGATCCGCGTACCCGCCGGGGGGCGGCCACTGCGTGCTGGATGGTGTCTCACTAGTCCGACAACACGACACCTCGGAATGTGAGGTGAATTGTGAGGCGACGCGCCGGCCTCACAGTTCACGGCGCTGTCTTGTCGAAACTGGTAAGAGAAGACGCGACCAAGGGAGCCGGCGACACCATGACCATCCAGTCCGGGCCAGGAGGCGGCCCGCTCGATCCGAGCCTGACCGTGATCATGAGTGAGCGGCGTCAGCTGATCAATCTGGCGTACCGGCTCCTCGGCTCCCTGGCCGACGCCGAAGATGTCGTCCAGGAGACCTACGCCCGCTGGTACGCCATGTCCCGGGAGCAGCAGGACGCCATCGCATCCCCTGGCGCCTGGTTGTCCAAGGTCGCCAGCCGCGTCTGTCTCAACCTGCTCTCCTCGGCGAGAGCCCGCCGCGAGAGCTACGTGGGCGAATGGGTTCCCGAGCCGCTACCCGAACCTAGGGAGTGGATCACCGGGCGGCCGGACGGCATCACCGTCGACCCGGCCGACCGGGTCACCCTCGACGAGTCGGTCAACATGGCCTTCCTCGTCGTGCTCGAATCGATGACCCCGGCCGAGCGCGTCGCGTTCATCCTGCACGACGTCTTCCGCTACCCCTTCGCCGAGGTGGCCGAGATCGTCGGACGTACCCCGGCGGCCTGCCGCCAGCTTGCCTCCTCGGCACGCCGTCGCATCGGCGCCGCGCAGGCTCCCGCGACGCCGGCGATCCACCAGGCCCGCATCGTCAGGGACTTCAAGCAGGCATGGGAAGCCAAGGACATCAACGCCCTCATCGGCCTCCTCGACCCCGACGCCACGGCGATCGCCGATGGCGGCGGCCTCGTCGGCGCCACGCTCCGCCCGGTCGAAGGCGGCGAGCAGATCGCGCGCTCCCTGGTCCATCTCGAGGGCAGGCTCCGCACCCTGACGATCCTGGAGCGTATGGTCAACGGTCAGCCCGGCCTGATCGCTCAGCAGGACGGCGTCACCGTATCGGTGTACGCGTTCGAGGTCGCGGGTGACCGGATCAAGCACATCTGGGCGGTACGCAACCCCGACAAGCTCCGGCTGTGGACGGCGGGGCCCCAGCGCTAGGAGTGTCCAGCAGGGGAGGCGACGCCGCTGGAGGAGGTGCCGGCCGGGGCATGGGAGAGGCGGGTGGCCGGGCCTGGTGTGAGGCCGGCCACCCGCCTGGGGATGTCCGCCGGAGGCCGGGGGACGGACGCCGGTCCGTCCCCCGTGCCCCAGGGTCAGAAGCCGGCGGTGATGCGGGTGAACTCCCACTCACCCGACGGGACGCCGGCGCCGCCGGCGCGGTCGCGGTTGACCGACCAGTAGGCGAACCGGGTCAGGCCCTTGGACCTGGCCCAATCACGGATCTGCGTCCAGGTCCCCGGAGAGGTGACCTCGGACTGGTCCGACAGCCCGTTCATGCCCGAGATGCCCATGTGCGCGTAGGCCTGGGCGTCGCTCCAGCCCCACGCGTTCTTCAGCGCGTTCTTCAGGCCCTCGGAGGCGCTGACGGTGTCGTTGTACATGTTGCCGCCACCGAAGTCGAACGGCATGATCGTGTAGTTGTCGATCGGCACGTTCAGCGCCCGCGACTGGTTGATCAGCCGCGTGCCGTGGTAGTTCGGCCCCGAGACCAGGGTGCCGAAGGTCACCACGACCTTCACGCCCGGGTTGTTCTGCTTGACGATCTTCAGCGCGTTCAGGATACGGTCCTGAACGGTGTAGTTCTCGAACTCGTCGGTGTTCTCGATGTCGAAGTCCACCACCGCCGGCCCGACCGCGTTGATGACCGACTGCACCGCGTTGGCGTAATCCTGCGCCGAGGAGCAGTTCGGGCCGAGCTTGTTACCGCTCCACCCACCGAACGACACCTGCACGCTGCCGCCCTTGGACTTGATGGTGTTGATCGCCTGCTGATCGGCACCACCCGTCAGCGCCCGCTGACCGTCCCACGCGGCATTACAACCACCACTGGACAGGATGAACGCCATCGTGAACGACCTGATACCCGTCGCGTCCATCACCGCGCCCGGGTTCGGCGGGTTACCCCAGCCCATGTACAGATACGGCGCACCGGCCATCTTGCCGGGGTTGCTGCAGCCGGTGGTGGTGGCGGTGACGTCACGGCCGGCCGATTCGCCGGAGGCGTTGTAGGCCTTGACGGTGTAGGTGTGGGTCTGGCAGGTGCCGAGGCCCGAGATGGTGGCGCTGGTGCCGGAGACCTGCGCCTGCTGTGTGGCGCCCTCGTAGACGCGGTAGCCGGTGACCGTGCCGCTGGAGGCGCCCCAGCTCAGCGCGATGCTGTTGCTGGAGGGGGTGGCGGTGACGGTGCCGGGCTGGCCGGGGGCGCCGGTGCCGCCCTGGGTGGTGGCGGTGACCGCGGCGCCGACGGCCGAGCGGTTGCCGGCGGCGTCGCGGGCGCGCACGGTGTAGCTGTAGGTGGTGGAGGCGGCCAGGCCGGAGTCGGTGTAGGTGGTGCCGGTGGCCGTGGTGACCAGGGTGGTGCCGCGGTACACCTCGTAGCCGGTCACACCGACGTTGTCGGTGGAGGCATCCCAGGCCAGCGAGACGCTGCTGGAGGTGGTGGCGGTGACGCGCAGGTTCGCGGGCACCGAGGGCGGCGTGGTGTCGGTGCCGCCGCCGGTGACCGGTTTCCACAGGGCCGGGACGCGGTCGGGCTCCCAGCCGACCAGCGAGGTGTGGCCTTGCACGCACTCGTATTCGACGCCGTTGTAGGTGACGTGGGCGCCGGTGGCGTAGGCGGTGTTCGGGGCCCAGGGGGCGGCGGCCAGCGCGCGGGCCGCGGTGCTGGAGTGCTGCGCGGCGGTGGCGCCGGCGAGCGCGGGGGTGCCCAGGGCGGTCGTCAGGGCGGCCAGGACGGCCAGGGCCGCGAGGAACAGGACGCGGAATCTCACGTGACACTTCCAGGGGGGTGGGGGGTGTGGAGTGTGCCGAGGGCTCGGCCGTGGCCGTGCCGCGTGATGGGACGGCTGCGGGCCGGGATCGCACGGCCGCCGGCCGGTACGCGCCGCGGGATGGCGTGGGCGTGGCGTCGGCCGGGGTGAGGCGGGCGAGGCCCCCTCTGTGAGGGGTGTGCGAGGAGTGGCCTCACTGGAGGCGAAAGGGCAGGTGACGTCCCTGTACCTCCCTTTTCATTAGGAAACTTTCCTAATAATCCCGGATTGTAGCCTTACCCCTCGGCGCCCGCAAGGGCCCGGCGGGACGCCCGCCCGGTCCTGGCCAGGTCGTGGGTCCCGGTCAGGCCAGGCCCGCGTCGTGGGCCAGCAGGGCGATCTGCGTGCGGTTGCCCAGGCCGAGCTTGGTCAGGACGCTGGACACGTGGGCCTTGACCGTGGCCACGCTCATGAACAGCTCCGCGGCGATCTCGGCGTTGGTCGCGCCCTGGGCCACGGCCAGCACCACCTCCCGCTCGCGCGGGGTCAGCCCGGCCATCGCCTCGCGGGCCCGCTGGTAGGCGCCGGCCTGCACGGCGGTGCGGTCCATCAGGCGGCGGGTGATCCGCGGCGACAGGATGGGGTCCCCGGCGGCGACCCGGCGGACCGCGTCCACGATCTGGGCCGGAGGGGTGTCCTTGAGCAGGAAGCCGCTCGCGCCGGCGCGCAGCGCGCGCAGGATGTTCTCGTCGGTGTCGAAGGTGGTCAGCACGATCACCTCGGGCGGGTCGGCGCGCCGCCGCAGCAGGCGGGTGGCCGCGATGCCGTCCACGCGGGGCATCCGGACGTCCATGAGCACCACGTCGGGGGCGTGCGCGTCGGCGGCCGCGAGCACCCCCTCGCCGTCGGCGACCTCGCCCACCACGGCGATGGCCGGGTCGCCGGGGACGCCGTCCAGCATCATCGCCAGCCCGGCCCGCACCAGCGCGTCGTCGTCCACCAGCAGCACGCGCAGCGGGCGGCTCACGCCGGCCCCGCGGATGGCCCCGTCGCCGGTCCTGTCGAGGGTCCTGTCGCCGGCCATGGCAGCCGGGCGCGCAAGCGGAACTCCCCGGCGGTCGTCTCGTGGTCCAGCCGCCCGCCTGCCAGGTGCACCCGCTCGGTGAGCCCCACCAGGCCGGTGCCGGCGCCGGGCGTGATCGGCGGGCCGCCGGCCAGCGGGTTGCGGATGTCGATCACCAGATGGGCGCCCGGCCGTCCCTCCAGGACCACCTCGACGGGACGGCCCGCGGCGTGCTTGCGCGCGTTGGTCAGCCCCTCCTGCACGACCCGGTAGGCGGTGCGGCCGGTGGCGGCGGGCAGGGAGCCCGGCTCGGCCACCCGCTCGCGCAGCCGCACGTGCTCGCCCGCCTGCCGGGACTCCTCCACCAGGCGGGGCAGGTCGGCCAGGACGGGCTGCGGCCGCGCGCCGTCCGCCTCCCCGGTCCCGTCCCCGTTCCGGTCGTGGTCGTCGTCGCGCAGCAGGCCGATCACGTCGCGCAGTTCCTCCAGCGCCTGGTGGACGCCGGCGCGGATCACTCCCGCGGCCTGCGACAGCCGCTCGGGCGGGGAGTCGGGCCGGTACTCAAGCGCCCCGGCGTAGGTGGCCAGCAGTGACAGGCGGTGGGCCAGCACGTCGTGCATCTCGCGGGCGATCCGTGTGCGTTCCAGCATGCGGGCCTCGGCCACCCGGCGGCCCTGCTCGGCCTCGGCGCGGCGGGCCCGCTCGCGCAGCGAGGTGACCAGCGCGCGCCGCGCCTGGGCCAGCGCGCCCCAGCCGGCCAGCGCCCCGTAGGCGACGGCCACCAGGGCCAGCCACCAGCCCGGCGAGATGCCCCCGCTCGGCCGCCACGCCCCCTGGGCCGCGTGCGCGGCGATCCCGGCCGCCGAGACCGCGGCCGCGACGGGGAAGCGCCGCCACTGGGCGACCCGCAGCGCGCCCAGCGTGGCCGCGGGGGTGGCCGCGGGCGACAGCGCCGCCAGGACCGACAGCCCCAGCGTCCCCTCGACCGGCCGCCACAGCAGCACCGGCGACAGCGCGCACGCCAGCGCCCCCGCCGCCACGTCCAGGCCGAGCAGGCCGCCGGCGGCGCCGATGCGCCCCCAGACCGTGAGCGCGGCCAGCGCCCCGGTCGCGGCGATCATCGCCGCCACGGCCGTGGCCGGGACGCGACGCGGCCCTGCCCCGGGTTCGCAGAACAACTCGCCGATCACCTGGTCAGGGTAGCTCCGGGCCCGGCCGTGAGGGCACCTACCAAAGTCGGTACCCGGCCCTACCGCGGCGGGGTGCGCCGCCGCCTCCCGCCCGATGCCTCCCGCCCGCCTCGGCGGCGAGGCTTGGCGGCGAGCGGGGGACGGCCCCGCCACCGGCCCCGGTGGGGGCGGACGGCTCGCGGGGCCGTCCCCGTCAGGCGACATCCGAAGGAGAGCGACATGTCCGGTGAGATCACATCCGCGTCCGCCTCGTCCCGGGGCCAGGCCGTCCGGCGGGCCTCCAGCGTGGCCGGGGCGGCGGCCGCGGCCCTGGCGCTGTGGACGCTGGCGGTCCCGGTCGGCGGGATCGTGTTGGACGTCCGGCTGGGCGGCGACCTCCAGCCCGTCGGGGCCGGCGCGGTCGCCGCGGCGGCCGTGGGGGCCGGGCTGGCGGCCTGGGCGCTGCTGGCGGCGCTGGAGCGGTTCCTCGCCCGCCCGCGCCGCGCCTGGACGATCATCGCCGTCGCGGTGCTCGTCCTGTCGCTGGCCGGCCCGCTCGGTGCCACCGGCACCGCCGCCCTGGTGACGCTGGCCGCCCTGCACCTGATCGTCGGGGCGATCCTCATTCCCGGTCTGGGCGGCTCGGCCCGCCGCCCGTGACGGGGACCGCGCCGGCGATGCCGGCGCCCACGACCTTGCCCACGACCTCGGCCGACGGCGGGGCGCCGTGCCGGCCGGCGAGATGAGGTGGGACCTCGGGCCGTCATAGCCGTCCCCGGCCTGCTCGCGCTGGTTTGTCTATCATGTCCGGATGATCGTGCCCGCGGTGAGAGTGACCGGCGAGATCCAGATGCGTCCCCTCGTGCAGGCCGACGCCGAGCCCCTGGCGCGGGCGTACACGCGCAACCGCGCGCACCTGCGCCCCTGGGAGCCGGAGCGCCCGGAGGACTTCTTCACCCCTGCCGGCCAGGCCGCCCGGGTGGGCGGCCGGCTGGGCGAACAGCGTGAAGGCCGGGCGCTGTCCCTCGTCCTGGCGGACGCCGGCCGGATCGTCGGTGCCATGACCCTGGCCAACATCGTGATGGGCCCGTTCCGCAGTACCGACCTCGGCTACTGGATCGACGCCGAGTACACCGGCCGGGGCCTGGCCACCACGGCCGTCGAGCTGGTGTGCGAGCTTGCCGGGGAGCGTCTGGGCCTGCATCGCGTCCAGGCCAGCACGCTGGTCGGCAACCTCGCCTCCCAGCGCGTGCTCGGCAAGGCCGGGTTCGCCTCGATCGGCATGGCGCCGGACTACCTGCACATCGACGGCGCCTGGCGCGACTGCCTGCTCTTCCAGCGCGTCCTCAACGACCACCGCCCGCCCCTGTGAACCCCGGCCGCCGGCGTGTCCAGGGCGTCGAGGAAGGCATGACCACGGCCGGCAGGAGCGGGTCAGTTTCCCTTCGCGGCGCGGCCGAGGCGAAAGGCCGAGATGAGGAAGAAGATGCCGCCGGGGATGGCGTAGCCGGCCGCGTTGGTCAGCGCCGGGCTGGCCGCGGAGGCACCAAGGATGAACGACGCGCCGGCGAGTACCGAGATGGCGCCGCTGATGATCATCGGCCACTGGCCGCCCATCTTGCGGCGGGTGACGCCCACGATCAGCTGGACCAGCCCGGCCACGATTGCCCAGGCGCCCCACACGCGCAGCACAGCCGGGATGCCGGACGCGCAGGCGATGGCCACGCCGATGGCGGTGATCAGGCTGACCGCGATGTTGACGTACAGCAGGGCAGGTGATCCGGTGGCGCGCGACGCGCGGGCGTCGATGACGGCGGCGGCCACGTCGAACAGCGGGTAGAGCACGAGCAGGGTGACCGCGAGCGGACCCAGGTTCGAGGCGGTCGTGAACATCGCGAGGGCCCAGACGATGGCGAACGCGAACCGGACGAAGTACAGCCGCCGCAGTGCGGACGCGGTCCCGGAAATGCCGGGCGAAGCAGCGATGGAGCTCATGATGATCCTTCTCGGAGTTTGAGTGACGAGGAGACCGCCTCGCTCGTTCCGGGGAGGCACTCCCGGCGCACGGGCGCTGCTGACGGCCATGGTCGCGGCAGATGCTCGACGGAAATCCGGGCCGGCTTCACGCAGGACGGAAAGTCCGAGGTCCTCCGTGCCGCGGACGCCGGACCCGCCGCCGACAGGCCGACCGCGGCGACACGGCCGTACCGATGAACAACGGGGCGGTGCGTACGTAAAGACGACGAGCCACTGGAACAACTCTCCGACGAGACAGAACGTTCTACCTCGCATAGCCTGCAATCTACGGTTGCAAACTGTCAAGACCGAACGTTCTACCTACTAGGATGGTCTCATGCGTAGCGAATCCGAAGGCCGGCCGTCCGAAGCGCGGTCCCGGCTGCTCGACACGGCCACCCGGCTCTTCTACGCGGAGGGCATCCACGCCGTCGGCATCGATCGCATCGTCGCCGAAGCGCAGGTGACGCGGGCCACCCTCTACCGGCACTTCCCCGGCAAGGAAGACCTTGTCCTCGCCTACCTGAACGAGGTCGACCGGGCCATGCGGGGTCAGGCGGACGAGGCCGTCGCCGCCGGACTCCCGGCCGCCGGCACCATCCGGGCCCTCGGCAAGTCCATCGCCCAAGGCATCCAGTCTCCCGGCTTCCGGGGATGCGCCTTCCTCAACGCTGCCGCCGAGTATCCCGACCCCGAGTCCCCGGTGCGCAAGGCCGTGCTCGCCCACCGCCGATGGTTCCTGGAGACCGTCACGGAACTGCTGGCCAAGATCCAGGAGACCGGCGCCGAGCCCGCCGCCCGCCACTTCGTGATGATGCGCGACGGCGCCATGGCCGCCGGATGTCTGTTCGACCCGGTGCTGATCTGCGAGACCTTCCTACGCGGAGTCGAGAGGCTCCTGCAGGTTTATGCCGCCACCGACTACAGCGGACCGGCGGGCGCCTGAAACCGCAGGCGCCTCCGCTCCGGCGCCGGGTGAGGGCCCCGACGACCGCGACGCTCGGCCATCGGGTCATATCAGCCGGCAATTCCCGATTCTCTTCCCATTTACGGCGCCATTTTGATGCTGTCCGTTTTGTGATTCTTCTCGAGGCCCTCTGGTGGCCTCTGGAAGTCCGAGTAACGCTCGGATTCGTCGAGGAGCCGACGCTGGCAGCGGCGCCGGTCTAAGGCTTGACGGCGACGCCGCAGAAGGCCGTGACCTCGTCGGGCACGCCCCAGGGGGTCTCCTCCGGGCGCCAGCGCGACACCGACACCACGCCCGGCTCCAGCAGGCGCAGGCCCTCGAAGTAGGAGGCGATCTGCTGGGGGGTGCGCAGCTTGTACGGGTCGCCCGCCTCGGCGCGGGTCTTCTCGGCCTCGGCGGCGGCCTCGGGGTCGACGGCGTTGGTGCCGTCCTCCAGGACCAGGTGGCTGCCCGGCGCCAGCGCCGCCACCAGATGGTCGCGCACCTCACGCGCCTCGGCGTCGTCCCAGACGTTGCCGAGGATGCCCAGCATCATCAGCGCGATCGGCCGGTCGAAGTCCAGGGTGCGGGCGGCCTCCCGGAGGATGTGCGCGGGGTCGCGGACGTCGGCGTCGACGTAGTCGCACACTCCCTCGCGCGTGCTGGTCAGCAGCGCGCGGGCGTGGACCAGCACCAGCGGGTCGTTGTCCACGTAGACGATCTTGCACGCGGGGTTGACCCGCTGGGCGACCTCGTGGGTGTTGTCGACCGTGGGCAGTCCGGTGCCGAGGTCCAGGAACTGGGTGATCCCGGCCTCGCCGGCGAGGTGGCGCACCGCCCGGCCCAGGAAGGCCCGCGAGTGGCGGGCGACGTCCACGATCCCCGGGTACACCCGGCGGACCTGCTCGCCGACCTCCCGGTCGACCTCGTAGTTGTCCTTGCCGCCCAGCCAGTAGTTCCACACCCTGGCCGAGTGCGGGGTGGTGGTGTCGATGGCCGCGGGGGTCCGTTCGTCTGTCATGGGAGAACTCTTCGTCGTGGAGGTCGGGACGCCGCCGGTGCGTGGGCGCCGGCGGCACATGGACAGGTTTGATCATTCCAGCCTGGACCGGGACTCCAAGTGCCGGGGGACGTTCGTTCAGAGATCCGGGGCCAGAGCGGTCTTGTCTTTCCGGGCCGCGTCAGCTGTCCGCGAGCCGGCAGCGTTCCCTGAAATCGGATATAAGGGTTTAAACCGGAAGGGGAACGCTTCAGTGCATATCTGCCCACTGTGGCTGGAGGATCCGGTTGTTCCTATAGCGAGCCGATCATTCATCGATGACAGATTTAACTAATCGCCTATATCATCACCGCTCGTGGCTGAGGGTGATCACACGAGCCCGTCGCTGGCCGACGACCTGTTCTTCGTCATGCACGACAATGGGAGCGGGCGTCCGCGACTGCATGTCCGTCTCGCGAGCCTGGCGCTGGCGGGTGCCGTCCTCGGTGAGCTGATGCTCGCCGAGCGCGTCACCCTGGACACCGTGCCGGGCCGGGAACGCCTGTACGCGACCTTCCGCGGCACCACCGGCGACCCGGTCACGCAGAACGTGCTCGACCACGTCCTCGCCGAGCCACAGCACCCGGTCGACACCTGGCTCCTGTTCTTCGCCCGCACGGTCTACGCCGACGTCACCGCCAGGATGATCGCTGCGAAACTGCTCAGGCCGCCGACGCGGAACCTGCTGAAACAGCAACCGCCGGCCCCCGTGGACCCGAACGTCGCCGCCTGGCCGCTGGCCCGGCTCAACCTCGCCGTCCAGCGGCGCGAGCCGCCCGTGCTCAGGGACCGCGTCCTTTACGGGCTGTTCGCCGCCACCGGCGGCGCCCAGCGGGTCATGTGGGAGCACGACCCGGCGTTCGCGGCCACCACGCACGCCATGCTTCCCGCACCACTGCAGAAACTCATCGTCCAGACCGAGGTTGCCGTCGGCCAAGCCGTCATCAGCCGTCGGTGATCCACCCCCATTCTCTCGGAGTTCCGGATGTCCCTCACAGAGCAACGGTCCAGCGCCGTCTCCGCCGCACTGGCCAAGGACCGGCTCGGTGTCCCTTCGGTCGTGTTCTTCGTCATCTCCGCGGCCGCGCCGCTGATGGTCGTCGCGGGCTCGGTCCCGACGGCGTACGCGGTGACGGGCGTGATCGGCGTGCCGTTCGCGTTCCTGCTGCTGGGCGCGGTCTTCGCGCTCTTCGCCGTCGGGTACGTGACGATGGCCAGGCACGTCGTGAACGCGGGCGCCTTCTACGCCTACGCCGCCCAGGGACTCGGCCGGACGCAGGGGGTGGCCACCGCGTGGGTGGCGCTGCTGGCCTACAACGCGCTGCAACTGGGTCTGTACGGCATCATCGGATCGGCCGCCGAGCCGCTGCTGCGGGACTGGTTCGGCGGCTCGCCCGCGTGGTGGGTGATCGCGCTGGCGGCGTGGGCGCTGACCGGGCTGCTCGGCCTGCTGCGGGTGGACGTCAACGGCAAGATCCTCTCGGTCCTGCTGGTCAGCGAGATCGCCGTCGTCCTGGTCTTCGACATCGGTGACCTGTTCAACGCCGCCCCGGGCGGCATCGACTTCTCGGGCTTCACCCCGGGGTCGCTGTTCGTGCCCGGCGTGGGCGCCGCGCTGGCCACCGTCGTCGCGGGCTTCGCCGGGATCGAGTCGTCGGTCGTGTTCGCCGAGGAGTCCAAGGACCGCGACCGGACCGTTCCCGTCGCGACCTACCTGGGGATCACGATCATCGCGGTCCTGTACGCGGTGTCGGCCTGGGCCCTGACCGTGCCGACCGGACCGGACGGGATCGTCAAGGCGGCCGCCCAGCAGGGACCCACGCTCGTCTTCAACCAGGCGGCCACCCACCTGGGCTCCACGGTCTCGACGATCGGCTCGGTCCTGTTCGTGACCAGCAGCATCGCCTGCATGATCGCCTTCCACAACACCACGGCCCGCTACATCTTCGCCCTCGGCCGCGAGAACGTGCTCCCCTCGGTGTTCGGGCGCACCTCGGTGCGCACCGCCGCCCCGATGGCCGGATCGATCCTGCAGACGGTGCTCGGGCTGATCGTGATCACCGTCTACGCGGTCTCCGGCCTCGACCCGGTGACCAAGCTGTTCTTCACCTTCGGGGCGTTCGGCGGCCTCGGGCTGCTGACCCTGCTCACCATCACCTCGATCTCGGTGATCGTGTTCTTCTCCCGCAACCCCTCGGGGGAGACGGCGTGGCGCACGCGCATCGCCCCGGCGCTGGCGATCCTCGCGCTCTGCGTGATCATCGGGATGACGCTGATCAACTTCGACACGGTCCTCAACGTCGCGCCCGACTCGGCCATCCGCTGGATCCTGCCGGGCATCTTCGTCGTCGCGATCGCCTTCGGCCTCGTGTGGGGGCGCGTGCTGCGGGCGACCAGGCCCGAGGTGTACGCCAACATCGGCCTCGGCGCGCAGGCCATCGGCGGAGGCTCCAAGTGACGGCCGAGATCACCCTCATGACGGACGCCGCCGCGGCCGGCGAGATCATCGCCGGCACGTTCGGCCACGACGCGATCAGCAGCTGGCTCATCCCGCCGCCCGAGCGGCGGGTGCCGATCCAGCGGCGGTTCTTCACGATGTACACCGCGCACGCGCTGGAGCACGGCCACGTCTACGGGATCCACGAGTCCGGGGAACTCGCCGGGGTCGCGGTCTGGCTCACCGCGCCGTTCCCCGAGATCCCCGGCGAGGAAGAGGCGATCGCCTCCTTCGCCGGAGAACACGCGGGGCGCTACGCCATCCTCGGCCGGCAGATGGAGAAGCTCCACCCGCACGAGCCGCACCACTACCTGGCGTTCATCGCCCTGGAACTGGGACGGACCGGGCGCGGCCTCGGCAGCCTGCTGCTGGAGGAGCACCACCGCCGGCTCGACACCGAAGCAATGCCCGCCTACCTGGAGGCCAGCAGCGAGGCCAGCCGCCGCCTCTACCTGCGCCACGGCTACGTGGACATGCCCGAACTCCTCGAACTACCCGACGGCCCGGTCATGTACCCGATGTGGCGCGCACCGGCCTCCCGCTAGCCGTTCTCCTTGGCGATCGCCTCGCGCACGGCCGGGGCGATCGCCCTGGCCCAGTCGATGCCGGCCGCGACGCCGGGGACGGCCCGGAACTCCCGAAGCTACGGCGAGCCGCAAGGTAGGAGCGGAGTCGGCTCAGCGTGAGCGGCTACCGGATTCGTCCGCCTTCAGGCCGGGGGTGAAGCGGACTCTCCCGCGTAGCGGGGCAGGGAAAGCCGATCCGCCGCCAAGGTGGATCGGCGTCTGTTAGCCTGCTCGCGTCAGGTACCGCTGGACGGGCGGGAACGGAGCCCTTGGGTTCGAAAGCCTGTGGAGACCCGGTAAGACCGCTTCGGTGGCGCAGGTCGGTGAAGCAGGAAGCCGCAGAAGTGCCGCACGTGCGGCACAGGCTGAATCTCCGGCATTCATGCCGGAGAGCGCGTCAAGCCCTCGGATCCTCGCTGAGGTCACGGCGTGCGCTGTCACCGGCATCAGTGGCCGGTGACAGGCAGGCGGCCCGGCGACGCCAGAGGCCGTGTTACTCTAGGGGTCGCAGTGGCGACTGGGTCTGCTGCGGAGATCGAAGGAGGTGAGTTGATGACTGTCGTGGAGACCGCTGCCGTGCGCAGCGCCCGGATCATCCTCACTTCCCGGGCCTCGTCCTGACCCGCACCTGCCTTCCTCTCTCCTAGCGGGAGTTCTTGGTCGCACGTGCCGTCCGGAGGGGCCCCTTCCTAAGGGTCTCCGCGTTGTTTCATCAACCTGCTCATCAGCAACCTGCCTTCTTCTCTCCTGCGCGCGTCCTGACTCCGGCCGAATACGGCTGGGACGAGGAACGCGACCGGTTCTTCGCCGAGTTCATCGAGCCGGCCGGGGGCTGCCGCTTCGCCGACTGCGCCCACACCACCGAGCCGGGCTGTGCCGTTCTGGCGGCCGTCGAGTCCGGTCGCCTCACCCGGCGGCGCCTGGACGGCTACCGCCGGTTGCTGCGCGAGAACGCCTATGCCGCCTCCCGCACCGACGCGCGGCTGCGCGCCGAGCGAGAACGGCCCAAGAAGGACATCGCGCGCCTGCGACGCGCCATCAACCGCTCTTCCCACCGCAAGGCATGACGGAAAGGAATTTGGTCATGGACCTTCCCCGTATCTTCACCATCCGCGAGAGCAGCCACCGCATCCACAACCCGCTGACCGCCGACAAGCTCGCCGTCCTGGGCCAGGCACTTCACCTGGCCCCCGGGACACGAGTGCTCGACCTGGCCAGCGGCTCGGGCGAGATGCTGTGCACCTGGGCACGCGACCTGGGATTCACGGGCACGGGCGTGGACATCAGCACGGTCTTCACCGAGCAGGCCCATGCCCGCGCCATCGAGCTCGGCGTCGCCGATCGGGTCGAGTTCGTCCACGGAGAGGCCTCCGGTCACGTCGCGGACGAGCCGGTCGATCTCGCCGCCTGCGTCGGCGCCACCTGGATCGGCAACGGCGTCGCCGGAACGACCGAGCTGCTCAGCCGCAGCCTCCGCCCCGGAGGCCTGATGCTGATCGGCGAGCCCTACTGGCGTCGGACTCCGCCGGACCAGGAGGCCGCGAAGGCCTGCCACGCCACCAGCATCGCCGACTTCCTGCCGCTGCCCGAGCTGATCGAGCAGTTCGGGGACCTCGGGTACGACGTCGTGGAAATGATGCTGGCCGACCAGGACAGCTGGGACCGGTACTGCGCGGCACAGTGGCTCAACCTCCGCCGCTGGCTCGACCGGAACCCGGACGACGAACTGGCGCCCGAGGTACGGGCCGAGCTCAGCACCGAGCCCGCACGCTACGCGCGCTACATGCGTGAGTATCTCGGCTGGGGAGTCTTCGCACTGATGAAGCGCTGATCGTCAGATCCGCGCGGGGACAGGCGGCACGCCGCCTGTCCCCGCGCGGTTCACAACCGGGTGGCGCTGGTCACCCGCGCGAGAAACCTCGGGCTCCTTCCCTGAATCCTGGCGCCGTCGCGCCCGCGGGATTCTTCGTCCTCCCCGCCGTCGTGTACCCCCCGGTCCTCGGCGGATGAGCGTCGTGGGCCCGGCCCCGGTGACCGGGGCCGGGCGGCCGGTGCGGCGTCAGGGAAGTTCGTAGTTCTCGGTCAGGGCGGCTCCCCGGTGCGGCTTGTACAGGTCGTAGCCGCGGGGGTTGCACTGGAGGCCACCGTTGATGCAGTGGGTCACCAGCTTGTCGAGGATGGCGGGATTGTCCCAGGCGTTGAAGAAGTCGTAGTGCCAGCTGTAGCCGCGTCCGCTGGACAGCCGCGCCTGCGACAGGTCACCGTCCGCGGGGAAGGCGATCTTGAACTCGAGCATCGGTACGGCCACGGGGTGGCTCGACGGGCAGTAGCCGCCGGCGGGGTAGGCCATGTGGCTCTTGTGGTCGGCGCTGTCGAGGTGGACGCCGTCCCAGCAGCTCGGGGCCTGGTAGCGGACGTTCACCTGGGTGCCTGCCGCGCACGAGGCCGGGATGTCCCAGACATTGGAGACGTTCCCGCACTCGAAGCCCTCGACGGCGCCCGGCGCGGTACGGAACTGGTCCTGCGTCGCGGTCGTGCTGCCGGCGACGTAGCGCAGCCCCTGCGGGAAGGGCACGACGCGCCAGTACTCCAGGATGCCGGACTTGTAGTAGATGACCTGGTCGCCGACCGGCTGGATGAGCTGGTCGCCCTTGTAGAAGCTCGGGAACCAGTAGGCCGACTTGTCGTGCGGGTTGGTGCACGAGGTGCCGCCGGCGAGCAGGGACGACAGCGTGCTTCCGGCGTTGGTCGTGGTGTTGCCGACGAAGGTGTGCATGTGCGAGGCGCCCGGCATGCCGGGGTACACGATCGGGTCGTCCGGCTTGTTCGCCGTCCACGAGCAGTTCGCCTGGAACTCGTGGTGGGTCACCTCGTCGGTGAAGGTCGGCTTCGGCCGCGGGGTGGTGCCGGAGCCGCCGCTGCCGTACACCTTGAACTCCCAGAGCGAGTAGCCGTAGCCGGTGCCACGGGCGGTGCCGTACATGCGGACGTATCGGCCGGTCCCGCTGACGTTGAGGGTCTGGGTGCCTCCGCCGCCGGTCGTGGTCGAGTACACGTCGGCCCAGGAGGAGCCGTCCGCCGAGGTCTGGATCTTGAAGGCTTTGCCGTACGCGCCCTCCCAGGAGAGGACGACCTGGGAGATCGTCGCCGTGCCGCCGAGGTCGACCTGGAGCCACTGCGGGTCGGCGGCTGCGCTGGACCAGCGGGTTCCGGGGTCGCCGTCGACGGCGGCACTCGGGCTGTATCCGCCTCCCTCGACGGAGGAGGCGCTGGCGGGCCTGCCCTGGGAGAGCAGGGAGTCCACCGCGCTCACGGGGCCGATGAGGGCCAGGCTCACCACGACCATGGCGACCAGCGTGGACGCGATCAGGCCCAGGCGCAGCATGGACGGACTTCGGGACGGTTGCATGATCTCTCCTGTGGTGGGGGGGTATCGCCGCGGACGACGACCTAAGGAGAGCGCTCTCCAAACGAGCTTGAGTGTTCCGGTTGAGCGTTGTCAAGGGGTGATGACCTCGACGCGAAACACGGGGTTCACGTTCCCGATACGCGCGCACGCGGCCCGTCCGGGCCTCCCGGCGCGACGAGACGGCCGACGCTTCCCCCTCGGTGCGGGCCCGTCCCGGTGCCCCATCTGCGTGGGATTTATTCGCTCTGAACAGCGGGTTTCCGATGTGTACGGAACCGGCCCTTGACGCCGTGCGCCCCCGCGGGCAGGCTCAGATGGGAGAGCGCTCTCCAATCCGTTCGCCCCACAAGGATCCGGACCGTACGAACCCGTCAGGTCGTCCAGACCCGCGGAGGACCGATCGAGGTGAGGCCCCGCCGCGCCGGAAAGGCCAGGTCGTCACGTACTCCGCCGCATGCCGACGGGCGGGCGACCTCGGTTCGCCGAATGTCCGAGGTCGCCCGCCCGCCGGGCCCATTCACCGGTACACCGGGTTCACCGGCCTACCAGGTTCAGCGGTCCTTGCAGCCGTGGCCCTTGCCCGGCTTCGGGCAGTCCGGGGCGGCCTTGACGACCGTGAACGTCGCCGTGCCGACGGCCGAGGTGTTGCCGGCCTTGTCGGTGGCACGGTAGCTCACGGTGTGCGCGCCCGGCTGGGCGGCGACCAGCGGGCTCGTGTACACCGCGTACGGCTGCCCGTCGAGGGAGTACTCCACCGTGGCGACCCCGGAGTCGGCGTCGGTGGCGGAGATGGTCACCGTGGCGGAGCCCACGTAGTTCCAGGCCCAGTCCTGGTTACCGGTGAGCTGGGCCGACACCTGCGGCGGGGTGGTGTCCTTCTGGTCGGGGGCGACCACGGTGAACGTCACCGAGCCGACGGGGGAGGTGTTGCCCGCCTTGTCGGTGGCCCGGTACTTGACCGTGTGCGCGCCCGTCTTGTTCACCGACACCGGAGCCGAGTACGCGGCGAACGCCGCGTCGTCCAGCGAGTACTCCACCTTGTCCACCCCGGACTGGGTGTCGCTCGCCGAGATCGTCACGGTGGCGGACCCGACGTAGTTGCCGTCGGGGTTCTTGTCTCCCGTCACCGTCGCCGAGACCTGCGGCGGGGTGGTGTCCTTCTCCTGCGGAGCGACCACGGTGAACGTCACCGAGCCGACGGCCGAGGTGTTGCCGGCCTTGTCGGTGGCCCGGTAGCTCACGGTGTGCGCGCCCGGCTGGGCGGCGACCAGCGGGCTCGTGTACACCGCGTACGGCTGCCCGTCGAGGGAGTACTCGATCTTGTCGACGCCGGACTCGGTGTCGCTCGCCGTGACGGTCACGGTGGCCGAGCCGACGTAGTTGCCGTCGGGGTTCTTGTCTCCCGTCACCGTCGCCGAGACCTGCGGCGGGGTGGTGTCCTTCTCCTGCGGAGCGACCACGGTGAACGTCACCGTACCGACGGGGGAGGTGTTGCCCGCCTTGTCGGTGGCACGGTACTTCACGGTGTGCGCGCCGGTCTGGTTCACCGAGACGGGAGCCGAGTACGCCGCGAACGCCGCGTTGTCCAGCGAGTACTCCACCTTGTCGACGCCGGACTCGGTGTCGCTCGCCGAGACGGTCACGGTGGCCGAGCCGACGTAGTTGCCGTTGGCGTCCTTGTCGCCCGAGAGCGCCGCCGACACCTGCGGCGGGGTGGTGTCCGTGGGGCCGCCGTCGGTGACCACGAGTTCGCCGACCATCTGGTGGCCGGGGATCGCGCAGAAGAAGCGGTACTTGCCGGGAGTGAGGTTCACCTGGACCTCGTGCCGTCCTCCGCCGGCGTCGAAGGGGCTGGCGATGATGTTGAGGGTGACGTCGTGGTTGTAGCCGGGGGTGGAGACGTCGAAGGTCAGGGTGTGCGTCATCCCGGTGGTGTTGCCGGTCGCCGCGCTGTTCTCGAAGACGATCGTCGCGGGCCCGGCCGTCGCGGTGGCCGGCGTGGACTTGTACTTGGTCATGCTGTCGTCGGCGGTCCAGGTGAGCACCTGCGCCGCCGCCAGGCCTGGCTGAGCGCTCTGGGTCCGCGCGCTCTGGGTCTGCGCGGCGGCCTCGACCGACCAGAGCCACAGCGCCGGAAGCGTCAGGGCCACCAGCACCACGGCGACACGTCGCGCCGCGGCCGGGGCTTTGAAGGCCCGCCTTAACGTGCTGATCACGAGGGCGGGAAGTTTTCGGACATGCATGGGTCGTTGCACCTCTAACAATCTGCGCGTGTGCCGGCGAGGGGCGCGTGCGGGCCGGGGGTGCCGGGCCGGGGAACGCTCCCCGGCCCGGCACCGGCCTCGGGTGTCCCTACAGCTCGCGCACCCGGATGTTGCGGAACTCGATCAGGTCGTTGTCGCTGTGGTTCTGCAACCCGATGAACCCGCTGATGAACTGGCGCAGGTCCGTGGACGGGTCGCCCTTGCGGGACGACTCCTTGCCGGGCGTGTTGTCGAACTGGTTGATCACCACGCCGTTACGGGTGATCGTGTAGTGCTGGCCGACCACCCGGACCTCGTAGTCGTTCCACTGGCCCTTCGGGGTCACCCCCGCCTTGTCCAGGCCGTTGGACGAGAAGTTGTAGACTGAGCCCGTCTTCTGCGGCTCGCCCGTCTCCCCGTCGTAGATCTGGATCTCCTGGCCGCAGTAGATCGCCACCCACGCGGGGGAGGTACGGGCCGACCCGGTCGTGCCGCAGCTTCCGGTGGGACGCCGGTCCAGCGGGGTCCTCGGGTCGGGGAACCGCGTGAACACGCCGCTGTTGGCGCGGAACCCGTCGGGCGCGACGTCGCGGAACTGCAGCCGCAGGGAGAAGTCGGCGTAGGCCTTGTCGGAGTACCACAGCATTCCGAGGCCGCCGGCGCTGCGGATGGTCCCGTCCCGCTGCAGGTCGAACCGTCCGGACGGGGCCTGTGACCAGCCCTGGAAGGACCGCGCCGTCCCGTCGAAGATGGTCTCGTACCCGTTGGTCTTGCCGATGTCGGACTGGGCCGCCGCCTTCTTGAGCGTGGAGGCCTCGGCGTTGTCGATGACGCCGTCCTTGCGGAACTCGTTCACCACGTCGTTGAGGTGGCTCACGAACTGGCCGTGGTTCTTCCAGTCACGCTCGTCGTCGATCAGGTCGTTGATGGTGCACCCGCCGCCGGCCGCGCGGTTGGCCACGCCGGTGTCGGTGTCCAGCAGCCAGACCTTCGCCCGGGCGTCGGGCGCCGCGCACCCGACCGTGACCTCGATCTGCCCGGTGGCCACCTCGCCGTCGGCGTAGGTCACCTTCAGCGTCGCCTTGTAGGTGCCGTAGTTCGCGTAGGTGTGCGTCGGGTTCGCCTCCCGCGCCGGCTTGCTGCCGTCACCGAAGTTCCACTCCCACGCCACACCGCCGGCCTTGGTGCTGGAGAACAGCACCGTCTTCGGCGTGCTCTGCCGGACGGCCCGCACCGCGGCGTCGCTCGGGTTCGGCGTCGCCGGGCCGCCCTTGTAGGTGACGCGGATCAGCTTCTGGTTCGCGTGCAGGCTGAAGAAACCGCCCGCGTAGTCGAGCATGTACAGGGCGCCGTCCGGGCCGAACTTGGCGTCCATCCACGACTGGAGCTGGTTCGCGCCGCCGCCGGAGCGGATGATGGCGCGCAGGTCCTCGCCGAAGGCCGGAGGCGCCTGGTCCTTGACGCCCTTCGGGTCGACGGTGACCGCGACGCGGTTGTTGGCGTTGGACTCGTCGCCGAGGAACCACTTGCCGTCCCAGTACGCCGGCCAGGCGACCCCGCTGGCCGTGTCGACCTGCGAGCGGTGGTAGGTCGGCCCGGACATGACCGCCTGGCCGCCGCCCTTGAGGTAGGGCTGGGTGAGGATCTCGTCGCCCGCCTTGTACGTCGGCAGGCCGCTGCCGTCGGCGCGCTTGGGGTAGACGGGGCCGCCGCCCTGGGGCGAGTACCAGATCATGTTGTCGCGCGCCGGCGGGATGTCGACGAGGCCGGTGTTGCGCGGCGAGGTGTTCTTCAGGTGGTCGCAGTCGTACCAGCCGGCGGGCTGGGTGGCGTCGGTGTTGCTGCGGTCGCGGTAGGGCTGCCTGTTGCCCATGCAGTACGGCCAGCCCTGGTTGCCCGCGGAGGTGATGATGGTCGCGGTCTCGTACTTCGCCGGGCCCCAGGTCTCGCTCGGGCCGCCGGCGTCCGGGCCGACCCATCCGGTGGTCAGCCAGTTGTTCACCTTGTCCCAGGCGAGCCGCGCGATGTTGCGGACGCCCATGACGTAGATCTCCGGGCGGGTCTTGCCGCCGCCCTCTTCCTTCCCGGTGAACAGGTTGCCCTTGGGGATCGTGTACGTGCCGTCGGCCTCGGGGTGGATACGGATGATCTTGCCGTTGAGGTCGTTGGTGTTGCCGGAGGTGCGGCGGGCGTCCTGGAACGAGACGCCCTTGTAGTCCTGCGTCCAGTTGTTGCCGGAGTACCCGTCGGAGCCGCCGGAGGAGTTGCTGTCACCCGAGCCGATGTAGAGGTTGCCGTCCTTGTCGAACGTCATTCCTCCGCCCGCGTGGCAGCAGCTGTGGATCTGGGTGTCCCAGTGCAGCAGGTCCTTGCGGGTCTTCTGGTCGATCGACTGCGTCGCGAAGTCGTAGGTGAACCGCGAGACCGTCCGCTGGCCGATCCGCTTGTCCCTGTCGATCGACTCGTGCGGCATCCAGTAGACGTAGAACCAGCCATTCTGCTCCCACTTGGGGTCGAGCGCGATGCCGAGGAGGCCTTCCTCGTTCTTCACCAGCTCGTCGCCGCTGCCGCGGTTGCCCATGACGGCCAGGGTGGTGAGCAGCTTGGGCTGCTTGGTCTTCGGGTCCCACTGGTGGATGGTGCCGCAGCCGAGGCCGACCTTGGGGTCGTTCCAGTTGACCACGGCCCCGGTCGGGCAGGCCGCCTTGCCGACGTAGAACACCTTGCCGTCGGGGGCGACGGTCAGGCCGTGCGGTTCGCCGATCTGGTCGAGCTGGCCCGACTTGTTCTGCGCGGTCAGTCGCTCGATCGTGTAGTTGGACCCGATGGTGGCCTGGCAGTCACCGCGGACCAGGCCGGTCGCCCACTTGATGGCGCCGTTCAGGTGGCCCTGGAACTGCGTGTCGGTGGTGTAGCTGGCCTCGGTGCCGCCCATTCCGGTGTAGAACGTCCGGCCGCCGTCGTAGTCGCGGCACCACGAGATCGGGTGGAAGGCGCCGTTGCCGTTCAGCCCGGGGGTGTAGGTCCGCTCCTCGACCTGCGCGACCGTGTGGACCTTGCCCAGCGGGCTGGGGGCCCAGTTCATCCACTTGTCGGACCGCGTCCAGGTCAGCGGCAGGCCCTTGTTCGCCGGGTGCTGACGGTCGGTGACGTCGACGGTGGCCTGCTGGACCTTGCTCTCCGGCGGAGGCCCGGCCTCGGGGCCGAACAGCCGCAGCTCGGCGAGCTGGGTCAGGGGCTCACCGCTGTTCGCCGTGATGTCGAGCCGGTAGTACTGGTACACCGTGGTGTTGGTGAACTTGTATTCCTTGGTCTGGAAGCGCTGAGGGAAGGCCTCTCCGGTCCGCTTGTCCAGGTCGGTCCAGGTACTGCCGTCCTGCGAGCCCTTGAGCGTCCAGTCCTTCGGATCGCGGCCCGGGAAGTCGTTGGCCGACGTCAGCGCGTAGTGGGCCAGCGCGAGCGGCTTCTCCAGCTTCACCTGGGCCCACCCGGTCGGCGAGAAGGTGAGCCACTTGGTCTCGTTCTTCCCGTCGACGAGCTTGTCCTTGCCCTCGTTCGGCGGGTTCTCCGCGCTGACCGCTACCTCCACCACCTTCTCGGGGTTGGGGAGACTTCCGGCGGGGCGGCTGCCGATCAGCTCGGTGAACCAGGACGAGTCCTGCTGGGCGCGCGCGGCGTCGTGGACGCCGACGAACCCGCCGCCGTCCCTGATGTACGCGCGGAAGGCGGCCTCCTGGCCGTCGTTCAGCGTCGCGCCCTTGGCCGACAGGAACACCACGCCGCGGTAGCGCTCCAGGTTGTCGGCGGTGAAGACCGCCGGGTTCTCGGACACGTCGACGGAGAAGCCGTTCTTCCTTCCCAGCTCCTTGACCGCCGTCGTGGCCTTCTGGACGGGGTCGTCCTGCTGGGCGGCCGGGCCGTGGAAGACGAGCACCTTGACCGAGGCGTCGCGGTCCGGCTCCTTGTCGCCGGAGGCGGCCTGGGCCTGCACGGCGATCGGCGTCGCCAGCCCCAGCGTCAGGGCGGCGCTCGACACCATGATCAGTGCGCGGCGCAAGGCGGGTGGCCGGGGTCGTACGAAGAGGTCTCTTCGCCTCATCGTTCGCTCCTTCGGGGTCGGGGGGGTTGGGTGAGCGGCACCTCGTGGATGCGCTCCGTGGTGGGCCGCGGTGATGTCCGGGCATGCCGATGGCAGGCGTGACGGCGGCCCGGCGATCTCCTGCTCGCGGGCGTCGATCGGTTTTCGCGCAGGCGGCCGTGCCGCGACGTCCCTCATGTGGTCGCGGACCATGCCGGGTCGTTCGAGGTGCCGTCGGCGTTCCCGGGCATGCCGGGGGGCTGGGCCGTCCTCGAATCGGGTCGTCGCCGGGCCGGCCACCGCCTGGCGGGCGCGGAGACGACGTGGTGCGCGGAGATTGCGGGGGGTGCGGGGGGTTGGGTGACGGGGTTCGTGGGTCCAGTCGTGCGGTGCAGGGGGTGTCGGCGGAGCTCACGGCCACTGAGTGCCGCCGGTATGTCCCTCACGGGGATGACATCTGACCAGATTTGCCCGAATACATCCAGTTCTGCGCGCTGTGGATCACCGTAGCACTCACACGGCACTTCATCCAGATGTGCAAGAAACTTCTGTAAGTTTGAGTTAAACTTCTTGACTTTTCGGCAGAAGAGACGGTTACTTCGATCGAAAGTCCCTCAAACGCCGTCAATCGCATCACTGATTTCGTGCCGTTGCTCCGGCCCGGCCTCCGCCCGGAACGCTCCCGCGTTCCGCGGGCCCGGGAGCCACCACGCCCTCAGGCCGACCCCGGTCGGCGACCACGAGCAGCCGAGGCTCGCCTCACGCAGGCGGGCGTCATACGAATTGGGGAACCATGACCGACGAAGGCAGAGGCACGACCAGGCGCCTCTTCTCCCGCCGTGTCTTCACCACGTCCGCGGCCGCCGCCACGGCGGCCGCGGCGATAGCACCGTTCGTCCCATCGAGTCAGGCCGGCGCGTCCCAGGCGGACAAGCCCGCAGGCAAGCCCGGCGGCGGCGTCCGCCGCATGACCCTCTACGCCGAGAAGCTGCCCGACGGCCAACTCGCCTACGGCCTGGAGCCCGGAAAGGCCACGATCCCCGGACCCCTCATCGAGATGGTCGAGGGGGAGACCCTCGAGATCGAGATGGTCAACAACGCCGACGTGCCCGCCAGCCTGCACGTGCACGGGGTCGACTACGACACGGCCAGCGACGGCACACGCATGAACGACGGCGTGGTCGAGCCGGGCGGCCGGCGCACCTACGTCTGGCGCACCCACGCGCAGGGCCGCCGCCCGGGCGGCACCATCGAGCCCGGCAGCGCCGGCTACTGGCACTACCACGACCACGTCGTCGGGACCGAGCACGGCACGGGCGGCATCCGCAGGGGGCTCTACGGGGCGCTGGTGGTCCGCCGCAAGGGCGACGTGCTCCCCGACAAGACGTTCACCGTCTTCTTCAACGACATGACGATCAACAACCGGCCGGCCCGCGAGGCACCCCAATTCACGGCCAAGCTCGGCGAGCGGGTGGAGTTCATCGTGATCACCCACGGGGACTTCTTCCACACGTTCCACATCCACGGGCACCGCTGGGCCGACAACCGCACCGGCCTGCTGGACGGCCCGAACGACACGAGCCGCGTCATCGACACCAAGACCACGGGCCCGGCCGAGTCGTTCGGCTTCCAGGTGATCGCCGGCGAGCGCGTCGGACCCGGGGCGTGGATGTACCACTGCCACGTCCAAAGCCACTCGGACATGGGGATGGCCGGGATCTTCATGGTGACCGACAAGAACGGCAACGTTCCGGGACACCCGATGATGGATTCGGGTCAGCCGATGGACATGTCCCACTGACCGCCCGCCACCCGCGCCGCCGTGTCACCGCCCCGCCAGGCTGTTCCGGGGCGTGGCCGCTGGGCCGCCGGCGCGGGTGCCCAACGACCGCCGGATCTGACCATCCAGTAAGAATCTTGTGAACCTCCGCCACCCGGAGCCTGGCGGGGGCTTCTCAACGGGGATGAGCGGGCGTAGTTTGGGCGGGACCCACCCCTTTCGATCTTTTCCTCGTGGTCGGCCGCGTGCTCTGACAACGTTGTCGCGATCGTCCGTCCGACCACGGAGGCAGGCCGGACGACGCGATCCTCCAGACCGACCCCCCACCTGGAGCCGAACCATGTTGCCCATCCGATCGGCGGCGGCCGCCCGCCACACCGGCGTCCGCCTCGTCCGGGCGGCGGCCCTTGCCCTCGTCCTGCTGCTGGGAGCGTCGGCCGGACTGCTTCCCGCCGCACCGGCCCGCGCGGCCGCCGAGCCCGTCGTGTGCGCGCTGTCCTGTGACAGGCTGGACCCCTCCAAGGCCGGGCAGGAGACGTTCCCGGTGCCGGAGAAGCGCATCAACGGCCGCCGTCTGGTGCTGCACGTGTCGGACCCGGACGGAATGGCCTGGGGCAGCATCGACGACGGCGTCACCGGGGACGCCGTCTGGCTCGACCGGTCCTGGGACGGCGGCGCCACCTGGGAGGGACTGCTGGGCAAGGCGAGCATTCCCGGCACCTGGACCGGCACCAGGACGCTGATGTACAACATCACCGACCCCGGCCGGCACCGGCGCGGCCTGGTCCGCGCGTGCGGCGACGCCCAGGCGGTGGCGTGCACCGACTGGGTGTACCCGGCCGTGTGCGACGTGCGGTGCGACCGGACCGATTCCGCGCAGGCGGACGGCGACACCCAGCCCGTACCCGCCACCACGTTGTTCGGCCGCACCATCAGGTTGCACATCGACCGGAACGGGATGGCCTGGGGCGGCATCGAGGCCGGTGGCCAGGGCGACGAGGTGTGGCTCGACCGCTCATGGGACTCCGGCGCCACCTGGCCCGGAGGGTCGTCGCTCGGCCGCACGTCCGTCGGGGCCGGCGCGGCCGGCACGCGGACCGCGATGTTCGCCACCCGCGATCCCCGCGGCCGCCTCTACGCGGGCGCCGTCCGCGCCTGCGGCCGGGAGGCCGCGCACCAGGAAGGCAGTTGCACGGCCTGGGCACGACCGGCGGTGAACCGGGTGCGGGCGGCGGCCGACGCGCTCATGTACTCCTACGACCCCTCCACCGCGTGGTGGCCGAGCAGCTGGTGGAACTCCGCCGTCGCGCTCACGACGTTGATCGACACGGCCGACCCGCAGTACGACTGGGTCATCGCCCGCACCTTCGACGTCAACCGCGGGCGCTTCGACGCCGGGCGGCGCGGAACCGACCCCGTCGAAGGCGACTTCATCAGCCGCGCGATCGACGACAGCGCCTGGTGGGGGCTGGCATGGGTGGCCGCCTACGACCGCACCGGCGACGCCCGTTACCTCGGCATGGCCACCACCATCGGCGAATACGTCCACCGGTTCTGGGACCCGGGCTCGTGCGGGGGAGGCGTGTGGTGGGACCGTGAGCGGACCTACAAGAACGCCGTCACCAGCGGCCTGTACCTTCGCCTGACCGCCTCACTGCACCGGCGCGTCCCCGGTGACACGGTGTGGCTCCAGCGGGCCCGGACGGCGGCCGACTGGTACCTCGCCAGCGGGCTCATCAACGCCGACGGGCTGGTCAACGACGGCCTGACCTCGGATTGCCGGAACAACGGCCAGACGGTCTGGACGTACAACCAGGGCCTGGCCATCGGTGGCCTCGTCGAAGTATGGCGCGCGACGGGGGAGACCCGGCTGCTCGACACCGCCAAGCGGCTGGCCGACGCCGCCGTCACCCGCCTGAGCCGCAACGGGGTGCTGACCGAGTCCTGTGACATCGGCCAGAGCTCCTGCGACGACAACCAGAAGCAGTTCAAGGGCATCTTCGCCCGCTACTTCGCCGACCTCGTCCGGGTGACGGGATCGGCGGCCTACCGCAGGTACGCGCAACAGCAGGCCGACTCGATCTGGACCGCCGACCGCGACCCCCTCAACAGGATCGGCCAGCGCTGGGCCGGAGGCACCCCCAACCAGACCGACTGGCGCACCCAGGCCGGCGGCCTGAGCGGCCTCATCCCGAGCTGACCCCCGCCGCCCGGAACCGCACCCGCACTCTTTTCGGCCTGCCGTACGTCACCGGGGTCTACCGCGTCCATCGCCTCTGAGCGGCGGCGATATCCGAGAACTAGGCGCTCAGCACCTTGCGCAGGAGTTCGCCGAACTCGGCGGGGTGCGTGCTGAGGCCCGTGTGCCCGCCGGGGAAGTGGACGAGTTCCGTGCCGAACCGCTCGGCCAGGAACGCGGCGGGACGGTACGGCAGTTCACCGCGCGAGTCCGTTCCGCCCGCGAGCACGAGCCGGTCCGGCAGGGTCTTCAGCCGATCCACGTCCGGGACGTAGGCCATGAAGCTCGGCACGATACGCCCGAGGAAGTAGGGCATGTCCGCCATCGTCCGCTCAGCTCGCGCCTTCGCCTGCGGCGGTGGCTCGATGGCGGCCCGGGCGTCGGCGGGCTCGTCGCCGGGCCGCCTGAGGGCCGCCGCGAACTCGGCCGCCGCGGGCATCAGCCCGTCCCGGCGGAACGTGTCCTGGACGCGGGCGAGCATCGCGCGATGCTCGGCGGCGTCCGGCAGCACCTCCACCACCGGCGGCTCGTGCGTCACGACGCGTTCGATCCGCTCGGGATGAGTGGTGAGCAGATGCAGCGCGACGATCGCCCCCGAACTGCAGCCGGCCACGCGGGCGGGCGCGTCCGGAGACAGCAGCTCCAGCAGCCGGAACGCGTCGTCGGCGTGCTGGGCGACCCGCTGCTCGGCCTTCGGGTCGTCCAGCGGACTGCGGGACAGGCCGCGGGGATCGTAGGACGCGACCGTGTGATCGGCGGCCAGGTCGTCGGCGACGCCGTCGAAGGAGGCCGCGCCGCCCGTGCCGCCGGGGATCAGCAGCATGAGCGGGCCCGTACCGCGCACCTCGTAGTGCAGGGTGGCGCCGTCCACGCGCAGGCGGCCGACCGCGGGGCTGGTCATTTCGGGTCTCCTTCACGGTGTGCGGGCCAGTGCTCCAAGAGGGTGTGCAGGGCGTCGAGGCAGCGGACCCAGGAGTCCTCCGCCGGGCGCGCGTGCGCGAACCCGCCCGTGGCCTCGAGGTTGATGAAGCCGTGGAGCATGCTGCGCGTCAGCCGGACCGCGTCGGTCAGGTCGGGCTCGTCCAGTGCGTAGGCGCGCAGCATGCTGTAGGTCAGCTCGACCGCGCGCCGTGGCCCGGGCGCCTGGGCCGGCAGCTCGGGATCGATCTCTATCGGGATCTGCGTCGCCGTGTAACGGCCAGGGTGGTCGTGGGCGTACGCCCGGTAGGCGTTGGCGAACGCCACCAGCGCGTCCTTCCCGGCCCGCCCGGCGGTGGCCTCCGCGATGCGGACGGTCTTCTCGTCCGCCGCCAGCAGCGCGATCCGCCCGCGCAGATCCTGCAGGTTACGGACGTGCGCGTACAGGCTCGCGTCCTTCACCCCGAGTCGTCGCGCCACCGCTGACATGGTCACGTGGTCAAGCCCGACCTCGTCCGCCAGTTCGGCACCGGCGAGCGTCACCCGATCCGCCGTCAACCCGGCCCGGGCCATACCCGTACCACCCTTCTCCTAGAGGCCTTTGACTCTGCCTAATACCTCTAGGTTATACCTTGGAGCCCAAGGATGGTCGCCCTGTCAGGTGGCAGGGCCGTGGCGGAGGCGAAGGGTGGTTCCTCGGCGGCGTCGCAACTCGCGCGGTCGTGGTCCGGCCGCGGCCGGCACGGCGTCGAACCCGCTCATACGTTCACTCTTTGACCGACGTCCGTGCCCTCGATCGGCTGAGTTCAGGTGCCGGTAGGCGGGTCATCTCAGCTCGCCTCCCGCCGGGGGCTGCCGGTGGGTGTGCAGGTGGAGGTCGCGGAGCAGGCACACCTCGGCCAGATGGTGGATCAGCTCGCGGTTGATGTGCAGTACCAGCGCTGCCAGGGGAAGCTCGGCGTACGGACCCTCCGCCGCCCCGCACGGGCGGGCGAGGCCGGTTTCGCCGAGGGACTCGACCCCGGCCAGCCACGTGGCGTACTCCGCGTCGAGCTGGGCCAGCGCCTCGGCCGCGGTCGCGGCGTACTCGAACGACCGGTAGTCGGTGGGCGCGCGACCGAAGTGCGCGGCGTTGCGCACCGCGAGGACGCCGACGATCACGTGCCCGAGTCGCCAGGCGATCGTCGTGAACGGTGGCGGGTCGGGCGCCGGCCTCGCGACGTCGAGGGCCATCGCGCCGGACCCCAACTGCACCGGTGCGGCCCCGGTACCACGCGGGCGCACGCTCCAGCAGCCAGGCGCAGGCTCCCAGAAGTACTCCTCGTCGGTGAGTCCGTCGAGGCGATCACGCAACTGTCTGGTCCAGTGCCACGAGAGCTGTTCTCGGAGCAGGACATTCCAGGTCTGGTCCGGTCATGGTCCCAGCCTCCCGCATATAGCGGACAGATTCGTTCCTTGATTCGTGGAACGATGGGCGCGTGACCGTCGAGGCGACCACCGAGCGAGTGCTGCGGTTGCTGGCCCTGCTGCAGCGCCGGCCGTCCTGGACCGCCGCCGAGCTCGCCGCCGAGCTGGGGGTCACCGACCGCTCGGTGCGCCGCGACGTGGAGCGGCTGCGCGCGATCGGCTACCCCGTGCACGCGACGGCGGGCGTCGGCGGCGGCTACCAGCTCGGCGCGGGCACCCGGCTGCCGCCGCTGCTCCTCGACGACGAGGAGGCGATCGCGACGGCGGTGTCCCTGCGGCTGGCCTCGGGCGGTACGGTCGCCGGGGCGGGCGAGGCGGCACTGCGGGCGCTCGCGAAGCTCGATCAGGTGATGCCGCCCCGGCTGCGCGCCGAGGTGCGGGCGGTGTACGGCGCCACCGAGACCCTTGTCGGCCCCGGGGTCGAGGTCGACGCGGAGCTGCTGGTCACGCTCGCGCGGGCCTGTCGCGACGCCGTGCGGGTGCGGTTCCGGTACCCCGGCCGCGACGGCGGGGAATGCGAGCGCACGGTCGAACCGGTACGCATGGTCGCCACCGGCCGCCGCTGGTACCTGATGGCCCGGGACACCGACCGCGACGACTGGCGCACCTTCCGGCTGGACCGGATGCGCGACGTGGTGGCGACGACCTGGCGCTTCCGGGCGCGGGAACATCCGGACCCGGTCGCCTACGTGCAGCGGTCCGTGACCGAGGCGCCGTACCGGTACCTCGCCCGGGTACGGGTGCACGCCCGGCCCGACCGGGTGCGGGAGCTGGTACCGCCCCAGATGGGGCGCGTCGAGGACGATCGCGACGGGTGGTGCGTGCTCGTCGTCGGCGGGGAGGACCTGGGCTGGCTCGCCATGCACGTGGCCCGGCTGGGCTTCGAGACGGAGATACTGGAGCCTCCGGAGCTGCGGGAGGCCGCCGCCCTGCTCGCCCGCCGCCTCGCGGCGATGGCCGGAACCGGCTGACGGCCGCGTCAGGGGCTCGTGAGGATGACGAGTCGCTGGGTCGCCCGCGTCATGGCGACATAACGGTCGACCGCTCCTTGGATGCCCTCGCCGAACGTCTCCGGGTCGATGAGGACGACCAGGTCGAACTCGAGCCCCTTCGACAGCTCCGGGGTCAGCGACCGGACGCGGGACGTCGTATGGAATGTGGGGTCGCCGATGACGCAGGCGATCCCCTCGGCGTGTGCGGCGAGCCAGGCGTCGAGGACCGAGTTCAGATCCGAAGTGGATCCGTGGACGACGGGGACGCCGTTGCTGCGGATGGAGGTCGGCACGTTGGCGTCCGGGAGCACGGCCCGGATGACCGGCTCGGCTTCCGCCATGATTTCCGCCGGCGTCCGGTAGTTGGTGCTCAGGGAGGCCAGGTCGATCCGGTCGAGCCCGATCCGCTCGAGCCGTTCCTGCCACGACTCGGTGAACCCGTGCCTGGCCTGGGCACGATCCCCGACGATGGTGAAGCTCCGGGACGGGCACCGGAGCAGCAACATCTGCCACTCCGCGTCGGTCAGTTCCTGAGCCTCGTCCACGACGATGTGCGCGAACGGGCCGGCGAGGTGGTCCGGCTCGGTGCCGGGCACCGCGGTCTCGTCCACCAGGGCGTCCCGTATGTCCTGTCCGTGCAGCATCGTCACCGCACCTTCACCGTCGTCATCGGCCTCGAGCAGGTCATCGACGACCCGCGCCATGCGCTCGCGCTGAGCGGCGACAGAGGCGTCGTGCCGGCGCTTGCGGCGTGACGCCTCCGGGTCGCCGAGCCGCTGCCGCGCCGCGTCCAGCAGCGGCAGGTCGGACACCGTCCAGGCCTGGGGGTCCGCGCGCTGCAACTTCCGAACGTCGTCGAGGCCGAGCCAGGGAGCGCACAGCCGCAGGTAGGCGGGTACCGACCACAGGTCGCCGACGAGGTCGGCCGCTTCGAGCAGCGGCCACGCGCGGTTGAAGGTCGTGAGCAGCTCCCTGTCCCGCAGCAGCGACCTGCGGACCAGGTCGGCCGAGGCCTCGCCGTCGTGCTTGTCCACCAGGATCGTGAGCAGCTCCTCCCAGATCTGGTCGCGCGCCTCGTTGTGCGGAGTACCGGGTTCTGGTGCTTCGAACGCCTCGGCCCAGTCGTCGGCGCTCAGCCAGATGTCGGACCAGTGGGTCGTGACCGTCATCCCCTTGGTGGGCGGGTTCTCGTAGAACCCGACGGCCTTCTCGATCGCCTTCACCAGGTCCGCGGACGACTTCAGGACGGCCACGTCCGGGTCGGCCTCGATCGCCGCCGCGACTCCCTCGGCCACGAGGTCCCGCAGGGTGCAGGTCTGCACGCCCTCCTCTCCGAGGCTGGGGAGGACGTCGGCGACGTAGGCCAGGTAGGGCTGGTGCGGGCCGACGAACAGCACGCCGCCCCGGCGGTGACCGAGGCGAGGGTCGGAGTAGAGCAGGTAGGCGGAGCGGTGCAGGGCGACGACGGTCTTCCCCGTCCCCGGACCGCCGTCGACGACCAGAGCGCCGCGGGATCCCGCGCGGATGATGGCGTCCTGGTCGGCCTGGATGGTGGCGAGCACGTCTCGCATCCGTGCCGACCGGTTGGCGCCCAGGCTGGCGATGAAGGCGGACTGGTCGTCGAGCGCGGCGTGCCCGGCGAACCCGTCCGAGGTGAACACCTCGTCCCAGTAGTCGCTGATCCGGCCGCGGGTCCAGCGATACCTGCGGCGGCTTGCCAGGCCCATCGGGTTGGCGTGGGTGGCGCCGAAGAACGGCTCGATCGCGGGGGAGCGCCAGTCGAGCAGCAGCCGGCGACCCGCGCTGTCGGTAAGGCCGAGTCGTCCGACGTACACGGGCTCGGGGTCGTCCGCGCTGACCATGTGCCCGAGGCACAGGTCCAGACCGAAGCGGCGCAGTGCGCGAAGGCGGGCGGTCAGCCGGTGGATCTCCAAGTCCCGGTCCAGTGCCTGCCGTCCAATGCCGCCGGGCGCCCTGCGCTCGGCATCAAGGCGGTCGGACAGGTCGGCGATCGACTGCTCGAGGCTCTCCGCGATGGCCGCGAAGTGCTGCTCATCGCCGACGATCAGCTTCGGGTCGGCCTTGGGGGAGAGGTGGTCGGGAAGGTCGAATGCGCTGGTAGTAAGAGGGCTCACGTCATCGGCTCCGATCTGGGGTCGCTTGCACCATTGCGCGCGGCAAGGCGTCTGGACCGGCAGGACGAACCTGGAGGCCATGACGGGCAACGCCCCGCCTTGGCTTCGCCTGACGTGGACGGGTGGTGCGGCGACGGCAGGGTGAGCTGGCGTACACGTAGCGGATGCCCGGTTTCTCGGCCACCGACCGCGCGCCGGCCACGGTCTGCATCATGCCGGTCGCCACCAGCGCGTCACATCCCTCGGCCGCCGCGGTGACCGCGTCGAGCCGGCCCGCGATCAACTCGGCCGCGCGCCGGGGCAGGTCCGCCGGCGACGGCGGCAGAGTCCCGGTCGTCAGCGCGCGCGCCGACCAGCCGAAGGGCACCATCGGCACGCCGTCACCGGCCAGCCGCTGCGCGAACTCCTCGTCCGGCGGCGCGCACACCCGCACCTCCGCGCCGAGTGCCCGCAACCGCGCCGCGAGTCCCACCAGCGGTTCGACGTCCCCGCGCGACCCATACGTCGACAACAACACACGCACTTCGCATCCCCCGTTTCCGCAGCTTCCGGCCTCGGCCGACGATCAGGTTCCGGCCTCGGCCGACGATCAGGTTCCGGCCTCGGCCGACGATTCTGCGGCACGACCCGGGTCTTGTGGCAAGCCCCCCGGTGCGCTATACGTTGAGAGTGGAAAGGAGGGGTACTCCCCCTTTCCCTCATCGTCCGCTGTGGTCGGACGGCCTCCGCACAAAGCGGTGGCGCGCCGCGTACGCCGGTACCGTCGGTCCAAGAGGATCACCCCCAGGACTGCGGCCCGTCGGTGGAGGCGGACCATCCCGCCGACGCACCCCGCCATCGCGCCGCGACCGAACTCACCCTCGCCGCAGTCGGCGACATCGGCGCCGCGGCCGCCGCCGCTTTCACCGACTCGAAGCGCTTCCACGGCGTCGATGGCTCTGTCACGTGTGAATAGCCGGCTCGGGCACCAGTTGATGATCAACCGGCTTCGACGTGCGATGTCCCGTGCATGTCGCCGATCTGGCCGCGGCGCTCCTCGAACTCGCCGCGTCCGAGTATCACGGCGTACACCATGTCGCCGGAAGCGATGCGGTAAGCCGATACGAGCTGGGGCTGCTCATCGCCCGTCGTGATGGACTCGACGCGGACCAATTGCCTTCAGGCCGGCGAGCAGACACCAATGTGCCCGGTCCGATAGATGTGCGCCTGGAGTGCGGCATGACTCAACGGCGGCTTCGGACCAGGCTGCGTGGCGCGCGACAGTTTCTGGCGTGAGGGGGCCCGATCTCCCACTGCGCGAGGTCGGTCGCGGAAGAGCCAACAGTACCCTGCCCCAGCCTCTCCGAAGGCCTGCCAGGCGCCGCAGGCGAGCAACCACAGCGGCGGCGGGCGGCCGTACGCCGCGCGGTGGAAGGGCGGCAGGTAGAAGGCTCCACGTCAGAGCGGGGTGAGGACGCAGAACTCGTTGCCCTCCGGGTCGGCCAGGACCGTCCACGACACGTCGCCCTGGCCGAGGTCGAGGTCGGTGGCGCCGAGAGCCCGCAGCCGGGCCACCTCCGCCGCTTGATCGTCACCGGGGTACGGCCGGAGGTCGAGATGGATGCGGTTCTTCACGGTCTTCGCGTCGGGCGTGCGGAGGAACTCGAGATACGGGCCGACGCCCTTGGCGGAGCGCAACACCGCATGATCGTCGGTCACCTCGTGCAGGGTCCAGTCCATCGCCTCGTCCCAGAACCGGGCCATGGCCCGCGGGTTCGCGCAGTCGACCACCACTGCGGCGATCGGCCCGGTGTCCCGGTAGATCGGTCGAGGCTCCAGCACGCAGAACTCGTTTCCCTCCGGGTCGGCGAGGACCGTCCACGGGACGTCGCCCTGGCCCACGTCGGCGGGCGTCGCGCCGAGAGCCTGGAGGCGCGCGACCAAGTCCGCCTGATGGGCCGCAGAGGTGGTGGCGAGGTCGATGTGCACGCGGTCCTTCACCGTTTTGGGTTCCGGGACGGCAAGGACATCGACGCAGACGGCGACGGGGTCGGGGTAGGCGAAACCCTCGGGTTCGACGTTGGTCTCGCCGGGTTCGTCGCCGGTGACGTTCCAGCCGAGCGCCTCCGCCCAGAACCGGCCCAGCGCGGAGTTGTCACGAGCATTCATCGCAATCTGAACAAGCCGCATCGCCATGCCGCCGATCCTATGCTCGCGCCGATCATGAACCACCGGTCCCCGGGGTTGAGGAACCTGCAGACAGTACTTTCGCCTGAGATCGAGGTGGTACCCCCGTACGCCTTCGCCTCAACCGGCGGCACCGGGCAGGTCGGGAACTTCGCTGAGCCGCCGAAGGCCTTGGGGGTAACGGGGCGCCGCGGGTCTCCGGCGCGGCGAACAGCGCGAGCGAACCCAGCATCCCGACGGCGACGACGCAGGTCATGGCGAGACCAAGGTCCCCGCCGAACCAGGAGGCGCGGCGACGACACCGGCGACCAGCGGGCCGCTCGCGGTGATGTAGCGTCCGATCCCGAGGGAGATCTCGCGGTTCATCCCCAGCTCCCGCGCGATATCGCCGCAGGTCCGGCCGGACTCGCGGACCAGCCGCACCGCGTCCTTCTTGAACTCGTCGCCGTACTTCGACGGACGTGCCACCCGACACTCTCCCCATCCATGGAACAAGATCCATTGTCAGGGGTGTCCACGCCGATGGGGGAACCTCAGTCCGGGACTCCGTGGGCGGGCGCAACAGCGGCTACGAGACGGCTTCCAGCGGTAGGTCGTTGCCGCGCCAGGTAGCTGCCAACTCCTGAACCGGCACGTTGAGTGCCTCGCCGGGGTAGACGATCGTGCCGAATCCGGGGGACGGCAGTCGTCCGGTCCCAATCTTGCGCAGGGTTTCCGGCGAGATGCCGGCCGCGTGCGCGACTCGCTAGGTCGCGTCCCGCTCGCGTGTGGCGCAGCAGGACGCCGAGACGCCTGCCGGCTTCGATCTGCTCAGGTGTGAGCGGTTGGCGGACGCTGCTCCCAGGATAGGGCTGGTATTACTATACCGGCCAGTGTGTTAGGGTGGCGGTATAACTATACCGCCACTCTATGACGCGAGGTATTCATGATCGAACTGAAGACGCCTGCGGAGATCCAACGCATGCACGTGGCCGGGCGTTTCGTCGCCGAGGTGCTCTCCGAGGTCGGCCGACTCGCCGACGTGGGCGTCAACCTCCTGGACCTGGAGCACCACGTGCGCGGCATGATCAAACGGCGCGGGGCAGAGTCGTGCTATTGGGACTACGCGCCGTCCTTCGGACGCGGCCCGTTCCGCAACGTCATCTGCCTGTCGGTCAACGACGCCGTCCTGCACGGCCTACCCCACCACTACACGCTGCGTGACGGCGACGTACTCAGCGCGGACCTCGCGGTCAGCGTCGACGGCTGGGTGGCCGACTCGGCGCGCACGGTCGTCGTCGGGACCGCCGCCGAGGAGGACCTGCGGATCATCCGCGCCACCGAGGAAGCGTTGGAGGCGGCGATCGAGGTGGCACGTCCGGGCAACCGCCTGGGTGACATCTCGGCGGCCATCTGGGCGGTAGCCCACGACTACGGTTACCCGGTCAGCACCGAGTTCGGTGGCCACGGCATTGGCCGCACCATGCACGAGGGGCCCCACGTTTCGAACAAGGGCCGGGCAGGGCGTGGCCTTACGCTCCGGCCAGGCCTGACCCTCGCGCTCGAACCCTGGTTCGCCCGCACGACCGACCGGATCGTCTACGACGCCGACGGCTGGACCATTCGGTCGGCGGACGGCTCGCGCACGGCCCACTCCGAGCACACGGTAGCCATCACCGAGGACGCCCCCGTGGTGCTCACCCGGCGTGAATCGGAGAACCCGGCAACGCGGGCTGATTCCGCCAGTCGGCTATCCACAAAGGACGCCTAAGAGGACGTCGAGCACGTCGAGGATATGTTGGGTGCCGCGCACGAGCCGAGTGACCGAGCTGGACGGCAGTCGGTCGGTGCGCGGGCCGTCGAGTACGCGGCGGATCGCCTGCCCGATCACCATAGGCTCAGTCCTCGCCAGGGCTGCGAGACGGACTCCTTCCCAAGACGATCATCGCCTCAGACGTGGTGTCCAGGAAAGCGGGTCTCCAGCTCGACCGTGTCCGGGTCGCGCAGGGGCGCATGGCGCATGCGCATCGGCGAGGTCGCCGCCCACCTCGGCGTCCTGCGGCAGATTCGGGTTGGCGTGCACCGCCTTGCGCCACGCCAGCGGCACCAGCTTGTCGTCGGCTTCGCGCGGCAGCAGCGCCTTGACGCTCACTTTCCGCCCCGCCGGCGCAGGAAGGCGACGGACCCCGGCGAGGATCCGCTTGCCGCCGCACCCAGCGCGTTCGACTCACCCAGCAACGCAAGGAACGGCCTCACCGTGTTGTACCGGGTCGCGAGCGCGTTGCGCACGGCGATCTCGGCCGAGTCCTCGTCCTCCGGCACCAGGGAGACGACCGTGGCGGCCGCGATCGGCACGGCGGCCCGCGGGGCGACTTCCTCCACCGCCGCCCACAGCGCGGCCACGTCCACGTCCGCGCCATGCTCCTCGACGAGCTCCAGCTCCTCGAACAGCACCTTTGCCGACCGCGCGAGGGTACGCGACGCCTTCTCCAGCTGTGGCAGCGTGGACAGCCGTTCCTTGTCCGTCCTCCGCTTCGCCGTGCTGAGCAGCCGGGTGGCCGTGAGCACCTGAAACAGGTCCAGGGGCTCGTCGATCGCCTTCGCCTCCAGGCGCCGCATCACCGCGGTGAGCATCGCCGTGCGCTTCGGCTCCGAGCCGCATGCTCCAGCAGCGGCGCCTTCGACCCGAGCGCGTACCGGGCCAGCGCTGCCAGCCGGTTCGGGGGGATCTGCGACAGCTTCAGGCGGCCGAGCTGGAACGCGGAGATCTCGTCCACCCGCTCCAGCGCGCGGGCGATCGCCGTGCCCGTCGTCCGCGTCGGCGGCCGGCGCAGCCGCTCCAGCTCCGAAACCCGCCCGACCTCCGGCGTCTTCAGCATCGCCTGGCATGACGACCGACGGTAATGCCGCTCGACGTCGATCAGGGAGCTTCCACCGAAGTCGGCCGTAGGGGCTTCTGCCTGTGCTAGAGGCTCATGATCAACGGCTTGGCGTTAACCGCTGTACCGATGTTTCCCGAGGGTGAGACCCACCGTGAGCAATCACGACAGGGCGCCCCGGTCCGACCCAACCAGGCACCCCGATCACAACCGCTTGACGGTGCTCGCGCCGGGTGCCGGGCGATGGGCGATAGCTTGCGGGAACTGCACTTCTCGTGAGTGATCGGCCATCGCGGCGCGCACAACGAATCTGGTTTTTCGAATTTGATTTTCTAGAAAACAGAAAATGCTAGGGTCGGCGTGTGACGGCGGAGACGGTGGACGAGGGGCGCACGGCGCCCGGGTCGGGGCGGGATGCTTCCGGGGAAGCCGCCCCGGGCGGGGTACGGCTGTGCAGGCACTGCGGGGCGGTGGTCGAGCAGCGTGGGGGACGCGGCAGGCCCAAGGAGTACTGCGCGCAGGGCGACTGCCAGGCCGCCGCCAAGCGCGAGCGCGAGATGCGACGCGCCACCCCCGGGCTGGAGGGCGCGCTGGCGCGGGCCGAGGAACTGTACGAGCGTATGGAGAAAGGGCTGGCGGCCGCCATCGGCCCGCTGGCCCAGGTTCTGGCGGACGAGCTCAGCCCGGCGGGGGTGGAGGCGCGCATCAGTGCCGTGCAGGCCGAGGCCCACACCCGCGTGGCGATCGCCCGCACCGAGCGTGAGCAGGCGTTCGAGCAGGTACGCCTGGCACGCGAAGCCACCGAGCACGCCCGCAGGGAACGCGAGCAGATGCGCCGCCAGGCCGAGGAGGCCCTGGCCGAACGCGATACCGCCCTATCGGACGCCGAGACCGCCCGCGAGCAGGCCCTCGCCGCGCTGCGCGAGGCCGCCACCACCGAACGCCTGGCCAAACAGGCCGCCGACCAGGCCACCCGGCGCGCCACCCGCGCCGAAGCCGCCCGTGACCAGGCCGTACGCGAGATGGAAGAGCGCGTCGAGGCGGCAAGCGCCGAGGCGGCCGAGGCCCGCGCCGAAGCCGCCCGCACGGCGCAGCTGGCGGAACAGGCCGGGGCCGAGCGCGACACCGCGCGTGCCGAGGTCCGCCAGGCCCGGCGGGCGCGCACCGAGGCCGAGCAGTCCGCCGCGGCCGCGGACGCCCGCACCCAGGCCGCCGAAGCCGAGCGCGACCGGGCCCAGGCCCGCGCCGAAGAGGCCGAACGGGTACGTACCGAGGCCGTGGGGCAGGCCGCGCGCGCCGCGGCCGACGCAGAACAGGCCTCCACCAGGGCGGCCGCCACCGAACGCGAGGCCGCCGCGCGGGTACGGGCCGCCGGGCGTGAAGCGACCGCGCGCGTCGAGGCGGCGGAGGCTCAGGCGTCCGAGCGCGTACGCGCGGCCGAGGAACAGGCGACCTCGGCGCGGGACCTCGAGCGCGCCGCCACTGCCGAACGCGACCGGCTGTCGGGGGCGCTGGAGATCGAACGGGCCCGCGTCGAGGACCTGCGCGCCCAGGTGGAGTCCCTGCGCGCCGAGTCCGCCCAGCTCCGCGAACGCGCCGTCACCGCCGAACTCCACGCGTCGAGGCCCCCGGCCTCGTGATTCAGGCACGAGGCACGCGCCGAGATGGCCCCGGAGTCCTAGCCAGGCATTGGTTCACTACTCTGTGGTACCGTGTAGCGGTACTCGGTACTACAAAGTACCAGGCGACCGAAGAGGACCCACGATGGACGACCTGACGGAGATGCTGAAGGGCACGCTTGAGGGCTGCGTGCTCGAAATCATCGGCAGCGAGGAGACCTACGGGTACGCCATCACGCGTCGGCTGAACGAACTCGGCTTCGCCGACGTCGTCGAGGGGACGGTTTACACCATCCTGATGCGGCTGGAGAAGAACGGGCTCGTCCAGGCGACGAAACGACCGTCCGGGCTGGGCCCGCCGCGCAAGTTCTATGCGCTCAACGACGCGGGGCGCGAAGAACTCGCAACGTTCTGGGCTAAATGGGAGTACATCACATCACGGATCGACAAGCTCAAGGAGAGCGGGAGATGAACTTCTGGGAGACCATGACAGGCAGCGATCTCACCAGGGAATGGAAGGCGTTCGAAGCCCGGGCCGAGGCATTGCCGGCCGACTACCGGGCGGCGTGGGAAGAGATCAAGGGTCATCTTTCTCCCTACTCGGACTTCACAGGTCGAAACCTGATGCCGATTCTCGACAATGCTCTGGTGCTGCTCGAAGAGACAGCCTCCGATGGGCAGAGCATTCACGAGGTGCTGGGTGACGACATCGAGGGCTTCTGCGCGGCGCTGGCCGGCGGAGAAGGGGCTCGGAGCCATCGCGACCGGTGGCGCGCCCAGTTGAACAGGAACGTCGCAAAGAAATTGGGCCGGCTAGGAGGCTGACGGTGGGCATCCAAGACATCATCGAGGGCAAGAAGCAGTGGCGGGCGCACATGGCGCGGGTCAAGGCGCTCCCGCCGGACTATCAGATCGTCTACAAGGAGATTCAGAGGTACATCTTCAAGGTTGGACCGATCGACTTGCTTGACGGGTCCCTGCTCTCAGGGATCATCGATTTCTTCGAGGAGGGCGTCGCGGCCAACAGGGGAGTCCTGGAACTCATCGGCAACGATGTCGCTGCCTTCTGCGACGACCTGATCAAGGACTCACGCACCTACGCGGACATCTATCAGGCGTCCATCAGCGGGAAACCCGGCACGGCCGAGAAGTAACACCCGTCGACCGGTGCCGGCGGAGTTCTTCGATGGGTGAGCCGAAGGAGAACATCGGGCCCCTGACCGTCGACAGCCTGCTTGCCGCTGCGCGCGCCGAATTACGCCGGTTGTCTCCCGCCGAAGCCGCCGTCGCGGTCGCCCGCGGCGCTCGGCTGGTGGACACCCGCCCGCACTTCCAGCGGGCGGCCGACGGTGAGATCCGGGTGCGATCGTCATCGAACGCAACCATCTGGAATGGCGTCTCGACCCTGCCAGCCTAGCCCGCATCCCCGAGGCGACCTGCCACGACGTCGGCATCACCTGGGACGAGCTCGCGCCGGTGCTGCGGGTCGGCGACCGCCGCGCCGCCCAGCGTCGCCACGCCCGCCTGCTGCAGGCCGCCCGCGACCGCCAGGCCCTCGACGCCGGCGAGGACCACTTGCGTGTCTTCTGCGAGTAGGCGCCGTCCACTTGGACGGCCCCCCGGGAGGGTGCGGGAACACCCCCTCCGAGGCCGCCGCCCGCTACAGCAGAGCGCGGCGAACGGAACCGGATCCGCGAAGTCGTCCGGGGAGGACCCTGTGGAGCTCGCCGAGGAGTCGGTTCGGAGCTACCCGGAGGGGCAGTGGATCAGTCCGAGCGGGAACGGCTGACCAACGCCATCGATGGCGGCACCCGGGCGACAAACCGTAACGAGAGAATGGACATCCGAATGACAGCCGATCAGGGCCGCGACAACGCCACCGTGAGCGGTGGTGGTGACGACATCGAGCACGGTGTAGAGGAAGGCTGGGGAAAGCTCGCTGACGCGTTCCGCGCGAACTTCGAGGCCCCCGGCGAGGTCGGCGCGGCGTGCAGCGTCTACGTGGGCGGCCGCCCCGTCGCCAATCTGTGGGGCGGGCTCGCCGATCGCGAGGCGAACCGACCGTGGCGCAAAAACACCATCGTCCAGGTCGCATCCACGACGAAGGGCGCTACCGCGATCTGTGCCCATATGCTGGCACAGCGCGGTGAGCTGGATCTGGACGCCCCGGTGGCCCGGTACTGGCCGGAGTTCGGCGCCAACGGCAAGGAACAGATCAAAGTGCGCTGGCTGCTGTCACACCAGGCCGGTCTCCCGCTCGTCGACGGACCGCTGACGTTCGAGCAGGCGTGCGCGTGGCACCCGGTCATCCGTGCACTCGATGCGCAGAAGCCGCTGTGGCAGCCGGGCACCGAGCACGTCTACCACGCCGTCACCTACGGGTTTCTGGTCGGGGAGGTCGTGCGTCGGATCACCGGCAAGTCACTCGGCACGTTCTTCGCTGAGGAGGTGGCCGCCCCTCTCGGGCTGAGCGCCTGGATCGGGCTGCCCGCGGAACACGAGGAACGGGTGGCCCGGCTCCACTTCGCCGATGCGTTCAGCGTGGAGGAACTGCTCGCCGGGATGATCGCGGCTACTGGGCTCGATGCGGATACGGTCACCGCATGGGTCGAATCCATGTGGAGCCCGGGCTCGATCCAGATGCGCGCCGGCGAGCTCGGCGGCGCCTTGGACAACACGTCCGGGGAGTACATGTTGACGCGTGCCTGGCGCGCGGCGGAGTTCCCTGCCGCGAACATGCTCGCGGACGCGCGCTCGTTGGCGCGGATGTACGCCGCCACGGTCAGCGACGTCGACGGGGTTCGGCTGCTCGATCCGTCAACGGTCGAGAGGATGACAGTCGTCCAGACCGACAAGACGCGGATGTACGGGCTGCCGCCGGGCCTGGACATCCCGGCCGACCGCTCCTTCTACATGTCGCTGGGGTTCTGGCGAGCATGCCCTCCGGCGCCGATGGTCGGGCCGGGGTCGTTCGGCCACCCGGGCTCCGGCGGATCGATCGCCCTAGGCGACCCCGATGCCGGTGTCGGCTTCGGCTACGTCACCAACCTCTGGAACTTCCGGCCCGACGACCCGCGGGCGTCGAACCTGGCCAAGGCCGTCCGGTCCTGCCTTGGTTGAGACAGCCCTCGTGGGGGTGGGACACCGAATACGCCAGAAAGGGGCCGTGGCCGCGCGTAATCGCTGGTCAGATGTGGTGCTCAGACCGCCAGCGGCGGGGGAAGAACGGGGGAGAGAATCCAAGCCAAAGAATGATCTTGAGTGGCGTTCAGCTTGGGATGTCAGTCTCGTGGGCCGAAGACCTGTTGTTCAAGCCGTTCCATCAGCTCAAGATCGGCACTGCTGCCCGGTCCCGTGATCCGGGCGCGAACCGGCCGCCGCAGGCCGGTGGTGTCCGCCTCCTCTTGCTGGTCCTGGGCGCGGCGGAGATGCACATCACGCTCAATCTTGTTCCGGTACGACCGGAGAGACAGGTTGAGCTGCTGGGGGCGCTGGCGGCCCCGGCAGCCCGGGTGACCGCACTACGGCGTCCGGCCCTCGAGGGCCGGACGCACGCGTGATCGCGGTCGCCTAGCTGACCCAGGGGCCGCAGAGCCAGGAGCTGGGTTCGGAATCACCGCCCCAGGCCCAGCAGGCGTGGAACCGCTGGTCGCCGTCCTGGGGGCTCCAGGGAACGGACGAGGTGTCCGACTCGATGTAGGAGTTCCAGGCGTTCCTCCTGCTCTGCTTGTGCGTGGTCAGCCAGCCGTAGCTGCCCCACAGCTGCCGCTCGATCTTCACCCAGAACGCACTGCAGCAGCTCGCGTTACCGCTCACGGTGAGGTGTGCCCAGCGCGTGGTGCAGCCGGAGCCGCGTACATGCGTGCTGATGGTGCCGTCCCATCGGTAACTGCCGGAGACCGCGCCCCCGCACGCGCTCGTGCTCGCGCTCGCGGGCTGGGTGGTGGCCAGCGGGAGGGCCACGCAGAAGAGGAGGGCTGACACCGCCGACATCAGTGATCGTGTGAGTTTCATAGCGGTTACTTTCGATCAGTGCCATACCCCCCACAAGACCTTTACGTGATAACGCAAAGGTCTTGCCCGGCGTCGTCGAGAAGCCTGCGGCCCAGCGGGGTGAGGTCGTGCGGGACGGCCGGGCTGCGGCGGGTGCTGGTGATCAGCCCCGCCTGCCTCGGCATTCGGCGCGCGGGTCCTTCCAAAGGGAAACGGCGAACACTGGAATCTCTCGGTGAGTTCACCGCCGGCTCCGGCCGTACGACGGCCGATGTAGGTCGGCGTGTATGTGCGTACGCATCCCTTGCGGGTCGAACAGGATAAGTAGCTCGACGACGCCGCCGTCGGCGGTGCCCAGCCAGTGTGGCAAGGACGTGTCGAACTCGGCTGCCTCACCGGGCGGCAACGTCAGGTCGCGCTCGCCGAGGATGAGCCGCAGACGTCCGTTGAGCACGTACAGCCATTCGAAGCCGTCGTGGGTCTGCGGGGTCGGTGCGAGCGGTTCCGGCTGGGCGGGGATGATCATTTTGAACGCGTGTGTCCCGCCCGGCCGCCGGGACAGCGGCACGAAGGTCATCCCGAAGCTCCGGATCGGCGTGAGGTGGATCCGGGGGTCGCCGGTGCGCGGGGCGCCGACGAGGTCGTCCAGCGGAACGTCATAGGTGCGAGCCAGAGGCAGCAGCAACTCCAGGGTCGCCCGGCGCTGCCCGCTTTCCAGCCGGGACAGGGTGCTCTCCGACACGCCGGTCGTCGCCGCGAGGGCGGCGAGGGTGATGCCGCGGTGACGACGCAGCGCACGCAGTCGCGGCCCCACAGAGTCAAGCACCTCGTCCATTTCGTGGTCCACGAGACCATCTTGCCAGAACCGCAAGTTTACGTGCCAAACGGCGGCGAGCCTGGTCAGACTGTGCGCGTACCGACAGAAGGAGTCTTGATGAGCACCACCGATGCGGTCGCGTTCTGGGACGGCGTCTACGCGGCCCGACCGGCGGCCATCGACCCGCAGCCGAACGCTCGTCTCACCGAGACGGTTACTGGCCTGGCGCCCGGCGACGCGTTGGACCTCGGATGCGGTAACGGTGGCGACGCGCTGTGGCTCGCCCGCCAGGGGTGGCACGTCACCGCCGTCGACATCTCGGCCGTGGCGGTTGAACGGCTCGCCACCCTTGCCCGCTCGTACAACCTGGGCGACCACGTCATCACCGTGCGGCATGACCTGCAGGAGTCTTTCCCCCAAGGCCGATTCGACCTGATCTGCGCCCACTACCTGCACACCCCCTTGGACCTGGACAGAGCAACCGTCCTGCGCGCGGCCGCGCACGTACTGCGCCCTGGTGGGCGGCTGCTGATCGTCGACCACGGCTCGACCGCGCCGTGGTCATGGAACCAGGATCCCGACATCCGGTACCCGAACCCGAGGGAGGTCGCCGCCGGTCTCGATCTGGACGCGGCGACATGGACGGTCGAGCGGGCCGACTCACCTCGCCGGATAGCGACCGGGCCGGGCGGGCACACCGCTGAGGTCACCGACCACGTCCTCCTCATCCGCCGCAGCGCCTGACACGGCTAACAGCGCCGCCCCCACCCCATGAAGAGAGAGGACCACCATGCCTAACACCGTGCGCCGCCGCCGCCGCGACACCCCGCCGCCCCGGACCGGGAGCAGCGAGGCTGAGGTCCTGCGCGGATTCCTCGACTACCTCCGGACCTCGATCGCCGCAAAGGTCGACGGTGCCCCCGAACCGCAGGTGCGAACAGCCGCAGTGCCATCAGGCACGAACCTGCTCGGCCTGCTCAACCACCTGACTTTCGTCGAACGCGCGATGTTCCTCGGGGACGACGTCACCGACTGGCAAACGACGTTCCAGGCCGCACCGGCCGACAGCGTGGCCGATGTCGTCGCCGACTACCGCGAGACGGTCGAGCGTGCGAACGAAGTGCTCGACCGGTGCACCGATCTCGGTGCACCGCTCCATCGACCGCGGCCGAACCGCCCCGCTCCCAGCATCCGCTGGGCACTCACCCACATGATCGAGGAGACCGGCCGCCACGCGGGCCACGCGGACATCCTCCGCGAACTGATCGACGGCACGACCGGACGGTGACCCCACCACCTTCTCTAGGACAGGAACACATGATCACCGCAACCCGGCCGTTGTCGCGCCGCTTCCTGCGATCCGCGCGCACGCTGGCGACCGTCACCGCAGCCTGTTCCACGCCGGCAGCCGGCCGGGCCCGGACAAGGTGGTCAGCGGGCGGGATGTGTGCCCGGATAGGGCCCTTGAGCAGCAACCGAATGGCCGACGTTTCATAGGCGAGGACCTATGAAACAGCCGCACCAGTGCTGGGGGATCCACATGGCGACCGGATGGTGATGGTGCAGAGCCGTTTGGTGGCGCGGGTGAGGGCGACGTACAGGTCACGTTCGCCGCCTGGGTGGGCTGCGGCGATCTCCGGTGGGTCGATGAGAACCACGGCGTCGAATTCCAGGCCGCGGGCTTGGGAGACCGGTATAAGGCGGGCCCACCGGTCGATCCCGGAAGTCGCTAGGGCGGCTGCTCTGGTGTCCGCGCAGATCACCGCGAGCAGATCGCCCGGATGTGCTGTGGCCTGGGCCCGGAGTTCCGCCGCCAGAACGGTGGTGAGTGTGTCCTGGTGGGTGGTGAGCTCGCGGGGGATCTGGCCGTGGCGGATCGCGTGGCTTGGCGCTTGGCCGGGGGCGATCCGGGCGAGCAGGTCGCGGGTCGTGAACAAGATCTCGTGGGTGCTGCGGTAGCTGACGGTCAGAGTGTGCAGGGCGTACCGGGAGCCCAGGTGCGGACGTAGCGCTTCAGCCCAGGTACGCGCCGTTGCGGTGGGGCCGGCTTGGGCGAAGTCGCCGACCAGTGTCATCGACCGGGAAGGGCAGCGGCGCAGAGCCATGCGCCACTGCATGGCGGTCAGTTCCTGGGCCTCATCGACGACGACGTGCCCGAAGGTGCGCTCGGGTGGGCCCTCAACCAGGGCCACGGCCTCGTCCAGCAGCGCCGCATCGGCGTCAGACCAGCCGGCACCTGGGATTCGCAGTAGCCGGGACCGTTCCCGGTCGGTCAGCGACGGCAGGTGGAGGGCCATCGTCTCGGCGTCCGCCAGGAGGGTGTGGACAACGCTGTCGGGGAACAGCCGCGGCCACAGAGCCTCCACTGCACGGTCGACGTGGGGGTCGTCGAGGAGGCCGGCTCGGACGGTGTCCGCGTCGAACTGCGTCGTCGGTGCTGCGGTCGGTATGCCGTCGAGGCCGAGGGTGCGTAGGTCGGCCTCGACGGCCTGGTCGAGGTCGAGGCCGGTGCTCTCCATGGCCTCGGCATCGATGGCTTCCAGTGCGGCGGTCGTGGCGAGTTCCAGGGCGTCCGTGACCTGGTCGACCAAGTGCTGCTTGAACAATTCCCTGGCCGGATTGTGCGCCAGGCCGCTCGTGGCGGCCGCCTCCCGTGCCCTGGCCACATCTTCGTCCGGAAGGCGGACCAGTTCCTGTCCCACCTGCACCGCGAAGTCTCCATCGGCGGCTTGGTGGGAGCGGACCAGGACCGCGAGCGCATCGGCCAGCTCGGCCTGGCCCTTGAGGCGGGCGGTGTCGGGTGGCTCCTCGCCGGCGGTGGCCACCCTTGCGAGTCCGGCGCACGTCGCCAAGACCACGTCGTTCTCCCCGAGGGAGGGAAGGACCTGGGAGATGTAGTCGAGGAAGCGCGCGTTCGGGCCGAGGACCAGCACGCCCTGCTCGGCGACCCGCGGGAACCCGTACAGCACAAAGGCAGCCCGGTGCAGCGCGACCACCGTCTTGCCCGTACCCGGGCCGCCCTGCACCACCGTGACCCCGCGGTGCGTGGAGCGCACGATCGCATCCTGCTCGGCCTGCAGGGTGGCGACCGCGGCCCGCATCCGCCCCGTCCGCCCGGCCTCCAGCACCTGTGCCAGCGCGCCGTCGCCCACGACATCGCCGGCAGCCGGTGCCGAGCCGTCCAGGAGTTCGTCACTCACGGCTCGCACCCTGCGGCCCTCGACACGCAGGTGACGGCGGCGCCGCAACCCCAGCGGACGCAGCGGCGTCGCCTCATAGAACGGCCGCGCCGCCTCCGCCCGCCAGTCCACCACCAGCGGCGTCTCGAAACCGTCCGTGTGCAGGCCGATCCGCCCAAGGTGCAGCACCGTCCCGTTCACCGAGTCGATCCGACCGAAGACCAGTCCCTCCTCGGCCCCCTCCAGCCGCCGGACCCGCCCGGCCAGACGCCCGGCGGCGGCCTCACGCGCATACACCTCGCCCGGGCCCACCGCCTCGGACCGCAGCACGTCCGCCAACTGCGCCCGCACCTCCGCAAGCCGCTCATCCAACAGTCGGTAAGCGGCGGTCACCCGCAGCTGCTCCGACTCCACCTGGCGCGCAGCGCCATCGTCATCGAACCGCACCAGTAGCCGGCCTTCCCCTCGTCAAGGCCCTCCACTATGCGACCGAATGTCCGTGAAAGTAAGGCTTGACTTACCTGCACACGTCAGCCGCCGGTGGTGTAGGCGCGGGAGCTGGCGGAGGCGTTCACGCCGACCGGGGCCGAGGCGGCCGGTCATGTTCGCAGCGCGCTGGAATTGGCTGATGAGGTGGAATTGCGGCGGGCGGCGCTGATGTCGGCCAGCAGGCATCGCTCGTTCGTCCACAAGCGGCTGGGGGTGACTTACGAGGCGGCACGGGTCCGGCAGATCGCCGATGTGGCTGCGCGGGCGCGGCTGGCCCGGCTGCTGGTGGTCGACCCCGGTCGCGGCGCACCGCGGGTGCGCTTCGGTCAGGAACTGGACAGCGAATGGCCTGGCGACTGGTCAGGCGAAGAGCCGACACTCGGCAGGCTGGTCCTGCGACGGCGAACACCGTGCCGCTGGCGGTGCTGTCTCCGTGCCACTGAGGAAGGCTGATCGTGACTGAACGCGTACGCGTGGCTGTGCTGGCGGGTGGGCCGTCCGCCGAGCACGAGGTGTCGCTGCAGTCGGCGCAGGCTGTGCTGGATGCACTGCCGAGGGATCTGTACGAGCCCGTCGTCGTCATCATCGACCGGCAGGGCAGGTGGCCGGTGGAGCTGCGACGCGATCTGGCGGACGTGGTCTTCCCTGTGCTGCACGGGCCGTTCGGCGAGGACGGCGTCGTCCAGGGTCACCTGGAGACGCTGGGCATCCCGTACGTGGGCTGCGGCGTCATGGCCTCTGCCGTGGCCATGAACAAGGTCGCGATGCGGCGCATGTTCCTGGCGGAGGACATTCCGGTCACCCCACATGTGTGGTTCACCGAGCACGAATGGCGCACCACCACCGACCACTGGGGTCTGGTGAAGTCGCTCGACTGGCCGATGTACGTCAAACCGGCCAACATGGGCTCCTCCATCGGCATCTCACGTGTCACCTCCATGGAGGAGCTGCGCGCGGGCGTGGAGCTGGCGCTGGCCTACGACCGGGTGGTCATCGTCGAGCAAGGTGTGACCGCGCGCGAGGTCATCTGCGGCGTGCTCGGCGGCTATGACACTCCAGATGCTTCGGTGCCCGGCGAGCTCATCGTGCCCGGCGACTGGCTCGACTATGAGGCCAAGTACCTCAGCCAGGCCGAGATCGCCATCATCCCTGCCGTGCTGCCGGAACGGGTGGCCGAGGGCGTGCGCGAGCTGGCCCTGCGCGCCTTCCGGGTGCTCGGTGGCTACGGCCTGTCCCGTGTCGACTTCCTCTATGAGGAGGACACGGGACGCCTGTACGTGCTGGAGATCAACACCATGCCCGGCTTCACCTCCCGTTCCGTCTACGCCAGGGCCTGGGCGGCAAGCGGTGTCCCGTACCCGGACCTGCTGCGCCGCCTCATCGACCTCGCGTTCGCCAGGAGCGCCGCCAGGAGTGGCTCATGATCCCCATGACGCTGATTGAGATCGCGCAGGTCGTCGGCGCGAACCTGCATGACATGTGCGACCCGCAGGCGCTGGTGACGGCACCCTCCGCGGTCGACTCCCGCGAGGTGGTGTCCGGCGGCCTGTTCGCCGCGACGGTCGGCGCCCGCGTTGACGGTCACGACTACGCGGCCGGCGCCATCGCGGGCGGCGCCGTCGCCGTGCTGGCCTCAAGGCCCGTCGGCGTGCCCGCCCTCGTGGTCGAGGACGTCCAGCTCGCGCTCGGCCGGCTGGCCAGGCACCTGCTCGAACACATCAGCCCGACCGTGATCGGCCTGACCGGCTCCGTGGGCAAGACCACGACCAAGGACCTGCTGGCCCAGGTGCTCGAACGGCACGCCGCGACGGTCGCCACCGACAGGTCGTTCAACAACGAGCTCGGGCTGCCGCTCACCGTGCTGCGTGCCGATACCACCACCCGATACCTAGTGCTGGAAATGGGTGCAGGCCGGAAGGGCGACCTGACGTACCTGACCGGGATCGCACCGCCCCACGTCGGGCTGGTGCTCAATGTCGGCACCGCACATGTGGAGCGGATGGGAACCGGGCCTGCCGACATCGCCGAGGCCAAAGGCGAGCTGGTCGAGGCACTTCCGGGGGACGGGTTCGCACTGCTCAACGCCGACGACCCGTACGTCATGGGCATGGCCGGCCGCACCAGGGCCGGCATCGTGCTGTACGGCAGGTCGGCGCGGGCGCAGGTGCGAGCAGGAAACGTGCGGCTGGGCGAGCGGGCGCGGACCGCGTTCGAGCTGGTGACACCCTCAGGGCGTGCCCCGGTCGAGCTCGACCTCATAGGCGAGCACCAGGTGAGCAACGCCCTGGGCGCCGCCGCCGTCGCCACCGCGCTCGGCCTGGGCGCCGCCGAGATCGCCGATGGGCTGAACGCTGCACGGCGGCGCTCCGCGGGCCGGCTGGAGATCGCCGAACGATCTGACGGCACCACCATCGTCAACGACGCCTACAACGCCAACCCCGAATCCATGCGGGCCGGGCTGCGGGCGGTGAAGGCCCTGGCCGGCGACCGTCGTACCGTCGCCGTGCTCGGCGCGATGGGGCAGCAGGCGGACGCATCCCGCGCGCGGCACGCGGAGATGGGCCGGCTCGTCGCCGACCTTCGCTTCGACGTGCTGATCGCGGTCGGAGCGGGGGATCCGCTCGCGATGGCGGAGGCGGCGCAGTCCTCGAACCCGGGCATGGCCGTCCACACCGCCGAGGACGTGGCCGGGGCCATCAGGCTGGCCACCGCGCTGCTCGAACCGGGAGACGTGGTGTTCGTCAAGGCCTCCAGCGAGATCGGGCTCGCTGCCTGCGCCCGTGCGCTGGCAGCGCCGCTGAGCTGAGCAAGCGGACGCCGTCTTCGAGGCGAGGCTGGAAGGGGGCGCGGCAGCAGGGCACGCGCTCAACCTGGACAAGGCATTGACCGGCACCGCATGCGCAGCGCGTACATGGCTCGTCTCCTTGAGGACGGCGCCGACCTGGCGTTCGTGCAGGAGCAGGTCGGGATGGCCGCCCGCGGCATGTACGCCACCACCGACCTTCGACCGCTCCTGACCGAACGTGGTTTCGAGCTGTCGCAGAGCCAGGTCTACCGGCTGGTCGCCGAACGGCCGGAATGGCTGAACAGCTTTTGGTCTGCTAAATGAGCAGGCACTCCGTTTAGCCTTCCGGCACAAGCCGGCGAAACGGAGTTCCATGCGCACTATCGGTCTCATCGGCGGGTTGAGCTGGGAATCGACGGTGATCTACTACCAGATCATCAACCAGCGGGTCCGCGAGCGACTCGGCGGCAGCCATTCCGCCAACAGCCTCATCTGGTCGGTCGACTACACGACCGTCGAGGACCTGATCTTCGCCGACCGCTGGGACGAGGTGAGTACGTTGCTGACCGGTGCGGGCAGGAAACTGGAGGATCTCGGCGCCGACCTCCTGCTCATCTGCAGCAACACCTTCAGCCGGGTGAGCGACGACGTGGAGCGGGCCGTGAGCGTGCCCGTGCTGCACATCGCCGACGCCCTGGGCGCCGAGGTCCGCGCGAGGGGCATGCGCAAGGTCGGTCTGCTGGGCACTCGCTTCACCATGGAGCAGCCCTTCTACCGGGATCGGCTGGCCGCCCACGGCTTCGATGTGGTCGTCCCGCGGCGTGAGCAGAGGGAACTGGTCCATCGCGTGATCTTCGACGAACTGGTGCGCGGGGTGCTCCGGGAATCGTCCAGGGACGCGTATAACCAGATCATCGATGATTTCGCAGACGACGGCGCTGAAGGCGTCATCCTCGGCTGCACGGAGATCGAGCTGCTGATCAGTGAGAAGGACAGCGCCATCCCGGTGCTGCCGAGCGCTCGACTGCACGCGGAGGCGGCGGCCGGTTTCGCGCTTGCCGACTGACAGGCCCTCGGTCGCGTTCGTGCCGCCGCGCCGGCACGATGTGGCGGCTCAGGTGGATCGGTACGCCGGTGCGTCGGTGCCATACAGTTCCCGGTGCCACAGGTCGGCGCAGACACGTTCGATGCCGGCCGTCAGATGGCGGCGGTAGGTGGTGAAAGGGAGGCCGAGTCGTTCTGCGGCCAGCTCCTGGGTGGGCGTGCTGCGGAGGAACGTGACCGACAGGGCCAGGTGGAACTTGACCGAGCGCGGATCCTCGCGCAGGTCGTCGATCGCCTGGCGTAGTAGGTCACCCAGTGCCGTGGCCGGGTTCTGCCCGGCCCGCTCGGCGATCAGCCTGGTGCGCGTCAGTGGGGAAGCGGCCAGCGCGTCCAGCCGCGACAACTGGCGCAACGCCTTGCGAACCGCCTCGGCGAACTCCGCCTGGGACAGCACCGCCAGTTTCGCCGTCGCGGCACTCGGGCCGTCGGCAGGCCCCGCGACGAGTGGTTGGTTCATCCGCTCCAGCCACGCCTGCGCCGGCACCGCGCGCCAGTCATGAACGAACAGGGTGTACGCGTCATCCCCCAGCCGTGGCTGCTCGGAGATGTCACGCATCCCGTAATGCCGTAAATGCTCCACCCACGCTTGGTTCGGAGACCGTATTTCGATATATGACCATGCCATCCGCTCGGACCGCAAACAATTGCCGATCACTCGCCACTGGATCAAATCCATCACCGGCGAGCTTCCGCGATACGGCGGCAGCGCCCAAAGCCGGCTGACCGCCAAATGTTCACCGGCGCGCAACGGCGTGGTAGCACGCGCATGCGCCCACGCCATGGCCACGATGGGATCGGCCGTCAGCTCCTCCTCATCGAGTTCCGCCAACCGCAACCACGCGGAGAAAGCCACGGGCTCGCCGGTTTCGGTCCGTCGATACAGCCGGAACGCCTCTGGCCGGCGTTCCGCCCAGAAGGCGGCGCAGGCCGCGCCCTCCGCGCCCTCGGCCGCCGTCGCCACCCGGAGCAGCGTCCCGAGGTCCTCCTCCCGCAACACCTGTTCCTGGAACTCGCCCTCGTCGTGGCGGCCGTGGAAGTCGGCCGGCGCGTCGTTGTCGCGGTGCAGGTAGAACAGTGCCGCCACCGCGCCGAGCACGTCCGCGTCGCTCGCCGTGCGCACCTTCTCCGCCAGGTGCGCGTGGATGCGGTCGTGCATCACCGCGTACCCCTCGGGGTCCCGCCATCGCAGGTCCGCCTCCAGCACCTCCCGCACCACGTCATGCGGAAACAGCCCGAGACTGCTCGACTCCACGAACGGTAACCGCCGCAACCACCGGAACAACGTCCCGGCGTCCTCCGGCAAGGCCGCGCGCAGCAGGTCCTCCGTCGTCATGTACGCATGCGCGCAGATCTCCAGAGCATGCCGATGCGCCGCCGAAGGCAACTCGCCCACCAGTTGATCCAGCAACGTGGCCACCACGTCCTGATTCGGCATCCACCGCCTGCCGGTCCCTCCGTCCTTCACCGCCACGGCCGCCCCCAGCAGCAGCGCCAGCGGATGACCACCGGCGAAGGCCAGCAGCGGCTCGCGCGACTCGGCCGGCACCCCGGAGGAGTCCAGCAGGGTCTGCGCATCTCCGGCCCGCAGGTCGCGCAGCGGCAGCACCTCCAGCGCCCCTGCCCATCCCGGATCCGCCTGCCACCGCATATCCGGCGGGTTTCGCCCCGCGATCACCACCAGCGCCCCCATGGGCGCCCGCGGCAGGAACCGCTCGCGAAGCCATCCCTCCAAGCCCTGAATTCGTTCGAAGTTGTCAACCAGCAGCACCGCGTCCGCATCGCGAAGCACCAACTCGGCCTCAGCCTCGGCCGGCGACGGATCCAACATGCGCCCGTCCACCATGGACGCCGGCCGCCCCGCCACCGCGGCCTCGTGAGCGAACCGCCGCAACAAGGCCGACTTCCCGATGCCGCCGGGACCGTGCACGTACAGAACGCTGCAGCCGCCGCCGTACAACGCCGCGTTGAAAACCGCGAGCTCTTCCTCCCGCCCCACAAACGCCATCTCACGCGCTGCTTGCAGGCGCCATCCCAGCAATCCGGACTTGTTGTTACTCCCCGATGACATACCCCTGATCCCTCTCCGAACGCCCGGTCGATACCGCTGTTGAATGCCCGGGCCGAGCCCTTGGGCGCGCCGGTCGGATTATCGGTTCGGTTCTCGGGCGCAAATCCGTCAACGTCCCCAAATCGCACACGTGGCCCCAGACCCGGACCTGGGCTATATCTGGTCCCTGTTCTCGATCACGTAGCCCACGCCGGGGTGGGGTCGTCGTGGTGGCGTGCCGTCGCTGTCCGAGCGGTACTCGAAATGCCACCACTCGTTGTCGTACATGCGGTAAAGGTCGTAGCGGGCGCCGTGTTCCTCCAGCCAGCGCGCGCCTTCGTGGGGGCGCACGTCCAGCGCGATGCCCTTGACGTGGCTGGATTCCGCCGGTGGTAGCACGAGCATGCGTGCCGAGGCCGGGGACCCGGAGCGGCGCACCTCCTCGTCGAACATCCGTTGTTGGACAAGGGGATCGCGGTACCCCGAGGTGAGGCCGATGAGCTGGCCGTGACGCCAGAGCGCCTCGGTGCGCGCCGCGGTGAACGCCGCCATGGCACCGTCGGTGAGCCCGGTGAGATCCTCGGCGGGGAAACGCATCCGCAACGCCCAGCGGCAGGCCAGTTCGCGGGCGCGGCCAGGACGGCGGACGAACGCCGCCGGCAGCAGGAGCACGGCGAGCACCAGCGTGACCACGGCGAACAGCCGGTCTCGGGGCCGAGGTGGGATGGTACGTGGTTCGTTCATGACGAACTACCATTGGCGCCGGATGTGCGCGCGTTGTCCGCCGCATGTCACGGTTTCTCGACGGCTGCCACCGTCGGCGCGACCGTGACACAACCATGACACGGCGCGGACGAGGCGGGGACACGGCCGGCCGACAGTGGATGGGGTTGACCGGCGGGCAAGTTACGGAGCGTGCGGTGAAACTCGGCGGCGTGTCGCGAGTGTTGTTGATCGAGGATGACCCTGCCGTGCGGGAGGGCCTTGAGCTGGCCCTGACCCGGCATGGGCACCGGGTGCGCGCGGTGGAGTCCGGCGAGCAGGGGCTGGACCGGCTGCGTACGGACCTTCCCGACGTCGTCGTACTCGATCTGATGTTGCCTGGCATGGACGGGTTCGAGGTCTGCCGCCGCATCCGGGCCGCCTGGGAGGTACCGATCATCATGCTGACCGCGCGCGGCGACGACATGGACGTGGTGGCCGGGTTGGAGGCGGGCGCCGACGACTACGTGGTCAAGCCGGCACAGCCCAGGGTGCTCGAGGCACGCATTCGCGCGGTGCTCCGGCGGATCGGCCGGGACCAGGCGGAGCTGGAGCGGCACGGGGACCTGACCATCGATCGGGCCGGGCTGGTGGTCGCCAACCGCGGCGCGCCGGTCAGCCTCGCCCCGACCGAGCTGCGCCTGCTGCTCGAGCTCTCCGCCACGCCGGGCCGGGTGCACAGCCGTCAGCAGCTGCTGGAGTCGGTGTGGGAGCACGGGTATTTCGGCGACTCGCGTCTCGTGGACGCGTGCGTGCAGCGGTTGCGCGCGAAGATCGAGGACGACTCGGCTGCGCCCGTCTACGTGCAGACGGTGCGTGGGTTCGGGTACCGGTTCGGGCCGGTGTGAAGCGGCCGGTGGTATCTCGGCCGAGCCTGGGGCTGCGTGCCCGGCTGTTGTTCGCGTTCGCACTGTTGTGTGTGGTCACCGCGGCGGCGGTGGCCGGCGGGAGCTACGTCCAGGCCCGCAACGCCATCCTCCAGCGGACCCAGGATGCCGCGGTGGAGGCGATGAGAAGCCGCCTGGAGGCGCTCTTCCCGTTGCAGAATCCGGCGCCGGACGCGGGCGAGCTCGGCGAGATCGCCCGCACCGTGGCCGACGGGAACAACGACGCGATCGCCATCTACCACGAGACGCGCTCGCCGGCCGGCCCCGGCCGGCCATGCCGGCCTTTCGGCGGGCCATGCCGGCATGGCCTGGATCCCGGGGCGATTCCACCGGAGCTGCGGCGGGCGGTGGCCGACGGCGACATCGCGTGGCAACGCGTGATGTGGTCGGACGTCCCCATCCTGATCATCGGCTCGCCGTTGCTGATCGTCGAGCGGGACCGGACGACGCGGGTGTCCGGCATAGAGGTCTACACCGCACGCAGCCTGCTTCGCGAACAGCGCAGCATCGACGAGCTCGCCGCACGCGCCTGGCTCACCGGCGGGGGGGCCCTGGCGTTCGCGGTCGTCCTGGCGTTGCTGGCCACCCGGGGCGTGCTGCGCCCGGTGCGCGAGCTCGGCCGGGCGGCACGCCTGCTGGGCGAGGGCGAGATGCGGACCAGGATCGCGGTCCGCGGCTCCGATGAGCTGGCCGAGGTGGCACGCACGTTCAACAACACCGCCGCGGAGCTGGAACGGCACGTCAAGCAGCTGCGCAAGATGGAGGCCGACGCCCGCCGGTTCGTGGCCGACGTGTCCCACGAGCTGCGCACCCCGCTGGCCGTGCTCGCCGCGGTCGCCGACGTCCTGGACGAGGAGGCGGCCCGGCTGCCCGAGCCCGCCGGCAGGGCCGCCAGGCTGGTCAGCCAGGAGACGCTCAACCTCACCGGGCTGGTGAACGACCTCATCGAGATCAGCAGGTTCGACTCCGGCGTGGCGGCCCTGGCACTGAACGAGGTCGACGTGGCCGAGCTGGTGCGCGCGACCCTGCGTACGCGGGGCTGGTCGGAGCAGGTGCACACCGAGCTTCCAGCCGCCGTGACGGCACGTCTGGACCCGCGCCGAGTGGACGTCATCCTCGCGAACCTGGTCGGCAACGCCCTGCGGCACGGCGAGCCACCGGTGTCGGTACGGCTGTCCGCCGACCCGCACTGGATCGCTCTCGAGGTCCGCGACCACGGGCCGGGGCTGGACGAAGCGGTGCTGCCGCACGTGTTCGACCGGTTCTACAAGGCCAGCGCGGCCAGGGCCAGGTCCGAGGGCAGCGGCCTGGGCCTGGCCATCGCGCGGGAGAACGTGCGCCTGCACCGAGGCGACCTCACCGTCACCAACGCCCCGGACGGCGGCGCCATCTTCACGCTGCGCCTGCCACGCCGGGCACACGATCTGGACGGAGGCCCCGAGTGAGGACCGGGCTCGCCCGCCGCGGGCTCGCCGCGGGCCTCGTATCGCTCGTCGCCGTGGCTGGCTGCGGCGTGCGACCCAGCGACGCCATCCGCGCCGGCGACCCGCCGAGCGGAGCCGTCGCACCAACCATGACGATCACCCTCTACCTGGTGAAGAACGGCCGACTCAGCGCGGTAACGCGGCCCGGTGGTCGTCCACTGTTCCCGGCGGACAGGCTCGCGCTGCTGGCGGCCGGACCCACCCCCGAGGAACAGGCGCACGGACTCACCACCGACGTCCCGCCCGAAGCCGGCCCGTTCTCGGTGACCGCCGAGGCGGCCGGCCGCTTGGTGGTGACCCTGTCCACTCCGGCCGGCGACCTGTCCACACTGGCCGTCGAGCAGATCGTGTGCACGGCAGCCGCCACGGTGCCGGAAAGCCTTGCCCAGATCACCGTCGTCGGTGCTGGGCAGAGCGTCAGCCCCCGGAACTGCCCGGGGTAACGTTGACGCGCTCCCCGGCATGAATGCCGGAGATTCAGCCTGTGCCGCACGTGCGGCACTTCTGCGGCTTCCTGCTTCACCGACCTGCGCCACCGAAGCGGTCTTACCG